>NZ_JACYMG010000005.1:78616-383481 GCF_020858035.1 Janthinobacterium sp. EB271-G4-3-2 | reverse complement strand
CCGAAATCGGAGTTCGGCGCGTAGGCGTTGACCCAGATCGTGGCCAGGTAGTTCACGCCGCCGGACTTGGCGACGGACTTGGTGTAGCCGAATTCCGTGTAGGCGTCGCACTCATTGCCCAGACGATATTTCATGGTGTTGCCGCCCAGACCGAAGCAGCCTTGCGAACCGCCGTCGCCCGAGGTATTGCTGCCGGCGCCGGCGCGCAGGTAGCCGTGGAAGCCTTCGGAATCGGATGGATACATGGGGTCGGCGGCAGCGGAACCGCTGGCGATGGCCAAGACGATGGCAGCTGGCAGTGTCTTCAACACGGCCTTCAACATGTTGCGATGCAGCATGGTAAGTCTCCTCAGTAGTTATTTTTTATCTAGTCATTCGTGGCCGAATGTACTGGCCAGAATTCTTTCCAGCAGGGACATAGTAACTATACTACGAACAAATATCAACATATTATGTTGTAATCCTACGACTACTCTGCGACACTTTATTTGCGTACCGATATACGGGTTGACTGCCCTGTTTTTTTCCGCTGGCGCCCCCCCATCCGGCCCGGTGGACGGGCATTTGCGCAAGCACCCCGCATTTTTCGGCACGCGGCACGTATACGAATTAAAATCCTTGGTTTTTGCCATAACGACAGTGCGCGGCCACGACCGTGCACGCATACGAGACTAGGCACCGCCATGAAAATTGATGAAAAAATGGAAGTAGCAGGCAGCGATCCGGCGGAGCGTTTCAGCGAAGGGCCCCGCCTGCTGGCAGACATCGGCGGCACCAATGCCCGCTTCGTGCTGGAAACGCGCCAGGGCCATCTGGAAGCGGTGGCCGTGCTGCCCTGCGACGACTACGCGTCGCTGCTCGACGCCATCACCGCGTATATTGACAGCGACGAAGCGCGCGCCGCCGGTTCGGCGCGCGTGCGCCATGCGGCCATCGCCATCGCCAATCCCATCGACGACGACAATATCCGCATGATGAACCATCACTGGTTCTTCTCGATCGAGGCCATGCGCGCCGCGCTGGGTCTCGATACCCTGCTGGTGGTGAACGACTTCACGGCGCTGGCCATGGCCCTGCCCTATCTGCGGCCCGACCAGCGCCAGCAGATCGGCGGCGGCATGGCGCGCGCCGACAGCGTCATCGGTTTGCTCGGTTCGGGCACGGGCCTGGGCGTGTCGGGCATGATCCCCGCGGAAGACCGCTGGATCGCGCTGGGCAGCGAAGGGGGCCACGTCAGCTTCGCTCCGTGCGACCAGCGCGAAATGGACGTGCTGTCCTTCGCCTGGCGCGAGCTGTCGCACGTCTCGGCCGAACGCCTCGCTTCCGGGCGGGGGCTGGAACTGATCTACCGCGCCCTGTCCGAGCGCGCCGGCAAACCCGATGCGCCGACGCTGCTGGCGGCCGACATCACCAGCCGCGCCCTGAACAATGAATGCGACGTGTGCCTGGAAGCGGTGGACTGCTTTTGCGCCATCCTCGGCTCCATCGCCGGCAACGTGGCCATGACCCTGGGCGCGCTGGGCGGCATCTATATAGGCGGGGGCATCGTGCCGCGCCTGGGTCCCCTGTTCGAACAGTCGCAGTTCCGCGCCCGCTTCGAACAGAAGGGCCGCCTGAACGAATACCTGGCGCAGATTCCCACCTTCCTGATCACGGCCGAACTGCCGACATTCCTCGGCATCGCCGCCATCCTGGCGCAAAAGCTCAAGCGCGCCCATACCGGCGCGCCCGTACTGGAATCCGTGCGCCAGGCGCGCGGGCGCATGAGCCCATCGGAATGCAAGGTGGCCGACTGGGTGCTGAAGGAACCGAATGCCATGCTCACGCTGCCGATCGCCGAAATCGCCCAGCGGGTGGGCGTGAGCCAGCCGACCGTGATGCGTTTTTGCCGCTCGATCGGCGTGCAGGGCCTGGCCGACTTCAAATTGAAGCTGGCGTCCGGCCTGACGGGCGGCGCCATCACGGTGGCCCACTGCCACGTGGAGATCTCGGACTCCGACGCGGAACTGGCGCGCAAGGTGCTTGGCAATAATGCCTCAGCCGCGCTGGCCATGCGCGACATGCTCGACGTGAAGGCGCTGACGGCGGCCATCGAACTGCTGCGCGGCGCGCAGCGCGTGGAATTGCTGGCCGTGGGCAGCGCCCGCGTGGTGGCCGACGACATGCAGCACAAGCTGCTCAACCTGGGCATCGTCAGCAGCTTCTTTGCCGACCCGCAGGCGCAGGAAATGAGCGCCGCCATGCTCAAGCCGGGCGACGTGGCGCTGGTCATTTCCCGCTCGGGCGCCCTGCCCGACCTGCTGCGCACCGTCAAGGTGGCGCAGGGCTGCGGCGCGCGCGTGCTGGCGATCACGGCCAGCGGTTCGCCGCTGGCCAAGCTGGCCGACGTGCTGCTGACCTTGAACCACCCGGAAGGCAACCTCAATTTCGTGCCCATGATCGTGCGCCTGCTGCAGCTGATGATGCTCGATATCCTGTCGGTGGGACTGGCGCGGCGCGACACGGCGCAGCGCACCAGCGCCGCCGAGCTGGAAGAAGGTCAATTGCACGGCATGCGCATCAGCGGCAAGCTGAAATTCGGTGGCCACCTCGAATAAGGCGGCGCACGCCGCTCCCGATACTGCCAGCGGGGCCACCGTGCACGACGTGGCGCGCGTGGCCGGCGTGTCGGCCATGACGGTATCGCGCGTGATCAACGGGCGCGCCAGCGTCAGCACGGCCACGCGCGGCAAGGTCGAGGCGGCGATCGCCAGCCTGCGCTACCAGCCCAATCTGGCGGCCAGAGCCGCCCGCACGGGCACCCTGCGCATCGGCCTGTTATACAGCAACCCCAGCGCCGCCTTCCTCAGCGAATTCCTCGTCGGCGCCATGGACCAGTGCCGCCAGGGCGGCGGCCAACTGCTGCTCGAACGCTGCGAAGACCAGGGCAGCCAGCGCGCCGGCATCGATTGCCTGGTGGCCGCCGGCGTGGACGGCATCCTCGTGCCGCCGCCCTTGTGCGATTCGCCAACGGTGCTGGCGCAGCTCAATACCATGGGCATCCCCGCCATCGCCGTGGCCACGGCGCGCCCCTCGCCCGGCGTCTCGGCCGTGCGCATCGACGACTACGAAGGCGCGCTGGCCATGACGCGCCATTTGCTCGAACTGGGCCACCGCGACATCGGCTTCATCGAAGGGGACCCGGCGCACACGCCCGCCCTGCTGCGCCGCCAGGCCTTCGAGGACGCCATGCGGGAAGCGGGCTTGCAGGTAGCGCCGCACAGGGTGGCGCAAGGCTACTTTACGTATCGTTCGGGGCTCGACGCGGCGCGCCAGCTGCTGGCGCAAGCACCGCACCCGAGCGCCATCTTCGCCAGCAACGACGACATGGCCGCCGCCACCCTGGCCGTGGCGCACGGCATGGGCTTGCAGGTGCCGGCGGAACTGAGCGTGTGCGGTTTCGACGACACGCCCGTCGCCACCACCGTCTGGCCCGAGCTGACCACCATCCACCAGCCCATCGCCGACATGGCGCGCGCCGCCGTCAGTCTCGTCATCGACGAAATCCGCCAGCGCCGCGCCGGGGAAACGGCGACGGCCACGCATCATTTGATGGCGTTTACCTTGATGGAACGCGCGTCGACGGGACGCGTTCGCTAGCCACAAGCAAGCGTACATGGCATTCACGCCCGCATGTCGGGCAGCTCAATTTCCGCCTTGCGCGCCGCGATCTGGCTGCCCATGGCTTGCAGGTCGATTTCCGTATCGCGTGCGCGCGGGAAAATCTCGCTCTCCTCTTCCAGTACGTGGTGATCGATTTGCTCGGAGAGTACCTTGACCTTGGCGTCGTACAAGTCTTCGCCGGGCGCCATGGCGACGATTTGCGCGATCAATTCCTTGGCCGATGCGTGCTCGACGATGGCTTCATCGATCAAGTCTTCGTTCGAACGGCTGGCCTCGCGCACGGCAGGATAGAAAATTTCTTCTTCCGCCATCGCATGCCTGCTCAGTTCCTCACAGATTTTCAGGGCCAGCTTGCGCTTGCTGACGAGCGAACGGTCGCTGAGGCCCTCATACTGCTCGAACAGGTCTTTCACGGTGTGATGATCTTGCGTCAGCAGCTCGATCGCGTCCATGTCCGGCATGCCTGCCTGTGTTTGGGAAACGGAAGCTGCCTGAGGTGATTGGGTGGCCATGATGTTGTCTCCAAATGTCAGCACGAAGTCGACATTGTAGGCAGCACCCTGCGGTAGCCATGTAGGAGCATTGCTTACAACAAGGTAGGCCAAGCGTAAATGCGGCTACCTTGTTGATGCAGATCAGGCCAACCCTGACTTAACTGACGACCGTGCGTGTCTCGAGCGACTGCACCAGCTCCACCGAAGGAGGCGCCGCACCGGCCGCCAGGCAGGCACCCGCCCCGGCCGCGACGGCAAAGCGCAGGTGCTGGCCGCCGTCGGCATCCGGGCGGTACATCAGGCTGTACAGCAAGCCGCCGATGCTGGCGTCGCCCGCCCCCACCGAGTCGACCACCTCGATGACGGGCGGCGCCGCCTGCCATGTCCGTTCGTCCTGGTACAGGGCCGCGCCGTGCGCGCCGCGCGTATACAAATATGTGGCGTGCGGATTCCAGCTGCACAGCATGGCAAACGCGCCATCGATGTCGCCGTGGCGGAACAGCCCGGCCAAGTCTTCATCGGACACCTTGATCACGTCGGCCAGCTCCGTCATGCGGCGCAGGGTGGCGTCGTAGCGTTCATCCATCATGATGCGGAAATTCGGGTCGTAGCTGATTTTCACGCCAGCCGCCTTCAGTTCCTGCGCCAGCGCCACCAGCTTGCCCGCCAGCGGTTCGCGCGCCAGGCTGATGCCGCCGAAATGCACCCATTGCGCGCCCTGCATCCAGCCGGCCGGCAAAAGCGCCGCGTCGAAATGCAGGTCGGCGCTGTCGTCGCCGATGAAGTAATACGTGGGCGGGTGCAGTTCATGCACGATGGCCAGCAGCGGCGACTTCGCATGGCGCTGCAGGAAGCGCATGTCCAGGCCCGCCACGTCGGTGGCAGCGGCCAGCGCGTCGCCAAAGACGTCGCGGCTGACGGCGCCCGCAAAGGCGCTGGGCACGCCCAGGCGCGCCATCACGCGCGCCACGTTCCAGGTCGAGCCGCCCACCTGGCTGCTCCAGGTGTCCGCGCCCGTGCGCAGCATGTCCGTCAGCGCTTCGCCTGCCGACACAAAAGCGGGGAAAGAAGCACTCATGCCGCACCGCCAATCGCGTTCAGCACTTCATAGCAGGCGCCCATGGTGTGGTAATCGGTCTTGCCGGCCGGACTTTTCTCGTTGCTGATTTTTTGGTTCTCGGGCGTCAAGATGCGGTACCAGGCGCCGTGTTCATGGTCGACGAAGTGCTTCCAGCTGTAGTCCCAGATCTTGTCGTAGCTTTGCCAGTAGGCGTCGTCGCCCGTGCGCACGGCCAGCACGGCGGCCGCGGCGAAGCTTTCCGCCTGCACCCAGAAGTATTTGTCGCCATCGCAGATTTCATCTTGCGGGCCGAAACCGTAGTAAATGCCGCCATGCGCGCCATCCCAGGCCTTGTCCAGGGCAGTGTCGTACAGTTCGCGCGCGCGCGGCAGCAGCCAGCCGGACGGACCGGCCATGAACTTGGCGTGCCGCTCCATGATCAAGAGCAGCTTGGCCCATTCCGTGAAGTGGCCGGGCTGGTAGCCCCACGGGCGGAAGATATTGCTCTTGTCGTGCAGGTTGTAATCCCAGTCGATGGCCCAGTCGGGCGTGTAGTGTTCCCAGATCATGCCGTTCGCCAGATCCGCCTGGCGCACGGTGATATTCTGCGCAAGCGTCTCTGCGCGGTGCAGGTAGCGTGCCTCGCCCGTCGCTTCGAACGCGGCCAGCATCGCTTCGCACGCATGCATGTTCGCGTTCTGGCCACGGTAGCCATCCGGAGCAGACCAGTCGGCGCTGGCCACGTCCGCATACAGGCCGTGTTCGGGCAGCCAGAAGCGCTGCTCCATCAATTCGAACGTTTCGTCCAGGTAGGCGCGCGCTTCCGGCATCCCCGCCTGCAAGGCGTGGGCATAGGCCAGCAGCACGAAAGCGAGGCCGTAGCAGTGGTTGGCGCCGTCTTCGACCGTCTTGACGCCGTCTTTCCACGACAGTTGCCAGGCGTAGCCGCCCGTGGCCGCGTCGCGGTGCGCGTCGCGCAAAAAGGCCACGCCGTGGCGCAGGGCCGCCTGGTAATCGTCGCCGCCGAAACGGCGGTACGCCATGGCGTAATTGAAGATGAAGCGCGTGCTGCTGACCAGGTGGCGCGTGCTGGCGTCGTACACGGTGCCATCGTCGAGGAAGAAATGATAAAAGCCGCCGCTGGGGTCAATGGCGCGCGGGTGATAAAAGTGCATCGTGTGCAGGATATGCGCTTCGAGCATCGCCTTGGAGCGGAAATCGGGATTCATGGTTCTCTCATGATATTGTTATCGATAACAATGATGATAGCATGCCGTTTCCGCGCCGTCATGCCCCGTCAAGGCGTCTTGGCCAGCCTGAGCTTTTCACGCCACAGTGCGGCCTGCGCGGGGTCGGCCGCCTGTCCCAGCTCGCCCTTATCGTACACCTTGACCAGCCGTTCGATGGCTTCAGCGTCGCCCTGCTTTGCGGCCAGCAGGTACAACTCGAACGGTTCAGGAGCCGGCCCTTGCCGGGTCGGGCCGCCACGGCCCTGCTCCAGCAGCCGCGCAAAGCCCGTCTGGCCCGGCGGGCTTTTGGCGATGGCCGCCATCTCGTACCAGCCCAGGGCCGCTTCGTCGCTCTGCGGTGCGCCCTGCCCCACTTCATACGAGTAGGCCACGTTGTTCAAGCCCGACGGATCGAGCGCCTTGGCCGACTTCATGTACCAGCCGAACGCCTCCTTGCGCTGCGCCTCGCCCTTCGCCGTCATCATCAGGCGGTAGCCGATTTCATTGTAGGCGGGGATGAAGCCGTTTTCAGCATAGTACTTGAGCCAGTGCAGCGCGTGCGCCTGCTCTTCCGCGCTGCTGTGGATATTTTCAAAGTGCTGCGCCACCATGAAGTTGGCCAGTTCCACCCCTTGCGCGGCGCCCTTGCGCGACCAGTATTCGCCCAGCTTGCGGTCGATGGCCACGCCCTGGCCCAAGGTATAGGCCACGCCCAGGAAAGCCTGCGCCGGACCATAGCCGCCTTCGGCCGATTTCTTCATCCACGCCAGGCCGGCGTCGATATCGCGCGGCGTGCCCTCGCCCTCGTGCAGCATCTGCGCCAGTTCCAGCTGGGCGGCGGTGTCGCCCCCTTCCGCAGCGGCGCGCGTCTTGTCGAAGGCGGCGACCTTGTCCGGCGACAGGTCGGCCGGGCGGTCGATCACGGCCCGCACCTTTGCGCGCATGTCATCGAGGCCGCGCGTGTCGAATTCGGCCAGCGCCGGATGCTGGCGCGGTGCTTTGGCGGACGCCTGTTGCGCCGGGACGGGCTGCGCCAGCGCCAGGCTCAAGATGAACAACATAGTCTTCATTTGTTTTCCTTTTCAGCCAATTTGCCGCGCCATTCGGCGGCGTCTTCGGCATTCGCCTGTTGTCCCAGTTCGCCCTTGACGTACACATCGACCATGCGCCGCATGGCGGGCACGTCGCCGCTCCATCCCGCCCGTTCGTACCACACCAGGGCCAGCTTGTCCGACTGTTTCACGCCCAGGCCCAGTTCGTGCGCGCGGGCCAGGTTGCGCATGCCGGCCGGCTCCTTTTCACGCGCCGATCTGTCATACCAGCGGAAAGCCTCGCCGCGCTGCTGCTCATCGGTGGCGGCACGCATCAGGTGCTCGCCCAGCGCATTGTAGGCGGGCACAAAGTGTTGCTCGTTCGCCGCCGCCTTCAGCCAGGTGATGGCCAGCGCCTGTTCTTCGGCACTGCTGCCGCCATCGATAAATTCCAGCGCCAGGATGGTTTGCGCCAGTGCGTCGCCTTGCGCCACGCCCTTGCGCAGCCAGTATTCGCCCTGCACACGGTCGATGGGTACCTTGCCGCCCACGGCATAGGCCAGGCCCAAAGCCGATTGCGCCGGCGCATAGCCGCCCTCGGCCGACTTGCGCACCCAGGCCATCGATAGCGCCGTGTCTTGCGGCGTGCCGATGCCCAGCTGCAGCATGCGCGCCAGTTCCAGCTGCGCCTCCACGTCGCCCGTTTCCGCCAGCCGCCGGGCGTCGGCAAATTCGGTGATACTTTGCGGGCTATGGCTAGCCACATCCGCCCTGGCCTTGATGGCGATCAGCTGCAGGTCGAGCAAGGTGGGCGGAGTTTGCGCCAGGACGGGCAGCGGCAGCAGAAAAGGAATCAGACAGAGTAATTTCTTGGGCATGCGGCGGTGTCGGAAAGAAGAAAACACGCATGGTAGCCGATGCCATGCGGGACAGGCGCGCACGGTAGGCGAAGTTTGACAGGGCACCCCGGCGGGCTTACATTGCACGGGCCCGCCACTGATACAGGAACACTATGAACCATCTATCGAAAACCGCCCTGACCTTGCTCCTTGCCATCGCCGCAAGCGGAGCCGCCAGCGCCGCCGACACCCAGCTGGCCGGCTGCGCCGCCAAGCGCGAAAGCATCCGCAGCGAATTGCGCCAGGCCAAAGAACAGGGCTTGTCCGACAAGGTCGCGGGCCTCACGCGCGCGCTCGATGAAGTCAACGCCCACTGCCGCGACAGCACCCTGGTCGAGCGCCACAACAAGAAAATCGTCAAGGCGCAGGCGAAAGTCAACCAGACGGAGCGTTCGCTGCGCCTGGCCCAGGAAGCCAATAAACAGCCAAAGAAAATCGCCAAGCTGGAAGGCAAGCTGGAGAAAGCCAGGGCGGAACTGGCCGCCCTGCAGGCGCAGCAACCTTAAGTTTTATCGCCCAGCATCTGATAGATGCTGGAAAAATCCAGCGCGCCCGATCCCGCCTTGCTGTGCAAACTGTATAAATTGCGCGACAAGGCGCCCAGCGGCACACTCGCTCCGCTGGCCAGCGCGCTTTCCACGGCCAGGCCCAGGTCTTTCAGCATCAGGTCGACGCCGAAGCCGCCCGTATAGCCGCGCGACGCGGGCACGTTTTCCGCCACGCCCGGGCACGGGTTGTACACGTCCAGGGTCCAGTTGCGGCCCGAGCTTTTCGCCATCACGTCCGACACCACTTTGGGATCGAGCCCATTGGCCACGCCCAGGCGGATCGCTTCGCTGGTGCCGATCATCAGTATCCCCAGCAGCATGTTGTTGCAGATCTTGACCGTCTGGCCGCAGCCCGAGCCGCCCGCATGGAAGATGGCCTTGCCCATGACGTCCAGATAGGGCCGCGCCGCCGCCAGCGCGGATGCTTCGCCGCCCACCATGAAGGTCAGGGTGCCGTTGGTGGCGCCCGCCGTGCCGCCCGAAACAGGCGCGTCCAGCATGGGCATGCCCTGCTCCTGCGCCGCGCGGCCCACCTGGCGTGCCGCCTCGGTGGAAATCGTCGAACAGTCGATCAGCAAGGTACCGGGCCGCGCCTGCGCCAGAATGCCCGCGTCTCCAAGGTACGCGCCGAGAACATGCCGGCTGGCCGGCAGCATGGTGATGACGATATCGGCGGCCTGAATCGCCGCCGCCTGGTCATCGGAGACGAGGCCGCCGCCGTCGGCAAACTGCCGCACGCTGGCCGGCACCAGGTCAAAACCCGTCACCGCATGGCCGGCCCGCACAAGGTTTTGCGCCATGGGCAGCCCCATGTTCCCCAGGCCGATGAAAACGATATTGGTGCCCATGGCGTCCCCTTATTTCATCGAGATGGTGGTATTGACGCCGCTGCCGCCGTCGTCCGGGGCGAACCAGCGCGCCGTGACGGTCTTCGTTTGCGTCCAGAAGTACAAGGCTTGCTTGCCGTTCGGGCCGAGATCACCCAGTTTCGACGCGCGCGAGCCCGTGAAACTGAAGTAGGCGACGGGCACGGGAATGGCCACGTTGATGCCCACCTGCCCCACGTCGATCTCGTTCTGGAACTTGCGCCCCGCCCAGCCGGACGAGGTGAAGATCGAGGTGCCGTTACCGTTCGGGTTCGCGTTGATGAAGGCAATGGCCTGGTCCAGGGTATCCGTCTCGACGACGCACATGGCGGGGCCGAAAATCTCCTGCGTGTAGACGGAGTTCGATGCGGCCACCTTCGAGAAAATCGTCGGCCCCATGAAATTGCCGCCCTCGTAGCCGGCCACCTTGTGGCCGCGGCCGTCGAGCAGCAGCTGCGCGCCTTCGTCCACGCCCGCCTGGATCAGCTTTTCCGCGCGCTGCATGGCGGCCTTGGACACCATCGGTCCCAGGTCGGCCGTGCGGTCGCTGCCCGGCCCCACTTTCAGGGCTTGCGAGCGGGCGACGATTTCCGGCAGCCAGGAGCGGGCCTCGCCCACCAGCACCACGACGGAATTGGCCATGCAGCGCTGGCCGGCCGCGCCGAACGCCGCGCCGATCAGGTTATTGATCGCCTGCTCCTTGTTGGCGTCGGCCAGCACCACGCAATGGTTTTTCGCGCCCATCATCGATTGCGCGCGCTTGCCCGATTCGCTGGCGCGGCGGTACACATGCGTGCCCACATGGGTGGAACCGATGAAGGAGACGGCCTTGATGTCAGGATGGTCGCACAGCATGTTGACGACGTCGGCGCCGCCATGCACGACGTTCAAGACGCCGGCCGGCAAGCCCGCCTGGTACATCAGTTCGACCAGGTACATCGACGAGGATGGATCCTGCTCCGACGGTTTCAATACGAACGTATTGCCGCAGGCGATAGCGATCGGGAACATGAAGCACGGCAGCATGACGGGGAAATTGAAGGCCGTGATGCCGGCGCCCACGCCCAGCGGCTGGTAGATGTTGTACACGTCGACGCCGGTGGCCGCGTTTTCCGCGATCTCGCCCAGCTGCAAGGTGGCGATCGAGCACGCGTGCTCGACCACTTCCAGGCCGCGCATCACCTCCCCTTCCGCGTCAGGCAAAGTCTTGCCGTGTTCGCGGGTGATCAGTTCGGCCAGGGTGCCGATGTTTTCGCGGATCAGGTGCTGGTACTTGAGCATGATGCGCATGCGCGCCGCCAGCGGCGTGTTGCGCCAGGTCTTGAACGCTTCCTTGGCCGTGGCGACGGCCAGGTTCACTTCGTCGGGCGTGGAAAACGGCACCTTGGCGACGATTTCCTGCGTGGCCGGATTGATGACGTCGCGCCATTCGGTGCTGGTCGAAGCGTGGTGCTTGCCGGCTATATGCAGGGGGATGGCGGGGACTTGGGTGAGGGCTTGGTTCATGGTTGAGGCTCCGGGTGTGCGATGTTCATATGACTCGGCGGAGCAGCGGAGTACTGGGGTCAGACCCGGCGGGTCTGACCCCGGCCTTCTACTGTTCCGTCGATAGACTAAAATTATTTTTTAACGAGATTGCACGCCGCCCCATCCATGGGCTTGAACGCCTGGTCGGCGGAAATGGTGGACAGCACTTTCAGGTAGTCCCACGCGCCTTTCGATTCGGCCGGGGTTTTGACCTGCACCAGATACATGTCGTGGATGACGCGGCCATCGGGACGGATCGAGGCATTGTTCATCACCGAGTCCTTGATCGGCAGCTCGCGCATCTTCTGGGCGACGATCTTCGAGTCGTCGCTCTTCGCCGCCGCCACCGATTTCAGGTAGTGGTAGACGCTCGAATACACGCCCGCCTGCACCATGGTCGGCTTGGCGCCCTTGTTGAGCGCTTCGAAGCGCTTGGCGAACGCGCGGCTGCGGTCGTCGTAATCCCAGTAAAAGCCGTCCGCGTAGACGAGGCCCTGGGCCGTGTCCAGCCCCAGCGCGTGCACGTCGGACAGGAACACGAGCAAGGCGGCCAGGCGCTGGTCCTTGCCGCTGCCGATGCGGAACTCGCGCGCCTGCTTGATGGCCGATACCGTGTCCGCGCCGCCATTGGCCAGGCCGATCACCTGCGCTTTCGAGCCTTGCGCCTGCACCAGAAAGGACGAGAAATCGGAGGCGTTCAGCGGATGGCGCACGGCGCCCACGACGGTGCCGCCATTGCGCTTGACGACATCGCTGGCATCCTTTTCCAACGAGTGGCCGAACGCATAATCGACGGTGACGAAGTACCACGATTTTTGCCCCAGCTTGGTCAGCGCCGCCGCCGTGCCGGCCGCCTGCGAATACGTGTCGAACATCCAGTGGAAGCCGTTCGGCGAGCAGTCTTCATTGGTCAGGCGCCCCGTGGCGGGGCCGCTGAACATGGCGATGCCGCCCTTCTCTTTCATCAGCTTTTGCACGGACAGGGCCACCGAGGAATTGGTCAGATCGGCAATGGCGTCGACCTTGTCGCGGTCTATCCATTCGCGCGCCTTGGAAGCGGCGATATCGGCCTTGTTCAAGTGGTCGGCCGACAGGATCTCGATCTTCATGCCCTTGCATTCGGCCTTCAGACAATCCTCGACGGCCATCTGGCTGGCGACGACGGAGCCGCGCCCGCCCATGGCCGAATACGGGCCGGACATGTCGGTCAGGATGCCGACCTTGACGACGCCATCGGAAATCTGCGCGTGCGCGCCAAAGGACAGGGTAAGCGCCAGCGCGCCCATGGCCAGAACGGTTTTTTTCATGCGTGTCTCCAGGTGGATGGGTTTTTCTTATATGTGTAGATGCATTCTGCATGTGTAAAAATATGCGCTCAAGTGAAATTAATGCATAATTCCTTTGCAAAAATGCACAGAGAGGGTTTGCCATGCTCGATTGGGACAATGTACGGGTCTTCCTGGAACTGACGCGCAGCGCCGGCCTCGTCGATGCGGCGAAAAAGCTGGGCATCGACCACTCCACCGTGTCGCGGCGCATGCGCAAGTTCGAGGAGCAGGTGGGCACGCAGCTGTTCGACCGCAACTACGTGGGTTACCAGCTGACGCCCGAGGGCCACCGCCTGATGGAATACGCGGAAACGATGGAAAGCACGGTGTTTGCCGCCACCGAGGAACTGGGCGAACATAACCGGCTGCTGTCGGGCCAGGTGCGCCTGGGCGCCACCGAGGGCTTCGGCGCCATCGTGCTGGCGCCCCACCTGGCGCAGTTTTGCGGACGCTACCCGCACATCAGCGTGGACCTGATCGCCGTGCCCCGTTTCGTCAGCCTGTCCAAGCGCGAGGCGGACGTGGCCATTTCCATCGAACGCCCCCTGTCCGGCCCGTACGTGGTGACCAAATTGTCCGACTACCGGCTGAAACTGTACGCCACGCCGGCCTACCTGGCGCGCCACGCGCCGATCACCAGCGTGGCGCAGCTGGCGCAGCACCCGATCATCGGCTACGTGGACGACCTGGTCTTCAGTTCGGAACTGCGCTACATGGACAACGTGGCGCCCGATTCCCTGCGCGCGTTTCGCAGCACCAGCGTGATCGCCCAGTACCACGCGGCGCGCGCGGGCCAGGCGCTGGCGATCCTGCCCTGCTTCGTGGCCCAGCAGTCGAACGAACTGGTGCCCGTGCTCGACGGCGAGATCGACCTGCTGCGCGCCTTCTGGATGATTTCACCGAGCGAACGGCGCAACATCGCCAGGGTCAGCGCCCTGTGGAATTACCTGCGCAGCGCCATCGATTTGAACCACGCCTACCTGATGGGTGAAACGGCCACGCCCAGCTGGCCAGCTTGAGCACGCTGCGGCGCGCTACACTGTCGCCACATACTAATAAGGAGAACGCCATGCTGATGGATGCGAACCAGGCCGTGCTGGTCATTGTCGATCTGCAAGGCCGCTTGATGCCGGCCATCCACGACGCCGGTCTCGTGCTGGCGCAAAACCTGCGCCTGGCAAAGATCGCCCGCCTGCTCGACGTGCCCGTGCTGGGCACGGAACAGAACCGCCAGGGACTGGGGCCGAACGTGGAAGAGATCGCCGCTCTGTGCGAACGGACCTTGCACAAGACGCATTTCGGCGCCTGCTTTGACGGCTTGCAGCAGATGCTGCCCGCCGGGCGCAAACAGATCGTCGTCACGGGCTGCGAAGCCCATGTGTGCATGCTGCAGACGGCCATCGGCCTGCTGGAGCTGGGGTACGAGGTCATCATCGCCATCGATGCCGTCGGTTCGCGCCAGGGGGCCAGCCGCGACGCGGCGCTGGCCCGCCTGGGCAAGCTGGGCGCCCATCTGGTGACGGTGGAGATGCTGGCCTTCGAGTGGCTGCGCGACTGCAAGCACCCACGCTTCCGCGACGTGCTGGCGCTGATCAAATAGCCATACTTTTACGCAGGATCAAGCCCGACCGCTGCCCATTTGCTAGCTTGGTAACAGCGCCGCCATTCCGGGCGTCGCGCCGTCCACATCAGCAAGGGAGCCATCATGGCCTATATCCTGCGAGGCAAGCTATGCGGCTTGATCTGTGCCGAGTGTCCTGAAGCCTTATCCCACGTCATCGTGCGCCTGTACCGGCCGCGCGAGTCGCAAAACGTCACGGCGCTGGCCATGGCCAGCGCCAAGGAAACCTTCGCCATCCTCACGGAAGAAGAGGTGCAGGCGAAAGCACCGTTCCTGCTGGCCGAAGCGCGGACGGACGAGGACGGCAACTACAGTTTCACCTTGGCAGGCGATTACCAGGGCGAAGCCGTGGAAGTCGATATCCTGTGCCCTACCGTGCCGCGCTTGAAACCGGGGCCGAAAGACCCCGTACCGCTGCAGTTTTCCATCACCACCATCCAGCCCCGCTGGCGCCAGGCCGAAAACGACTTCCTCGCGATCTGGGACTATTGCCTGCCGCAACGCTTCTGGTGCCTGGTGCGCGCCCGCTTCGGCGCTTGGACCATTTGCGGCCGGCTGCGCACCTGCGACGCTCCCCACGCGCCCATCGCCGGCGCCACCGTGCGGGCCTTCGACGCCGACTGGCTGCAGGACGATGCGCTCGGCGTCGCGGTGACGGACGCCGGCGGGCGCTTCCGCATCGATTATCTGACGTCGGACTTCACGCTCACGCCATTTTCACCATTCATCAACGTGGAATTCGCCAGCGGGCCCGACGTGTATTTCACGGCGCAACTGGGCAGCGTCACCATCCTGTCGGAAACGCAGGCCAACGGCCGCCAGCCGGGGCGCGAAAACGTGGGCCATTGCTTCTGCGTGGAATTGTGCTCAAAAGAAGTCTTGCCGCCGGACGTGGAAGGTGTGCCCCACTGGCAGCAGGTGGAAATCTTCGACATCCACCCGTTTCCCTCGCTGGCCGGCTTTTCCGCGCAAGGCTATGCGGGCGGCCCCGGCGCCTCGTATGTATTCGCCGGCGGCGTCACCTTGAAGGGCAATTGTCCGCTGCGCAACAGCGCTATCCCCGCCAACCCGCTCGAATACCGCTTCCTCATCGGCGAATGGTCCTGGCCCGGCGGCAGCGACGACCCGGCAGCCATCCCTTCGGTGGCGCCCGCCAGCCTGGCGCCGTTGACGCAAATCCTCGGCACGCACGTCGGCTATGTGTTTTATACGAACGGGCTGGGCCTCGGCGATTCGGCGCCCGTCATCATCGATGCGGGCGATCTGAAACCGGGCGGCTGGATACGGGTGGACGGCAAGCCCGTCACCGTGGACATGCGCGACGGCACGACGGCCATCGTCAACGTCGCGCCCAACATCTTCCTGCGCACGTTTGACTTGCTGACCGTGAATACGCCGGCCATCACGAGCCTGCATCCGGCCAAGCTGCCGGGCGGCTTGCCCATCCTCGACGCGGGCCGCAGCTTGACGGCGGCCGAGAGCGAACCGATACGCCGCTATCGCCTGGGCTTCGAAGTGCGCGACGGCGTCAGCATGGCGCTGGTGGCCACGGACGGGCTCGATTCCATCGTCTTCGACAACTCGCCCGTCATCGTGGCGCTGGACCTGGAAGAGCTGCGCAGCAATGCCTGCAACCCCATCGCGGGCGGCCTCGTGCATATCCTGTACACGATAGACCACCCGCATCTGCGCTTTTTCAATATCACGATTTCCAACAACAACGGCATCACGCACCCGCCGCCACCGCTGCCAGCCGCCAGCTTCACGCCTCCGCCACCGTCCAGCAATTATCTGTTCCGTGGCGGCGCGGGCGGGCCTCATTTATCGGGCAACAACGGCGGCTTCCCCGTCAACGTGGCGCTCGATCCGCCGTGTGCCTACCGGGTGGCCATCGGGTGGCAGACTCGGCATTACCTGGCGTCGCCGCACAGCATTGACCGCCTCTACTGCAAATAGGCGAGCTCAGAAGTAGCGCACCCAGGCCCGCTTCGACGTGCGCTTGTAATTGGCGAACGCGCGGCAAGGAAAGTACAGCACGGGCATCAGGGCCAGCGCGATCAGCCACACTTGCCAGATGTGCTCGACGCCGTAACGGTTGCCATGGTTGGCACCCAGCACGGCCGTCAAAGCGATGCCGATGGCCAGCAGCAGGTACAGGTGCAGCAAATAGTAGAACATGGGCGCGCCGCCAAAGGTGGCGCAAGCGCGCGTAAACCAGTTATCGACGCTTTCCAGCCAGGCCATGCCCAGCAAGCCCAGGCCCAGGGTGAACAGCAAAAAGTCCAGCGACGGCGGATACTTGGTGAAGTTCAGCACGCTCATGGCCGTGCGCAAGGCCGTGTCGCCCGCCACCCACGGCAGGGTTTCGCCATACAGATTGAAGCCGCGCAGCAGGCCCAGCAGCAGCAAGCTGCCCGCGCCCAGCGCCAGCAGCCAGCGCCGCCGTGCCTTGGCAGAAAATGCACGCGCATACAGGGGACCGGCCGCATAGCCGAGCACGATCACGCCTATCCACGGCAGCAGCGGATAGCTGACCTTGATCTGCATGGCGCCGTCCGCCACCAGATAGCCGCGTTGCAGCAGCAGCGTCAGCGCGTAATAGCCAAGGCTGCCCTGTTCCGCGCGCAAGCCCGTCATCAAATGCTGGCCCGCGATAATCGCCACGCCCAGCACGATCAGCACTTTCAAAGGCAGCTTGTGCAGCACGGCCAGCGCCATCATGGCCAGGCCGATGACCCAGATCACCTGCAAGTACAGCACGGCGGGCGGAAACGCCCCGCTCCAGGCGAAATTGACGAACACCAGTTCCAGCACGACCAGCAGCAAGCCCCGCTTGAACAAAAAACCGGCCGCGCTGCGGGGCCCGGCAGCCGGATGCGCGTACAGCCAGGCGGACAGGCCCGTCAGGAAAACGAACATGGGCGCGCACACGTGGGCGGCCAGCCGCGTGAAGAACAGGGCCGGATCGACGTGGGCCGCATCCATGGGGTCGCCAACTTGGTGATGTAAAAAGACGGTTTCGCGCACATGGTCGAACAGCATGATCAGCATGACGATGCCGCGCAGCACGTCGATGACGGCGATGCGGGTGCGCAGGGTGGCGGAGGAAGTCAGTGGAACAGTCATTGGTTGATTTATAAAAACTTTAGTGAGTCGGCAGTGTTATTTCACCCCACCAGCAAAATCTGGGGTCAGACCCGCCGGGTCTGACCCCGGCTCTATGCTGCTGGGTTCGAACAATGATGTGGCATGTACAGAGCCCCACAGTTAAAACCGGTAATGCGCATTCAGGGTCACCATGCGCTCCGCCCCCGGCGCCACCCACAGCTGGCTATAGGAACTCGCATAATAGCTGCGGTTGAACAGGTTTTCCACGTTCAGAGCCAGGCGCAGTTTCGCCGTCGGCGAATACGATGCCAGCAGCTTGGCCGTCGTATAGGCCGGCAGAGTAAATTTGCTGCTGACGGCCACGTCGCCCAGGCGCTCGCCCACATATTGCACGCCGCCGCCCACGCTGGCCGTTCCCGTGCCCAGCGCGAATTGCTGCGTGGCCAGCAGGTTGGCGCTGTGGCGCGGCACGTTGGCGAAGCGGCTGCCCGTCACGATCGTATTGTCGCCGCGCGTGACGGTGGCGTTGGTGTAGGCATAGGCGCCCGAGACGCGCAAGCCGCGCGCCACTTCGCCCGACACGTCGAGCTCCAAGCCCCGGCTGCCCACCTCGCCCGCCGCGATGGCGAAGTCCGTGTTGGCGGGATTGGTCGTCAGCACATTGCTCTTGCGGATGTCGTACACGGCCACGGTGCCCGTCAGCTTGCCCGTTTCCAGCTTGGCGCCCAGCTCATACGAGCGGCTGCGCTCTGCGGGAAACGCCTGGTTGGCTATGCTGATGCCGCTGTTGGGCCGGAAGCCCTTGGCCGCGCTCGCATACAGCGACCACGCCTTCGATGGCTGGTAGACGAGGCCCGCGCGGGGGCTGGTGGCCGACAGCGACTGGCGGTTGCTCACGCGCAGGCGATTATTCGTTACATCCTGCGTGTAGCTATCGTGGCGCACGCCAACCAGCGCCTTCCATTGCGCCCCCAGGTCGATCTGGTCCTGCGCATACAGGCCACGCGCCCTCTGCCCTTCCTGCGTATCGATGGACAGGGCCAGCGGATCGGCCTTGCCGCCATACACGGGATTGAAAATATCGATGGCATAGGCATTCGCGGCAGAGGGATTGCGGCGCAGCTGCACCCGGCGGTCGTCGAAATGATAGGCATCGACGCCGGCCAGCACTTCGTGCGCCAGCGCGCCCGTCCTGAACTTGCCCAGCACTTCAACGCGGGCCGACACGTCGGTGGCCGAGAAATCGCGGTGGCGGCGCTGGCGGTTCAAGGTGCGCCCATCGGCCAGCAGCCTGTTCGCCTCGGTCGAATAACCGCTCAATTCGCTGTCGCGGTAAGAAGCGCCCGCCTGCACCGTCCAGTCGTCGGAGAGCGCATGATGGATGAACAGCTGCTGCCCCAGCGACTTGACTGTCATGGGGCCGTCGCCAGGTTCGCCCAGGAAGCGCGACACCGGCACGGCCCCCAGCTTGCCATTTACGGCCACCACGCCACGGTCGAACGGCGCGCGCTGCCGCACCGCTTCGATTTCATACGACACGGTCGTGTGCTCGCCCACCAGCCAGAGGAAGGACGGCGAAAACAGGCTGCGCTCGACTTTCACCGTATCGCGGAAGCTGTGCCCTTCCTCATGCGCCGCGTTCAGGCGGTAGGCGATGGTGCCGCTCAAGGGTCCCGTCAAGTCGACGGCGGCGCGGCGCGTCTGCAAGCTGCCGAGCGATACATCGGCGCTGTATTCCGGCGCGAACTTCGGCTTTTTCGTCGTGATGTTCACCGTACCGCCCGGTTCGCCCCGCCCGTACAGGGCCGACGCGGGACCTTTCAGTACTTCCACTGCCTGCGTATTGCCGCCGTCGCGCATGCCGTTGTAGCCGCGGCTGGAACTGAAACCGTTGACCATGTAGTCGGAACCGAAATTCGGGTCGCCCGTGAAGCCGCGCATGGCGTAGCTGTCCCACAAGCCGCCCAGCGGGCTTTGTTTTGCAATGCCGCTGGCCAGGTCCAGCGCGCCGGCCAGGGTCGTCACGCCCGCGTCGCGCAGCAAGTCGCCGGTCAGCACGCGCACGCTTTGCGGCAAGTCCATCAGCAAGGCATCCGTCTTGGTGGCGCCCGTGGCGGACAGGCTGCGGTAATGCTGGCGCTCGGCCTTGACGGTGACGACGTCATCAGCCTGCGCACCATCGACTGCCAGTGACCAGGGGCTGGCGGCGGCCAGCAAGAGCGCCACGGGGCGGCGTAAAAACACGGACATGGGGATTCCTGACATGGGCAATTCAATGCAATAGGCTTGCATTATAATTGATAATCAATTCTCATTAAAGCCTTCATCGACAATCTGCGCCAAAAACTCCACGAACACTTGCACTTTGGCCGCGCGCAGCTGACGCGGATGGAACAGCGCCCACAGGTCCGGCCCCCGCGTGCGGAACGGTTGCAGCACGGGCACGAGGCTGCCTTCACGCAGCGGCTGCAGCACGGAAACGGACAGCGCCTGCACGATGCCGCAACCAGCCTGGGCGGCGGCGATCATCGATTCGATATGGTCGAAGGCCAAGGCGGCCGGCGGCGTGTGCGCATACGCCGCATCGCCCTCCTCTCCCTCCCCGGCCTGGAACAGCCAGGGCCGCACCTGGCGCGATTTCGGATACAGGAAATGCAGGCAGGCAAACTGGTCCAGCTCCTGCGGCGTGCGCGGCATGCCATGCCGGGCAACAAAGGCGGGCGAGGCGCAGCACAGATAATCCATGTTCAGCAGGCTGCGCGCCACCAGAGATGAATCCTGCGGCTCGCCGATGCGCAGCATTACGTCGATGCCCTCTTCCACCATGTCGACCAGGCGGTCGCTGACGGTCAGGCGCAAGGAAATGTCGGGATAAGCGGCCATAAAGCGGGGCAAGGCGGGCGCCACGAGGTTGCGGCTGATGCTGCTGGGCATATCCACGCGCAAGCTGCCCGAAGGTTTCCCGGCCGCTTGTTCAAGACTGGACTCCAGCGCCGCCATATCGGCCAGCATCTGGCGCGCCTGCGCGTGGCATTGCCGGCCTTCGGCCGTCAGCGACATGCTGCGCGTGGTGCGCTGCAAGAGGCGCACGCCAAAGTGTTTTTCCAGCGCCGCCACCTGGTTCGTCACGGACGAGGTCGAAATACCGAGGCGCTGCGCCGCCTTGCTGAAACCGCCCGCCTCGACCACGGCGCAAAACACTCGCATCGCTTCCAGCCTGTCCATGCATTCCCTCCTGTTTGACTATGATTATCCACGATATCGAAATAGTGCATGGGGCCGCGCCCCGTTTTTCTTTGCGCCATCTCCGCCTAGACTGGGGCATCAACCACAGGAGAACCCCATGCAAACCCTCGTCCTCACCACCTTTGCCGCCCCCATGACCGTCGCACACCTGCCCGTGCCGCAGCCCGGTCCCGGGCAAGTCCTCGTGCGCATCGCCGCCAGCGGCGTCAACCCGCTCGACACGAAAATCGCGGCCGGCGCCGCCCCGCACGCCCGGCCCCGCCTGCCCGCCATCCTCGGCATCGACGTGGCCGGCACGGTGGAAGCCGTCGGCGATGGCGTGACGACTTTTCATATTGGCGAAACAGTGTATGGCATGGCTGGCGGCATCGGCGGCATCCAGGGCTCGCTGGCCGAGTACGGCGTCTTCGATGCAGCCCTGCTGGCGCCCGTGCCGCCAGCGCTGAGCATGCGCGAAGCGGCCGCCCTGCCCCTCGTCTTCATCACGGCCTGGGAAGGTTTAGTGGACCGCGCTCACGTGAAAGCGGGTGACAGCGTGCTCGTGCATGGCGGCGCGGGCGGCGTGGGCCACATGGCCGTGCAGCTTGCCGTCACCCTTGGCGCCACGGTGTATGCCACGGGCAGCGCCGCCAGCCGCGATGCCATCGAAGCGCTGGGCGCCCGCTTCATCGATTACCGCACCAGCACGGTGGATGACTACGTGGCCGAACACACGGGCGGCGCCGGCTTCGACATCGTCTATGACACGGTGGGCGGCGCCACCCTCGACGCCAGCTTCCAGGCGGCACGCCTCTACGGCGGCCACGTCGTCAGCTGCCTCGGCTGGGGCACATTCACCCTGCTGCCCCTGTTGAGCGGTGAGCATCATGCGCGCCATGGCGCCATCTTGCGCGAAGCCAACAAGTTAATCGAGGCTGGCAAGCTGCAGGTGCGGCTCGATCCACGCCGCTTTACCTTGCACACGGCGCACGATGCACATGCGGCGCAAACCGACGGCAGCGCGCGCGGCAAGCTCGTGGTGGAGCTGCGGGATTGAACGCGGGCTTGTTACTTGCAAGCGGAAACGCTAATATACAAGAATAGACTTGCATATTAACGGGACTCTTGATGCGTGAAAATCTGGAAAAACTGCTGGCGCAGGGGCGCGACAACGCGCTGCTGCGCTTTGGCTTGGGAGATGCCTGCCTAAAAGACCATGACGCCGAGCAAGCGGCCCTGCACCTGGCGCAAGCCACCGTGCAACAGCCCGGCTATTCCGCCGCCTGGAAACTGCTGGGCAAGGCCATGCACCAGCTGGGCCGGCTGGACGAAGCGCAGGCCGCGTGGACCACCGGCGTGACAGTGGCCCAGCAGCAAGGCGACCTGCAAGCCGTCAAGGAAATGACGGTGTTCCTGAAACGCCTGCACAAACAGCGCCAGGCGGCAGAGTAAAAAACTTAAGGCTATGTCACCGTCAGATGTGGGAATGCGCCCAGCGTTGCTTTCAACAGCGTTTCCGGTGAACGGATGCGCCCGGCGTCGAGTATCCAGCGCCAGCCCAGGTAGTTCGGCAGGTAGCGCGTCGCCACGCCGTGAAACGGCCCCATCCATTGCCGCAGACGGCGGTGATAGGCGTTGACGTTCTGCACGTGGGCGGCGCCCTGCACGCGGATGCCGGCACGCAAGTTGACGGCCTGGTGGCTGATACGAGCTTCACGGGCGAAGGCCCGGTAGGCGGCATGGCCGTCGGTGACTAGCAAGACATCCTTGTCGATCATGGGCAACAAACAATGGTGCAGCTGCGCCTTGGTCAGCGCTCCTTTGCCCGTGACGAAATCGAGGGTCTGTCCCGTGCGGTCGCGCGCCACCAGGATGCAGACCTGTTCGTTCGATATGCCGCGTTTATGGGCATGGCCGCCCCGGCGGCGCGCCGGACGCATCATCTGCCGCGCTCCCTTCTCCGATTCCAGTACATACAACTCGTCGGCCTCGGCGATGCCGTGCAGGCCATGCGGCCGGTCCGTCTTGGCCAGCGATAAAAACCGGTGGCGCCAGCGAAACGTGGTGTTGCGGTGCACGCCCAGTTGGCGCGCCGCCTTGCGCACGGAATCCGATGCCAGCAGGCAATCGGCGTAGTCGAGCCACAGCGATTTATGGCGCAAGCGCGCCAGCGGCGTGCCGGTGAGCGCATTGAAGGTGCGCCCGCACGGCACGCAACGGTAGCGCTGCAGGCCGTGCGCATGGCCATGCCGGTGAGCATGGTTGCTATTGCAGGCAGGACAGTGCAATCGCTGCCGGGCCACGCTTTCGACCAGTGCCACGATTACGTCTTGCGATGCGGCCCCGCGCAGCAGAGCGATGCCCGCCAGGCGCTGGCGGCGGTTCAATTCGGCGAACTGGACGATGAACGTTTTCCATTGGGCTGGCTGCATGGAAGGCTCCCGTTTGTCTGGTATACACAGTCAGACAGCAGGGACACGGGAAGATTCCTGGACTTCCCCTACTTAGCGGAGACAGAGCCAAACTTAATGCACGTGCGCGGCGCCCTTGGCGTCAAGAGGCGCCGGCTCACCCCGCTCTTTCGCCAGGCGCTTGGCCAGCAAACCGCCCGCTTCGGCCGCATAGGCGCGGCAGGCATTGGCGTCGATCAGGGGATTGTCCGAGCCGCTGCGCCTGGCGGCCTTGCCCAGTACGTCCGTCGTGCCCGGATGCACGGGGATGATGATGTCGCATGGTAAGGCGGCCACCTTGGCGATGCTCGCTTCGAACGAGGCCGAGATATCGGGCGTGCCGCCTTTGCCCGCGCCTTTGCCCGTATAACGGAAATCGCCGCTCGCATATGGGTTCAGGCTATCCGCATACACGACGTCCAGGCAGCGCTGGCCTTCGCACGACGTCCACGTCCACGTCGTGCCGCCGGGAGTGTGGCCCGGCGTCATGTGGGCCGTCAGGGTCAGCGGTCCTACCTTGACGGTGTCGCCCTCGCCCACCAGGCTGACCTTGCTCACCTTGGCCACATGCACGACGGGATTGGCCTGGTACTGCGGATCGTCCTTGCCATTGGTGCCGCTTTGCAGCACCGGCGCGGCCGCCGCGCTGGCCATCACGGTGGCGCCGCTGGCCCGCTGCAGCGCGGCGATGCCGCCCGCATGGTCCCAATGCGCGTGCGAATTAAGAATGTATTTCACATCCTCGATGCGAAAGCCCAGCGCCTTGATGTTTGCGATGATCAACGGCGCCGATTGCGGCAGCGCGCCGTCGAGCAGGATATGGCCTTGCGGACTCGTCACCAGCACGGCCGACAGGCCGGCCGTGCCCACATACCAGGTATTGCCAAAGACATTGAACGGCTTGACGGGCGCGTTCCATTCCTTGCAATTGTCGCAATTAACCGGTTTATCCTGCACAGCCGCCGGCGTCTTCGCCTGCACCGTGCCAGCCGCCATGGTCGCAACCGCAGCCAGCATCAACTTCGCCAATAGTGTCATCTTCATCTCCAGAGTGTAAAAAGAAGGGCGCCCGCACTGGCGCGCCCGGGGGGGGTATCAATGCATGCGGCCGGTCCTGTCGGCCAGAGTGTCGCGGATGTGCCCGGCGTCGAGCGAGCGCCGCTGCGCGCCATCGGCGTCCAGCAGCACGACGGTGACGTGCTTGCCGCCGCTGCGCATGCGCATGCTCAGGCAGCTGCCCGCCTCGCTGCTGCTGCCCGTCTTTGACAGCACAATGTCCCAGCCCTTGCCACCGACCAGCGGATTGGTGTTGTGCAAGGTGCGTGTCTTGCCATTGACCGCCACGCTCGCTTGCGGGTGACTGGTGATGCGCGCGATGTCCGGATAGCGCGCGGCGGCCGCGACGATCTTCGCCACCTCGCTGGCCGTGGAGGTATTCGCGGGCGAGCTGCCGACGGGGTCCAGCAAGGTGGTACGGCTCAAGCCCAAGCTGCGGATCTTCGCTTGCAAGGCGTCATTAAAAGCCGCGCTGCCGCCCGGATAGGTGCGCGCCAGCGCGGCGGCGGCGCGGTTTTCGGATGGCAGCAGCGCCAGTTGCAACAGCGCGCCGCGCGACACGGCCACGCCATCGGCCAGCAGGCTGTGGCGCTGCAAGGACGCATCGCCGTCGGCGCGCACGATGCGCACCTGCTCATCCCTATCCTGCCCCGCATCGAGCACCACCATGGCCGTCATCAGCTTGGTGATCGAGGCGATGGGCACGACGGCGTCCGCGTCTTTCGCCATCAATACCTTGCCGCTGGCGTCATCGAACACCAGCATGTGTTTGGCGCTGACAGGCAAGTCCAGCATGCCGGCGGCGGCCTCGGCCAGGGTCGCCCCGCTGACGGCAGGCTTGCCCTGCGTCTGCAGCAACAAGGTGGCGCAGGCCAGCAACAAGGCGGGCACGGCCATCTTCCAGCTGCCGGTGTCAAGGCCGGGCGCCATCAAGCGTTCTATGCGCGTGAGCAATGCTCCGCCCCGGGCCGACATCAGCAAGCCAGAATGGTTTGGCGCGGCCGTCTGCAAGGACAGCGCATGCAGCGCCGTGGCCAGCTGCTGCGGATCCTGCAGCGCTTGCGCAGCCAGGGCGTCGGCCACCTGTTCGCGCTCGGCCCGCATGCGCGCCGACAGCCACCAGACGACGGGGTGAAAGAACAGCAGCGCCTCGGCCACGCTTTGCAGCAGGTTGACCAGGTAATCCCAGCGCCGCACGTGGGCCAGCTCATGCGCCAGCAACGCTTCGAGCAAGGCGACGGGCATGCCGCTCAGCAAGGCGGCCGGCAGCAGGATGACGGGGTGCCAGAAGCCCACAGTCACAGGACTGGCCAGGCCCGCATGCAGCTTCAGCGGCGGCCGCCGGTGCAAGCCCATGCGCTGCGCCAGCGCATCGAGGCGCGCCTGCCAGATGGCCGGGGCGGCTACGGCCTGGCGGCGCAGCTTGCCGACCCACGCCAGGCCCAGGCACAGTCGCAAGCTCATCAGGCCAACGCCGGCGCTCCAGGCCAGCACCAGGGCCGGCATCCACGCTTGCAGCGCGGCGCGCCAGGCGGGCGGCGCGTCCACGGGCAGCTGGGCCGGCGAAATGCCCGACAGCAGAGACAGCAGGTGGACGATGGGAATACACAGGCACAGCAGCAGCGCCAGCGCGCAGACGGCATAGCGCCAGCGCGCGCTGGCGTGGCGCAGCAGCCAGAGCAGGACAGCGGAAACGGCGCCGACGATCACGCCCTGCCAGACGAAATACAGCAAGACCCAGCCCAGCGCAGGGACAAGCTTGCCCAACTCAATGCCCAAGCTCGTATCCAGGCTCATGGCGCGCCGCCATCCTTGCTGCGCAGGATTTTTTCAATTTCCAGGCGTTCCGCGTCGCTCACGTGCTCGCGCAGGGCCGTCAATACGAGCGCCTTGCCGGAACCGGAAAACACCTTGCCGATCAAGTCCTTGAGCAAGCTGGTCTGTAACTTTTCCTGCGCTTCGACGGCCGCATACAGCTGGGGACGCTGGCTTTCATCGCGGCTCAGCAAGCCCTTGCCATGCATCAGCTGCAACTGGCGCAGCACGGTGGCGTAACTGGCGTCGGCACGCTCGGCGGCCAGGGCGTCGTACACGGCGCGGGCGTCGGACGGACCGCGCTGCCACAAGATGCGCAGCAGGTCCAGTTCGGCGGCCGTGGGATGGGGAGTGGAGGTATTTTTTAACATGCCGCCAGAATACCGATTCTAGAACTCGATGTCTAGAACTTTTTTTCTAGTTCGTGAAAAACTAAAATTCGCGCAAGCGGTTGAACGAGTCCAGCAAGGCCGCCTCATCGACGAGCGCCGCACCCTGCCCGCCCAATTGCTGCCGCAGCTGTGCCAGCAGTTCCGCCAGCACCGAGTAGATTTCCTCGCGCTCGACCGTCTCGATGATGCTGGCCCGCCGCTCGATCTTGTTGAATGCATCGACATAGGCGGCGACCATCGCCTCCAGCGCGGCGGCGGCCGCCGTCGCGTCCATGGCGGCATCGATGCCGCGCGTCACGGCCAGCAAGTTCTTGTAGGCCAGCGCGGCCTTTTTTGCATACGCAGGAGAAATATGTTCGCGGCCATCCCAGTCGCGGAACGGGTTGAGCAGGTTGTCCGCCAGCCATTCCGGCTTGCGCGCCTTGGTCACCGACAAGTCCAGTCCCAGAGCCGCCGCCCTCTTGTAACCGGTCTTGATGGCCTTGGCCACATCGGCGGGCAAGCTGGTCAGCCACAAGGCCGACAGCTGCGGCAATTGCGTGGCCGATGGAAACTCCTCCGCCGTGTAACCGAACAGGTCACAGGCGGTGAACATCCGCAGCTGGCTCAGCTGCGCCAGGCTGGCTATCTGCGACGCCAGCCCCGGCTTGCCCCAGATGCGCAAGGCCGTCAGATGGGGAAAACGCCGCGCCACTTGCGCCAGGTCAACTTCCTTCATGCTCACCAGCGACAGGCCGCCCAGCTGGCCGAGACCGTGGAACGGCGGCAGCGTCTGCGTGCACTGCAGTGTCAGATGGCGGCCATCGGCGCCATCGTCGATGCCCAGCGCCGGCGATGGCGCGCCGCGCAGCGCGAGCAAGCTCAAGCCTTCGTTCAAGACCAGGCTGGTAACGCCATCGGGTTGCAGGATCAGCCGGCTCAAGCCGCTGCCGCTGAAATCGAGCGCATGCACCGTCGATGACTGCCACTGCAGCTCATTGATGAAGGGATTGCCCTGGATAAACTCCATCAAGGCTTGCGTGCCTTCGCTGGTCTCGATCGACATCAGGCAAGGCAGTTGCTCCAGCTCGGATATGTCGCCCAGCGCCTGCAAGACGCTGTCATCGATTTTCGTCGCGTCCTGCCGGAAGACCTGGCCGCCGACTGTTACTTCACGCTCGTCCGACGCAGCCTTGAATTGCTGGCGCCGCAACGGATCGATGCGCTCCCAGTTGCGCTGGCGCAGCACGCTGTCGCCCACGTTCCAGCCGCTGCGGTAGCTGTTGACTTCCACATCGACCAGCGGCGCGATATTGCCCACGAGGGTATGGCCAGGCGGCACGTTTGCCGTGGCATAGCAGTGGTCGTGGCGATTATTCCAAAAGAAATAATCGCACAGCAGCGGCCGCATGGCTTGCACGGCCGCCGCATCGGGCAAGGCGTCGCCGGTCCAGTCCAGCTCCAGCACGGCAGCGACCGGCCTGGACGATGAAACGTCCTTGATGCGAGTGACCTGGCAAGCCACATACTGCTGCAGCTCGGACGAAAACACACTGTAAACATCGCCAACATTCGGTAGCACGCAACTTCCTTTCAAAACACCTGACGGTCAAATGTTGAAAGATAGCAAAAATGACAGCGTAGTGTCGTCCTGCTCAGTCCGCGTGCAGCTTGTGGTGCATGCGCCGCAATCCCAGCCAGACGGCGGCCGCCACGAACGGTACCAGGGCGCCGACGAGGATTTCCGGATTCACGGGCAGCCCCATCACCTTGGCCGCCTTGCCCGTATAGCTGAACAGGCCGATCACGTAATAGGAAATGGCGGCCACGGACAAGCCTTCCACGGCTTGCTGCAAGCGCAACTGCTGGGCCGCGCGCGCGTTCATCGATTGCAGGATTTGCCGATTCTGCAATTCCTGCACGATGCCCACGCGCGTGCGCAGCAAGTCGTTGGTGTTGGCGATGCGCTGCGCCATCGCTTCCTGGCGGCTGGCCATCGCTTCGCACGTGTTCATGGCGGGCGTCAAACGGCGGTCCATGAATTCCTCGACCGTCGGGATGCCTTCGATGCGCACTTCGCGCAACTCGTCGATGCGCGCCTTGACGAGGCCCATGTAGGCTTTCGAGGCGGAAAAACGGTAGCTATTATCGAGTGACAGCTTTTCAATACGGGCGGCCAGGCGCGTGATGCGGTCGAGCAAGCCTTGCTCGGAGACGCCGTCGTCCGTCTTGGCCAGGCCCGGTGCGTTGTCCGTGTCGACCATGGCGGCGGCCAGGGTCGCCAGTTCGTTTTCGATGGCGTTCAACGATGGCGCCGCCTGCATGGCGTAGGGCAAGCCCAGCAAGGCCATCATGCGGTAGGTTTCGATTTCCAGCACGCGCTGCACGAGGCGGCCCGACTGCTGCGAGCGCATGCCCGCGTCGCGGATGACGAAACGGCTGAAGCCATCGGACTGGATCGTGAAATCCGTCCACAATTCTCCACCCTGCAATACTTTGCTGCCGGCCAGGGTATTGCCCTCGAACACGCGCGACAAACCCTGCATGAAGATCTCGGCAGGCTCGGTCGCCTGCTCGAGCACCACGTGGGCCGCCACCATCAGCTTGCCCTTCAAGCCCACCAGCCACTGCTGCGGCAATTGCTCTAGGGGCATGCGCTCGAACGCTTGTTCCAGGGGCAAGGCCTGGCCCGGATGCTCGGCAAAGGTAAACGTGGCAAATTCCGTGTGGCATTCCCATTTCAGGCGGAAGCGTCCAAAGTCGTAATAAAAATACTTGGCTTCGGCATTTGGCGGCGTGACGCCGAAATGCGTGCACAGGGCCGCCAGGGTGGCGTGCTGGGCCGCCATATTCGACGCGCCAGTCACCGCGCTGTCATCTTTATACACGGCCAGATGGGTGATCAGCTCGGGGGCGTCGAGCTGCAAAAACGGCCGCGAGTGGATTTCCGCAGCCAGCGGCACGCGCAAGGCGTGGTTCAAACTGGAGTTAATCAAGTGCATGATAGCCAAAGGTAAAGTTGCAAAACTGCTTAGACCCACGCGGGTGCTGCGCTGCCGCAGCAGGGGTCTGATTGTCACAGTGTAACAAAGCAGGAAGCATGCCTACCTTTTCAAACCCCGATCATGCCGCTTTGGCAACTCCGGTAGCACCGTGCGCCGCGGTCTGGCGCGTGCCCAGCCACCAGAAAAACGCGGCCAGCGCCACGGCCGAGGCTTGCCCCAGCGCCAGCTTGAATGCGCTGTCGAACAGCAACGGCGCGACAAAACCGGACACCAGCGCAAACACCAGCATTTGCACGAAGTTTTGCAAGGAGGCGGCCAGGCCCCGCATCTGCGGGAATATGTCGAGCGTGGACATGGTCATGCCCGGCAAGGCCAGCGACATGCCGAACGCGTACAGCATCACGGGCACGACGGCGAACGGGATGCTGGCCGCGAACCAGTGGTTGTAAGCAATATTGAGCGCGCCCGTGGCCGCCATGGCCAGCAAGCCCCAGCGCACCAGCACGGTGCTTTTCACCGCGTGGGCCAGCTTGCCCGACAGCGCCGAGCCGCCCACCAGGCCCGCCACCATGGGGATGAACATCCAGCCGAACGCCGTTTCCGGCAGGCGCAGCAGTTCCAAAATAAAATGCGGTGCCGACGCGATGTACAGGGCGAAGCCGCCAAAGGCGAAGGCGACGGCCAGCGAACGCAAGAGGAAAGCCCGGTGGCGCAAGGCCAGCCAGTAATTGCGCGCGATGTTGCCCGGATGAAAAGGCTGGCGCTGTTCGACGGCCAAACTTTCCGGCAAGCCTTTCAGGCAGGCCAGCAACAGCAGCACGGTGACGGAAAAGGTGAACACGAACGTCGATTGCCAGCCGTAGGCCACATGCAGCCAGCCGCCGATGATGGGGGCGATGGCCGGTGCGATGCCGAACACCATCATGATATTGGCCAGCATCTTTTGCGCGGCCGCGCCCGACAAGCTGTCGCGCACGATGGCTTGGCCGATCACCCTGCCCGCCCCTGCCGAAGCGCCCTGCATGCCGCGGAAGAACAGCAACCAGCCAAAGCTGGGCGCGAACGCGGCGCCGATGGAGCCGGCCGCAAAGATCAGCAGGGAAGCGAGGATCACGGGACGGCGGCCAAACGAGTCGGACAAGGTGCCGTAGAACAAGGTCATGAAGGCATAGGCGGCCAGGTAGACGCTCAGGGTCTGCTGCACCAGCACGCTGCTGACGTCGAAATGCGTGCCGATCGCGGGGAACGACGGCAAGAAGGTATCGGTGGCGAACGGGCCCAGCATGGCCAGCCCGGCCAGCACGAGGGTCAGGTTTCTCGTCTTCATGCGACCGCCTGCGCAGCATATTGGCGGCGCAAGCCGTCGAGGGCCGCCAGCGAAAACGCGGCGACATGCCGCGCGATGCTGGCGGTGCCCGCCTCGTCATAGGTGATCTCGGGCGCCACCAGCTCATGCACGATGCGCGAACGGGCATAGAACACGGCCTGGCCGATCACGCTGAACACGCATTTCTGCACCACGTCGTCCGGCAAGGCCTCCCCCACCACGCCACGGATCAAGCCAGTAAACAGCGCATGGTGCGCGCGCACGTCGCGTTCGGCCAGCAGGTGGATGGCGGCCGTCGGCTCGATCAGTTCGCGCGCCACCAGGCGGCTGAACAGCGAAGCCGCACCCGGGCGCAGCATGTCGCATACCATCGCTTCTATCGCCAGGCGCAACTGCTCCACGGGCGCCACGGCCACCGCTGGGCCCGCATCCGGCGCGGCAGCGGCCGAGGCACGCGCCAGCGCGCGCGCATGGTCGAAGGCGGCCAGATACAGCTCTTCCTTGCCATGAAAGTAATAATTGACCATCGCCACGTTGACGTGGGCCGCCTCGCAGATCCTGCGCACGGATGCGAGCTTGTAGCCCTCATCGGCAAACAGCTGGACCGCCGCCTGCAGGATGCGCATGCGCGCCGGTTCGCTTTCTCTTTCGTTTCCCTTGTCTTGCCTCATGCCATTCCCATCGTTTAAACAACTGTTTAATATTGTGCGGAATTATATCAAACAGTCGTTTAACTTTCAGGCTGGCGCAAAAAAGCCCGGCGAACCGGGCTTTCAAGGGGGTAGCGGCAAAGCTTAGTGCTTCATCGCCGGCATCGGCGCCGAAGTGGCGCCCAGCGGACGGGCCACGGCGTGGACTTCGATGGTTTCGCGGCGCTTGTCCTCGCCTTCGACGACGAGGGTCAGCGGGATATTGTCGCCCGCCTTCACCTGCCCTTTCAGGTCCAGCAGCATGACGTGGTAGCCGCCCGGCTTCAGTTCGACGGCCTTGCCGGCTGGCAAAGCGATTTCCTTGACCTGACGCATGCGCATCATATTGTCCGCCATGCTCATTTCATGGATTTCCGCCACGCCGGCCACGGGCGAGCGCACTTCCAGCAGCCGCATGGCTTTCGGCGCCGTGATCTGCATGAAGGCGCCCGTGGCTTTTTGCTGCGGCACGGTGGCGCGCACCCACGGGTCGGTGATCTGCACGGAAGTCTGGGCAGCGGCGGAGAAGGACAGCACGGCCAGGGCCGTGGCCAGCAGGGTTTTCAGATGGGTCATGATTATTTCCTCGCAATGGTTATAAGGTGTATTTCGATTTCATCAGGGTCTTGATGTCCCGCACGCACTCGTCGCCCGTCAACTGGTGCTTCAAGCCCAGGCGCATGCGTCCCTCGGTATCGAGCACATAGCTGATGGCCGTGTGGTCCATCGTGTACGAACTGCCGCTGGGCACGCGGCGGTAGAAGACCTTGTAATTGAAGGCCGTCTGTGCCGTCGCCTGCGGGTCCGTGCGCAAGCCGAGGAAGCTGGGGTCGAAGGCGCGCATGTACTCGCTCAGCAACTCTGGTGTATCGCGTTCGGGGTCGATGCTGATGAAGATCACTTGCAACTTATCGGCGTCCGGCCCCAGCTTCTGACGGATTTCCAGCGCGCGCGACAGGGCTGTCGGGCACACATCCGGACATTGCGTGAAGCCAAAGAAGACCATCACATACTTGCCCTTGAAGTCGGCCAGGGTATACACCTTGCCGTCGGGGCCGCTCAATTTGAAGTCGGGCTTGTAATCGCCTCCCGTCAAGTCGAGGCCGTTGTAATGGGGTTTCGGCGCTTGTTCGCAAGCGGCAAGCGTGAGCAATCCCGCCGTGCCGGCGAGAAGGAAAAGACGACGTTTCATGGCATTCTGGCCCGAGGGGCGTAGTGGATACAGTTAAGACAGGGAAGGCGTGACTGGGCGTTCAGGCAGCCGAAGGGGGACCGCGGGGGCTGGCGGCCAGCCACGCGAACGGGGCTGGCGGCGCCTGGTAAAACACGGGCGGATAGTGGTCGTGGCCCGTGATGACGGGTAGCGGCGAGGAAGATGGCGGCGGCAGGCCCACGCTGCCCGCATGGCTGATGCAGAACGGGCAATGCTCGATGTGGTGCAGCACGGAACCGGTGGTGGATGTAGCGGCAGGCGCCAGATCGGCCTGCGTGTAGACGGCGCCGCTGGCCGAGCAGATGTCGACGGCGGCATTGTTCGCGTTCGCATGCTGCGAGGCAAACGCATATGACAGGGACGGCGACAGCGCATTGAGCAGTATCGCCAGGCAGGCGAACCACATGTGCCACTGTTTGCGCTTCAATAAATATCCCATGGCCCGATTATAACGGAGTCTGGCTATCCGGGCGCCTGGCCGCGCAGGAACAGGCTGGGGCGCACCCCGGCCACGTCCACGCAGGCGTCGCAAAACGCGGGGATCGAGGCAAAACCGGAGCCGGCCGCCACTTGCGCCAGGTCGCGCCCGCCGTCTTTGCCATCGGCGCCCGCTTGCGCCGCCGTGTGCAGCGCATGCGCGAGGCGCTGTTCGCGCACCAGGCTCAACAAGGCCTCGCCCTCGGCAAACAGGCGCGCCCTGGCCTTGTGCGGCGTCACTTGCCACAGGGTGGCCAGGCGCGCCGCCGTCCATTTGCCTTGCGGCGTATCAAAGATGTGCTGTGCCAGCGCCTGGCTCCAGCGCTTGCCGCCGCCGTGGCCGCCATCGGACTCATCGTCTTCCAGCGCCAGGGTAAACACGGCCGGCTTGCCCCGCCCCGGCATCACGTCGCAGGCGAAGCGCAAGAAGGCGGGCACGACGAAACTGTCGCCGCTGGCCAGCTTCTTGGTGGTGATTTCATTGTGCAAGGTCACAAAACCCTGGCGCACGGTGACGCGCAGCCGGAGCGGAAAGCGCAAGCCCAGCAGGTGCAAGGGATGATCGGAAACGAGGGCCATGCGTCAGGTCAATATGGTGAACGAGCCGCCAGCATGCCACACATCGCGCGTCCGGTCTGTCATCACAGCGACGCTACGCCATAACGGCGCAAGCCATCGAGGTCGACGACGCGGATCGACTGATAGGCAATGCTGATGAGTTTCAATTCGGCCAGATGGCCCAGCGCCTGGTTCACGCGCTGGCGGGAAATGCCGGTCAACAAGCCGATTTCTTCCTGTGACAGCTCAAGCACGCTGGAGGTGCGCGGATATAACATGGGGTGGAACAGCTGCGCGATGGCTTGCGCCACTTGCGCGTCGACGGCCAGCAGGCGCTGGTTCTGGATGGTGGCGATGAATTGCCCCATGCGTTCGTTCAGCTGGCGGATGACGAAGGCGTTAAAGGAGAGGCTCTCGGCCAGCAGCAGATGGAACAGGTCCACCGGCACGAGGATGATGCTCGATGCGCGCACGGCCACCACGTCGTAGCGGCGCAATTCGCGCTTGAGCACGCTGCCCTCGCCGCACCAGCCACCGGCCGGCACGCCGGAAAAGGTGGCGCCGCGCCCATCGGCGTTGTAGACGGCCAGCTTGATCAAGCCCGTGTGCACGCCGATCCAGTGCACGGACGGTTCGCCGCGCCGCGTGATGACGGCGCCCGCCTCGTAATGCCGGAGCACGCTGCCGGCACGCAACAGGGTCTGATGCCGGGGATCAAGGGCCGCGAACCAGTCGTGACTGTCGAGTTCCGGCATCGCACGTTCTACACTATCGTTGCTATCCATTCCATCCTTCAGACCTGTCACTAAGATGACAGTGATTTTCCAGCACCGGTGCTATGCTAACCGGTATCAATCCCGAAACAGGGAGCTACAAGATTCTTTTACCAGGAGACAAGCATGACAGCTGATTTCAACACCGGCCTCGGCAAAAACAGCGCCAACTACGCCGCCCTCACCCCGCTCGACTATATCGCCAGGGCAGCCGCAGTATATGGCAATCGCCTGGCAATTGCACATGGCAGCCTGCGCCAGACGTGGCAAGAAACGTATGCGCGCACGCGCCGCCTTGCGTCCGGCCTCATCAAGCTGGGCGTGGGTACGGGCGATACCGTGGCCGTGATGCTGCCGAACACGCCCGCCATGGTGGAAGCGAGCTTTGGCGTCCCCATGGCCGGCGCCGTCCTCAATGCCTTGAATATCCGCCTCGACCTGGCTTCGCTGACCTTCATGCTGCGCCACGGCCAGGCGAAAGTCTTGCTGGCCGACACGGAATTTGCCGAACTGGCGCGCCAGATGGCGGCGCAGATTCCCGGCCTGCGCGTGATCCAGGTCAACGACGTGCTGGGACCGGAGGTGGAAGCATTTTCCGACCTCGACTATGAAAGCTTGCTGGCCAGCGGCGACCCCGATTACGACTGGCAGCCGCCAGCGGACGAGTGGGACGCCATTGCATTGAACTACACGTCCGGCACCACGGGCGACCCGAAAGGCGTGGTCTACCACCACCGCGGCGCGGCCCTGAACGCCCTGTCGAACATCCTGGAATGGGACATGCCCAAGCACGCCGTGTACCTGTGGACCTTGCCGATGTTCCACTGCAATGGCTGGTGCTTCCCGTGGACCGTTGCCGCGCGCGCCGGCGTGAACGTGTGCCTGCGCAAGTTCGAGCCGAAACTCGTGTTCGACCTGATGCGCGAATTGCGCATCACCCACTATTGCGCCGCGCCCATCGTGCATGCGGCCCTGGCCAACGCGCCCGCCAACTGGCGCGACGGCATAGCCTGGACCGTGCGCGGCATGGTGGCCGGTGCGCCGCCGCCGGCGGCCATGGTGGCGAAGATCGAAGCCATGGGTTTCGACTTGATCCACTCGTATGGCTTGACGGAAGTGTATGGCCCGGCCGCCATCTGCGCCGAGCAGGACGAGTGGGCGGCGCTGTCGCAGGAAGAGCGGGCCGTATTGAAATCGCGCCAGGGCGTGCGCTACCACTTGCAAAGCGCCGTCGCCGTGCTCGATCCGGACACGATGGAACCCGTGGCGGCCGACGGCGAACAGATCGGCGAGATCATGTTCCGTGGCAATATCTGCATGAAGGGCTATCTGAAAAATGAAAAGGCGACGCTGGAAGCGTTCGCCGGTGGCTGGTTCCACACGGGCGACCTCGGCGTCATGTATCCGGACGGCTATATCAAGCTGAAGGACCGCAGCAAGGACATCATCATTTCCGGCGGCGAAAACATTTCCAGCGTGGAAGTGGAAGATGCGCTCTACCACCACCCGCAAGTGCTGGCCGCCGCCGTCATCGCCCAGCCGGACGAGAAATGGGGCGAGACGCCGTGCGCCTTCGTCGAATTGCGCGAGGGCGGCACGGTGACGGAAGCGGAATTGATCGCCTTTTGCAAGAACAACCTGGCCGGTTTCAAGGTGCCGAAAGCCATTTATTTCGGCCCCCTGCCCCGCACGTCGACGGGCAAGATCCAGAAGTTCGAACTGCGCAAGCGCATGCAGTCGGACAAGGCCATCGACGTCTAGACTTAACCGCCCTTGCCCGACAGCCACGCCGGCTGCGACACCACCAGGCGCGAGAAGCTGGCGATGCTGGCCACGGCGGCGAATCCTGCCGCCAGACACAGCGCATACGTCGTGCCCCGGCTGGCTGAAACGGTAAAGCAGTACGCGACCAGCGCCGCGCCCGTGGCTTGCCCGATCAGGCGCGACGTGGCGACCACGCCGCTGGCGCCGCCGGCCCGCTCGGGCGGCGCGCTGCCCATGATGGCTTTCAGATTGGGCGCCTGGAAAAAACCGAAGCCGATGCCGCACAAGGCCATGCGCCAGCCGATATCAAAGACGCTGGGGTGCGCCGGGATCCACACCAGGGTCAGCAAGCCGCCGGCCAGCGCCGCCAGGCCGATGCCGCCCAGCACGCCCGGCGAATACCGGTCGCTCAGCCGTCCCGCCACGGGCGCCATCACGGCCACCAGCACGGCCCACGGCGTCATCAGGAATCCTGTCTCGACGGGCGAGCGGCCCAGTGTCACTTCAAAATAGAATGGCAGCGAGACGAAGGCCAGCCCCTGCGCGGCGAACGTGCAAATGGCCGTCAGCGACGACAGCAGGAATAATGGACGGCGAAACAGGTCGATCGGCAGCATCGGTGCAGCGTGCCCCGCCTGGCGGCGCAGCAGCAAGACAAAGAAAATCACCACGGCCACCAGTTCCGGCAGCAAGGTCGACAGGGCCGCGTGATGGGCCGCGTCGCCAAACAACAGGATCAGCAAGCCGAAGGCGCCCACGTTGTACAGCGCCGTGCGCGCATCGAGGATGTGGCCGGACAATTTGGTGGCCGGCAACATGCGGCTGGCGAGGAAAAAGCCGGCCACGCCCAGCGGCACATTGATGGCGAACAGCCATGGCCACGAGGCCGTCGCCAGGATCAGCGACGCGGCCGTGGGCCCGATGGCGAACGCGACGGCCACCACCAGCGCATTGTTGCCAAACGCGCGGCCCAGCAAATGTTTCGGATACAGGGCGCGCAGCAGCGCCGTGTTGACGCTCATCATGGCGCTAGCGCCGACGCCCTGGAACAGGCGCGCCACCACCAGCGACGGCAAGGACCAGGCCAGCGCACAGGCGAGCGACGCCAAAGTAAATAAAAACATGCCGGAGATAAACACGCGCCGGTAGCCGGTGATTTCGCCGAGTGCCGAGAACGGCAGCAAGGTCGCCACCATGGCCAGTTGATAGACATTCACGATCCAGACGGAGGCGGCCGGCGTCGTGTGCAGCTCGCTGGCGATGGCCGGCAAGGCCGTGTTGGCGATCGCCGTATCGAGCGAGGCCATGCCCACGCCGATGGCCAGCGCCAGCATGGCCCATAAACGGGCATTCGGCGGCAAGCCGTCCTCGCCTACCATGACGGCTTGCGTGTGCTGCTTCTGCATAAATACACTACCTGTTCATCTTGCTGATCCGGGCAATACACTAGCATGGATGGGCGGACTCTGCCGGGCAGGCAGGCGCCATCACTTCTGGCAGTCGATCACCTTGAAATCTTTCGAATAACAGATGCGCAATTCTCCCGAGTGCTTTTCATAGCCGAGCCAGCGGCCTTTCAGCTGCGGGTTATGCTGCTTCATCCACTGGAACAGCTCATTCTTTGGCATGGTGGAATCCGGCAACTTCAAGGCCTGGAACAGTTCGCGTTCCTTCTCGAAATATTCCTTCGCCGTATCGAAATCGCAGGCGCCATGCTTTTCCCATTCGCCCTGCAGCAAGGCTTCGCCCGGCTGCATGCACATGTAGGGCAGGATGTCGGACGGCGCCAGTTTCGGCAAATTGCCCTTGCAATAGCGCGGGTGCATGTCCGTCTTGCGCGGTGGCGTCACGGAAATGTCTTCGCACGTGGCAGGATTGTTCGACTGCGCCCACAGCCCATGCACGATCCAGCCGAACTGATTGCTCTCGGCGCACTGGAAGGCCGCTTTTTTCGACACGGCGCCACGGCGGCGCTGGCTGTCGCAAAAGCCTGGCGACCACGACAGCGCCAGCATGAAGTAATCGGTGGGCACGTTCGTGCTTTGCTTGTAGCAGGTGTTTTTCTCGTCCGACGGCTTGACGTCGTAATCGTAGTAACTGACGTTGCGCGGAATGGCGCAACTGGCGTCGGCCGCATGGACGGCGCCAGCGGACAGACTGAGAAAAACGGCGGCCAGCGCGGGCAGGACAGAGCGAATTTTCATCGTATTCCTTCAAGATATAAAAACGCCGGCAACTGGGTGCCGGCGCGGTAGCAGTCAAACAAATGCATTAACAGACTTTATGCATCCAGCCGTGGGTGTCTGCGGCAGTGCCATGCTGCAAGCCCAGCAGCGCTTCGCGCAGGGCCAGGGTGACGGCGCCGTTTTCATTGTTGTTGATGGTCATTTCAAAGCCGTTGGCCTTGGCCACGCCCACCGGCGTGATGACGGCGGCCGTGCCGCAGGCGAACACTTCCGTCATGCGGCCCGAGGCGATATCGTCGCGCCATTGCTGGACGGACAATTTACGCTCTTCCGTCGCGTAGCCGAGGTCTTTTGCCATTTCCAGCAGGCTGCGGCGGGTGATACCTGGCAGCAAGGTGCCCGTCAGTTCCGGCGTCACGACGGTGATCTTTTCGCCATCCTTGTAGACGAAGAACAGATTCATGCCGCCCATTTCCTCGATGAACTCGCGGTGCACGGCGTCCAGCCACACGACCTGGTCGCAGCCTTTCTCTTGCGCTTGCGACTGGGCCATCAGGCTGGCCGCGTAGTTGCCCGCGCACTTGGCTTCACCGGTGCCGCCCGGCGCGGCGCGCACGAAGTCTTCGCTGATCCACACGGTGACGGGTTTCACGCCTTTCGGGAAGTAGGCGCCGGCCGGCGAGGCGAACAGCACGAACAGGTATTCTTCCGATGGACGCACGCCCAGGTACGGGTCGGTAGCGATCATCAGCGGACGCATGTACAGGCTCTCGCCCGTATTCTTCGGCACCCAGTTGCGGTCTTGCGCAATCAGCGCGTCGCCCGCTTCCAGGAACAGCTCGACAGGAATGGCCGGCATGGCCAGGCGCGCGGCGCTGCGGTTGAAGCGCTCCGCGTTTTGTTCCGGGCGGAAAGTCTTGATGCTGCCGTCCGGCTGGGCAAACGCCTTGTAACCTTCGAAGATGGCCTGGCCGTAGTGCAGGGACGAGGCGGATGGGTCCAGCGTCAAAGGGCCGTAAGCCTTCAGTTCGCCCTGCTGCCACTTGCCGTCGCGGTAAGGAATCACCACCATGTGGTCGGTAAAGATGCGGCCAAAGGCGGGATTGACCATGCGCGCGGCGCGCTCGGCGTCGGACAAGGGGTGGGCGGACGGGGTGACGACGAGATTCGGTGTGGAAGTGGTCATGGCGGCAATGGGAACTAGTGAACAGTATCCCTATTGTAGCGCCTATGACGCCCGATCAGGCAAACGGGGATGGCGCCCGCCTCGTGAACACAGGCTGCCATCATTTGCGAATGATTCTCGTTTGCGTTAAAATGTCAGCCTTCCTTCTTCCCGCCATGCCTGACGCACTGCATAGCGGCGCTATCGAAAGCCGCCATGACCACTTCCTCCCTCCCCCAGTTGCGCGCCAGCACCGACGCCGTGTCCGCAGTGCGTCAGCCAAGCGCCGCCCCACAACAACGGCGCTGGCACTGGACCTGGAAGCAGGTATGGTTTCAATTGCACTAGTTTATCGGCATCACTGCCGGCACGGTGCTCGTGATCATTGGCCTGAGCGGCGCCACCCTGGCCTTCAAGGATGAGTTACTTGATGTCATGAACCCCGGCGTGCGCCATGTACCCGTGGAAACGCGGGCCCCGCTGACGCCGGCCCAGTTAAGTAGCATTGCCGCAGCCGAACACGGCCAGCGCGTGGCCTCGATCACCATGTATGCGCAAGCGGGCACGGCGCCACGGCTGTTCTTCGCGCCGAAGAACGGCCAGCGGCGCGGCGAGTCCATCTATATGCATCCGTACACGGGCGCGACCCAGCCTGCGCTGGCGGGTGCGGAATTTTTCGAGTGGACGGAATCGCTGCACCGCTGGCTGCTGCTGCCGCGCGATCCGGGCCGGCAAGTGGCGGGGGCGCTGGCGCTGTGCCTGCTGGGCCTGGCATTGTCGGGCCTGTATCTGCGCTGGCCCCGCCGTCCGCTGGACTGGCGCACATGGCTGACCTTCGATCCCGCCCTGAAGGGCCGCTCGTTTTTGTGGAATCTGCATGCCGTGGCCGGCACCTGGTGCCTGGTCGTCTACGTGGCGCTGACCCTGACGGGCATTTACTGGAGCTATGACGTGGTGCGCGACAATATCGACGCCTGGGCCGGCAAGCCGCCAAGGATGGCACAGGCGCCCGCGAAAAAAGGCGGCGGCAAGGAGAAGACGCCGGCCGCCGACATCAGCCTGGCCTGGACCAGCTTCCAGCGGCACGCCGCCGGTTGGACGCTGGCCAGCGTGCGCCTGCCCGTGCGCGCCGGCGAAGCCGTGCAATTCACGTGGCTGGCCAGCGACGCGCCGCACGAGCGGGCGCGCGGCCGCATGAGCATTGCGCCGGCCGATGGCACGGTCACGGAAAACGAACCGTACGGCCAGCAGGCGCTGGGCTCGCGCCTCGTCAACATCATTTATCCGCTGCACATGGGCACGTATTTTGGCTTGCCCGGCCGCATCATCGTCACCTTGGCCAGCCTGGCCCTGCCCCTGTTCGCCATCACGGGCTGGATGCTGTACCTGGGCCGCCGCAAAGCCAAGCGGGCCGTGCAGGCGCAGCGCGCGCTGCTGGGCGCCGGCGCAGCGGACAAGCAAAATACCGGCTTGCCCACCCTCGTCGCCTACGCCAGCCAGTCGGGACAGGCCGAGCGCCTGGCCCTGGAAAGCGCGCGCGCCCTGCAGCAGGCCGGGGGCGCCGTCGACGTGCGGTCGCTGGACCGGTTTGATCCCGCGCAATTGCGCCAGTACGAACGGGCCCTGATCGTCGCCAGCACCTTTGGCGAAGGCGAGGCGCCGGACGGCACGCGCCGCTTCGCGCGCCTGCTGCACGCAACATCGGGCACGCCGCTGGCGGGCCTGGAATTCGGCATGCTGGCCCTGGGCGACCGCCATTACAGCGCCTTCTGCGGTTTTGGCCATGCGCTGGCGCAGCAATTGCAAGCGCTGGGCGCCCATCCGTTATTCCCGCTGATCGAAGTGGACAAGCACGACCCCGCCGCCCTGGCCGGCTGGTCCCAAGCGCTGGCCCGCTGCAGCGGCAGCGCCATCGACGCCATCGGCGTACAGGAAGAAGCGTCGTATGCCGAGTGGCGCCTGGCGCGCCGCGTGCTGCTCAACCCGGGCAGCCTGGGCGGCGAATTGCATGAAATCACCTTGACGGGTCCTGCCGGCGCCACCTGGGAAGCGGGCGCGCTGGCCGAAATCATCGGGTGCAACGCGGATGGCAGCGATGGCGATGCAGACCATACCCACCACGCGCCCCGCAGCTATTCGCTCGCTTCGCTGCCGTCCGATGGCGAACTGCAGTTGCTGGTGCGCCAGGAACGCCATGCGGGCGAGGACAACCAGGGATTTGGCGTCTGTTCCGGCTGGCTCACGCGTTTCGCCCCTCTGGGCGGTCCCATCCGCTTGCGCCTGCAAGCCAATCCCGCCTTCGCGCCCGCCCTGGTCGATGTGCCCTGCATTTATATCGGCAACGGTTCCGGCCTGGCAGGCCTGCGTGCCCACCTGCGCGCGCGCCAGCGGGCGGGGCTGGCCCGCAACTGGCTGCTGTTCGGCGAGCGCCAGCAAGCTTTTGACAGCGTCTGCGGCGAAGAGTTGCAAGGCTGGCTAGACGCTGGCCACCTGGCGCGCCTGGACAAGGTCTTTTCGCGCGATGGTGAAACCCGGCAATACGTGCAGGACCGCCTGCGCGCCAACGCTGACGAGCTGCGCGAGTGGCTGGCGCAAGGCGCCATCGTCTACGTGTGCGGCAGCCTGCAAGGCATGGCCACAGGTATCGATGCTGTACTGCAAGAAGTGCTGGGCCAGGATGGCGTCGACGCCCTGCTGGCGGCCGGACGCTACCGCCGCGACGTGTATTGATCTGCCTCAGCCTATCGCCAGTACCGCCCGGCTATGTGGGCAGGCGCACGGACAGCGCCCGCCATCGGACTAGAGTGGAGTCATCCCCACCCACTGCCTGCGAGGCTAGTCATGAAAAACCCCTGGATGAGCATGTACCTGAGCGCGGCCAACCGCATCGCCAACACGGCGCGCGGCCATGCGACGGCCGCCGTCAAGCGCGAGGCGGCGAAAAATACGCGGCAGTTGACGCAAGTGTGGTTCGATTCCTTCCTGCCTCCCGCAAGCAAGCCACGGCGCAGCCGCAAGGCAAAATAGGCCGCTGGCAGCGGGCGAACTGGTGCAGTGCACCACAGCAATAAGTTGAAGTTACGACCAGATGAACTAAACTGCAAGCATGGTAGTACATAAGGAAGTGACCGGCAGGCGCCGCATCCCCGCGCCGCCGCCGGGACACCGGGAGACGACCATGTTGACGCTCAAAGTGCTGGCCTGCCTTGCCCTGTCGGCCCTGATGCTTGCGCCCCTCGTGTTGAGGGATACGATGCAGCTATCCGCCGGGCAGCAGTTGCAGGTGCCCAATGTCGATGCGCATGCCATGTGGAGTCATTGGCCCAAGCAATAATACGCGCTCGGTAACACGTCGCATCGAGGAAAACCGCTATATTGCGGATGGGGATTTGTTCCCCATTTTCCTTCATTTCTCAGTGCCTCAGCCCTCCCCCTCTTCAGCATATTTTTGATCCAGGTCATGGATTTGAAGCGTGGCTGCGTCCACACTGGAACAGTCCGCTTCGCACCGCGACGGACTTAACCGGGAGCATCGGCATGGGTAAATCGCATTGGAAGGATGAGATGGCGCTGGGTGTTCCCGTCATCGACGAGGCGCATGAGGCGCTGTTTCAGGAGCTGGCGCGGCTGCAGCAATTGGGCGACCAGCATTTCAGCGTGGCGTTTCGCGAGCTGATTGCGGCCGTCGAACGCGATTTCCGCGAGGAAGAGGATTTGATGGAACAAATCGCTTTTCCCTCGCTGGCCAACCACCGCGAACAGCATGCGCGCGTGCTCAGCGGCTTGCACCATGCCTGGGCCGCCGTCGATGAAGGCGACCTGGAACAGGGACGCCATGCGCTGTCGCTGTTGCCGCAATGGCTGATCTTCCACCAGGCCACCATGGACCTGGCCCTGGCGGCGGCGCTGGAACTGGTGCAGCGCCAGCCCAACTAGCCTCTACAGCAACAGCACCGTCGCCTGCTCGGGCATGACCACGCGGTAGTGTCCCGGGTACTTGTCTTCGCCATCGAAAATCTTGCAAAACACGGGCTGGTTGATGTCGTTGACGGCCGCTTCGTTCATGGGCAAGGTGGCAATCAATTGCTCGCCATCCATCAACTGCAAGGCACTGCCCCGCTCGGCCGCGCAAAAGGCCAGCGATTGCACGTCGCTGGCGAACGGCCGCTTGTACCACGGCGTGATGGCCCGCACGGCGCGCCGGGCGTCGTGCAAGACTTGCCCCACGCGCGTGACGTTCCACGCATCGCGCGCCACGGCGGGCTGAAGCACGATATTCGCCGTCAGCTCGCCCCTGCCCTTGTTCACCAGGAAAGTGCCATCTTGCGCGGCGATATCGTCGTTGAGCGGCACGACAAACACGCCGCCGTCGGACACCTTGATCGGCATGGGCGCGCCATTGCCTTGCAAGGCCACGCGCACGTCGTCGATGGTGGCGCTCAGCTTGGCAGGAATCAGGCGCAGGGCCATGACCACGCTGCCGCTCGACACTTGCCACACTTTCCTGGCGGTCAGATAACTCTCGCGGTAAGCCGTGAAGCGCACGCGCGGCGCCTTGGCGTCGCTGCTGGCCGTGATCGTCACCGTTTGCGCAGGCAAGGCTTCCTCGGCGGGCGCCGTTACCTCGGGCGCCGACGCTGCGGATGTGGCTGGCGCAAGGGGTGGCGACACGGTATCGGCGGCGGGCGGCACGCTGGCGCTTTGCAGCGGCGCGGGAACAGCCGGCGGCGCCGCGTGGTCCTGGGCCTGGCCCAGCGACACGACACACAACCATCCGGCACAAGCGATCCATGTACGCATGCATTTCTTTCAATGAGGAAAATATTTTGTCAGCGCCTGCATTATCGCAGAAGGCCAGACGTTACGCCGCCATGGGCTTTCTGCACAGTTTTGGTGCGCACGCTTGATTATTTGGCAAATACCACCTATATTGATAATGATTCCTATTCAATAAATTGACGGGAATCGCGCGCCTTTCCTTTCCACTGCCCGTCCGCGCCGGGCCTTGCGGTGGAACTGCTATCCAAGCCAGACCACGGGCCAGCGTCACGCCATCCCCCCAGCTACTGCGCACCTCGCCAGACGAGATAGGAACACACACGACTAAAAATATTCCAGGAAAATGATGCAATCAACGACAGTCCTCCCTTCTTCGCGCCAGCCCGCCTTGCGCCCCCTCCCCCATCTGTTACACCTTGCCCTGCTGAGCCTTGCGGCCGGCGCGGCCCTGCCGGCACAGGCTGCCGACGCCGCCGCGGCCGACGTCACCATGCCGGCCGTCACCGTGCTGGGCCAGTCGACGGCGACGACGGAAGGCACGCAGTCGTACACGGCAGGCGAAGCGCGCAGCGCCACGCGCATGGAGCTGACTTCGCGCGAGACGCCGCAATCGGTCAGCGTCATCACGCGCCAACTGCTCGACGACCTGGGCGCCGTGCGGCTGGACCAGGCGCTGGCGCAGACGACGGGTATCCAGGTGGGCCAGAACGACACGGAACGCACGCGGTTTTATGCACGCGGCTTCGGCATCAACAATCTCCAGATCGACGGCATGGCGCGCGGCGGCAATGCGCCGCTGCAAGACACGATTTTGTACGACCGCATCGAGGTCGTGCGCGGCGCCACGGGCTTGATGGGCGGCACGGGCGACCCGTCGGCCACCATCAACATGATACGCAAGCGGCCAACGAAGGCATTCCAGGCCAGTGCCGGCCTGATCATGGGCCGCTGGGATGACCAGCGCTTCGAGGCCGACCTGTCCACGCCGCTGAACGCGGAGGGCAGCGTGCGGGCGCGCACGGCCCTGGCCTGGCAAAAACGCGATTCCTACCTGGACATGTATCACGAGCGCAAGACGGTCAGTATGGTCATCGTCGAGGCGGACTTGCGCCCCGGCACCCTGCTGACGGCCGGTGTCGACTTCCAGAACAACAAGCCCACGGGCGCCACCTGGGGTGCCGTGCCTTACTGGAATACGGATGGCAGCCTGGCGAACTTGCCGCGCAACACCAGTTTCACGACGCCATGGAGCACCTGGGCCAACAAGCAGCACACGCTGTTCACGTCGCTGGACCAGCGCCTGCCCGGCAACTGGAATATGCATCTGGGCTACGCGCGCACGGAAAGCACGAACCGCACCACCGTCGCCTATGCGGGCGGCGGCCATCCAGACCCGGCCACGGGCGCAGGCATGCTCCTGTGGACGGGCGCCTATGGCCCGGGCAAGACCACCAACGACAATTTCGACCTGTACGCCAGCGGCCCGTTCACCTTGCTGGGGCGCAAGCATACGGCCATCGTCGGCTGGAACGGCGGCAACCAGCGCGCCCGTTCGCTGGGAGGCGAGGCGGACATCGATTACCCGGCCTTCGTTCCCGATTACCGCAGCTGGACGGGCAACATTCCCCGCCCCGTCTTCCATCCGGACGGTTCGCACTCGGAAACCGTCACGCGCCTGACGGGCGGCTATGTCGCCACGCGTTTGAGCCTGGCCGACCCGCTGCACGTCATCATCGGCGCGCGCACGAGCACTTACCGCACGGACACGCGCAACTACGATACGCGCGGCGTACACACGGACAATAGCGACTTTGCCGAGACGCGCAATGAAGTGACGCCTTATGTCGGCGCCGTGTTCGACATCAACAAGCAGTATGCGGCTTACGCCAGCTTCACGCAGCTGTTCAACCCGCAATCGAGCAAGGACCGCAACAACAAGTTCCTGGCGCCGGAAACGGGCGACAATGCGGAGCTGGGCATCAAAGGGGAATTCTATGAAGGCAAGCTGAACGCGTCGGCAGCCCTGTTCCACACGAAGAAAAAGAACCTGGCGGAACTCGACCGCACGGTGCCGCCCGGCTTCTTGCTGCCCGACGGCGGCCAGGCCATGGTGGCCAATGGCAAAGGCGTGACGGCCAAGGGCGTCGAGTTCGACGTTTCCGGCCAGATCACGCCCGCCTGGGAAGCGAGCGGCGGCTATACCTATCTGCACGCGGCCGAGGCCGATGGCCGCCGCGCCGCCACCACGCAGCCGCGCCATTTGCTGCGCCTGGCCGCCAGCTACCGTTTCGACGGAAAGCTGGCCGGCTTGAGGGCGGGCGCCAGCATGACGGCGCAAAGCGCCACCTACAGCGAATCGTGGTATGGCCGTCCGCCATCGAACGCGATCACGAATATCCCGCAAGCCGGTTATGCGCTGGTCAACGCCATGGCCAGCTACGCGCTGAACCGCCACGCCAGCGTGCAGCTGAACGTGAATAACTTGCTCGACAAAAAGTACTACCGCAACGTGGGCTTCTTCGATGGCGTGTTCTGGGGCGAGCCGCGCAACATCAGCCTGTCCGTGCGCACGGCGTTTTAAGCACGCCAGTGCGCGGGCGCGGGCAGGGTAAAGCCGGCGAGCAAGGGACCGCCCACGGGCGCCAGCACGGCGGCGGCGACTTGCTCGAAGGCGCGCTGGCCGGCCGGCAAGTCGCTGGCGACCAGGCGCAGCGCACCGTCAAGCTGCGCGGCGATCGTGGCGTCGAACGTCTGCAGGCGCCGGAACAGATGCTTGCCGCCGCCGCTCCATTCGCCGGCCGCGCGCAAGCGCAGGTCGGCCAGCGCTTCGTACAGCTGGCAAGCGACGGCCAGCGCCTCGCCCGGGTGCGTGCCGTCGACCAGGTCTTCCAGCGCGGTGGTGATGGCATAGCGGCGGCGCTGCAGATTCTCCACGTCGAGCACGGGCGGCCCTGCCGTCTCGATGGCCTGCGCCAGCGCATGCAGCCGGGCGTAAGCGTCGCCGGCGGCGACGATGTTTTCCCCTTCGACCACCATCATCGCCAGCGGCACCGTGCCGCGAGGCGCATCCATTTCCTTGCAAAAATACGTGAACGTGGCCATGTCGTGCCCGAACAGTTCCACCGTGCGTCCTTCGGCCACGAGCGTGTCGCGCCAGGCGCAGTCGACGTGGTCGAACAGCAGCAGCAAGTCGATATCGGAAGTGGCCGTTTGCCGGCCCGTGGCGAACGAGCCGCCGATGATGGCCGCCACGGCCGAGGGATAGCGTTCGTGCACCAGCCGCAGGGCAATCGCGCGGATGGCGTCATAAGTGGGGATCGTCGTCAAAGCCTGTGCTCCATGCCGAAAAACGCCATCCTACACGCAATATGCGGCATGCCGCCATCCTGCTACACTGGCGCCATCTGACCGAGGAACAAACATGGAATACGACTGCATCGTGGTGCCCTCGCCCGTGGGCGAGCTGACCCTGGTGGCGCGCGGGGAAGCCCTGACCGCCATCCTGTGGGAAAACGACAAGCCGAACAGGGTGCGCCTGGGTGCGATGCGCGTCGATGACGGTTGCGCCGTGCTGCAGGAAACGGCGCGCCAGCTCGCTGAATATTTCGCCGGCACGCGCCAGCAATTCGACGTGCCGCTCGACTTTGCCGGCACGCCATTCCAGCAGGAAGTGTGGCGCGCGCTGCTGACGATACCGTACGGCCAGACGCGCAGCTATGGCGAGATCGCGCGCCAGATCGGCCGCCCCGCCGCCGTGCGCGCCGTGGGCGCCGCCAACGGCAAGAATCCCATCTCCATCATCGCCCCCTGCCACCGGGTCATCGGCGCCACGGGCGAGCTGACGGGCTTTGCGGGCGGCCTGCATGCGAAGGAAACCTTGTTGGCGCTGGAAGGCATCGCCCTGTCGAGCGACCGCGAAGCGCTGAAGACGGGGCACGCCCGGCGCCGCGCCTTGCAGATCGATACGGCGCAAGGCTGTCTGTTTTAGGCTGCGGCATGGCGCCCCTTGTGGGATACTGACGCCCTTCGCTCAAGCAAACACATCCTATGCCCTACCTTGTCATCCTGTTCTTTGTCGTTCTGTATTTACTGGCCACATTCTTTTTCCACATCCCCGTCCTGGTCGCCCTCGTGTATGGCGTGCTGAGCCTGAGCTGCTTCGTTGCCTATGCGATCGACAAGTCGGCCGCCAAAGAGGGCCGCTGGCGCACGTCGGAGCGCACCTTGCTGCTGCTGGGCTTATTGTGCGGCTGGCCCGGCGCCGTACTGGCCCAGCAATGGCTGCGCCACAAATCCAGCAAGCGCTCGTTTCGCGTGCTGTTCTGGCTCACGGTCGCCATCAATATCGGGGCCTTCGTGTATTTCAGCATGCATTACGCGGCGCCCGATATCGGCACGGAAGTCGCACCGATCGAGCTGTAGGCCTACTCGCCCAGCAGGCGCAGCGATTCCAGCCAGTCCGCCTTCCATTCGCGCAGCAACGGTTGCGTGGCGAACGCCTTTTTCAGATGCGCCATCGGCACGCGGTGCACGTCGTGCAGGCCGAATGCCAGGGTCACCGGATGCCACAGGTGGCTGTTCTTGCCGCCGCGCGAATTCTTGCGCACGCGCGCGCCATCGTCGCCAAAAATGCCCACGCCACTGGCCAGCCCCTGCTCCAGGTCGACCTTGCCCACACCGGCAAAGGCCATCAATATCTGCTCGCGCCCCAGGCCCTTCAGGGCGCTGGGCAGAACGACGGGCGCCTTCTCCGCTTCCGTTTCGGCCGGCTGCGGGTGCTGCAACTCCTTGAGCAAACGCAACAGATCGCGCTCCTGGAAATGCAAGCCGTCCAGCGGCACGCGCAGTCCCGGCGCCTTCAGTTCGATGGCGATGTTGCTTGAATCGCGCGTAAAACGCAGCCACACATCGCCGGCGCCCGAAGCCAGGTGCTGCTTGTCGCCAATGAACACGACGGGCGCCGCATAGCGCGTCACGCCGTCATGGAACAGCTCGGCCCACGCTTCGCTGTAATCGAGCCAGACGTACGGCAAGCCGCCCTGCTCCAGCAGAAGCGCCAGGGTCCACGGCGTGCCCGTCTGTTGCGCCAGCCAGGCACAGGCGTCAAGTGCGGTAGCGCGATATGGCAGGGAAAGGGAGGTCATGGCGGTTCCGTCGATAAAAGTGGAGCGCAGTGTAGCAGACGCCGCCATCATCGCTTCGGCAGGCGCATCCGGCGCGCCATTCCTGCGCGATGTGCTAGGCTGGAAACAGCAGCACGCGCCACAGCCACCTCGGCAGCATGGCGCACCACCGCGAGGAGATCATCATGCATTCGAGCACCAACGCCGCGACAGCACCCGCCCCGCCGCCTGAGCGCGATTCACCTACGCCGGCCAACGAAAGCCACGCCGAGGAAATCCTCGATGAAGCACTCAAGGAAAGCTTTCCGGCCAGCGACCCGATCGCCATTGCCGTGCCGAAACCGCCGAGCAAGGCGCCGGCCTGACGGCCACCGGCCGCATCCAGAATAAAAATGCCCCGCCAGGCACGCAAGCGCCGGGCGGGGCAAGTCAGGCCGGCACGCGACTACTTCGGCGTGTCGCGGTATTGCTCGGGCGTCGTGTCGCCATCGGCAATTTCATACCACATCGCATTGAGTACGGCGAAGGTCGCCGCCAGCGGCAGACCCAGTATCCAGGCGAAATACCACATAGTTAATTCCTTTCGTAAATTCTTAGTAGGCGTGACCGCTGTCGTCTTCGATGGCTTTGCCGTCAACCTTACCCCACAGCACTTTATACACCCACGTCGTGTACGCCACGATGAGGGGAATGAAGACGGCCGTGACGACCAGCATGATGAACAGGGTCATGTGGCTGGACGAGGAATCCCACACCGTCAGGCTGGCGCGCGGGTCGATCGACGATGGCAGGATAAACGGGAACATGGCCGCGCCCACGCTGAGGATGATGCCGGCGATACCCGCCGCGCTGGCCAGCAAGGCGGGCACTTCGCGGCGCGTGCGCAGCAAGGCGAACGCCAGCAAGGGGCCAAGCAAGCCCAGCGCAGGGGCGATCCAGGTCCACGGATGGGCGGCAAAATTGAGGAACCAGGCCCCCACGTGCACTTGCGCCGTTTTCAGCATGGGGTTCGACGGGCCATCGGTGACGACGGCGCTGGTGACGCGGTAGCCATCGACCCACAGCCACAGGGCCACGCCGGCCAGCGCATACAGCACGACGGTGGCGATTGCCGCCACGCTGCCGTAGCGGCGCGAGCGTTCAGCCACGGCACCGTCCGTTTTCACTTGCAGCCAGGTGGCGCCGTGCATCACCAGCATGGCCACCGAGACGAGGCCGCACAGCAAGGCGAACGGGTTGAGCAGCGCAAAGAAAGTGCCGTCATAGAAGATGTGCATGTCCGGCGAGAAACGGAACGGCACGCCCTGCAGCACGTTGCCGATCGCCACGCCGCTGATCAGGGCCGGCACGAAGCCGCCCACGAACAGGGCCGCATCCCAGCGGGCGCGCCAGCGCGGATCTTCGCGCTTGCTGCGGAATTTGAACGCCACGGGACGCACGATCAGCGCCACGAGGATGACAAACATGGCCAGATAAAAGCCCGAGAACGAGACGGCGTACAGCTGCGGCCAGGCGGCAAAGATGGCGCCGCCGCCGAGGATCAGCCACACCTGGTTACCCTCCCACACGGGGCCGATACTGTTGATGATGACTCTGCGCTCGAGGTCCGTCTTGCCGGCGAACGGCAGCAGGATGCCCGTGCCCAGGTCGAAGCCGTCCGTGATGGCAAAGCCCACCAGCAAGATGCCGATCAGCAGCCACCATATCAGGCGCAGGGTTTCATACGAAATCATTTCATGCAAAATCATGGTCTGGTCCTCCTCAGGCGCGTTGAGTATGAATGGCTGCGGCCGCTGGCACGGGGGCCGGCGCCGTCTCTTCCGGCCCCTTGCGGATGGCCTTGAGCATGAGCTTCATTTCAATAATCAACAGCACGGTATAGATAGCGGCAAAGCCGGCAATGGTGATGAGCAAGGTCGTCGCGCCCAGGTTCGAGACGGCCACGGCCGTCGGCAGCACGCCTTCGATGACCCACGGCTGGCGGCCCACTTCGGCCACGATCCAGCCCGCCTCAATGGCCACCCACGGCAGCGGGATGGCGAACACGGCCAGCTTCAGCAGCCAGCGGTGCTTGTCCAGCGTGCGGCGCGTCGACAGGATGAAGAACGTGCCGGTCAGCAAAATAAAGAACATGCCCAGGCCCACCATCACGCGGAAGGACCAGAACAAGGGTCCCACGGGCGGCACGGTATCGAGCGCGGCCTTGCGGATCTGCTCGGGCGTGGCCTGGCGCGGGTCGTCGACATAGCGTTTCAGCAGCAAGGCATAGCCCATGGACTGGCCTTTCGATTCAAACACGTCCTTCGCGTCCTGCGGCACGGGCGCGCCTGGCGCCACGCTGCGGATGGTTTGCAGCGCGTCATACGCCTTGATGCCATCCTGGATCAGCAACTCGCCGCGGTCGACCAGTTGCTCGATGCCGGGAATTTCCGTCGTCAGCGAACGCGTGCCGATCAAGCCCATCACCATCGGGATGTGCACGGCGTAATGCGTCTCGCGCGCTTTCGCGTCGGGGAAACCGATGGCCGTAAAGGCGGCTGGCGCCGGCTCCGTTGTCCACATGGCTTCGATGGCGGCCAGTTTCATCTTCTGGTGTTCCGACGACAGATAGCCGCTTTCATCGCCGAGCACCACCACCGACAAGGTCGCGGCCAGGCCGAACGAGGCGGCCACCGTCATCGAGCGCTTGGCCAGTTGCACATGGCGGCCCTTCAGCAGATACCAGGCGGAAATACCAAGCACGAAAATCGATGCTGCCGTGTACCCGGCCGACACCGTGTGCACGAATTTCGCCTGCGCCACGGGGTTCGTCAGCACGGCGCCGAAATCCGTCACTTCCATGCGCATGGTCTGTGGATTGAAGGCCGCGCCGACGGGATTTTGCATCCAGCCGTTGGCGATCAGTATCCACAGGGCCGAGAAGTTCGAGCCGATGGCCACCAGCCAGGTCGTGACCAGATGGCCCCGCTTCGACAGCTTGTCCCAGCCGAAGAAGAACAGGCCGACGAAGGTCGCTTCCAGGAAGAAAGCCATCAAGCCCTCGATGGCCAGCGGCGCGCCGAAAATGTCGCCCACATAATGGCTGTAATAGCTCCAGTTCATGCCAAACTGGAATTCCATGACGACGCCCGTCGCCACGCCCATGGCGAAGTTGATGCCGAACAAGACACCCCAGAACTTGGTCATGTCGCGCCAGATGGGACGGTTCGTCATCACGTAGACCGTCTCCATGATGGCGAGCAGCACTGACAGGCCGATCGTCAGCGGAACGAATATAAAGTGGTACAGAGCTGTCAGCGCGAACTGCAGTCTGGATAAAGCGACAATATCGAAGTCCATATGATTTCCTTGGTGTTACCCTACTGTGTGTAAACTTGCTACCTTTCCAATACTGACCGGTTGCCCGTCAGTCCCCCCGCAAGCCCGCCAGAGCAGTCTCGAAGGCATCCGTGCCACGCCGCGCGTCGCCCACGATGTAGCCATCGCGCAGGCTGAGCAGCCGGTCCGCCAGCGCCGCTTCGCGCCGCAAGTGGGTGGCGATCAGCAAGCTGCGCCCTTCGCTGCGGGCGCACAGGCGCTGCAGCACATCGATCGCCGTCTGCGCATTGAGCGCTTCCGTCGCTTCGTCCAGCAGCCACAAGGTCGATGCATGCAGGAACAGCCGCGCCAGCGCCAATCGCCGCGCCTGGCCGCCCGACAAGCCCAGGCCGCCCTCGCCCAGCATGGTGTCGAGGCCGCCCGCAAACGCGCGCACCTCGTCGTCCAGGCCGGCCGATTGCAGCGCCGCCCACAGCTGTGCATCGCTGGCGGACGGGTCGGCCAGCCGCAAGTTGTCGCGCAAGCTGTCCTGGAACAATTCCGTCTTCTGCGTGAACAGGCAGGCGCGCGGCGCGGCCACCGTGCCCGACAAGGGCGCAAGCTCGCGCGCGGCGATGGCCAGCAAGGTCGACTTGCCCGCGCCGCTGGGGCCGATCAAGGCGACGCGCTCGCCGTGCGCGATGTGCAGCGATACGTCATGCAAGATGGCAATATTGCTGCCCGCATGCGCGGCGCTGACGTGTTCCAGGCGCAGGCCCGGTGCGGCGTCGACAGGCGGCGCAGCGATCTCTTCAACATCGAGGCGCGGCGCCAGGCGGCGCATGGCCAGCAGCATGCGCCCCGCTTCCAGCGCGCCGCGGCGTAGTCCGGCGAACGGCTCCACGGCCGTCAGGGCGATCAGCAGGGCCAGGGCCGCCAGCGGCAAACTCATCGTTTGCTGTTCCACCAGCACGGCCACGGCCAGCAGCACGCCAGCCAGAGTCGCGCTGCCGGCCACGCCATACGCGGCGCCGGCCGCCGTTTCCAGGCGCAGCAGGGCAAAATCGGCTTGCGCCAGCGAACGGTCGATCTGCCCCAGCGCCGCGCACTGGGCGCCGACGCGGCCCGCCATCACGAGATCCGTCTGGCCTGCCACGAGGTCGATGGTGCCGGAACGCAGTTTTTCGATGGCGCGCGAGCGCACGATGGCGGGACGACGGGCACCGCGCGCCACAAGCCAGCTGATGCCGCCACCGGCGGCCAGCAACCACACGGCCAGGCCCAGGCCCAGCTGCCACTGCATGACGCCCAGCGCCACCCCGGCCAACAGGGCCGCGCACAGGGCCGTGAAGGCGGGCACGAGCAGGCGCAAGTACAGCGATTCGAGCGCGTCGATATCGGCCGTCAGGCGGAACAGCAGCTTGGCGGGCTGGCGCAGCAAGCGGCCGGCCGCTTCCGGACGCGACCAGCCACGGAACAGGCGCACGCGGATGCTGGCCAGCGCGGCGAACGTGGCGTCGTGCGTGACGAGGCGCTCCGCATAGCGCGAACCCGTGCGGCCGATGGCCAGCAGACGGATGCCGGCCGACGGGCCGAAGACGTCGAAGACGATGGCCGTCGAGGCGTGCAGGCCGGCAATCGACGTGGCCGTGATAAACCAGCCGGACAAGCCCAGCAAGGCCATGCCGGCCACCGCCGTCAGGGCCGCCAGCAAGGCGCCCGCGATCAGCTTGCGGGGCTGGGCCAGCAGCAATTGCCGCAGCACGGGGTTCAAGCTAAGTGAGTTTTTCATGCGCTCAACTCCTGCGTCGGAGCAGCGACCTGCACCGTGCGCTGCAGCCGGGCGGCCAGCACGGGGTCGTGCGTGGCGACGATCATCGTCTTGCCCTTCGCCAGTGCCAGCAAGGCGTCCGTCACGCGCGCCGCCGTTTCGCTGTCCAGGTGGGCCGTCGGTTCATCGACCAGCAGCAAATCCGCATGCGGATGCAGGGCCACGCGGGCCAGGGCCAGGCGCACGGCTTCGCCGCCGGACAAGCCCTGGCCGCCATCGCTGAGCATGACGGCCGGCTGCGCCTGCGCCACCTTGGCCAGGTCGGCCAGGTGCAGCGCCTGCGTCACCTGCGCGGCGTTCGCCCCAACGCGGCCCAGGGTCACGTTCTGGCTGACGGAAGCGGCAAACACGTGCGGACGCTGTCCCATCCAGGCCATGCGCTGGCGCAAGGTGTTGACCGTGCTGTCGGTCAGGCGCACGCCGCCGATACGGATGTCGCCGCCGCTGGCGGGCAGCAAGCCGGCCAGCAGGGACAGCAAGGTGGTCTTGCCGGCACCGCTGGCGCCCAGCAGTGCCACGTGTTCGCCGGCGCGCACGGTCAGGTCGAAGCCGTCGAACACGGGCGCCTCGCCGGGATGGGCAAAGCGCAGTTGCCGGAGTTCCACGGCGGGCGCCGCCGCCACGGCCATGGCGGCGGCGGAAACGGCCGCGACTTTCACGCTGGCGCCAGGCAGGGGCACGCCATTGGCCGCCAGGTCGTGCAAACCGGCCAGGCCCGCTTCGCCGGCCGCCTTGTCGTGCCAGACGGCGGCCAGTTCGCGCAGCGGTTCGAAGAACGCGGGGGCCAGCAGCAGGATGAACAAGCCCTGCCCCAGGCCCAGCTCGCGGCCCCAGGTGCCGAAATTGATGCTGCCCAGCAGAGAGAAACCGATGAAGGCCGCCACCATGGCCACGCCGAGCGCGGAAAACAGTTCCAGCACGGCGGACGACAAAAAGGCGATGCGCAGCACCACCATCGTGCGCCGGCGCACGGATTGCGACGAGGCATCGAGCCGTTCGGCCGTGGCGTCGACGGCGTCGAGCGCGCGCAAGGTGGCCAGGCCGCGCAGGCGGTCCAGCAGAAAGGCATTCATGCTGCCCATTTCCACCATCTGCGCGCGGCTGGCCGCTTGCGCGCCCATGCCGACGAGCGCCATGAAGACGGGAATCAAAGGGGCGGCGATGAGCAGGATCAAGGCGGCGATCCACGACAGCGGCGTCACCACGGCGAGGATCACGAGCGGCACGAGCATGACTTTCCAGCGCGCGGGTTTGTAGCGCACCAGATACGGCACGATGGCTTCGGCCTGCTCGGCAATGACGCTGGCCGCCTGGCCCGACTGGGCACGCTGGCGGTCCAGCGGCGAACGCTGCGCCAGCGCCTGCGCCACTTGCGCGCGCAAGGTGGACAGGTGTGCGCGCGCCGCCGCATACATGCGCCGCGCGCCCCACGCTTCGCAGCCGGCGCGCAGCACGCCCAGCAGCAGCACGCCGGCGGCCGGCAGCAGGGCCGCGCGCCAGGGTGCGCCGCCCTGCATGGCTTGCACGGCCCAGGCCAGCAAGGCCGCTTGCGGCAGCCACAGCAAGGCGGCGCCGCCTTGCGCCAGGCTGGGGAGACGGGGAAGAATAAAGCGGGGCAAGGACAAGGGCGTGGTCGGCATCTTCTATACTTCTTGAGTTTTCAGAATTTTCTGTAAATTCGATATTTTGTATAATACTGCGAAACATGACATATATCAATTGACCCCACCAGTATGGCGTGAAAAAATTCAGATAATTATGAAAACTCAACATATCCAAATGACGCCGCTGATCCTGACCTTCGTCAGCCATTTCGGCGAGATGGGCAGCCGCTGGGGCTTTAACCGTACCGTGGGTCAAGTGTACGCCTTGTTATTTGTCGCGGAGCACCCTTTACACGCGGATGAAATCGCGGAACACCTGAGTTTTTCACGCTCGAACGTGAGCATCGGCCTGAAGGAGTTGCAGGGTTGGGGCTTGATCCGCCAGTCGCGCATCCCTGGCGACCGGCGCGAGTATTTTTCCTCGCTGGGCGATGTGTGGCAAATCTTCCGCGTGGTGGCCGCCGAGCGCCGCCGCCGCGAAGTGGCGCCTACCCTGACGGTGCTGCGCGAAGCGCTGCTGGCGCCGGCCACGGAACCGGTGGATCAATATGCGCAGGAACGCATGCGCGAAATGTATGAACTGGTCGACCTGGCCAATACCTGGTTCGACGACTTGCAGCGCCTGTCGCCCGAATCGATGGCGCAGCTGATGAAAATGGGCGCCAAGGTACAAAAGTTGCTCAACGCTAAGGATCGCCTGTTTGGCGTCAGCAACAACAACGACTGAAGCACCCGCCTCGCCTCACCTCCCCAAAAAAGCCGAGACGCCGCTAGCACAAGCTGGCGCGCCTTGTCACGCCATTTCCTGACGTCATGTTGCCTATCGATAACACAAGCGGACATAGCCGTATGCGATGTTGTCAACAAAACCAATAGTATTATTTAAATTGTATTAATTTACATCAAGAGTAAGCTTGCATTTGCGTACTCGCTACGTGCAGGAAAGAACTAAAAGCAGCTAAAAACGGGCAATGGGATGACTTCCCCGGTATGCAGGGACGGCCTCCCAACACTATGAAGCGACTGTCTCAAGCACAAGGGGATTTTCATGAAAAGCGTAAAGAGCATTGCCATCAGGGCATCCATGCTGGCCGCAATGACCGTACTGGCAAGTGCGGCCCAAGCCGCCACCTGGGTGGATGTGGGCCCGGCCAGCGGTTTTGTCATTGATGGCAGCACCGTCACTTATTCGCCATCGCCGGCACTGCAGGTGAAATATTATGACGACAATCTGGTGCCACAGGATCCCTCGGACATCCAGGGTTATATCAATGGCGTGTTCGGCACCAGCCTGGGCGCCGCCGTGTCGTTTTGTGAAAGCGCCACCTCGGGCTGCACTGCCGGCACCACGGCAGACGTGAGCGGCGGCGTCAATTCGTACACGAGCGCGGCCGCCTATGATTACCTGGCCATCCACTTCGGCCAAGGCGAACTGGTGTTCCACTGGGCCGCTCCCGTGGCTGCCGGCACGACCTTCACGATCTCGGGTCTGCCCAAGGATCTGAGCAACTACCGGGCTTTCATTTCCGCCGTGCCGGAACCTGAAACCTATGCCATGCTGCTCGCCGGTCTGGGTCTGCTGGGCTTCATGGCGCGCCGCCGCCAGGGAAAGTAAGCCTCATCTGCGGCAGCGGCGCACCGGCGCCCGCTGCCGCCCTCAGCGCCAGCGGCCTGTTTACGCCGCGCTTGCGGCGAAAGTCCCGCTTTTTACACCATCTTTAGACTCTCCTCGCTATGCTCGACGGCATCCACTGCTGACCGACGAGGGAGTACTCATGCATGAACAACCGTTTCAGCCACGCGCGCGCAGCGTGATCCGCCAGCATCTGCCTGTGCGGGAACGGCTGCGCCTGGCCCGACTGGCCAACAGGAAAATCATTTCGGCATGCTCGGCGCTGCTGTGCGCGGCGCCGCTGTTGTATTTGCTGAGCGTGGTGCTGTTTGCGCAGCCGTGACACGGCTTGCATGCCAGCGATGAACAGAGATGAAAAGTGATGGCAATGCGGCAGGCTGTCGCATGCATGACCAGCATGAGCTGGTCCGCCCAGAGGGAATCGAACCCCCATTCACGGTTTAGAAGACCGTTGTCCTATCCGTTGAACGATGGGCGGAAAGGTGCAGTATTTTAATCCATGCGCGCCAGCAATGAAATGCCAGCGCGAAATAGAAAACGGGCTGTCATTTCTGACAGCCCGCTTATGACTTTGGTCGGAGTACAAGGATTCGAACCTTGGACCCCCTGGTCCCAAACCAGGTGCGCTACCGGGCTGCGCCACACTCCGAAGACAAGATAATAACGCCCCCACCCAATTTCGTCAATTGCCATAGACGAATTAGATGGAAATAACTATCGCCCCTGCCCCTTAAGCGCCAACTTTATCGGCGATGCGGCGCGCCATGCTCTCGGCCTTTTCCTTGTCCTTCGCTTCCACCATCACGCGGATCAGCGGTTCCGTGCCCGAAGCGCGGATCAGCACGCGGCCCGTGTCGCCCAGCTCGGCCTCGACCAGTTCTTTCTCGGCCACCATGGCGGCATTTTTCTGCCAGTCGAAACCGGGCGCCACGCGCAGGTTGATCAGGGTTTGCGGGAACAGCACCAGTTCGGCCAGGCATTGCTGCAGGCTCTGGCCGCTGCGCTTGAGCGCGGACAACACTTGCAGCGCGGAGACGATGCCGTCGCCCGTCGTGTGGCGGTCCAGGCACAGCAAATGGCCCGAGCCTTCGCCGCCCAGTATCCAGCCCTTTTCCTTCATGACTTCCAGCACGTAGCGGTCGCCCACCTTGGCGCGCGCAAAGCCGATACCCTGCTGCTTGAACAGCACTTCCAGCGCCATATTCGTCATCAACGTGCCGACGGCACCGGCCACGGGGCCCGTCGCCAGACGGTCCTTGACCATGACGTACAACAACTCGTCGCCGTTGTACATACGGCCCGTGGCATCGCACATGATCAGGCGGTCGGCGTCGCCATCGAGCGCGATGCCCAGGTCCGCACCGTGCTCGACGACGGCTTCGGCCATGGCCTTGGTCGCCGTGGCGCCGAAGCCCGCATTGATGTTGAAGCCGTCGGGCTTGTTGCCGATGGCGATGACTTCCGCACCCAGCTCATGGAACACGTGCGGAGCGATATGGTAGGCGGCGCCATGCGCGCAATCGACGACGATCTTCAGGCCGCGCAAGTCCAGCTCGTTCGGGAAGGTGCTCTTGCAAAATTCGATGTAGCGGCCCTGGGCGTCATCCAGGCGCTTGGCGCGGCCCAGCTTGTCCGATGGCACGCAAGCCATGGGTTCGTCGAGCGCCGCCTCGATTTCCAGTTCCACGCTGTCAGGCAACTTGGTGCCCTGGCCGGAAAAGAACTTGATGCCATTGTCATGGTACGGATTGTGCGAGGCGGAAATGACGACCCCGGCCGCCAGGCGCAGCGCCCGCGTCAGGTAAGCGATCGCCGGGGTCGGCATGGGGCCGGCCAGCATCACGTCCACGCCGGCAGCCGACAGGCCCGCTTCCAGCGCCGCTTCCAGCATATAGCCGGAAATGCGCGTGTCCTTGCCGATCAACACGGTCGGGCGCGCCTTGCCGCCTTGCGACTTGGCCAGCACCTTGCCGGCTGCATAGCCGAGGCGCATGACGAAATCGGGGGTGATCGGAGCAGTGCCCACGAGGCCGCGAATGCCATCGGTGCCAAAATATTTACGCGTCATAGTTTTCTCTTTTTGTTGTTTATAATAAATCTTACAGGCTCAGTGCGCCATGCGCCATACCTTCAGTGCATCGACGGTTTCCGCCACATCATGCACACGGATGATTTCCGCACCTTGCGCTACCGCAGCAAGCGCACCGGCAACGCTGCCGGCCAGGCGCTGCTCGACGGAACGTCCCGTGACGGCGCCGATCATCGACTTGCGCGACAGCCCGGCCAGCACAGGCAGGTTCAGTTCGCCGCGCAACTGGCGCGTGGCGCGCAGCAAGGCATAGTTCTGTTCCACCGTCTTGCCAAAGCCAAAACCGGGATCGACGCACAGGCGTTCGCGTGCGATGCCGGCCGCCGTCATCGTGTCGATGCGCTCGCGCAGGAAGGTCATCACTTCGCGCACCACGTCTTCGTACTGCGGCTGGTCCTGCATGGTTTGCGGCACGCTTTGCATGTGCATGATGCACAGCGCGCAGTCGCTGTCCCGCACGGCTTCAATGGCGCCCGGCGCGCGGAAACCGTTGATGTCGTTGATCATGTCGGCGCCCGCCAGGATGGCTTCGCGCATCACTTCGGGCTTGTACGTGTCGACGGACAGGGGCTTGCCGCAGTCGCGCAAGGCGTACAGCACCGGCATGACGCGCGCAAGCTCGTCCTGCAGCGGCAGCGGCGGCGCGCCGGGGCGGCTCGATTCGCCGCCGATATCGATGATGTCGACCCCGTCAACAATCATCTGCTCGGCGCGCGAGATGGCAAATTCCAGGTGCTGGTACTGGCCCGCATCGGAAAACGAGTCGGGCGTGATGTTCAGGATGCCCATCACCAGCGCCTGCGTGCCCTGCAGGTTGAAGCCGAAACGGCCGAATTGCAAATAGTGTCGCATGTGAATCTTTGTAGTCGTCAGGAAAAAACTGCTGCGGCAACGAAAAAGGGCAAGGATCGCTCCTTACCCTCGTTCTGGCCATACCCTTGCGCGCCGCCGGTCGGGGCGGCCGTTATCAGGCCGGTGCCGTCACGTTTGGCGAGATGCCGCCCGTGCCGCTGTCGCCCGCATTGCGGCGTGGCGGAATAACTTTCGGTGGACGCGGCTCCAGGCCGGCCATGATGTCATTGATTTGCTCTGCATCAATGGTTTCCCATTCCAGCAAGGCTTTGGTCATCATTTCGACCTTGTCGCGGTTGCTTTCCAGCAAGGTACGCGCCAAAGCATATTGCTTGTCGAGAATGTTGCGGATTTCAGCGTCGACCTTTTGCTGGGTCGCTTCCGAGATCGTCTTGGTGGCGCCACCGAAGAAACCTTCGTTTTCGCTGTCTTCGTAGACCATCACGCCCATGCTGTCGGACATGCCGAAGCGGGTCACCATGGAGCGGGCCAGCTTGGTGGCACGCGAGAAGTCGTTCGACGCGCCGGTGGACATTTGCCCCACGAAAATCTCTTCGGCGATACGGCCACCGAACAGGATGGAAATTTCTTCCAGCATCTTGTCCTTGTAGGCGGACAGATTGTCGTGTTCCGGCAGCTGCCACGTCAGGCCCAGAGCCCAGCCGCGCGGCATGATCGTGACTTTATGCACGGGATCGGCCTTCGGCAGCAGCTTGGCGACGACGGCGTGACCGGACTCATGGTAAGCCGTATTGCGACGCTCTTCCTCGCGGATGATCATCGATTTACGCTCAGGACCCATGTAGATCTTGTCTTTCGCATCTTCGAAGTCAGCCATTTCCACCAGGCGCTTGCTGCGGCGTGCCGCGAACAGGGCTGCCTCGTTGACCAGGTTGGCCAGGTCCGCGCCCGAGAAACCAGGGGTGCCTCGGGCCAGGATATCGGCTTTCACGTCGGTACCGATAGGTACTTTGCGCATGTGCACGTTCAAGATCTGTTCACGGCCGCGGATATCGGGCAAGCCGACGGAGACCTGGCGGTCAAAACGGCCCGGACGCAGCAAGGCTTTGTCGAGCACGTCGGCGCGGTTGGTGGCGGCCACGACGATCACGCCGGAGTTCGCTTCAAAACCGTCCATCTCGACCAGCAACTGGTTCAAGGTCTGTTCGCGCTCGTCATTGCCGCCGCCCATGCCGGCACCGCGGTGACGGCCGACAGCGTCGATCTCATCGATGAAGATGATGCACGGCGAATGCTTTTTCGCGTTTTCAAACATGTCGCGCACGCGGCTTGCGCCCACGCCGACGAACATTTCCACGAAGTCGGAACCGGAAATCGAGAAGAACGGTACCTTGGCTTCGCCGGCGATGGCGCGCGCCAGCAAGGTTTTACCCGTGCCAGGAGGACCGACCATCAGCACGCCGCGGGGAATGCGGCCGCCCAGTTTCTGGAATTTGCTCGGGTCCTTGAGGAAGTCGACCACTTCGTTGACTTCTTCTTTCGCTTCGTCGCAACCGGCGACATCGGCGAAGGTGACGGTGTTGCTGGCTTCATCCATCATGCGCGCCTTCGACTTGCCGAACGAGAATGCCCCGCCCTTGCCGCCGCCTTGCATCTGACGCATGAAGAAGACCCACACGCCGATCAACAGCAGCATGGGGAACCAGGAAACAAAAATAGTTTGCAGGAAAGACGCTTCCTCAGGCGGACGCACATCGAAATGCACGCCATTGTCGCGCAGGTCGCCGATCAGGCCCTTGTCGAGACTGGTGGCGGTGGTACGCACCTTGGTGTCGTCCATCAGCTTGGCGGTGATCGACGAACCTTCGATCACGACATCCTTGACGCGCTTGGCTTTGACTTCATCCAGCAAATCGGAATAAGCGATGGCCTTGCTGCCGCCTGTGGCGCCATGACTGTCGAATTGCTTGAACAGCATGAACAACAGCAGCAATACGACTACCCAGATGGCAGATTTGGAAAACATGTTATTCACGAAGACTCCTTGGATGCAGTGCGCATCTCTTTACCTATAGCTAGAAACACGATTTTACTCGCAATAAGCGGGCCGTGCCAAAGCCCGCCGATCCGTGCGCGCGAAAAAATCGCGTTCACGCAAAAAAATGCAGTATAAACAATTTAGGCTTTTATACCATCAGACGCTACTGCACTTCTCGTTCCCATGTGCGGATTCCCTCTTAAATATCAAGGGCGGAATCATCTTCTTCAACGGCATTTTTCAGCGGATTCTTGATTCCACGCCCCATCAGGAAGATTTCCGACGATTTATCGCGGCTGGCCTTGGGCTTTTTCTGCACCACGACTTTGAATTCAGCACGGAATTTCTCCACGATCTGGCTGAAACCCATGTCTTTGAAGCATTTCACCAGCAGCACGCCAGACGGCTTCAGGTGCAATTGCGAAAATTCAATGGCCAGGTCGATCAGGTGTTCCATGCGCGCGGCGTCCGCCGTGGCGATGCCCGACAGGTTGGGCGCCATGTCCGACAAAACCAGGTCGACCTTACGTCCCTGCAACACCACTTCCAGCTGGCGCAGCACGCGCGCTTCGCGGAAGTCGCCCTGGATGAAGTGGAAATCGGCGATCGGTTCCATTTCCAGCATGTCCAGGCCAATCAGGGTACCATTGACCCCGCCGCCGTCCTTGCCGGCCAGCTTGCGCCGCGTGTACTGGGCCCAGCTGCCAGGAGTGCAACCAAGGTCGACGATCACCTGGCCAGGTTTGATCAGTTTCTCGTCTTCATCGATTTCTTTGAGCTTGTATGCTGCCCGGGCGCGGTAGCCCTCTTTTTGCGCCAACTTCACATAAGGATCATTTATGTGGTCGTGCAACCAGTTTTTGTTTAATTTCTTCTTTGCCATTCGCGTAGAATACTGCTTTTAAGGGAATTACTAAATATTATTATGCTAAAACTTACACCCGTAGAGCGCAGCGCACTGCGCGCCGAAGCACACGCGCTGAAGCCTATCGTCATCATTGGCGAAGCGGGCTTGACACCTGCTGTCCTCAAAGAGATCGACCTTGGCCTGGATTCGCACGGTCTGATTAAAGTCCGCGTGTTCGGCGACGACCGCGAAGCCCGCGTCGGAATGTACGATACGATTTGCGGCAATCTCGGCGCCGCCCCGGTACAACATATTGGCAAACTGCTGGTAATCTACCGTCCGAAAAAAGAAGTGGTTAAGGAGAAGGTCAGCGCCGGCAAAGGCATGCGCGAAGTGACCATCGTCAAGGCCAGCGCCAGCGGCACCAAGCGCCCGAGCGTGACGAAAGTCATGATCAAGGGCAATGAGCGCGTTACCGAAGGCGGTTCCATCAAGCGTGCCAAGCCACGTCAGAAAAGCGCCAAGAAAAGCGCACTGGGCAGCAAGTAAGCCTGTTCACCCGGCCACCGCGAGGCGGCCGGGCTTGAAACAAGAAGCGGAGCACGGGATATCCCCTGCTCCGCTTTTTTATTGCCGCTGCGGCATTTGTCGGATTACGCGTGGCCTACGGCCTCGCTAATCCGACCTACGTGTTGTCATGCAGGTCGGATTAGCGCGCAGCGCGTAATCCGACAAGCACAGCAATTACTGCTGCTTCCAGATCAGCACGCCCGCCAGCAAGCTTTGCACGGCAAAGATCACGGTCGACACGCCATGCAGCATGCCGAAGCGGCTGCGCATGGCCTCGTCCATGATGCCCGACGGCGCTTGCGCCTTGAGTTCGGCCATCAGCGGCGAAATGCCGAAATGGCTGAGCAGCGCGCACACCAGCATGGACAGCACCAGCGCGCCCAAGAGGCGGCGGCGTTTCAGTTCCAGCGCGCCGGGCGCCCATTGCAGCAGGGCCAGCAGTATCAAGGCGCAGACGATGGACAGCCAGGCCTCGGCGCGGAACATGCTGCCGGCGATATTGCCTGCCAGCACTCTGTCGCTCAAGGTGCCGAACAGGGTGGGCGCGACGATGAAGCCGATGGTCCACAAGCTGCCGGCCCACAGGGCGGCAACGAGGAGGCGCACGCGGGCGAGCATCAGATGTACAGCACTTCCAGGATTTCGTATTCGCGCGGGCCGGACGGCGCCTGCACTTCCACCACGTCGCCGGCGTACTTGCCGATCAGCGCGCGGGCGATCGGGGACGTCACGGAAACCTTGTTCATTTTCAGATCGGCTTCATCGAGGCCGACGATCTGGTACGTGACTTTCTGGCCCGATTCCAGGTCTTCCAGGTTCACGGTCGAGGCAAACACCACGCGGCCTTCCGCGTCGAGCGCGGTCGGGTCGATGATTTGCGCTGCGCCCAGCTTGCCTTCGAGTTCGGCGATGCGGCCTTCGACGAACGCCTGGCGCTCCTTGGCGGCATCGTACTCGGCGTTTTCCGACAAATCACCGTGCGAACGCGCTTCGGCGATCGCATCGATGACGATGCGGCGTTCCTTGGTCTTCAAATGATGCAGCTCTTCTTTCAAGAGTTCTGCGCCGTATTTGGTCAATGGGACTGAGGTCATGTTATCTCTACTATCTGCTAGTTATCGGCGCCGTTGTCCGTGTTGTGCCACGGTTAACGGACTTACCAAGTGAAAACCACAGAGGCCGCGCGCTGCTCTGCACGGAACTCTGTGGTTGATAAGCATGCAGTGTACCGCCTAACGGCGGTCACTGCAAACGCACTTAGTTCAAGGTCTTGTGCAGGCCTTGCAAATCGTACACACGCAGCTCATCCAGGTGACGGATGCCTTCGACGGCCGCTTCCGCGCCCGCGATGGTGGTGTAAGTCGTCACGCGCGACGCCAGGGCCGAGGTGCGGATAGCCCGCGAATCGACGATGGCGCTGCGCTTTTCTTCCACGGTGTTGATCACCAGCACGATTTCATGGTTCTTGATCATGTCGACCACGTGCGGACGGCCTTCAATCACCTTGTTCACTGGCGTGACGGCGATGCCGGCAGCAGCGATCACGGCGGCGGTACCCTTGGTGGCGACCACGGTGAAACCGGACTCGACCAAGTCACGCGCCACTTGCACGGCGCGCGGCTTGTCCGACGCTTTCACGCTGATGAAGACCTTGCCCGATTTTGGCAGGTTGACGCCGGCGCCCAGTTGCGATTTCACAAACGCTTCGCCGAACGTCAGGCCCACGCCCATGACTTCTCCCGTCGATTTCATTTCAGGGCCCAGGATGGTGTCCACGCCAGGGAACTTGACGAACGGGAACACGGCTTCCTTGACGCTGAAGTAAGGCGGCACGACTTCCTGCGTGATGCCTTGCGAGGCCAGCGATTGACCGACCATGCAGCGCGCGGCGATCTTCGCCAGTTGCAGACCGGTGGCTTTCGAGACGAAAGGCACGGTGCGCGACGCGCGCGGATTGACTTCCAGCACGAAGACGACGTCTTTCATTTCGCCATCGATCTCCTGTTTCTGGATCGCGAACTGCACGTTCATCAGGCCGACCACGTTCAAGCCCTTGGCCATCAGCGCCGTCTGGCGTTTCAGTTCTTCGATGGTTTCCGGCGCCAGCGAGTACGGTGGCAGCGAGCAAGCCGAGTCGCCCGAATGGACGCCAGCCTGTTCGATGTGTTCCATCACGCCGCCGATGAACGTCGTTTCGCCGTCGGAGATGCAATCGACGTCGCATTCAATGGCGTCGTTCAGGAAGCGGTCCAGCAGCACCGGCGAATCGTGCGAGACCTTGACGGCTTCGCGCATGTAGCGCTCGAGGTCGCGTTGCTCGTGGACGATTTCCATGGCGCGGCCGCCCAGCACGTACGATGGACGCACGACCAGCGGGTAGCCGATTTCCTGCGCCAGCGCCAGAGCGTCGGCTTCCGTGCGCGCGGTGCGGTTAGGCGGCTGGCGCAGTTCCAGCTTGTGCAGCATCTGCTGGAAACGTTCGCGGTCTTCGGCCGCATCGATCATGTCGGGCGAGGTGCCGATGATCGGCACGCCATTCGCTTCCAGGTCCAGCGCCAGTTTCAATGGCGTCTGGCCGCCGTACTGCACGATCACGCCGACCGGTTTTTCGATGGCGACGATTTCCAGCACGTCTTCCAGGGTCAGGGACTCGAAGTACAAACGGTCCGAGGTATCGTAGTCGGTCGACACGGTTTCCGGGTTGCAGTTGACCATGATGGTTTCGTAGCCGTCTTCGCGCATGGCGAGGGCAGCGTGGACGCAGCAATAGTCAAACTCGATACCCTGGCCGATACGGTTCGGGCCACCGCCCAGCACCATGATCTTTTTCTTGTCGGTCGGGTTCGATTCGCACTCTTCGTCGTACGTGGAATACATGTACGCCGTGTCGGTCGAGAACTCGGCCGCGCAGGTGTCGACGCGCTTGTAGACGGGACGGATGTTCAGCGCATGGCGCTGCTGGCGCACGGCCGTGTCGGTCGTCTGCAGCAAAAAGCCCAGGCGGCGGTCCGAGAAACCCTTCTGTTTCAGCTTGTACAAGGTGTTCTTGTCCAGGTTTTCCAGCTTCTGCGTGTCCAGCCACAGTTCCAGGTCGACGATTTCCTTGATCTGGATCAGGAACCATGGGTCGATCTTGGTCAGCTGGTGCACTTCTTCCAAAGTAAAGCCCTGGGCGAATGCGTCGCCCACGTACCAGATGCGCTCAGGACCAGGCTCGCCCAGTTCTTCTTCGATCTTTTCGCGGTCCTTGGTTTTTTCGTTCATGCCGTCCACGCCCACTTCCAGGCCGCGCAAGGCTTTCTGGAACGATTCCTGGAAGGTACGGCCGATGGCCATCACTTCGCCGACGGATTTCATCTGCGTCGTCAGGTGGTGGTCGGCGGTCGGGAATTTCTCGAACGTGAAACGGGGGATCTTCGTGACGACGTAATCGATCGACGGCTCGAACGAAGCCGGCGTGGCGCCGCCCGTGATTTCATTGCGCAGCTCGTCCAGGGTGAAACCGACGGCCAGCTTGGCGGCGATCTTGGCGATCGGGAAGCCCGTCGCTTTCGATGCCAGGGCCGACGAACGCGATACGCGCGGGTTCATCTCGATGACGATCATGCGGCCATCGACGGGGTTGATCGAGAATTGCACGTTCGAGCCACCGGTGTCGACGCCGATCTCGCGCAGCACTGCCAGACTGGCATTGCGCATGATCTGGTATTCCTTGTCCGTCAGGGTTTGCGCAGGCGCCACCGTGATGGAGTCGCCCGTGTGCACGCCCATCGGGTCGAGGTTTTCGATCGAGCAGATGATGATGCAGTTGTCCACCTTGTCGCGCACCACTTCCATCTCGTACTCTTTCCAGCCCAACAACGATTCTTCGATCAGCAGCTCTTTCGTCGGCGAAGCTTCCAGGCCGCGCTTGCAGATGGTTTCGAATTCTTCTTCGTTGTAGGCGATGCCGCCGCCGGAACCGCCCATGGTGAACGATGGACGGATGATGGTCGGGAAGCCCAGCGTGCGCTGCACGGCCCACGATTCTTCCATCGAGTGCGCCACGCCGGAACGGGCCGAACCGAGGCCGATCTTGGTCATCGCGTCCTTGAATTTCGAACGGTCTTCCGCCTTGTCGATGGCTTCCGGCGAAGCGCCGATCAGCTCGACGTTGTATTTCGCCAGCACGCCATTGTTGAACAGGTCCAGCGCGCAGTTCAGCGCCGTCTGGCCGCCCATCGTCGGCAGGATCGCGTCAGGACGCTCCTTGGCGATGATGCGTTCAACGACCGACCAGGTGATCGGTTCGATGTAGGTCACATCGGCCATTTCCGGGTCCGTCATGATGGTCGCAGGATTACTGTTGACCAGGATAACTTTGTAGCCCTCTTCGCGCAGGGCCTTGCACGCTTGCGCGCCGGAATAATCGAATTCGCAGGCCTGGCCGATCACGATCGGGCCAGCGCCAATAATCAGAATACTTTTAATATCTAAACGTTTAGGCATTTTTCTTTTTCTCCTCCGCAGCCATCAAGTTGATGAAGCGGTCAAACAGGTAAGCAACATCCATCGGGCCCGGCGACGCTTCAGGGTGGCCCTGGAAGCAGAAGGCCGGCTTGTCCGTGCGGGCAAAGCCCTGCAGGGAACCGTCGAACAGCGATTCATGGGTCACGCGGCAATTCGCGGGCAAGGTAGCCGCGTCGACTGCGAAACCGTGGTTTTGCGAGGTAATCAAGACCTGTTTCGTTTCCAGGTCCTGCACCGGATGGTTGGCGCCATGGTGGCCGAACTTCATCTTCAAGGTTTTCGCGCCGGAAGCGAGCGCCATGATCTGGTGGCCGAGGCAGATGCCGAAGGTCGGGATGCCCTTCTCGATCAGTTCCTTGGTGGCCGCGATCGCGTAGTCGCACGGTTCCGGGTCGCCGGGACCGTTCGACAGGAAGATGCCGTCCGGGTTCAGTGCCAGGGCGTCGGCGGCCGTCGCTTGCGCAGGCAGCACGGTGACTTTGCAGCCGCGTGCCGTCAGCATGCGCAGGATGTTGCGCTTGACGCCGTAGTCGAAGGCGACCACGTGGTATTTCGCGTCCGCGTCAGCCAGCTGGCCATAGCCTGCGCCCAGCGTCCATTCCGTTTCGCGGTATTCGTAGGCAGCCTTGCTTGAGACTACCTTGGCCAGGTCCATGCCGGCCAGGCCGGGGAAGGAGCGGGCCAGTTCCAGCGCTTGGGCGCTAGATGGCTCGTTGCCTTGCGTACCGACGAGGATGGCGCCGCCCTGCGCACCTTTTTCACGCAGGATGCGCGTGAGCTTGCGTGTATCGATGCCGGCGATGGCGACGATATTTTCAGCTTTCAGGTAATCGGACAGGGAGAGGGTGGAACGGAAATTGGATGCCAGCAATGGCAGATCGCGGATGATGAGGCCAGCGGCGTGTACCTTGGAAGATTCGACGTCTTCCGGATTGACGCCCGTATTGCCGATATGCGGATAGGTCAGGGTGACCATCTGGCGGCAATAGCTTGGGTCGGTAAGGATTTCCTGATACCCGGTCATCGAGGTGTTGAAAACAACCTCGCCCGTGGTATGACCGGCGGCACCGATCGAAAAACCTTTAAAGATCGTTCCATCAGCAAGCGCTAATATGGCTGGAACGGCAGGGCCAGAAAAAAATGGCGGCAAGGGCAACTCCTGATAAAGTTACCGTAGCTGCGCCACGTCAGACCGACCGCCTAGATACCCGAGCCAGATGCACTCAGGGTGTTTCAACGGTCATTTTGAATGAGGGGATGGGTAGTCGCTACGGTATATGTGTGATTGGCTAAACCTTTGAATTATAACCAAAAGGAAGCTTTTCCACAAGGAAGAAAATACGGAAGCCCCGGCATTTTTTTGCGCGGCAGCATAAATCCTGCGCCCCATGAAAAAAGCCGCCCGGCTTGCGCGAGGCGGCTGGTTCTGCAACTGCGGCTACTACTTAGGCCGTCAGAGCGGCAATGCCCGCCTTGGCAATTTGCGCATCTTCCGCCGATTTGACGCCCGAGACGCCGACGGCGCCCACGTAGTGGCCGTCGAACACGATGGGCACGCCGCCTTCGAGCAAGCCGTCGATTTCCGGCGCGCTCAGGAACGACACGCGGCCGCCGTTGATCATCTCTTCATAGATGCGCGATTCGCGGCGGCCCAGCGCGGCCGTCTTGGCTTTCGATGGGGCGATATGCGACGAGATCGGCGCCACGCCATCCATGCGCTGCAGCCACAGCAGGTGGCCGCCGTCGTCGACGATGGCGATCGTGACCGCCCAGTTATTCTTGACCGCTTCCGCTTCGGCGGCGGCAGCGATTTTCTTTACGTCGTCCAGGGTCAAAATCGGTTTCGATTGCATGGTGCATCCTTGTTATGTTGAAACAAAATTGTATACGAAATGCGCGGCGGCGCGATCGCTTACTGCTCGCGCTTGGCTTTCAGTTTTTGCTTGAGCTGTGCCATCACGGCAAAGGTCGCCTGCTCGCCCGCCAGGATCGCCTGGTTGCGGCTATTGAAATCGTTGCCCTTCATGGTGCCCAGGCTGGGCTGGATCACCACGTCCGCATCTTTCAATTCAAACTGATTGATGCGCTGGCCCATGATGGCGAACGTCTGCATCAGCACTTCCATCGAGCTGATGGCTTTCTGGGTATCCGTTTGCGACGAAATATTCACGGCGATGATGAAATCGGCGCCCATGTCGCGCGCAAAGCGCACGGGGACGGGAGCGACGAGGCCGCCATCGACATAGGTGTGGCCGGCAATCGTCACGGGCTGGAACACGCCGGGCACGGCCGACGAGGCGCGCACGGCCATGCCGGTGTTACCGCGCTGGAACAGGATCGGCTGGCCATTTTTCAGATCGGTCGCCACCACGCCGAATGGAATCTTGAGTTTTTCCAGCGGCACGCCGCCGACGGCCTTGTTGACGTAGCTTTGCAGCGCCTCGCCCTTGAGCACGCCGGACGACTTGCCGAACAGGGGCAAGGCCCAGTCGGAAATGGCCGCCTCGTCCATGTCGAACGCCATCTTTTGCAGGGCAAAGCCGGAATTGCCCGCCGCATACAGGGCGCCCACCACGCTGCCGGCGCTGGTGCCGGTGACGATGTCAGCCTGGATGCCCTGCGATTCGAGCGCCTTGATCACGCCGATATGCGCGAAACCGCGCGCCGCGCCGCCGCCCAGGGCCAGGCCAATCTTGATCTTGCGCGGCGTGACGACGATGGGTTCGGGCGGCGTCAATACTTGTATCGGTTTCGGGGCGGTGGTATCGCAACCGGCCAGCACAAAGGCGGCCAGAGCAAGCAGGGTCAGGCGTTTAGGGAACATGGTGGAGAGGGGGAACCGCGCGCGGCAGTGGCAATAAAGGAGAGCCGATTGTAGCGCAAGCGGGGCCGCCCGCACTGAAGGCGGTCTTAAATGTTTACAAATGACAATGCTCCGAACCGTGCGCACCCCTGCGGCTGCTAGACTGGCGCCTGGCCTCCCCCTCCCCACCTCCATTTGGCGACTTATGAAAACAGACCTGTTCCGCCTCATCGCGCCCCCACGCTTGCTCGCTGCCGCCCTGCTGGCTGCAAGCTGCGCCAACGCCGTCGCGGCGACGGAGCAACCCGATAGCATCGCGGCAAAAATGGAGGGTTTTACGTGTACGGGGAAGCTGCAGATTCCCAATGATCAGGAGGAGCACACGATAGAGCTCAGCTTCGACGCCCCCGACCGGCATGGCGCGCAAGGCACCCACCTGATTGACGGGCGCGGCAAAGCGGGCAACTTCTACGGCTGCCGGCAAAGCGGCGACAACCTGTCTTGCACATACGACGCGGGGCCGGCCAGCGGACCGCTGACCATGCGCTTTAGCAGCGACTTGACGCAAGTAAGGGGCGAGTTCAATTCCCCCTTTGAAAACAGCGCCGCCATGCAATTTTCCGCACGCTGTCAAAAATCGGCGCCGTAGCTGTATCCAGTCCATTTTACCGAAACGGTCAAGGGCGGCATGCGCGAAAACCTGCGGAACTTGCTCAAGGAAATAGTATGAATCGACAAGCCCTCGTGACAATCGACTTGAGCGACATCAACTCACCGCGCCAGCTGCATGCGGCCCTGGCTACCGCGCTGGGCTTCCCTTCCTTCTATGGCATGAACTGGGATGCGTTCTGGGATGCCGTCACGGGCCTGGTGGATATGCCGCAACAGATCGAGCTGCGCGGGTGGACAGCCTTTGCCGCACGCCTGCCCGGCGAAGCCGCCATCCTGCAGCGCATCCTGGCGCGCATGGCACAGGAAATGCCGGACGTGGCAGCGCACGTGCTTTACGTGTAGCACGGAAACGCTTGACAGCCCGGCCCGACTTCCCTTACATTGGGTGCATGTCCTCCTTCAAACATCCATCCCCTTCCCTGCTGTCGCTATCGCGACTACACCTAGCACGCGCATAAGTTTGCCGCTTTGCTTCGCCTGGCCACACGCCGGCGTGTTTCAAAAACCCTGGAAGGTTTGATGATGTTTGCACCATCCCCATTCGTACACGTAATCCCCACTGCGACCGCCCCCGCTGGCATCGCAGCCGCTCTGCTACCGCTACCGATCGCTTGCCTGGCCTAGTGTCTCGTGGCCGCCCGGCAAGCTTGCGCCACAACCATTGATTCCCCCTATCTTCAGGAGTACCCGATCATGATGTTGCAAAACCCAGCTTCCAAATACCGCGCCTTTCCTCCAGTTAAATTGACCGACCGTCAATGGCCGAACCAGATCATCAGCAAACCGCCTATCTGGATGAGCACCGACTTGCGTGACGGCAATCAGTCGCTGATCGAGCCGATGAGCGCGGAAAAGAAGCTGCGGTTCTTCGAGATGCTGATCGCCATCGGCCTGAAGGAAATCGAAGTGGGTTTCCCATCGGCGTCGCAGACGGATTTCGATTTCGTGCGCAAGCTCGTCGATGAAGGCCGCATCCCGGACGACGTCACCATCATCGTGCTGACACAGTCGCGTGAAGAATTGATACGCCGCACGGTGGAATCCGTCGTCGGCGCCAAACGCGCCATCGTCCACCTGTACAACTCCGTGGCGCCCGTGTTCCGCAAGGTCGTGTTCGGCATGTCGCGCGAAGAAATCACGAATATCGCCACCACCGGCACCACCTTGGTAAAACAGCTGGTGGCCCAGCATCCGCAAACGGAATGGGGCTTTGAATACACGCCGGAATCGTTCTCGACGACGGAACTCGATTTCTCCAAGCATATCTGCGACGCCGTCAGCGCCATCTGGAAGCCGACGCCGGCCAACAAGATGATCATCAACTTGCCGTCGACCGTGGAATGCAGCACGCCCAACGTGTATGCGGACCAGATCGAATGGATGTCGCGCAAGCTGGCGCGCCGCGATTCCATCATCATCAGCGTACACCCGCATAACGACCGCGGCACGGCCGTCGCGTCGGCCGAGCTGGCAGTGATGGCGGGCGCCGACCGCGTGGAAGGCTGCTTGTTCGGCAATGGCGAGCGCACGGGCAATGTCGACCTGGTGACGCTGGCGATGAACTTGTACACGCAAGGCGTGCACCCGGGCCTCGATTTCTCCGACATCGACAGCGTGCGCAAATGCGTGGAAGAGTGCAACCAGTTGCCCGTCCACCCGCGCCACCCGTATGCGGGCGACCTGGTATTTACGGCCTTTTCCGGCTCGCACCAAGATGCGATCAAGAAAGGTTTCGCCAAGCAACAACCGGACAGCATCTGGGAAGTGCCGTACTTGCCGATCGACCCGGCCGACCTCGGCCGCAGCTACGACGCCGTGATCCGCGTCAACAGCCAGTCCGGCAAGGGCGGCATGGCGTACTTGCTGGAACAGGAATACGGCCTGGTCTTGCCGCGCCGCCTGCAGATCGAATTCTCGCGCGCCGTGCAAGCCGTGGCCGACGCCACGGGCCGCGAAATCGCCGCGCAGGATATCCATGAGATCTTCCAGAAGGAATACCTGGAGCAGACGGCGCCGTACGCCTACGCTTCGCACCGCATGGTGGAAGACACGAGCAGCGACGAATCCGTGCAAATCGACATCAGCCTGTCGCACCGCCAGACGCCGCTGGCCCTGCAAGGCGGCGGCAACGGCCCCATCGATGCCTTCGTCAACGCGCTCGGTCTCGACATCAAGCTGATGGATTACCACGAGCACTCGATCGGTTCCGGCGCCAACGCGCAAGCGGCGTGCTACGTGGAATTGCGCCTCGATAACGGCCCGACCCTGTTCGGCGCCGCCATCGACAGCAACATCGTCACCGCCTCGTTCAAGGCCGTGCTGTCGGCCGTGAACCGCCGCATCAAGCAGACGGACGCCGAAAAAACAACAGCGGCCGACGTGGCGGCGAGCGCCGTCTAAGGACTGCGTTCCCTCTCGCACAGGAAAAAAAAGCGGTACGGCTTGATCGCCGTGCCGCTTTTTCATTTCCGCAAGGCAATTGTTGCTGCAAAAGAAGTATCACGCGCCGTATAATCGACTCATAATAAGACCACCGGGGACAGATCATTAGCTACCGAGGGAATCAGTATGAAATTGACGGATATGAAGATAGGCGCGCGCCTGGGTGCCGGCTTTGGCGTGGTGCTGCTGCTGATGGCAGTGCTGGTGGGAACGGGCCTGTTCCGGCTGGACAAGATCGGTGCGCTCAGCGAGTCCATCATCGAGAAAGACTGGGCCAAGGCCGACGCCATCGCCACCATCCGCAGCACCACGCGCTCGAACGCGGCACTGGTGCTGGAACTGTTCATCCATGAAGATCCGGCCCGCGCCAACGCCATCCACGGCGAAATCGACGCCAACAAGGCCACCATCACCGATGCGCTGGCCATCCTCGACCGCCTGATCGTGCTGCCTGAAGGCAAGGAACTGCTGGCCACCCTGAAGCAGCAGCGCAAGGCCTATGTCGTCTCGTTCAGCCAGGCCGACAAGCTGCTGGTGGCGGGACAGCGCGCGGAAGCGGCCGCGCACGTGCGCGACGATACCCTGCCCGCCCTGAATCAATTGCAAAAGTCCGTGAACCGCCTCAATGAACTCCAGCGCGAAGTGGTCGTGCAGGGCGGCCAACAAATCAAACAGAATATTTCCGCAGCCAATGTGCTGATGGCCAGCCTGGGCACGGCCGCCCTGCTGCTGGGTGTGCTCTTTGCGTGGCGGGTCACGCGCTCGATCACCACGCCGATCGCGTATGCCCTGCGCGTGGCGCAAGCCGTGGCCGGAGGCGACTTGAGCAGCAAGATCGTGGCCGACGGCAAGGATGAAGCGGGCCAGCTGCTGCAGGCGCTGCGCGACATGAACACCAACCTGGCCACCCTGGTGGGGCAAGTGCGCGGCGGCACGGGCACGATCGCCGTGGCGTCGAGCCAGATCGCCAGCGGCAATGCCGACCTGTCGGCCCGCACGGAAGCGCAGGCCAGCGCGCTGGAAGAGACGGCCTCGTCGATGATCGAACTGACGGGCACCGTGCGCAGCAACAGCGACAATGCGCGCCAGGCAGACAGCCTGGCCCGCTCGGCGTCAGCCATCGCGCAGCGCGGCGGCTCGGCCATGGCGGAAGTGGTCGGCACCATGGACGCCATCAATGCCTCGTCGCGCAAGATCGTCGACATCATCGCCGTCATCGACGGCATCGCTTTCCAGACGAATATCCTGGCCTTGAACGCGGCCGTCGAGGCAGCGCGTGCCGGCGAACAGGGTCGCGGCTTTGCCGTGGTCGCATCCGAAGTGCGCAACCTGGCGCAACGCTCGGCCGCGGCCGCCAAGGAAATCAAGGAACTGATCGCCGACTCCGTCAACCGGGTCGGCCAGGGCGCGCAGCTGGTCAGCCAGGCGGGCGCCACGATGGATGAAGTGGTGGCCAGCGTGGGCCGGGTCAGCGCCATCGTCGGTGAAATCAGCGTCGCCAACCACGAGCAAAGCGAAGGCATCGAGCAGATCAATGCCGCCATCATGCAGATGGACCAGACGACGCAGCAAAACGCGGCCCTCGTCGAGGAAGCGGCCGCGGCTGCGGCGGCCATGCATGAACAGGCGGGCGAACTGGAAACCCTCGTCAGCCAGTTCAAGCTGGAACAGAACGCCGGTGGCAAAGTGCCCTCACCCGCTGTCCCGCGTTTGCACTAAGCCGATTACTCCACCTGGCGTGCCAGGCGGATGCCGGAGAACTGCCAGCGCGCGCCGGCCGGGAAGAAATTGCGGTAGCTGGCGCGCGCATGGCCGGCCGGCGTGGCGCAGGACGAGCCGCGCAGCACATACTGGTTCAGCATGAACTTGCCGTTGTATTCACCGAGCGCCCCGGGCGCCGTGCGGTAGCCCGGATACGGCGCGTAGCTGCTGCTGGTCCACTGCCAGCAGTGGCCGAACATTTGCCGCAAGCCCGTTCCCGGCGCGCCGGCGGCCGGATGCAGTTGGCCGACTTCCACGGCGACGCCTTGCGCCGCCAGTTCCCACTCCGCTTCCGTCGGCAGGCGCGCGCCAGCCCAGTGCGCATAGGCGTCCGCCTCGAACAGGGACAGATGCGTGGCCGGCGCCCGCAGGTCGAGCGGACGCAAGCCGAACAAGGTGAATTCCTGCCAGTGTCCCGCCTCGTCGCGCCGCCAGTACAGCGGGCATGCCAGCTGCTGGCTGCGTACCCAGTCCCAGCCTTCGGCCAGCCACAAATGCGCCGTGCGGTAGCCGCCCGCCTCGATGAAGGCGAGAAATTCCCCATTCGTCACGAGCGCGCTGGCCAGTTCGAACGGCGCCACGTATTGCGGGTGGCGCGGCAATTCATTATCGAAACAGAAGCCATCGCCCGCATGGCCGATCTGCGCCAGGCCGCCGTCGAAGGCGAGCCAGGCCGTGGGTTGCGCGGCTTGCCGCGCTGGCGGCGCCGCGCTGTCCACGCTATCCAGGTAAGCGGGAAACAGGGCGCTCTGCGCCAGCAGGTGCTTGACGTCCGTCAACAGCAACTCCTGGTGCTGCTGCTCATGCTCGAGGCCCAGCGCCAGCAGCATGGTCAGCCGTTCACGCTCGTCGCGCGCCAGTTCGCCCGCCAGCAGGCGCGCGATGCGCGCATCGACGTCGGCCCGGTAAGCGCGCACCTGCGCCATGCCGGGGCGCGTCAGCAAGCCGCGCTGGGCGCGCGGGTGCTTCTCGCCCACGCCGTTGTAATACGAGTTGAACAGCACGCGGAAGGCCGGGTGGAATGGCGCGAACGCCGCCTCCATGCTTTCCAGGATAAACGTTTCGAAAAACCAGGTCGTATGCGCGAGATGCCATTTCACGGGACTGGCGTCCGGCATCGACTGGGCGCCGCAATCCTCGTCGGACAGCGGTTCGGCCAGCAGCAGCGAGCGCTGGCGTACCTTGTTGTAGTGATCGATCAGCATCTGTCTCTTAATCCCTGATCACGCGTGCGTAAATCACGGCAAACCACTGCTGCGGGTCCGTCCAGACTTGCACGGTGGAAAATCCGGCCTGTTCCAGCAAGCCGACGAAGGTGGCGCGCGTGTATTTGTAGCTGTCTTCCGTATGGATGCGCTCGCCTTTCGCGAAGCGCCGCTGGCCGCCTTTCCAATGGACAAACTGCTCGCTGCGCGCTTCCAGGTGCATTTCGACGCGGCGCTCGTCGGCGTTGAAAAAACCGTGGTGCCGCCACGCGCGCACGTCGAAGTCGGCGCCGATCAGGCCGTTCACATGGCGCAGCATGTTCAGGTTGAAGGCGGCCGTGACGCCCAGCGCATCGTCATAGGCGGCGTCGAGGATGGCGTCATCCTTGATCAGGTCGACGCCGATCAGCAGGCCGCCATCGCCGTCCGCATTCGCGCGCAGGCGGCGCAAAAAGGCGGTCGCTTGCTCAGGCGCAAAATTGCCGATCGACGAGCCGGGGTAGAAGAACAATCGCCGCGCGTCGCGCACGCTGTCGGGCAAGTCCAGGCGGCTGGAGAAATCCAGGCCCAGGCCCGTCATCTCGATGTGCGGAAAGCGCTGCTGCAGCCGGCTCAGCGATTCACTGAGGAATTCGTAGGAAATATCCACGGCCACGTACTGGGCCGGGTGCAGCAGCGGGAACAGGCTGGCGGCCTTGGCGCAATTGCCCGCGCCCAGGTCGATCAGGGTGCTGCCCGGCCCCACGGCATGCGCGATTTCGGCGCCGTGGCGGGAGAAGATGGCAGCTTCCGTGCGCGTCGGATAGTACTCGGGCAAGGCGCAGATGGCTTCGAACAGTTTCGAACCGAGCGCGTCGTACAGGTATTTGGGCGAGGTCCAGGCATCGCGCGCCAGCAGGCCGCTGCTGATCTCGGCTATCGTGGCAGGAGTGGCGCTGGCCGCTTCTGCGTTGCTGGCGGGATACAAATTGGACTGCTGTTGCGCAAGTGGCATGGTCATGGGCTGGCGTCGTCAATGTTAGGTTCACGAAGGGCTTGCACGGTCAGCCAACGGGCGCGCCGCCCCTGCCATAGCGGTTTGCAGGCGCCTTGCCGATGACTTTTTTCCATCATAGCGGAATCCGCACAAGCCAGCCGTGCGGCAGGTAACTTAAGGTCAAACAGCCGGCGTGCACATAAAATTGGTATTACCCAGCAAAAATGATAAGGCTGTCGTATACTACACATTGCCGGCCAAACAATCCGCGCGCCATTGCAGTTCCCAGGCCCCCCTCTCCCCCGCGTGCCTCCCTTTACGATAGCCGTTATTAATCAAGATCACCATGCTCGAATTGCGCCATCTGTCGAAGTCCTATGCCAATGCCCGTCCCGTGCTGGCCAACATTTCCTGCCGCTTCAAGGCCGGGGAATTCATCGCCATCATGGGCGATTCGGGCGTGGGCAAGTCGACCTTGCTAAACCTGATCGCCGGCCTCGATACGCCCGATGCGGGTGCCGAAGCGCACCCTATCCTGGTGGACGGCATTGCCATGTCCAGCCTCGATGACGCCGCCGCGACCCGGCTGCGTCGCGCCCGCATGGGCTTTATTTTCCAGGCCTTCCACGTCTTGCCGCACCTGACCCTGCTGCAAAACGTGGCCCTGCCGCTGCTGCTTAACGGACTGCCCCAGGAGCGTGCCGCCAGCATGCTCGAGGCCGTCGGTCTGGGCGGACGCGGCGGCGACTTTCCGCAGCAGTTGTCGGGCGGCGAGATGCAGCGCGTGGCCATTGCCCGCGCGCTCGTGCACAAGCCGGCGCTGGTGCTGGCCGATGAGCCCACCGGCAACCTCGACCCTGACACGGCGCACAGCATCCTGCAATTGCTGCGCGCCGAAATCAAGGCCAACGGCAGTTGCGCGATCATGGTCACGCATTCGCTGGCCGCCGCTGAAATGGCGGACCGGACCATGATTCTGACGAAAAGCGGCTTACAAAATACAACAACGGTCAACCAAATTGATCAAACAATCAGTTAATTTAACTGACCATCTGTCACAAGTTTTGTTATCGTAGTATTATTGAAAACACTTGCCTGGTTATCAATGTTGTAACGCGCATGTTGTCACGTCACCTCAGACAGCCGTACTGCGATGACGAACTTTAGCCGGGACCGCATACAGCGGTCTCGTCCCTTGCATAACCTGAAGGAGGAGTAAATGAACGTTCGGCAAAAGAAGCTGGAAATGATTGAAGCGATGAACCGGGCGCGTGCGCTCGAACCATCGAGTTTTGTCCCCAACAAGCTGCTCGATACCTTGATCGAGAAGTTGAACTTGAAAAATGATGCGGAATTGTGCCGTGTCCTGGAAGTTCAGCCTCCCATCATCAGCAAGATTCGACACGGCAAACTGTCGGTCGGTGCAACGATTTTATTGCGCATGCATGAAAAATCGGACATCACCATCCGCGAACTGAAGGAACTGTCCGCCACGCCAGTCCATTAACTTGCCCGCTGTTGTAATGCCATGCCAGGTACCCCAGGTTCCCGGCGCAATGAACTTTTGCCATACAATTCGCGTAGTTCGCTCACCGCACAACATCCGAGCACGATAGCGAAGAGACCCAGCCCAAACCATGCTGACCGTTTCTCTGCCCTGCCGCTCCAGCCCTCCCGGCTTCTCCCCCTGCATTTCCACTCAAACTTGATCTGACACAACACGCATAGTCGCCGCAGGCATCAAGGTCAGCTTTTAACCAGCGATCCCAACCGCATGTCCAGCGATCCCCTTGCGCCGCCCGTGCTGCGCCTGACGCTCACGCGCGACCCCCTCGCCAGCGCCGGCGACTGCCCCGCCGCGCCCGGCTGGCACGCCGAAACGCATGTGCTATCCAGCGCGCGCGGCATCGGCAGTTGCCGCACCGTGCTCGACCTCGGCCCCGACGACGTGGTGCAACTGCTGCTGTGCGACGGCAGTTCGCTGCTGGCGGGCAGCCTCGACCTGCCGCGCTACCTGGGTCCGGTCACGGTGGCGCGCGACGGTGCGCCCGCCAGCATCGAAGTGGGGCTGGCCCTGCGCCCGCAAGCGGCGCGCCAGCCGCCCGGCGCCAGCCGCGACGGCCTGGGCGCCTGGATGCTGCGGGCCGTGCGCGTGTACCGCTGCGGCGCCGCCGCCATGACGGCGCTGGCGGCGGCGGGCGCCTTCCAGGACCGCCAGCTGGAACAACGCCTGGGCCTGTACCGCTGCGGCATCGAGGCAGGCAGCATGACGTCCGTCGCCAGCCTGCCCGCCGGGCCGGAACCGGTACTGCTGCTGTTGCACGGCACGGCCTCGTCGACCCAGCGCAGCTTTGGCGGCCTGTGGCGCAACGGCATGGCGCCGCAACTGGCGGCGCAGTACGGCAACCGCATCTACGGCTATGAGCACCGCAGCCTCAGCGACAGCCCCATCGAGAATGCGCTGGCGCTCGTGCGCCAGTTGCCGCACGGCGCCGTGCTGCACCTGCTGGCCCATTCGCGCGGCGGCCTGGTGGGCGAATTGCTGGCGCGCGCGCAGCGCATCGACAGCCGCGGCGCCGTCGACCTGGCCGGCGACGGCCTCGAGCGGTTGAGCGAAAACACGGTGGGCGGCGAAGCGTTCAACAGCCACGATATCGAGCATTTCACGGCGCAGGCGCGGCTGGGCGGACGCGGCGGCTACGACGAGGATGCGGCGCGCCTGCGCGCGCTCAGCGTGGAACTGAAGACGCGCGCCATCCGCATCGCCCGCTTCGTGCGCGTGGCCTGCCCGGCGCGCGGCACCACCCTGATGTCGGGCCGCCTCGACCGCTGGGCCAGCGTGATGTTCAACCTGCTGCTGCACGGCGGCGTTCCCGATGGCGCCATGGCCTTCCTGCTGGCCGTGGTGCGGCAGCGCTGCGACGCGCGCATCCTGCCCGGCCTGGAAGCGATGATGCCCGACTCGCCCCTGGTGGCGCTGCTCAACGCGCCCGACGTGCGCGTGGCCAGTCCGCTGCACGTGCTGGCCGGCGCCTGCAGCGGCGATGGCTTGCTGGGCTGGCTGGGCGACTGCCTCGGCGACCAGCTGTACGGCGGGCAGAACGACCTGGTGGTCAATTGCGCCTCGATGGCCGGCGGCGCCACGCGCAGCACGCCGGTGCGGCAACTGCTGCTGCGCGGGCCGCACACGCATCACCTGAACTACTTCGAGCGCGCGCCGTCCAGCCAGGCCGCCGTGCAGGCGCTCACCGGTGACGAGGCAGCCTACCAGCCGCTGCCCGGCATCGAGCACGGCCCGCTGGCGCGCGGCGGCGAAGTGCCGAAACGGCGCGCGCACGCGCCCATCGTGCTGCTCTTGCCCGACATCATGGGCAGCCATCTGCAAGTGGGCAGCAACCGCATCTGGTTCGACCCCGTCAACCTGGTCGAAGGGCGCATCGAACGCCTGGCAGTGGGCCAGCCGCACATCATCAGCGCCGGCTGGATCGAATCGTGCTATGAACCGTTTGCCCGCTTTCTCGCGCAAAGCCAGGAAGTGCGGCCCTTTACCTATGACTGGCGCCTCTCGCTGCAGGAGTCGTGCCGCGCCTTCCTGCCCGTGCTCGACGACGCCATGCGCGACGCCGAACAGCGCGGACAACCGTTGCGCATCGTTGCCCACGGCATGGGCGGGCTGGTTGCACGCCTGGCCCTGAAAGACCGCTGGCAGCGCTTCGGTGCCCTGCCCGGCAGCCGATTGCTGCAGGTGGGCACGGCCAACCGCGGCACGCAGGCGATGGTGCAAGTGCTGCTGGGGCGCGACCGGCTGGTGCGGATGCTGGCCTGCTGGATAGGCTGGAAGCACACGCGGCGCCAGTTTCTCGGCTTCGTGCGCGCCTTTCCCGGCGTGCTGGACATGCTGCCGTGGCCGCAGGCGGCAGGCGGTGTCGATTATTTCGACGCCAGTACATGGGCCCAGCTGGCCGCCGGCGACGCGCAAGCGAACCTGCCCGGCGGCTGGCAGGCGCCCGAGGCCCAAGCGCTGGCGGCGGCGCGCGCCACCGTCGCCTTGCTGGAAGCGGCACCGCTCGAGGCCCGCCTTTGCAGCTACCTGGCCGGCTGCGCCGCCACGCCGGTGGCGCTGCGCCTGCGCGACGGCGGCATCGAGACGGCCTGGTCGCCGGACGGCGATGGCCGCACGGCCTGGCAAGGCGCGGTGCCCGACGGCGTGGCCGCTTGCTACCTGCCGGTCGCGCATGGCGACCTGCTGCTGCAAAAGGAAACCTACCCGGCCATCGCGCAGCTGCTCGACAGCGGCCATGCCGCAGCCCTGCCGCGCCACCCGCCGCATGCGCCCGGCGGCGCCCCGCCCCGCTTCCACCCCTACGTGCCAGAGGCGACGCCGCTGTATCCGCAGCCGCAGGAATTGCTCGACGCGGCCATCGGCGCCGCCGGCCCGGCCAGCGCGCCGGAAAGCCGCGCGCCGCAACTGAGCCTATCCGTCATCCACGGCAGCATGGCCTCGGCCGACGCGCCCGTCATGAGCGGCTGCTACGCGTCCGAATCGCTGCGCGGCAGCATGAGTTTTCTCGACCGCCTGCTGGCGGGCAAGCTGCAGGAAATCCACGCGCTGGGCCGCTTTCCGCAACGCCCCGACTCCGCCCTCGTGGTGTTGCAGCCCGATGCGGCGCGCCGGCCCGGCGGCGCCATCGTCATCGGCCTGGGCGCGCTGGGAGAACTGACGCCGGGCGAACTGGCGCGCGCCTTTGCCGGCGGCCTGCTCGAATACGCGTGCGTCTGCCTGCAGGTGCGCGCCGCCGGCCACGTGGCCGCGCCGCCGATGGGCGAACACGGCCTGCGCGTGGCCAGCCTGTTGTCCGGTTCCGGCTATGGCGGCTTGAGCATCGCCCTGTGCGCGCGCGCCCTGATCGACGGCGCGCGCAGCGCCAACCGGCGCCTGGAAGACGCGGGCATGGCGTGCCGCATCGGCCACATCGCCATCTACGAACAGTCCGAGGCGCGCGCCATCGCCGCCGCCGTGGCCATCGAGCAGATCATGGCCGAAGCGCGCTACCAGGGCAGCTTCACGTTCGAGCGGCGCATCCGCCACAGCCCGGGCGGCTACCGGCGCATCCTGCCCAGCCTGAGCGGCGACAATGGCTGGCGCCGCGTGCAGATCGTCGCCGCCGACCTCTCCGGCGCCCTGCGTTTCACCGTGCTGACGGACCGCGCCCACAACAGCGTCGACGAGGAGCCGAACCAGCGGCAAGCCGTCGATGGCCTGATCATGGATGCCACCGACAACACCACCGACCAGCCGGGCCTGTCGCGCGCCCTGTACGAACTGATGCTGCCCAATGGCCTGAAGGCGGCCATCCCCGAAATGCGCGGCCTGATCCTGGCCGTCGACCAGAGCGCCGCCATCTATCCGTGGGAACTGATGCGCGACGAGGCGGGCAGCGAGGAAAGCCCGCTGTCGACGCGCATCGGCATGGTGCGCCAGCTGGCCAGCCTGCGCGAGCAGCCATCCGCCGTCAGCCCGCCCAGCAACAGCGTGCTGGTGATCGGCGACACCGATTCCGGCCTGCCCGAACTGCCCGCCGCGCAGGCCGAGGCGCAGGACGTGGCGCACATGTTCGGCACGTACGGCTACCAGGTGCGCGAGCTGCTGCGCCCGCAGGCCCAGCGCGTGCTCGTGCACCTGTTCGACGAGCGCTATTTCGCCATCCACCTGGCCGGCCATGGCGAAGTGGCCGGGCCCGGCATCGCCCATACGGGCCTGGTGCTGGGACCGAAGACGCGGCTGACGGCGGCGCAGGTGGGTAAATTGAAGCGCGTGCCGCAATTCGTCTTCATCAATTGCTGCCACCTGGGCGACATGCGCCCGGACGCCATCGCGCCGTGGTCGAAACTGGCCGCCAGCCTGGCCACGGCCTTCATTGAAATGGGTTCGCAGGCCGTGATCGCGGCCGGCTGGCGCATCGACGACCAGGCGGCCAGCATCTTCGCGCACAGCTTTTATCACGCCATGCTGAGCGGCGAATATTTCGGCGACGCCGTGCGCCTGGCGCGCGAGGCGGCGTACCTGCAGTTCCCGGCCTCGAACACCTGGGGCGCCTACCAGGCGTACGGCGACGACCGCTACCGCTTTCCGAACACCCAGAGCCGGCCCTGGCAAGCGCCCGACTACCACTACCACGGCCATTTGCTGGCCGACCTGGAAACCCTGCACGCGCGCCTGGCCGGCGCCGATCCTGCACGCCGCGCGGCCATCGAGGAAAAGCTGGGCAGCATCGAGGAAGCCGTGCGTGCGCGCTTCTTCGGCTGCGCCGACATCCGCGAAAACATGGCCGCCACGCGCGCCGGCCTCGGTGGACTGGAGAACACCCTGCGCGCCATCGAACACTACCGGGCGGCGCACAGCGCGGCCGACGGCAAGGTGGGCTTGCGCGCGCTGGCGCACTGGGCGGAACTGGAGATACGCCAGGGCGCGGCCCTGTGCGGCCTCGATGCGGGCGCCGGCATCGAGGTGCCGGCCGTGCCCGATATGGCGCAGGGACGCCAGTTGCTGCAGGATGGAAAACAGCATATCGACCTGCTGGTGGCGCTGGCGCCCACGGCACAGCGCCTGGCCCTGCTGGGACGCTACTGGGCCTTGCAGGCACGCCTGGCCTGCCGCGAAGGAAACTCGGGCGCGCCGGCCCTGCGCGCCATGACGGATGCCTGCATGGCCGCGCTGGAAGAAGCGCGGCGGCGCAGCGGCGTGGCCGACTGCGACCTGATTTTCCAGGTGCTGGCGGGGGCCCTGCTGCTGAAAGCCCATGGCGACGGCGGCGCCTGGCGCGCGCTCGATCCGCAGCTGGGCGACTTGCTGCACGACGCCATCGCCTATGCGCGCCAGCGCCATGCGGACGAACACCGCGCCATCGACGCCGGCGCCCCCGTGCGCGCCGTCCTGCTGGCGGCCTTGTGGCAGGTGCCGGACGGCCAGCCCTTCGACGCGCCCGCGCGCGCCGCCTTTCTGGCCCTGTACCACGACGCCGTGCGGCGCCACGGCAGCATCGGCGAACCCGAAACGATCACGGCGCCGCTGCGCTTCCTGCTCGACCTGCTGCCGTCCGACAGCCCGGACACCGGCTTGCGCAGCGCCGTGCAGGCGCTGGCCGGCCAGCTGCAGGCATCATTCCCCGCTATCAGCCAGGTACTACCCCGTAGTGGCGCGCATAGCGTTCGTCCAGATTCGCCAGCGGCATCATCATGAACATGTCGGCGCTTTCGAAATCAGGATCCCACGCCGGTTCGCCGCAAATCCAGGCGCCCGAACGCAGGTAACCCTTGATCAGCGGCGGCACTTGCGGCTTGTGCGCCGCTTCCACCTGGTGGATGGGGAAAGGCAGATGCGGCGTGACGCGGTATTCGCTTGGGGCCATGTGCTTTTCGGCCAGCGCCTGGTACACGGCGACGGCGTTATGGCCGCCATCGGCCAGGCTGATGCTGGCGCAGCCGACCAGGTAGTCGCAGCGCTCGCGGCGCATGTACTCGGCCAGGCCCGACCACAGCAGCATGATCACGCTGCCGCCCCGGTATTTCGGATGGATGCAGGCGCGGCCCGCTTCGACCATGCGTCCGCGCAGGTTCTTCAGGCGGCTCAGGTCGAACTCGTTTTCCGAATACAGCCGGCCGATCTTGGCCGCCTTGGCCGCGCTCAGCACGCGGTAGGTGCCCACCACTTTCAGGGTATCGGCGTCGCGCACGATCAGGTGATCGCAGTGCGCGTCGAATTCATCGCTGTCGAGGCCATCGGCGTTCGCCAGCGACGTCAGCCCCATGGTCTCGATAAACACCTTGTAACGCAAACGCTGCACTTCGCGCAATTCCGCCGCTGTCGTGGCCTGGCTCAGCACCAGTTGGACCGGACGGGCCTTGGCTTCGTTTGATGCGATTATGTTTTGCATGGTTTCATCCCTGTGATCAAGACGGCTCCAGCGTACTTGCCTAATATGTCAGGAAAATGACAGCCGAATGTCATTTCCGTGACGCAAGTCAATGTCATTCGGGGATCGTGCATAATTACCACACTCGCCCAGCCGAAAGAGCCCATGAAAGACCAGGACGCACCGCACATCACGCCCTACACCAAGCCGGCCGCCGGCTGGGACGCCCTGAAACACGTGGCCATCAGCCTGCGCCAGGAACGGGTCGCGCCCGAGAATCTGAAGGCGCTGCTGGCGCAAAACCAGCCCGACGGCTTCGATTGCCCCGGCTGCGCCTGGCCCGACCGCAACCACGCTTCCACGTTTGCCTTTTGCGAAAACGGCGCCAAGGCCGTCGCCGCCGAAGCGACCAGCCGCCGCGCCGGCCCCGAGCTGTTTGCCAGCCATACCGTCACGCAGCTGCTGGAGCAATCGGACTACGCGCTCGAACAGCACGGCCGTTTGACGGAACCGATGGTGTACGACGCCGCCAGCGACCGCTACGTGCCGATCTCCTGGGATGACGCCTATGCCCTCGTGGGCCGCCACCTGCGCGCCCTGCCCGATCCGAACCAGGCCGCCTTCTACACGTCGGGCCGCGCCAGCAACGAGGCCGCCTTTCTGTACCAGCTGATGGCGCGCCTGTACGGCACCAACAACTTCCCCGACTGCTCCAACATGTGCCACGAGGCGACCAGCCGCGGCTTGCCGGCCACCGTGGGCATCGGCAAGGGCACGGTGACCCTGGCCGACTTCGAACTGGCCGACACCATCCTCATCTTCGGCCAGAATCCCGCCACCAACCACCCGCGCATGCTGGGCGAACTGCGCGACTGCGCGCGCCGCGGCGGCAGCATCGCCTCCATCAATCCCCTGCGCGAACGGGGCTTGCAACGCTTCATGGACCCGCAAAGCGCGCTGGAAATGGCGACCCTGGGCAGCACGCGCCTGGCCGGCCTGTTCGTGCAACCGACGCTGGGCGGCGACTTCGCCCTGCTCAAGGCCGTCGCCAAGAGGATCGTCGAGCATGACGATGCGGCGCAGGCGGCAGGCAGGCCCGCCGTCATCGACCACGCCTTCATCGCTGAACACTGCAGCGGTTTCGACGCCTTCCGCGACGACCTGCGCGCGGAAAACTGGGAACTGCTGGTGCGGGAGTCGGGCGTGGCGCGCGCGCAGATCGAGGCATTGACCGACATCTTCATCAAAGGCCAGCGTGTCATCGCCACCTGGGGCATGGGCCTGACGCAGCACAAGCACAGCGTGGCGGCCATCCGCATGCTGTCGAACCTGATGATGCTGCGCGGGCAGATCGGCAAGCCGGGCGCCGGCCTGTGTCCCGTGCGCGGCCACTCTAACGTGCAGGGCGACCGCACGGTGGGCATCGAGGAAAAACCGACGGCGGCCTTCCTCGACCGCCTGGGCCAGGTGTATGGCTTCAATCCACCGCGCGCGCACGGCCACGACGTGGTGGCGACCATCGCAGCCATGCAGCGCGGCGACGTCAAGGTATTCATCGCGCTGGGCGGCAATTTCGCGGCCGCCACGCCCGACACGCCGCTGACCTTTGCCGCCCTGCGCCAGTGCGCGCTGACGGTGCAGGTGGCCACCAAGCTCAATCGCAGCCACCTGGTCATCGGCAAGGAAGCCCTGCTGCTGCCCACCCTGGGGCGCACGGAAATCGACCTGCAAGGCGGCGTGGCGCAGGGCGTGACGGTGGAAGATTCGATGAGCATGGTGCATATCTCGTACGGCCGCAATGCGCCCGCTGCGCCGCAGCTGCGCTCGGAAGTGGCCATCGTGGCCGGCATGGCGGAAGCGACGGTCGGTAACAGCCTGGCCGACTGGCGCGCCTATGCGGCCGACTATGCGCGCATCCGCGACGACATCGAAAAGGTGTTTGACGATTTTTACGACTACAACGCCAGGGTGGCGCAGCCGGGCGGCTTTCATCTGACGGTGGCCTCGCGCGAACGCGTATGGAAGACGGCCAGCGGCAAGGCCAGCTTCCTCGTCGCTCCGCTGGACCTCGATACGCCGCTGCACCGCGCCCGCGCACGCCATGGCAAGCGCCTGATGGTCTTGATGAGCACACGCTCGCACGACCAGTACAACACCACCATCTACGGCATGGATGACCGCTACCGGGGCGTGTACGGCACGCGCAAGGTCGTCTTCGCCAATGCGGACGATATCGCTATGCTGGGCTTTGCCGATGGCGAGCTGGTGGACCTGATCGGCGCCTGGGACGATGGCGTGGCGCGCCGCGCCGACGGCTTCCGTCTCGTCGCCTACGGCATCCCGCGCGGCTGCCTGGGCGCATATTACCCCGAGACGAACGCGCTGGTACCGCTGTCCAGCACGGCCGACGGCGCCGGCACGCCCACGTCGAAGTCCGTGCCCGTGCTGCTGGAACGCAGCGGAAGCTACAAGGTAACGCCGGGCGTGTAATCGACGTAGGCATCCTGGCGGCAGAAACCCGCCAGCTTCATGCCCGCCTGCGTGGCGATGGAAATGGCCAGCGAACTGGGGGCGGAAATCGTCGCCAGCAGCGGAATCCGCATGCGCGCCGCCTTGCGCGCCAGCTCGTAACTGCCGCGGCTGGACAGGAAGACGAAGCCGCGCCGCATGTCGGCTCCGCTCAGCGCAAGGTGGCCGATCAGTTTATCGAGGCCGTTGTGGCGGCCGACATCCTCGAACACGTGCACGATATCGCCATCGGGCGTGCACCACGCGGCCGCGTGCACGCCGCCCGTCTCCCGCATCAGCGTCTGGTGCTCGCGCAAGCCGGCGGAGGCACGCGCCAGCGCGGCCGGCAAGTCGACGCGGATCAGGGATGGCGGCAGCGGCGCCGGCTGCAAGTCGAGCATCTCGATACTGTCGATGCCGCACACGCCGCAGCCCGTGCGGCCCGTCAGCTGGCGGCGCCGGTCCTTCAGGCGCACGAAATCTTCCTGGGCGATGCGCAAGGCCACTTCGGCGGAATCGGGACGCAGGAACACTTCGCAATCGAAGATGGCATCGGCGGAAGCGACCACGCCTTCCGTCAGCGCGAAGCCGTAGGCAAACGCTTCCAGGTCGCGTGGGGTGGCCATCATGACGACGTGGGAAATGCCATTGAAGACCAGCGCGACGGGGATTTCCTCGGCGACGCGGTCGATGGCGGGGGTAGCAGCGCCCGCCTGATGGCGGACGATGGCGCGCTCGACGAAGCCGGCGCGTTCGATCTCTGTATCTTCTGTCATGGCAACCATGGGGGAACTTTCACAGGCCCCATGGTAAACCAGAACGGCCAGGCAGGGGGCGGCCCCTGCCCGCGCCATCAATCCTTCTTCGGACGGCCCGTCTTCAGCTGCGGCAAGCCGGCCAGCACGTTTTGCAGGGTGGCCAGGTCGATCTGGCTGATCAGCGCTACGCCGATGCGCAGCAATTCGCTTTTCTTGATCTCGAAACCGGCCTTCAGGCAGGCTTTTTTCACCTGGCCCAGGACTTCATATTCCGCTTCCGGCATGGTGAAGCTGTCGCGCACAAGTTTCGGCTTGCGGGCTTTTTCCTTGACGGCGGCGACCTTGGCGGCCGGCGCTTTTTTCGCTGGCGCAGGCTTGGCGGCTGCTTTGGCGGCCGGTTTGACGGCGGCTTTCGCTGCCGGCTTGGCGGCAACCTTGGCCGCTGGCTTGGCAACGGCTTTCACTGCCGCCTTGGCGACCGGCTTGGCAGCCGGCTTGGCGACGACGGCCTTGGCCGCCGGCTTGGCGGCTGGCGCCTTGGCAGCGGCAGGCTTGGCGGCGGCAGGCTTCGCTGCTGCCGGCTTCACTGCTGCCGGCTTCGCTGCTGCCGGTTTGACGGCCATTGGCTTGACGGCGGCTTTTGCCACCGGCTTGGCTGCGGGCTTGGCGGCAGGCTTCACTGCCGGTTTGGCGGCCGGTGCCGCCTTGGCCGCTGCCGCGTTGATCGAGGCGCTGGTGGGGAACATCGAAACGGGCGCGGTGTCGGTTTTTTTCGCCGGGACGGTTTTGCTCATGGATTTTCCAATCTAGTAAATAATATAAACAATATATACTGTTTTTTGAAAACTTGCTTGCCACACATCAAGTCATGCAATGGCATGACCCAATGACCCCTTACGCGCTGGCGCGGATGGTGAAATCGACCCCCACCTCGTCCCAGAATTCCTGCTCTTTCTCGATCCAGAACGACACGGTCGGATGGTGCGCCACCCAGCCGCGCTTGATATCGAGTTCGATGCGGTTCTTCATGCGCAGGCGCAGTTCGCTGAAATCGGCTTCGATGCGCGCATGCATGAGCAAGATCGACAGGCGCAGCGCCAGCACGGCCTTGGCGAAATCGGGGTCGGACAGCACTTCGCCGATCTTGCGCAAATTGCCCTTCTGCGCCAGGATCAGCCGGCTCATGGTCTTCTGTTCGCGCGTGGTAAAACCGGGCAAGTCCGCGTTTTCCACGATGTAGGAGGCATGCTTGTGGTAGCCCGTCTGCGACACGGCCAGGCCCACTTCGTGCAGCAGGCTGCTCCAGCGCAGGCATTTCACCAGGGCGTCCGACGTGGGCTTGAGCTGCGCATACATGGCCAGCGCCTGCTCGGCCACCCGGCCGGCGCGCTGCTGGTCGATATGGAATTTCTCCATGCAGCCCTGCACCGACTGCTCGCGGCGGTCGCGCTTGGTCGAACGCAGGTACAGGTCCCACATCACGCCCATGCGCAAGCCCGCCTCGATCGGCGTCATGGCCGGAATGGCCAGTTCGCGGAACAGGCCGATCAAGATGGCCAGGCCGCCGACGATGGTGCTGGCGCGGTCGGGCCGCAAGCCGGGCATGTCGATGCGGCTTGTGTGGCCGAGTTCGATGAAGCGGCGCGCCAGCGCGTCGAGGCTGGCGCTCGTGAGCAAGCCGTCGCCGAGCTTGTTGCGGGCGATGATGTCGGCGATGGTGCGGATGGTGCCGGAAGAGCCGTATGCCGTCTTCCAGTGCTGCGGATGGTATGGCGGCGCGGCATCCTCGAAATGGCTGCGCGCCGACAAAATGGCCGCCTCGAACGACGGCGCGTCGATGCGCCCGCCGATGAAGAACGACAGGCTTTGCTTGACGGTGCCCAGGCTGAACGACTCGACCCGCTCGATATCGTTGCCGCGCCCCAGTATCAGTTCCGTCGAGCCGCCGCCGATATCCATCACCAGCCGGCGCTCGCCGGGTATGGCCAGCGCATTGGCCACGCCCATGTAGATCAAGCGCCCCTCTTCCTCGCCCGAGATGATTTCAATCGGGTAGCCGATGGCTTGCTCGGCCAGCGGCAGGAAGACGGCGCCGTTGCGCGCCACGCGCATGGCCGACGTGGCCACCACGCGCACGGCATCGAGTTCGAAACCGGCGAGAATGGCGCGAAAGCGCTGCAGGCAGGCCAGCGCGCCCTGCATGGCCGCGTCGGTCAGGTCGCCATTGGCGTCCAGGCCGGCGGCCAGGCGTATCGGATCGCGCACGCTCTTGACCACGCGGATCGTGTCGCCATCATGCTTGCCGACGTGTAAACGAAAACTGTTGGACCCCAGGTCCACCGCTGCATACATACTGGCCTCTTGTCTTGTCATTGCAATGCCAACTGGAAAAGCTGGCGAACTCAGTTGCTAAACTATATAAATCATTTAAACGATTTAAAAATCCTACCACACTACCGCCATCGTATGACAGCGGCGTGACAGGATTGTGACAAAACGGCAGCGGTGCGGCAGCTTACGGGACGATGGTAGTAAAGAGATACACGGCGAAAATCACCAGGTGCACCGTGCCCTGCATGACCGTGGTGCGGCCCGTGCCCAGCGACAGGGTAGCCACCATCAGCGACAGCAGCAACAGCACCGTCGACTTGATATCGAGCCCCAGGGTAATCGTCAGGCCCGTGGCCAGCGACACCACGACCACGGCAGGTATCGTCAGGCCGATGCTGGCCAGCGCGGAACCGAGCGCCAGGTTCAAGCTCGTTTGCAAACGGTTGGCACGTGCGGCGCGCACGGCGGCCAGGCCTTCTGGCAGCAGCACGATGGCGGCGATGACGATGCCGACCAGGGTTTTCGGCGCGCCCATGGCGGCAATCGCCGTCTCCAGCGCGGGCGCCAGCGACTTGGCCAGCAGCACCACGGCGCCCAGGCACACGAGCAGCGCGCCGGCGCTGATCCAGGCGACGGCGGGCGTGGGCGGCGCCGCATGCACCTCCTCGTCGCCGACGGCTTCCTTGGGCAGGAAGTAATCGCGGTGGCGTACGGTCTGCACCAGCACGAAGGTGCCGTACAGGACCAGCGAGATGACGGCGATGAAGATCAGCTGGCTCGAGTTGTAGTACGGGCCGGCGGCACTCGACGTGTAGTTCGGCAGCACCAGGGTCAGAATGGCAATGGCCGCCAAGGTGGCCAGCGAAGCGCTCACGCCCAGCAGGCCGAAGGTCTGTTCGCGGTGGCGCCCGGCGCCCAGCAGCAGGCAGATGCCGACGATGCCGTTCAGGATGATCATGATGGCGGCAAACACGGTGTCGCGCGCCAGGCCCGTCGTTTCCGGTCCGCCGGCCAGCATCAGCGAGACGATCAGCGCCACCTCGATCAGGGTCACGGCCAGCGCCAGCACCAGAGTGCCATACGGTTCGCCGATGCGGTGCGCCACCACTTCCGCGTGGTACACGGCGGCCAGCACGCTGCCGATCAGGCCAGCGACCAGCAGGATCTGGTAGGCGCCGCCGACATCGAAGGTGGAACCGAACAGGAACAGCCAGCCGGCAAGCGGGGCGGCAAGCGGCCATACAGGCAGGGATTTAGGTATTTTCATTATGGGCCTGGCAAGAGTAAAAAAGGGGAACTGCGATGCGGACGGCAAAGGACAACAAGGGCAGCCTGGCGTGCATGCCACAGCATAACTTGCCTAGCTTAAATGAAAGTTAGGGAATGCACATGTTCCGGTGACGGCGCCCCGCGCCTGGTTCACCGTTCAATCACCTTGCCGCGGTGCACCTGCCTGATACCAGCAACTATAGTCCCTTTAGTAACATGCCGTTGCAATTTCCTTGTCTTTTTGCTTCCGGCTGCCGTCATAATGCAGGGTCCGCCTTCGCGGCACCGACCAAGGACAGACCATGATTACGATCAACAGCACAGCCATGCGCACGTTCTTCTTCGCGGGCAGCTTGCTGTGCGCCGCCGCGCACGCGGACACGCCGCCAGCGGACGCCGCGCAAGTTGACGCGGACTGGGCCACAGCGGCCGCGCCGGCAGCCGCGTCAGAGTCACGCTGGCAAGACAGCCTGCCGCCCGCGCCGCCCGTGGCGCCACGCGAAGAAAAGATACTACCGAAGAGCGAATGGCTCACCGTCGAACCGATGAAGGCGCCCGACCGGCGCTGCGATCCGGGCCTCGATGCCCTGTTCCTGCCCAAGGAATGCGGCAAGGAACCGAGCTGGCTGGGCTCGCGCAAAAAGTAAGCTGATAAAAACTAAGCTGATTTACACGTCCAGGGTGCCGGCGCCCTGCGCTTCCGCTACCCTGTTGCGGCCCGCCTGCTTGGCCGCCTGCAGCGCCTCGTCGGCCCGTTTGAACAGGCTGACGGTACTGTCTTCGGCGCGGATGGTGGTCACACCCAGGCTGGCCGTCAGTTGCAGCACGGCGCGCTCCGTCTTGACGGGCAGCGCTTCGACGGCGGCGCGGATGCGCTCGGCCACCATCAGCGCATCGACCAGGGTCGTGCGCGGCAGCTGGATGGCGAATTCGGCGCCGCCCAGGCGGCCCATCAGGTCGCTGTCGCGCAACTGCTGGCGGCACGTGTCGACGATGGTTTTCAGCACCGCATCGCCCACCGGATGGCCATAGCTGTCGTTGACTCGTTTGAAGTGGTCGATATTGAGCACCACCAGCGCCGTCGGCAAACCGGGCCGGCGCGCCAGCGCCATCCATGGCGCCAGCGCCTGGTAAAAGCCGCGCCGGTTCGGCACGCCCGTGGCCGCATCGAGCACTTCGAGGCGCGCCAGCTCGCCGCCCAGTTTTTCACGCGACAGCAGCAGATAGCCGAAGGCGTTCGTCAGCATCATCAGGTACAGGGCGCCGAAGCCGGCCAGCTGCATCAGCTCCGCGTCAAAACCGGGGACGGCGGCGGCCAGCACGCCGCGCGCGGCGATCAGCAGCGACAGGATGCCCATGCTGACGACGAGGAAGCGGCGCAGCATGCTCGCCTCGCGCCACTTCAGGCACAGCGCGGCCACGCCGGAGAGGAAGAAGCCGGCCACGATCAGCGAACCGCCGGCGCTGCGCAACAGCGGCGCCACGTCGAACAGGTAGCAGGCGGCAAACAGCGCCACCGACAGGCCCAGCGCCGGCAGCACGGTGCGGCGCCAGCCGCTGCGCCCGGCCGCCTGCCACAGCGCGCCCGCATCGAGCGCCATGCCGGCAAACAGCAGGCTGTTGCCGAGCAGGATGGAAAGGAAATCGGGCAGCACGCCGCGGAAATACAGCAGGCACCAGGCCACGGCCTGGCATTGCTTGGCCACCGCCCAGGTGGACATGCTGAGCGACTTCTTGCGCTCGTACTCGAAGAAGAACAGGGCCGCGCACAGGCTCAGGTTGCCGAGCGCCAGGGCCAGTACCAGGGTCTTGATATCCATGGGCTACGCTATCGATGCGCAGGCGCGGCGCGCCAGGTCAGATTTCGTGTTCGACATTGGTGCTGCCGTCGCCGATCTTGCTGGCCCACGCCTGCACGAAATACTGCTTTTCCACTTCGCTGGGCGCCTCGTGCCAGAACACGATGAGGGTGCCCTTGTGGTCGTGAATCTGCGCCACTTTTTCAATGAATCCGACATTGGCGGCCTGGTCGGCCAGCGCCGCCGCGTAGCCATACACGCGCGTCAGCCGCTCGATGCGGTCAGGCTCCGTAAAACTGTTCGTCGCCGTAATGATGGGGTGATCCAAAAACATGCTTGTCTCCATGGTGCCCGACTGCGCGGCCGTGCCGCCGCGCGCCGTACATATACGCATGCTCGGCGCGGATTAATCGGGTATGCTCACGGGAGCTTATCAGATTTCTCTGAATGCAACAAAGCATCTCCCCCAGCCTACTCAGCGAAGTCGTCCCATGCCGGAAAACAGAAGCACCACCCCACTTGCCCCGCAGGTGCATACCTGCGGCGACCGGCGCCGCCTGGAATTCCAGCCCGGCATGATCCAGAGCGAAATGCTGCTGTCGCGCCCCGACCATCTGCTGCTGCGCTATGCGCGCGCGATGATGTGCTTTACCCTGTTCGTGCCGCGCCCGCGGCACATCCTGATGGTGGGACTGGGCGGCGGTTCGCTGCTGAAATTCTGCCACCGCCACCTGCCCGACACGCGCATCACGGTGCTGGAACTGCGCGCCGACGTGATCGCCCTGCGCGGGCAGTTCATGCTGCCGCCCGACGACGCGCGCCTGCGCATCATCGAGACGGATGCCGTCAGCTACATCCGCCAGCATCCGGGCTGCGCCGACGTGCTGCTGCTCGACGGCTATGACGAAACGGGCTTGCCGCCCGCCCTCGGCAGCGCGCGCTTCTATGCGGACTGCCTGCGCGCTCTGCTGCCCGGCGGCGTGCTGGTGACCAACCTGTTCAGCTATGACGAGCACTACCCCGCCATGCTGGCGCGGCTGATGCTCACCTTCCGCGGCGCCGTCTGCCACTTCGACGGCATCGCCGGCAATAACCGCATCGTCTTCGCCGCCAAGCCCGAGCAAGGCCAAGGTAGCGACGGCCGCGCCGTGCGCGTGGTGCGCCTGGTGCGCTGGCGCCGGATGGCCGGCCTGGCATTCCTGAACCGCTTTCTGCCGGCATGGCAATTGTGGCGTTTACGCCGCCAGTCCGGCGCGGGCAGCGACTGAAAGTCATCTTCCCCGGCCATAGATATTGTTGCTTATTTGCAGTGTTTTGGTACAAAATCAGCATGCTGGATGTGGTTTATGACAAACTACGGCCTGCGTGGGGCCGGCAGGCGCCGCCGAACCCAAGTGACCATGAAGTGAGATAGGAAAAACCATGCTGCGTGGCCGCCTGCCATTGTCGATTTCCGCCGCGGCCGCGCTGACCTTTGCCTGCGGCGTCAGCGTGACGGCCGTGCTGTTCGCCGCCATCAGTCAGCTCGAATACGACAAGATGAGCCTGAGCCTGCAGCAGCGCGCCGGCGCCAGGGTGGCCGCCATCGAGCAGGGACTCGACGATGCGGTCGAGGTGCTGACCACGACGAATCAGCTGTTTGCCGCCGTCGTGCCCGTCACGCGCGAACAATTCCACGACTTCACCACGCCGCTGCTGCGGCGCCACCCGTTCATCCAGGCCTTCAATTTCCACCGCGTCGTGCCGCATGCGCAGCGCGCCGCATTCGAAGCGGAGCTGCGGCGCATCGTGCCCGACTACGCCATGACGGAAATGCGCGATGGCGTCGTCGTGCCCGCAACGACGCGCGCCAGCTACCTGGTGGTGGACTACCTCGAACCCTTGCAGGGCAACGGCCCCGCCTTCGGCCTGAACGTCAGCCCGAACGGCGTGCTGGCGCGCGCGCTGGAACAGGCGATCATCAGCGGCCAGACCACCGCCACCGGCTTGCTGGCCCTGGCGCAGGGACCGCAGCAAGGCTTCGTCATGGTGCATCCCGTGTACCGCCACGGCATGCCCCTGCGGACGGTGCAGCAGCGGCGCGCGGCGCTGATCGGCGATACGGCGGCCGTCATCCTGGCCGGGGAACTGGTGCAGAAAATCCTCGCCGGCGCCGACCTGCTGGGCGACCCGCAACTCGAACTGAGCGTCTACGCGGACGCCAGCGCCGACCCGCGCCAACTGATCTTCCGGCATGGCCAGGCCCCCGTCGATGAGCAGCATGGCGCCTGGGAATCCTTGCCCCGCTGGCTGCACTTTGCCTACCACAACCATTATGACCGGGCCTTTGCTTCCGCCGGCCGGCCCTGGCACGTGCGCGTGGTGGCCCATCCGCGCCCCTTCCTGGCCGACCACCTTGGCTCCCTGTTCACCCTGATCACGGGCTTGCTGTTCAGCACACTGACGGCCGCCTTCGTGCAGTCGCTGACGCAGCGCTCGCGCCGCGTGCAGCTGCTGGTGGAGCAGCGTACGGCCGACCTCAAGCGCAGCAACGAGCTGCTCAGCGCCGACGTACGGGCGCGCCAGCGCACGGAGCGCGCCCTGCAGGAAAGCGAAAAGCGCTTCCGCCGCCTGCTGGCCCTGTCCTCGGACTGGTACTGGGAACAGGATGCCAACTTCTGCTTCACCCACATCACCAGCGGCTTCACGGACAAGTCGAACATGCCGCTGGAACGCTTCATCGGCATGACGCGCTGGGACAACAACCCGGAAATGCGCAATTCGCGCTGGGGCAAGCAGCATATCGCCAACCTGGAAGCGCACCTGCCCTTTTCCAACCTCGAGTATGCGATGCACGACCGCGATGGCCAGCTGCGCTGGTTCAGCATCAATGGCGAGCCGCTGTTCAACGAGCTCGGCGAATTTCGCGGCTACCGGGGCACGGGTTCCGAAATCACGGAACGCAAGCTGGCCGAGCAACAAATCCAGCACATCGCCCACCACGACGTGCTGACGGGCTTGCCCAACCGCGCCCTGCTGCGCGACCGCCTGGCGCAAGCGATGGCCCTGTCGCGCCGCAAGAACCGCGCGCTGTGGGTACTGTTGATCGACCTCGACCGATTCAAGTTCGTCAACGACAGCCTCGGTCACAAGGCCGGCGACCTGCTGCTGAAAACCATCGCCACGCGCTTGCAGGCCAGTCTGCGCGAAAGCGATACGGTGGCGCGCCTGTCGGGCGACGAATTCGTCGCCATCCTGTGCGAACAGGCGGACGAAGTGCTCAGCAGCGCCATCGTGCAGCGCGTGATGGATGCCGTGGCCCAGCCGGTACTGTTGGATGGCAAGGAATTTTTCGTCACCTGCAGCATCGGCGTGGCCGTCTACGACATCTCGCGCTACGACGCGCCCGGCGACGTGACCCTGAATGGCGAGACGCAGAACCTGATCGAACAGGCCGACATCGCCATGTACTGCGCCAAGAAACAGGGCCGCAACAACATCAAGTTCTATACGACGGCCATGAACCAGGCCACCCTGGAGCGCCTGCGCATCGAGACGGCGCTGCGCAACGCGCTCGAGCGCGAACAGTTCGTGCTGCATTACCAGCCGCAGGTGGACCTGGCCAGCGGGCGCATCGTCGGCGTGGAAGCGCTGCTGCGCTGGCGGCATCCGGACCTGGGCATGGTGGCGCCGCAGCGCTTCATCGCGCTGGCGGAAGACACGGGCCTGATCGTGCCGATCGGCGCCTGGGTCATGCGCGAAGCGTGCGCGCAGGTGAAACGCTGGCATGCGGCGGGACTCGATACCTTGCGCCTGGCCGTGAACCTGTCGGCGCGCCAGTTCAACGAACCGAACCTGGTCGCCACGATCGCCGAAGTGCTGCTGGAAACGGGCTTGCCGCCCGCCTGCCTGGAACTGGAACTGACGGAAAGCCTGTTCATGCACGACGTGGCGCTGGCCGTCAGCCAGCTGCACGACATGAAGGCGCTGGGGGTGCAGCTGTCGATCGACGACTTCGGCACCGGCTATTCCAGCTTCGCCTACCTGCGCACCTTCCCCATCGACGTGCTGAAGATCGACCGCAGTTTCGTCGGCGACGTGGCGCGCGACGCGGACGACGCGGCCATCGTCGTCTCCATCATCGCCCTGGCGCACAACCTGAAACTGCGCGTGGTGGCCGAAGGCGTGGAAACGGCCGAGCAGCTGGATTACCTGCGCCGCCATGGCTGCGACGAGGCGCAAGGCTATTACTTCAGCCACCCGCTGCCCGCGCACGAAGTGGAAGCGCTGCTGCATACGGCGGTGCAGGACAGCGGCGTCCTGTCCTGAGCATCCGGCGCGGGCCTTACAGCTTCTGCTGCAGGAATTCGAGGAAGCAGCTGATGCGCTGCGCCAGCTGCGTGTTGCGGTAGTAGACGGCGTGGATCTGCTGGCGATAGCCCGTATAGAACGGCTGCAGCACTTTCACCAGGCGGCCGGCCGCGATGTCGTCCTTCGTCATGAAGTCGGACAGGCAGACGATGCCCTGGCCGTGCAGGGCCAGCTGGCGCAGGGTTTCGCCACTGGAGGCGGCCAGCGCGGGCACGATCTGCAGGCTGTTGCCCGCTTCGTGGCGCAGCGGCCAGTTGTTGCCCAGGTCATACTGAGCAAAGCCCAGCAGCGCGTGGCCGGACAGCGCTTCCGGTGTGGCCGGTTCGCCATGGCGCGCCAGGTAGGCGGGCGTGGCCAGCACGTGCAGCGGGCTGGCAGTCAAGGCGCGCGCATGCAGGGTCGAATCGACCAGGGCGCCGATGCGGATGGCGATATCAGTGCGGTGTTCGAGCAAGTCGGCGATCTGGTCGTTGCTGGTCAGTTCCAGGCGGATGTCCGGATACATGGCGCGAAATTCGGCCACGTGCGGCACCACGCAATGGAGCATGAAGGGCGAGGCGGCATCGACGCACAAACGCCCGGCCGGCTTTTGGCGGCGGATGCGGATCGATTCCTCCACGTCTTCCATCGAGGCGAGAATGGCGCGCGCCTTGTCCAGGAACAGCTGCCCTTCTTCCGTCAGCTCCATGCGCCGCGTGGTGCGGGTCAGCAGCGAGGTGGCCAGCTTGTCTTCCAGCCGCGACAGGGCCCGGCTGACGCCCGACGTGGTTTGTCCCAGATGCACGGCGGCCGCGCTCAGGGTGCCGCTGTCGATGACGGTGACGAAGATTTTCAGGTCGTCCGAATTGATATCCATTGTTGCCCTATTATTGCCTGCGCTTCACATATCGCGCCATTATAATGGAACCATGGCAACAGTGAGGGCAGGCAACAACGTCAGGCAACGTAGAACAAAATGGCGACAAAATGGCAGCTGCTGCCGGCCAGCACGAACAGATGCCAGATGCCGTGGCCATGGCGCAGCTTGTGGTCGGTGGCATAGAAAGCGATGCCGCCCGTGTAGCACAGGCCGCCCGCCACCAGCCACAGGAAGCCGTTCCACTCGAGCGCCGCCAGCAGCGGCTTGATGCCGACGACAATCAGCCAGCCCATGGCCACGTAAATCACCAGCGACAGGATGCGCGCGCCTTTCGCGTACACATATTCCTGCACGATGCCAAACAGGGCCAGGCCCCAGACGATGCCGAACAGCGACCAGCCCCACGGCCCGCGCAGGGTCACCAGCATGAATGGCGTGTAGGTGCCCGCGATGAGCAGGTAGATGGCGCAGTGGTCGAGCCGCTGCAGCACGGCCTTGGCCTTGCCGCGCACACTGTGGTACAGGGTGGACGTCAGGTACAAGGTCAGCAGCATGGCCGCATACACGCTGCAGCTGACGATTTTCCACGGGTCGCCCGTGCGGGCCGCCACGACGATCAGGATGACGCCGCCGATGGCCGCCAGCGCGGCGCCCACCGTATGGGAGATGCTGTTGAAGCGTTCGCCGTGGTACATGGCTTAATACCGCTTTGCCAAGACACCGCAGACATCCGGGGTCAGACCCGCCGGGACTCGGCGTCCCCGTCTGACCCCAGTCTTCCGCTGGGAGCGGTCAATCAAGCTTCTTCCGCCTTCTTGCGCGCAGGGCGGCGCGCCGGCGTCTTGCGTGGCGCCTTGGCCGGCTTGTCTTCGGCCACGACAGCCACTTCGACCGGAGCAGGCTCGATGGTTTCGACCACGGCTTCAGCCGCCTTCTTGGCCGGCTTCTTCGCCGCTGCCGCCTTGCGGGCCGGCGTGCGCGGCTTGGCCTTCGGCTTCGCTTCGGCGACGGCTTCCACGATCGCTTCAACTACCGGCTCAGGCATGGCTTCCACAGCAGCGACTTCGACAACTTCGGCGCGCGCTTCGCGGGCGCCATCGCCATTCTTGCGGCCGCCACGGCCATTGCGGCGCGAACCGCGCTTGGCGTTGCCGTCTTCCGCCACCACCTCGGCGACCGCTTCCGCTACCTCGTGCTGTACATCCGGCTGCGGCGCCGGCGCATACTGCTCGACGACTGCTTCGGCGTCGGCCACCGGCACGAAGGCCTGTGGCGCGGACTCGCCGCGGCGTTGTTCGTTCTGCTTGCGGCCGCCACGGCCATTGCGGCGCGAATCGCGGCGGCTACCGCCTTCGCGCTGATTGCCCTCTTCCGCCGCCACGCCGGTCTCGCCGGTGACGATGGCTTCGCCGGCGACTTCCCCGTTCACGGGCGCGGCGACAGGCACCAGGCCGCTGCTGCGGTAGACATAGGCGCCTGATTTTTCATCGCGGCCAAATTCCAGCAAGCCGCGCGTCTGCGCTTCTTCCAGCAGGTTGCCGAAGGTGCGGAAACCGTAATACGATTCGCTGAAGTCCGGCTTGCGGCGCTTGATCGCTTCTTTCAGCATCGAGGCCCAGATCTTGCCGCTGTCGCCGCGCTCCGAGACCAGCGCGTCGAAGGTGGCAACGGCCATCTCGATCGCTTCCGTCTTGCGCGACTCGTATTTTTCCTTGCGGCGCACTTCTTCGTCCGGCGACCGCTTGGCCGCCGGGGTTTCGCGCGCATCGCGCTTGGCGGCCGTGCGGCGGCTCTCGCGCACCAGGTCATCGTAGAAAATGAATTCGTCGCAGTTGGCCACCAGCAGGTCGGAGGTCGACTGCTTGACGCCCACGCCGATCACCTGTTTGGCGTTTTCGCGCAGTTTCGACACGAGCGGCGAAAAGTCGGAATCGCCGCTGATGATGACGAAGGTGTTGACGTGGGCCTTGGTGTAGCACAGGTCCAGCGCATCGACCACCAGGCGGATGTCGGCCGAATTCTTGCCGGACTGGCGCACGTGGGGAATTTCGATCAGCTCGAAATTCGCTTCGTGCATGGTGCCCTTGAAACTTTTATAACGGTCCCAGTCGCAATATGCCTTCTTGACAACGATGCTGCCCTTGAGCAGCAGGCGTTCGAGGATGGGCTTGATATCGAATTTTTCGTAATTTGCATCTCGCACGCCGAGCGCGACGTTCTCGAAGTCGCAAAACACGGCCATGCTGAGGTTTTCTGGGGATGACGCCATAAGGGTGAATTCTCGCTGATGATAAGGGCGGACGGGAAGCGCAACGCCTCCCTTTTCCCCTAGTATATTCGCCCATCCCCTGTTTCGGCGACAACTATCGTGCGCGGCAGCCTTATTGCGCGCCGCCGGCGGCGCTCGCGCTGGCGCCGTCGACGGGCCAAACGACGCTTTCATCGACCGAATACAGCTGGCATGGCAGGCTGCTGCGCCGCTGGCACGAAGCGAGCGCGCGCACGTCGGGGCTTTCGCCCTCCTCGGCCCAGGCCCAGGCGCCGCTGGCCGACAGGGCGAAGGCGCGCGGTGCGGTTTTTTCCAGGAAGTCGCGGTAGCCCGCGCGCCCCTGCTCTTCCAGATAGGGCACGGCGGCGATATCGTCCTGCGGCGCGAAATGCGTGGCGGGCGGCGACGGCGCATCGGCCACGCGGTAGACCTGGCGCACCGGCATGCCGATTTTCTGCAGGAAGCGCTCGGTGGCCGGCAGCCACACGGCCACCCCGTCGCGGCTGCCCAGGGTCAGGTGGGCGTCGCGCTTGAACGGGCCATAGGCGACCAGCTGCGCCCGGCCGCCTGAACCGGTAAAGGAATTGAACAGCCGCCGCGCCAGCGCCGGCGAAAAGTACGAGTCATTCGCGCCATACAGCCACAGGCTGGGAATATGGTTGTAGGCGCCCAGGGTGGCGAAGGTCTTCGCCAGCGCCCCTTGCCAGTCGCAGCCGGGCATGTCGACGCGCAAGCCGCCGGAAAAATTGAGCACGCCGCGCACGCCGGGCACCACCCGGGTGGCCAGCGCCAGCGCCGCCATGCCGCCGTACGACTGGCCCGCGACAACGATGCGCTGCGGGTCGACCCAGCTCTGGCGGCGCGCATACGCGAGCGCGGCCAGCATGTCGCGCGCCTGGCCCTGGGCGTTGCCCAGCATGTCGCAGCCGAAATCGCGGTAGGCACCCGTGGAACGGGCAAAGCCGGCGCGCATGGGCAGCATCACCGCATAGCCGCGGCGCACGAACTCGGTCGCCATATAGATAAAGCGCTCGCGCTGCTGCAGCCGGGCCGGGCCGGCCTGCTTGCCGTGATTCATCAGCAGCAGGGGAAACGGGCCGGGGCCGGCGGGACGAAACACCGTCGTCTCCAGCACCTCGCGCAAACCGTCGCCGGCCGGCACCATGATGACTTGCTCGTTCAGACGAGCGTCGAGCGGCAACGGCGAGGGGGCAAGCTGGGCTTTCAGTGGCGGACAAGGCATGCTGAGCAGCAAACCCAGCAAAATGGGGCGAAACAGGTGAAAAATGGCGGACTCCGTGGATGACTTCCCTGCCAGTCTAGACAGTGAAATGCCACAGAACAATATAAAAAAATTACGTGACGCACATATTTTTTACGGCAACCACCTGCGGGAAAAATTGTTGCCTTGCACCAACCACTTTTCCTGTTGACGGGAGTACACTGGGCGCACACTGAAGGAGTTGCCATGTCCATATCCGCCCTCACCACCGGTACTTCGGGGCTGACCGCCAACCAGCGCGCGCTGGATGTGGCCGCCGACAATATCGCCAATGCGAATACGCCGGGCTTCCAGCCGCAGCAAGCCCAGTTCCAGGAAGCCAGCCCGGCCGGCACGGGCGTCACCCTGTCCGTCGAAGGACGCAAGCTGGCCGCCAGCGAAAGCGTCAGCGGCGCCAATGCGAATGCGGCCAAGGCGGCCGAAAGCCGGCCAAACGGCGTGGGCCTCGCGTCCGAACTGACGGATAACCTCGTCTACAAAGCGGACTTCAACCTGTCGGCGAATGTCGTCAAGGCAGCCGACCAGGCCCTGGGCAGCCTGATCGACGTCAAGACCTGACCGCAGCGACTATCGGCAAGATAGTCTGGTTTTTCATGTCCAGCACCAAAGGAGCCATGGCCGGCCGGATCAGCGCCAGCAGCCGTCCGGCGGGAATGCCGTCGCGCGCCTGCACCGACAAGCCGTGCAGCAAGGCCGCATAGTAGTCGCCCAGCGCCTGCACGTCCGCTTCCGCTTTTAACTCTCCCGCCAATTGCGCCGCGCGCAAGCGCTCGATGAGGGCTTGCGTGCGTGCGCGGCGGTGCTGCGCCAGCCAGTCGGCGATGCCCGCGTTTTCCGCACTCGTGTTGGTGGCGGCCGTGACCACCATGCAGCCTTGCGGCTGGCCGCTGCGCGTGTACAGCAGCACGGCTTCTTCCAGCATGCGCGCCACCGCGTCGCGCACATTCAGGCTGGCGGCCAGCGCGTGCACGGCGAACGCGCCCTCGCCCGTTTCATACAATTCCACGGCTTCGCGGAACAGCTGCTCCTTCGAGCCGAATGCCGCATAGATGCGCGCCGAGGCGATGCCCAGCGCCGCCACCAGATCGGCCATCGACACGCCCTCGTAGCCGCGCGTCCAGAACGCGTCGCGCGCTTTTGCCAGCGCCAGCGCGCGGTCGAATTCCCTCGGTCTTCCTGCCATTTTTATCCTCTGCTTGCGAACTGGCGGCCAGTATAACGCCTGGCACCCGCAGCGCATTCGCGATTTATTTTGCATGGCTGTCTTGACCGCGCAAAAAATTTCGCCTATTCTTTGTCGATCGACAAACAATAGGAGCCGATATGAAAACCATCCAAGGACCGAGCCTGCACCTGGCCCAATTCGCCGCCGACACGGCGCCCTTCAACACCCTGCCCGCCATCGCCGCATGGGCGGCCGGCATGGGCTTCAAGGCCCTGCAGATTCCCGCCTGGGATGCGCGCCTGTTCGACGTGGCGCAGGCCGCGCACAGCCAGCAATACTGCGACGATCTGGTCGCCATGCTGGCCGGCCATGGCCTCGTCATCAGCGAACTGACGACGCACATCTTCGGCCAACTGGTGGCCGTGCACCCGGCCTACGACGCGCTGTGCGACAGCTTCGCGCCGGCACACCTGCATGGCCAGCCAGAAGCGCGCACGGCGTGGGCCATCGAGCAAGTCAAGCTGGCGGCCATGGCGTCGAAACGCCTGGGCCTGACCGATATGGGCACGTTTTCCGGTTCGTTCGCCTGGCCCTACCTGTTCCCGTTCCCGCAGCGCCCGCCCGGCCTGATCGAAACGGCCTTCGATGAACTGGCGCGCCGCTGGCTGCCCATTCTCGACGTGTGCGAAGAACAGGGCGTCAACCTGTGCTACGAAATCCACCCGAGCGAAGACCTGCATGACGGCATCAGCTTCGAAATGTTTTACGAACGCGTGGGCCGCCACCCGCGCTGCAAGATGCTGTTCGACCCCAGCCACTTCGTGCTGCAGCAGCTCAATTACCTGGAATTCATCGATATATACAAGGACCACATCCGCATGTTCCATGTGAAGGATGCGGAATTCAATCCGACGGGTAGGCAAGGTATTTACGGCGGCTACCAGTCGTGGGAAAACCGCGCCGGGCGTTTCCGCTCGCTCGGCGACGGCCAGGTCGACTTCAAGGCGATCTTCTCGAAGATGGCGCAGAACGACTACGCGGGCTGGGCCACGCTGGAATGGGAGTGCTGCCTGAAGGACCAGGAAGTGGGCGCGCGCGAAGGCGTCGCCTTCATCAATGCCCACATCATTGCCGTGACCGACAAGATCTTCGACGACTTCGCCGGCGCCCCCGTCAGCGCGCAACAGATCAATACCCTGCTGGGCATCCGGCACAACTAATCAAGGAAACCATATGAACGACTTCATTCACGACTACGTCCGCATCGATGGCCAGCGCCTGCATTGCGTGATTGCCGGCGAAGGCAAGCCCGTGCTGCTGATCCCCGGCTGGCCGCAGACCTGGTATGCGTGGCGCCACGTGATGGCGGCGCTGTCCGCCAGCGGCTACCAGGCCATCGCCATCGATCCGCCGGGCAGCGGTTACTCTGACCGCCCGGCCGGCGGCTACGACACGGGCGCCGTGGCGACCACCTTGCACCGCGCCATGCTGGCCCTGGGCCATGCGCAGTACGACGTCGTCGGCCACGACATCGGCATGTGGGTCGGCTATGCGCTGGCCAGCGACTTCCCGCAAGCCGTGACGAAACTGGCGCTGACGGAAGCCGTCATTCCCGGCCTGGCACCGGCGCCGCCGATTTTTGTCGCGCCGTCCGACAACATCTTCCTGTGGCACTTCATGTTCAACCAGGTGCTGGACTTGCCGGAAATGCTCACGGCGGGCAAGGAGCGCGAATACATCCGCTTCATTTTCGACCGCTGGTCGTACCGCCGCGACAAGGTGGCCGTCGACGTGTATGCGGACGCCTACGCCACGCCGGGCGCCCTGCGCGCCGGTTTCGCCTACTACCGCGCCATACCCGAAACCATCAAGCAAAACCTCGAGCGGGCCAAGCGCAGCCTGGCCATGCCCGTGCTGGCCATCGGCGCCGATCATGCGACCAACGACGCGCCCCTGCTGACCATGCAGGGCAAGGCGGAGAATCTGCAAGGCGCCATCGTCGCCGAATGCGGCCACTTCATCATGGAAGAACAGCCGGAAGCGTTCATCGCCCACCTGCTGCCCTTCCTGGCGGGAGAGCTGGCGTGAGCCTCGATCCGCTGATCGCCGCCTGGCTGGAGGAAACAAAAGATGCGCCGCCGCCCGCCTCGCTGGCGGACTTGCGCGCATCCACGGAAACGGGACTGCGCCAGCTGCACGGGCCATTGGAAGACGTCGCGGCCATCAAGGATTACGTGCTGCCCGGCGAGCATGCGCTGACCGTGCGCGCTTATGTGCCGGCCGGCGCGGACACGGGCCAGCCCTTGCCGGCCATCGTCTTTGCGCATGGCGGTGGATGGTGTCTGTGCTCGCTGGACCTGTACGACAATCCGTGCCGCGCGCTGGCCAACGCCACCGGCTGCGTGATCGTTTCCGTCGACTACCGGCTGGCGCCCGAGCACAAGTTTCCCGTGCCACTCGACGATTTTTACCGGGCAGTGTGCTGGGTCGCCGAACATGCGGCGGCGCTGGGCATCGACGCGCGGCGGCTGGCCGTGGGAGGCGACAGCGCGGGCGGCAACCTGGCCGCGGCAGCGGCGCTAATGGCGCGCGACCAGGCCGGTCCCGCGCTGGCGCACCAGCTGCTGCTGTATCCGGCGCTCGATTTCGCCTTCGACACGGACTCGTACGAGCGCTATGCGCAGGGCCATTCGCTGACCCGGGACGCCATGCGTTTTTGCTGGTCGGCCTACCTGAACGAACCGGCCGATGGTGGCAGCCCTTACGCGGCGCCGCTGCGGGCGGCTTCGCTCAAGGGCTTGCCGCCGGCCACGGTGCTGTTATGCGAGTACGACCCGCTGCATGACGAAGGCGCGGCATATGCGCGGCGCCTGCGCGACGATGACGTGGCGGCGCAGTGCGTGCAGCTCGACGGCATGATCCATGCGGCTATGCACATGCCGGGCTTGACGCCAGCGGCGCGGGGATTGTTCGACGCGGCAGGCCAGGCGATGCGAACAGCGCTGGGAGTGTAAGAAAAATCCGTCGCCGGGGATGGCTCCACGGCGGCGGCCTGCTGCGCCAGCATCACGGCGCCGCCAACAGCCATGGTGTTCTCTTCCGCCGCATTTCGTCTTGTTTGGCTCTACTCAGGCGACAAGCGCCGAAACGCTGGCGCACGTCAATTTTTCAGACATTTCTCCCGCACAATTTCATGCACCGCAGCATTTCGCTGTGCGAACGAATGTTTCACAAAACGATTGACACGCTCCAGTTGGCTAGGCAAACTGATTTCCAGGGAGCCTGAAAATGAATGCAAATATGACAAATATTCAGACCGCGGCAGATCCGGAACTGATCGTCTTTGGCGATGACGAGGAAGGCAAGGACCGCCAGTTCGTCAACGCGCTGGCGCGCGGACTGGAAGTGCTGCGTTGCTTTCGCCCCGGCGAAGTCTATCTGTCGAACGCGGACATGGCCAAGCGCACGGGCATCCCGAAGCCGACGATTTCGCGCCTCACCTATACCCTCACCAAACTCGGTTACCTCAATTATTCGGACAGCCTGGGAAAATACCAGCTGGGCGCCGGCGTGCTGGCCCTCGGCTACCGTATGCTGTCGAATCTCGACGTGCGCAAGATGGCGCGCCCGCTGATGGAGGAGCTGGCGGAACACGCGCAGGCGTCAGTCTCGCTGGGCACGCGCGACCGTCTCAGCATGGTCTACGTGGAAACGTGCCGCAGCAGCGCCAACGTCACCCTGCGCCTCGACGTCGGCTCGCGCATTCCGCTGATGACGACGGCCATGGGCAAGGCCCTGCTGTGCATCCTGCCGCAGGCCGAGCGCGACTACCTGATGGACCACGCCAGGGTGCACGAAACGGAGCGCTGGCCCCGCATCAAGGCAGGCATCGAACAAGGCTTCAAGGATTACCAGGACCGGGGTTTTTGCATCTCGGCCGGCGAGTGGCAGAACGACGTGCATGCCGTGGGCGTGCCCATGCTGGGCTTCGACGGCGAACAGGTGATGGCCTTCAATTGCGGCGGCCCCGCCTTTTTGCTGTCGCGCGAAAAACTCGAATCCGACCTGGGACCGCGCCTGGTGGCCCTCGTCAAGACAGTGGAAAAAAACCTGGGCCGCGGTTAGACTGCGCGCCCCTCCCAACGACAGCTCAAATCTAAGCGCCGAGGAAACCGATGATACGCGACGAAGAAACCCTGAACATCCTGCTCGACAGCATCGCCCGTTTCGTGCGCGAAGTGCTGGTGCCGAACGAGGCGCTGGTAGCTGAAACGGACACGATCCCGCCCGCCATCGTGGCGCAGATGCGCGAACTGGGCCTGTTCGGCCTGTCGATTCCGGAAGCGTACGGCGGCCTGGAACTGAGCATGGAAGAGGAAGTGCGCGTCGCTTTCGAGATCGCCCGTACCTCGCCCGCCTTCCGCTCGCTGATCGGCACCAACAACGGCATCGGCTCGCAAGGCATCGTCATCGACGGCACGGAAGCGCAGAAACAGCACTACCTGCCCAAGCTGGCGGCCGGCGAGATCATCGGCTCGTTCGCTCTGACGGAAGCGGGTTCCGGTTCCGATGCGGCCTCGCTGCGCACGACGGCCGTGCGCGATGGCGACTTTTATATTCTCAACGGCAGCAAGCGCTATATCACCAACGCGCCCGAAGCGAGCATCTTCACGGTGATGGCCCGCACGGACCTCGTCAAGCGCGGTGCCTCGGCCATTTCCGCCTTCATCGTGGAAAAGGATACGCCAGGCCTCTCGCTGGGAAAAATCGATAAAAAAATGGGCCAGCAAGGCGCGCATACCTGCGACGTCATCTTTGAAAATTGCCGTGTCCCGGCCGCGAATATCATCGGCGGCAAGGAAGGCGTGGGTTTTAAAACAGCCATGAAAGTGCTCGACAAGGGACGCCTGCACATCGCCGCCGTCTGCGTGGGCGCGGCCGAACGCATGCTGGCCGATGCCCTTGCCTACGCCATGGAGCGCCAGCAGTTCGGCCAGCCCATCGCGGAATTCCAGCTGATCCAGGCCATGCTGGCCGACAGCAAAGCCGAAATTTATGCGGCGCGCAGCATGGTGCTCGACGCGGCGCGCCGGCGCGACAACAAGGAAGACATTTCGACGGAAGCGTCGTGCTGCAAGCTGTTCGCCTCCGAAATGTGCGGCCGGGTGGCCGACCGCTCCGTGCAGATCCACGGCGGCGCCGGCTACATCAGCGAATATGCGGCCGAGCGTTTCTACCGCGACGTGCGCCTGTTCCGCATTTACGAAGGCACGACGCAGATCCAGCAGATCGTCATCGCCCGCAACATGATCAAGGCAGCGCAAAAGTGAAGGAGGCCGCGATGGACATTCCTTCCCTGCTGGCCGGCTTGCCGGCGCGCCTGTCGGCCATCCCCGCCTACTGGGCGGCGCGCGCGCCCGACGCGCCGGCGCTGCATGAAGGCGGCCGCCACTGGACCTATGCGCAGCTGCAGCACAGTGTGGAACATGCGGCGCTGCTGCTGCGCCAGCTGGACGTGCGCGCCGGCGACCGCTTGATGGTGGTGGGCGAGAACTGCGCTCTGCAGGTGGCGCTGATTTTTGCTGCCGCCAGCATCGACGCGTGGATCGTCAACGTCAATGCCCGCCTGTCGGCGCGCGAAATCGACACCATCGCCACGCACAGTTCCGCACGGCGCGTGCTGTTCCTGGCCGGCACCTCGCCGGAAGCGGCCGCCCATGCGGCGCGGCGCGGGGCCAGCGCCGTCACCGTCGATGGCATGGGCGAGCTGCTGGCGGACGGCTTGAACGCGGCAGCCATCGCGGAAGACACGGTCCCCGGCAACGAACAGGTGGCCGCGCTGATCTACACGACGGGCACGACGGGACAGTCGAAAGGCGTGATGCTCACGCACCGCAACCTGCTGTTCATCGCCGCCGTCTCCAGCGCCTTGCGGGGCTTGACGCGCAGCGACCGCGCCTACGGCGTGCTGCCGATTTCGCACGTGTACGGCCTGGCCTCGGTGGCCCTGGGCACCCTGTATGCGGGCGCCGCGCTGTACCTGGTGCCGCGCTTTTCCGTCGACGGCCTGCTCTCGGCCCTGAAGGACGATGAACTGACCATCGTGCAGGGCGTGCCGGCCATGTACGCCAAGCTGCTGCAAACCCTGGGCGGTGCCGGCACGCCGCTGCCGACACGGCTGCGCTTTGCGTATGCGGGCGGCTCGCCGCTGGCGCCGTCGCTCAAGCACGAGGTGGAAAAACTGCTGGGCACCGCGCTGCACAATGGCTACGGCATGACGGAAAGCGCGCCCACCATCAGCCAGACCCGGCTCGATGCGCCGCGCCATGACAGTTCCGTCGGCATGCCGATCCCCGGCGTGGAAGTGCGCGTGGTGGACGTGGGCGGCCTGGACGTGGCGCCAGGCGAAGCGGGCGAATTGTGGATACGCGGGCCGAACATCATGGCCGGCTACTACCGCGAACCGGCCATGACGGCGGCCACCATGCGCGACGGCGGCTGGCTCAATACGGGCGACATGGCGCGCCAGGATCCCGACGGCGCGCTCTTCATCGTGGGACGCACCAAGGAACTGATCATCCGTTCCGGTTTCAATGTGTATCCGCTGGAAGTGGAAACGGCCCTGAACGCCCACCCGTCCGTGGTGCAGTCGGCCGTGGTGGGACGCACGCTGGACGATGGCAACGAGGACGTCATCGCCTACGTGGAACTGGACCCGCGCCAGCCCGCCAGCGTGGCACAATTGCAGGCCTGGCTGGCGCAGACCCTGTCGCCATACAAGTGCCCGTCCGCCATCATCGTCATGGAAACGCTGCCGGCCGCCGCCACGGGCAAGATTTTAAAGGGGCAGCTGCGGCAAATGGCGCAGAATACCCTGTGAATTAACCCTGCTGTACCAGACCCGACAATAAAACCAAGCCACATCACCGGAGGAGACACGATGAAACGCACCTACACACGCATCGCCATGGCAGCGCTGGTTGCAAGCGCCTGGATGGCGCAGGCCAGCGCCGACGAATTCCTGGTCGGCGCGGAAATCCCGCTGACGGGCAACCTGGCGCGCGTCGGCGCCGGCATGCAGGAAGGGATCATGGTCGCGGCCGAGGTATTCAACAAGACCAACGGCAAGCACACGATCAAGATCATCACCGTCGACGACGAATCGGCGCCCGCCAAAGCCATCGCCGCCGTGGAAAAGCTGGCCAGCCAGGGCGTGGTGGCCATCACGGGCGGCTATGGCTCGAACAATATCTCGCCCGCCTCGGACACGGCGAATAAACTGGGCCTCGTCTACATCACTTCGGGCGGCGTGGACGACAGCCTGGTGACCAGCGGACGCAAGAATTTTTTCCGCATCAATAACACGGCCGGCTACGAAAAAGCCATGCTGGGATTGCTGCAGGACGTGGGCGCCAAGTCCGTCTCCATCGTGTACTCGACCAAGGACGCCACCACGGGCCTGGCGAAAGACGTGGAAAAGGCCCTGGCCGCCAGGGGCGTGAAAGTGACGACGCACTCGTTCGACCCTGCCATTACCGACTTCAAGCCCATCATCAACAAGATCAAGCTGCAGGATAAATCGGAAGTCGTCGCCATGGTCGGCTACGAAAACGATTACGTGGGCATCATCCGCGCCGCCCGTGTGCTCAAACCGAAGATCAAGGCCATGGTCGGCGTGTGGTCGCTGGCCACGCCGAAGATGGCGGCCGACTTCCCCGACCTGATGCCGAACGTGTTCGGCACGGCACTGCTGCCCTTCCCCACGGAATTCAAGACAGCCGACGGCAAGGCCTTCAGCGACGCCTACAAGCAGCTGTACAAGAAGGAGCCGGACTACCTGGGCCAGTTCGGCTATGTGCAATCGATGCTGCTGTTCGAAGCGATCGCGCGCGCGGCCGACAAGGGCACCATCAAGAAAGGCGGCGTGGCCGACGAGATGCGCAAGACGGACCGCGAAACCCTGATCGGCCGCGTGCAGTTTGCCGCCAATGGCGACAACCAGAACTTCGTGCACCGCATGGCGCAGCACCAGGACAAGAAGGTGGTGATCGTCTGGCCGAAGGAACACGCGACGGGCAAGATCGCCTATCCAGCCCTGCCCTGGTAGCAGCAGCCTCCCGCTGCACATGCGCGCGTCCGCCAGGACGCGCACCGATGAACGGCAGGCCGGCGCATCATGCGCGATGCGCCGGCCTGCCTGACGGGATGACGACATGACAGAATTAATCTTGCAAGCCCTGTATTCTGGCTTGCTGCAGGGCGGCTCCTACGCCCTGATCGCACTGGGACTGGCGCTGGTCTTCGGCACCATGAAAGTGATCAACCTGGCGCACGGCGAGCTGGTGCTGCTGGCAGCCTACATCGCCTACAGTGTGGAATCAGGCCTGGGACTCGGTCCCATGTTCGCCATTCCCATCGCGCTGGTGATCGTCAGCCTGACGTCCGTGGGCGTGTACCTGATCGTCAGCCGCATCAAGAAAGACCGCGAAATCAATTCGCTGATCCTCACCTACGGCATCGGCGTGATCCTCACCAATTTCATCCTGCTCGTATGGAAGGCGGACATCCGCTCGACGTCGTCGAGCTGGCTGCAGGAAGGCATCGAGATCGGCCCGTTTTTCAGCATGCGCAGCGAAGTGATTTTCTTTGGCGTCAGCCTGGTGCTGATGGCGGCCCTGTGGCGCTGGCTGTCGACCAGCTGGTATGGCCGCGCCGTGCGCGCCGTCTCCAGCAACCGCGACGCGGCCAAGCTGATGGGCATCGACCCGGGCCGCACGGAACTCGTGTCCTTTTTAGTCGCCGGCATCCTGGCCGCCTTCGCCGGCGTGGCCCTGTTCAGCTATGGCGTGATCCAGCCGGCCTACGGCGGCGCGCTGACGGTGAAAGCCTTCATCATCACGGTATTGGCCGGCATCGGGTCCATCCCCGGCGTGCTGCTGGCCGCCGTGCTGCTGGGCGTGGCCGAAGCCTTGACCGTCACCCTGGCCAGCTCCGCGCTGCAGGAATTGTCGGGCATGGTGCTGTTCCTGCTGGTGCTGTTCATCATGCCGAACGGCTTGTTCGGCGCACAACGGAGGCGCGGATGAAGCGCTCGACTTTGATTTCCACGGCGGGCCTGCTGCTGGCCGCCTATATCGCCGTGCCGCTGGCCCTGGGCGCCAACCAGTATGTGATGAGCATGGTGGTGGCGGCCCTGGTCATCGGCGGCGTGGCCATGTCCTGGGCCCTGCTGGGTAACTTGGGCGGCATGGTCAGCTTCGGCCACGCGGCCTTCTTCGGCGTGGGCGCGTATGTCTCCGCGCTGGCCACCGTGAAACTGGGCTTGCCGGTGTTTGCCGCCATGCTGCTGGGCGGCGCGGGCGCGGCTATCGCCGCCATCATCATGCTGCCCGTGCTGCGCCTGCGCGGGCCGTATTTTGCGCTGGCCATCCTCGCCTACGCCCACATCTTCCGCATCCTGGCGACGGAATGGAGCTCGGTGACGGGCGGCGCCGGCGGCATCAACAATATTCCCACCTTGCCCACCGTCTTCGGCTTCGACCTGGCCAGCAAGACGGGCGCCTACCTGGTCGTGCTGACCCTGGTGGTGGCATGCGCGTTTGCCTACAGCCGCATCCGCGCCAGCCACTACGGCATCGCCCTGCGCGCCATGCACGACAGCGAAGACGCCACGCGCGTCGTCGGCGTCAACAGCACCTTGCTGAAAGGCGCGATGCTGCTCGTGTCGGCCTTCATGGCAGGCCTGTTCGGCGCCTTCAACGCCCATTACATCAACTTCCTGGAACCGGACTACGCCTTCAACAGCCTGTGGGTGACCTTGCCGATCGTGGCGGCCATCTTCGGCGGCTACCGCACGATACTCGGCCCCGTGCTGGGCGCTGTGGTGGTCTACCTGGTCGACCAGCTGATTTTCAAGTCGCTGATCCCCACGGGCCACCAGCTGGTGCTGGGCGTGCTGCTGGTGGCGATGATCGTCTTCAGTCCGAACGGCTTGCTGCCGCTGCTACGCAAAATGTTCAAAGCGAAGGAGAAAGCACATGCTTGAACTCGATAATGTGTCCGTGCGCTTTGGCGGCCTGACGGCCGTCGATTCCGTCACGTTGAAAGTGGCAAGCCACGACGTGATCGGCCTCGTGGGCGCGAATGGCGCCGGCAAGACCACCCTGTTCAATGCGATCTCGGGCCTCGTGCGCCCCACCAGCGGCAGCATCCGCTTCGAAGGACGCGACATCATGGCCACGCCCATGTACCAGCGCGCCCGCCTGGGACTGGGCCGCACCTTCCAGATTCCGCAACCGATGCATGAATTGACGGTGCGCGAAAACCTCGTCGTGGCGCAGCGCTTCGGCACCGGCAAGGTCGACATGCGCAAGATCGATGAAATCCTCGATTTCACCAGCCTGCTTGACAAGGCCGGGCGCGACGCGGCCAGCGAACTGGCGCTGACGGAATTGAAAGCGCTGGAAGTGGCCAAGGCGCTGGCCACCAATCCGAAACTGCTGCTGCTCGACGAAGTGCTGGCCGGCCTGGAAACGAACGGCAAGCGCCGCTTCATGGGCATGCTGAAGGACTTGCACGCGGCCTTTGGCGTGGGCATCGTCATGATCGAGCACGATATCGAAACCATCAGCAATCTGTGCCAGCGCGTGGCCGTGCTCAATTTTGGCCAGCTGATCGCCGACGGCACACCCGACGCCGTCTTCCGCGATCCGGCCGTCATCGAAAGCTATACAGGGGCAGCCCATGCTTAAAGTTGAAAACCTGCGCGCCGGCTATGGCGCCATCAATGTGCTGTGGGATGTGTCGCTGTCGATCCAGAAGGGCAAGCTGACCACCATCATCGGCCCGAACGGGGCCGGCAAGACGACCCTGCTGCGCGCCATCATGGGATTGCTGCCCGTGGGCGCGGGCAGCATCGCGCTCGACGGCGTGGCCATCAACGGCACGCCGACGTGGAAGATGAGCGATGCGAGGGTGACGATGATACCCGAGGGGCGCATGACGTTCCGCGACATGAGCGTGGAAGAAAATCTGATCATGGGCGCGTTTCCGAAGGAGCACCGCAGCCACATGCCGGCGCGCCTGGCCGAAGCCTACGCCATGTTCCCGCGCCTGCACGAGAGGCGCCGCCAGCTGGCCGGGTCGCTCTCCGGCGGCGAGGCGCAGATGCTGGCGATGGCGCGGGGCCTGATGTCGGATCCGTCGCTGCTGATCATCGACGAACCGTCGCTGGGCCTGGCGCCGCTGGTGGTCAACGAACTGTTCGAGATCCTCGCGCGCCTGAACGACGGCAAGCGCACCATCATTTTAGTGGAGCAGAATACGGCGCGCGCCGTCGGCGTGGCCGATCACGTCTACCTGATGCAAAGCGGTAAAGTGGCGCTGTCGCAAAAAGCCGATGAGGTCGACCTCGAACACCTGCACGAACTGTATTTTGCGCGCTGAGCGATATCGGCCGCACGCGGTTGCCATCAGTCCTCGTCGTCGGCCAGTTTGCCAAACGCCAGCAGGGCGTTCTTGTCGAGTCCGCTCGTCACGAAAGGATCGTCGGCGGGGAAGCGGCCCGTATCGGCCAGCATGCGCAGCTTGCTCAAGCGTTCGCCCAGTGCCAGCGCTTGCGCCTGCGGATCGGCATCGGCCTGCCCCACCTGCCCGATCGCGCGGGTCACGGACTGGGGGAACTCCCACAATTCGGCGATCCGCACCGACAGGATGCGCGCTTGCGCAAACACCTGGGCAATGAAGGCGTCCGATTGCGGGAAGACATCGGGCGCATGCATCTGGTCGATCAGCCGGAACGCCACCACCAGGCCGACATTGGCCATCAGTCCCGCGAGATAGGCGTCGAAGGCGTTGGCATGCATGGCCGGCGCGACCAGGCTGGCCGCCAGCGCACATTTCTCGGACTGGCGCCAGATCAGCGGTGCCGTGCGCACGGTCAGTCCGCCGCTTTGCATGCTGACGATGGGACGGAAGGCGACGCGGGCGAGCAGCATGCGCATGCCGTTTTGCCCGAGCAGCATGATGGCGCCTTCCATATTGCTGATCGACGGGCTGGCGTTATAGCGCGACTGGTAGCAGGGCCGGTTCGCTTCGCGGTAGACCTCGGCGACCAGCAGCACGTCCTGGGCCAGCTGGGCCGACAGCTTGGCCGCGCTCATGTTTTCATCTTGCAAGGTACGCATCAACTGCGGAATGATGGCCGGAATGCGCGGCACCAGCGCAGCGCCAGCGATCGGTTCACGGGCCAGGCGCGCCAATTCGTCCAGAATCTGCTGTTCGGTCTCCTCCGGCGCCTGCGCCGCACTCGCGGCCGCCAGCCAGCGGTAGTACATGGCATCGATTTCGGTGATGGTGGCTGGCTGCCGTGTCGCCTCGGCAGCCGCCGCTGCCGCGACTGCCGCAGGCTTGTTTTTTTCGTCGCCGCCGTTCAGTAATTTTCCTATCCAGCCCATTTTGCTATCCAAGCCCTATCTGCATCACTATCGCGCAATCCGCTCCATGATTTTACTTGATGATGGCAGCGCTGGTGCGGCTGGCGTGAGCGCTTTGTCCATCTGCCGCAACATGCTAAAGTGGCATTGAATGACCCCTGCCCTGCTCGACCAGCGATCCATCATGAACAATCCACTTGCGCACTACCTCACCAGCCAGGCGTATAACAACGGCTGGGCCAACCACCGTCTGCTGAAGGCTTGCGGACAGCTGACCCAGGCCGAATTCGAGGCCACGCGCGTCAGTTTTTTCCCCACCATCCAGTTCACCCTGAACCACATCCTCACATGCGACTGGTTTTATCTCGATGCGCTCGAACGCGAGCTGCGCGGCGAAGCACCGCATGCCGACTGCTACGTCTTCTTTGAACACGATGAACCGTTCACCGATTGCGCGGCCCTGCATGCGGCGCAGCGCGCGTCGGACCTGCGCCTGATCGCCCATTGCCGCAGCCTGTGCGACACGGACCTGGCGCGGCCCGTGACGATATTGCGCGACACCCCGCAAGTCGACACGCGCCAGCGCCTGCTGGCGCACCTGTTCCAGCACCAGATCCACCACCGGGGGCAAGTGCACGCCATGCTGGCCGGCACGCGCATCGCGCCGCCCCAGCTCGACGAATTCTATTGCGCCGGCGAGGCAAGCGAGCGGGCGCAGGATTTCCTGGAACTGGGCTGGACGGAAGACGACGTCTGGGGCCCGCGCTGAACTATTCCTCGGCGTGGCAGCAGACGCACAACTTGTTGCCGTCGAGGTCGCGGAAATAGGCGCCATAGTAATGGGCGTGGTAATGCGGGCGCAAGCCGGGCGGCCCTTCGCACGCGGCGCCCAGCGCCAGCACGGCCTGGTGGCAGCGGTCCACCTGCGCACGGCTGGCGGCCAGCAAGGCCGTCATTTGGCCATTACCGGGCGCGGCCGGCAAGCCGTCATGCGGCGCCGTCAGCACGAACAGGGGCCGCGGCGCCTGCTGCGCCATCCAGCCCGCCCAGGGCTTGGCCGGATCATGAAATTTTTCGATCAGACCGAGTTCTCCCAGCAGGGCCGTATAGAAAGCGTAGGCGCGGGGAAAGTCGTTGGTGCCGAGGCAGATATGGGACAGCATGCTGCTCCTTCATGAGTTCAAACGGGTGTGCGGCGAAATACGCCAGTTGATTATAATGGCGCATCGCTTTCCGACACGCTCCCATGCCAGACCTCGACCGCCTTCAGCTGCACCCGCCCTCCAGCGCCGACCTTCCCGCTTTGCTGGACTTCGAACTGGAAAACCGCGCGTATTTTGAAAACTGGGTCACGGCCCGCGCGCCGTCCTACTACCAGCAGGAAGCCATCGCCGCCGCCATCGAACAGGCGCAGCGCGAACGCGAGCAGGACCGCGCCTACCAGTACCTGGCCAAGCTGGATGGGCAAATCATCGGCAGGGTCAACCTGACGGGCGTCACGCGCCCTTATTTCAACAAGGCAGCGCTCGGCTACCGCATCGGCGAACGGTTCGGCGGACGCGGCTACGCCACGCGCGTGGTGGCCCTGCTGCTGGATGAAGCGTTTGGCGCGCTGGATCTGTGGCGCCTGGAAGCGACGGCGCGGCCGCAAAACCTGGGCTCGGTCGCCGTCATGCAGCGCAACGGCTTTCACCAGTACGGGCGCTCGGAAAAAGCCATGCTTTTCCAGGGTGACTGGTCGGACTTGCTGTATTTTGAACGGCGCAACGACAAGGCCACGGGCTAAGACGCGGCATTTTCCAGCGTCAACGCGACTTTCAGCCTATCGGTTGCGACTTTGTCACAACGCAAAGCAGGACGATATTGGGCTGATAACGTCAAGGCTCGGGAATTTTTAATATCTTGCCAAGTCCAACATGAAACTGCGGCTACGCCTGTTCGAACATGTGCTGCTGGTACTGACCTTGGCCATCGTCATCTTTGCCGCCGCCATCGTGCTGGCACGCATGACGCAATGGGCGGAAGCGCAGGAACTGCCCGCCTACCTGATACAGGGCATGCACCTGGTGGGCAAGGTGCTGTTTTTCCTGGACGGCGGCATCGTCGTCGCCGTCAGCAGCATCCTGGCCGCCCGGCTGTTCCGCATGCTCACCAAGGAGGATATATGAAGCACCTTCATTACCTGTTCACACTCCGGCATCCGCGCCGTTTCTGGTGCAGCGCCCTCGTCATCGCCGTGGCCTCGGCCATCCTGCTGGGCCCCTGGCTCGACAGCATGCCATGGCTGGTGGCGATCCCCCTCGTCGCCGGCGGCCTGCTGGTGGCGCTGGGCGAACTGTGGGATGAAATGCATGGCAAGCGCCTGCCGAACGGCAACGACGATACGCAAGCGCCGTGCCGCCATCCCTGATGGCTTGCACGGTGATGCGTGCACGCAACAGCGGTCACGCCATCGGCCCCGCATGCACTTGATTTAAGACTGGCTTCAGCCTCGCCGTGCATCGTGATATGGTGCCAGCAGCCATGGCGCCTCCCCCACCATCACGGGCACAGCCCAGCGAAAGAGCCAATATGAGCACATGGATGCGCGCCAACAAAGGTTTTTTGATGTTTCTCCTGCTGTTCGGCGTGTTCCGCACGGCCGTGGCGGACTGGAATCCCATCCCGTCGGCGTCCATGCGCCCCAACCTGCTCGAGGGCGACGTGGTCTTCGTCAACCGCCTCGCCTTCAACCTGAAAGTGCCGCTCACCGATATCGTGCTGCAGCGCCTGGGGGAACCGCAGCGGGGCGACATCGTCACCTTTTCCTCGCCGAAAGACGGCACACGCCTGATCAAGCGCATCATCGCCCTGCCCGGCGACACGGTGGAAATGCGCAATGAACAGCTGGTCATCAATGGCCAGCCTGCCCAGTACACGGCGCTCGACACGGCGCCTGAAACCATCGCCCACGTGGGCCAGCTGACGGCCCAGCGCATCAGCGAACGCAACCAGACGGAACAGCACCGCATCCAGGTCTTGCCGCAAATCGCGGGCGCGGCCCGCAGCTTTGCCCCCGTGACGGTGCCGGCCGACCATTTCCTCATGCTGGGCGATAACCGCGACAACAGCGCCGACTCGCGCTACTTCGGCTTTGTGCCCCGCGCATTGCTGATCGGCAAGGCCGAGCGCATCCTCGTCTCGGCCAATATCCAGGAGCATTGGCAGCCGCGGCTGCAGCGTTTCGGCATGAAGCTGGAGTAAACACGACCATTGCAACAGCGCCATGCTTTTCGGTTAGCATGGCGCATCATGCAAAACTTTTCCTCAGCCAGCCAGCAGTCCGCCAGCGACAATCGTCCCCTCGAGCAGCTGGCGCAGTTCCTGCAGCGCCATCCCGACGTGCTGCTGCTGACAGGCGCCGGTATCAGCACGGCGTCCGGCATACCGGCCTACCGCGATACGGAAGGCGTGCGGCGCGGCAATGCCCCCGTGCAAGGACCCGATTTTCGCCGCCAGGAAGCCGTGCGCCGCCGCTACTGGGCGCGCAGCATGGTGGGCTGGCCGACCCTGGCGCGCGCCACGCCGAATGCCGGCCACCTGGCCATCGCGCAACTGGCCCAGCGCCAGCAGGTCGGCGGCCTGGTCACGCAAAACGTCGATGGCCTGCATCAGCAGGCCGGCAGCCCCGCCGTCACGGAGTTGCACGGCAGCATACATGGCGTCGTCTGCCTCGATTGCCGTACCCGCCACACGCGCCGCCTGATCCAGGAGCAGCTCGAACGCGACAATCCCCAACTGCTGGGCGCCACGGCCACGCCGGCGCCCGATGGCGACGCCTTGCTCGAGCCGTCCCAGCTGGCCACTTTCCACGTGCCCGTGTGTCCCCGCTGCGGCGGCACCCTGCAGCCCGACGTGGTGTTTTTCGGCGATGGCGTCCCCGCCGCCTGCGCGGCCGAGGCCGAAAGCAAGATGCACGCGGCCAGCGCCCTGCTGGTGGTGGGCTCGTCCGTCATGGTGTATTCGAGCTTTCGCCTGTGCCGCATGGCGGCCGAAACGGGCAAGCCCGTGGCCGCCATCAACATGGGCAAGACGCGCGCCGACCATTTGCTGGCATTCAAGACCGATGCCCCGGCACAAGACATCTTGCCTGCATTAGCGGCCATGCTGGGCTGATCCTGTGCCGGCCCTGCGCCGCTCTGGCTATACTGTGGCATTAACGAGGAGAATTCATGCTGGAACTGTTGAGTGAACACGCCTGTTTTGGCGGCGTACAACGCTTTTATCGCCACGACGCGCAAGCCATCGGCTTGCCCATGCGTTTCTCGGCCTTCATTCCCGACACGGTGCCAGGCGCCACGGTCACTACCAAGCGCCCCGCCCTGTTTTACCTGGCGGGCCTGACCTGCACGGAAGAAACGTTCATGATCAAGGGCGGCGCGCAACGCGTGGCGGCCGAGGAAGGCCTGATCCTGGTCACGCCTGACACCAGCCCCCGTGGCGCGAACATCGCGGGCGAAAGCGACTCCTGGGATTTCGGCGCGGGCGCCGGCTTTTACGTGGACGCCACCGAAGCGCCGTGGCGCAGCCACTACCGGATGTACAGCTATATCCTGGAATTGCGCGCCCTGCTGGAACAGGAATTGGCGATCGATGCGCAACGCACGGGCATTTTCGGCCACTCGATGGGCGGCCATGGCGCACTGGTGCTGGCCTTGCGCAATCCTGGCCTGTTCCGCTCCGTGTCCGCCTTCGCCCCCATCGCCGCACCGAGCCAATGTCCGTGGGGCAAGAAAGCATTCACGGGCTACCTGGGCAGCGATGCCGCCAGCTGGCAGCAGTACGACGCCAGCGCGCTGATGCGCGGCCTGCAGGGCCAGCCGCCGCTATTCCCCGAAGGCATCCTGATCGACCAGGGCCTGGCCGACAAATTCCTGCCCGAACAACTGCACCCCGACGTCTTCGAAGCGGCGTGCCGCGACGCCGGCCAGCCATTACGGCTGCGCCGCCATGCCGGCTATGACCACGGCTATTACTTCATCGCCAGCTTCATGGAAGACCATGTGCGCTTCCATGCGCGCAACTTGCGCGCCCTGATGGCATAAGCCAGCAAGGCACCGGAACACGTCAATGCCATCAATACCGGTTTTTTTCGATTCTTCGCTCACGGCCCGTGACGGATCGGATCAGCTTGAGCCTGGCTAGTCGAAGCAAACTTGCATGCCAGACCGCCGGGGCCGATTCGGGTGCCGCAAGCTTTTTCAAGATGCCTGATTGTGTAAAACGGTACACCCGAATAGCAAATAGACCGGCAATACCTGCGCTCCTACAATGCGGGCAGCAGTTCAGGAAAAGGCCGTCTTTTTCTGCTCGATATTCTGCTCACTACATAGGAGAAGGTCATGGGTATGTTTGATTTTATTGGCGAGATCATGGATGCAGCCGTGGATGCCATAGGCTCTGCCGTGGACACGATCGCGGAAAATCCCGTCAAGTCCATTGCGATCGGTGTCGCCACGGTCGCCACCGGCGGTACCGCGCTGGCGTTTGCCGGCCCGATTGCCGGCGTGATCGGCACGACAGGCTTGCTGGGGGCCGCCAGTACCGGAACGCTCATCAGCACCACGGCTGGCGCCGCACTGGTCAACGGGTCCCTCGCAGCCTTGGGCGGCGGCGCTCTCGCTGCTGGTGGCGGAGGCATGGCGGCGGGCGCCATGGTTGTCGGCGCAGGGGGAGCGACGTTGGGAGCGGCGGTTTCCGGCGCGGTGGCGGCCGCTGCCACCTGAGCTGTACCACGCCAAACCTTCATGAAACACACTCAGGCGGACACTGAGCCGCCTTCACTTTGGAGCATGGGCATGGCCCGCATATCGGCATCTCACACGGCTGGCCTGGATCTGCTGGATCAATTATTCTTCAACCAGATTCTGGTGCATTGCCTTTTTACCCAGGAACATCGCTGGCTGAAGAGTCTCGCCGAGGATCTGGCTCGCGAGCTTACGGACAAGGGCATGGCCGGCGTACAACGGCAGGTCGTCAAACATGGCGTCTTGTGCCTGATGGAAGCAGAATTGTCCGACTCGCTATTTTTACTGAAAGAGACTTATCCTGACAATGTTCCTCCACTGCCCGAGGACATCACCATGGAGCGGCTTGAGGCAAGCGAAAGATACAAGCTGAACTTTTTTGAAGGGTATGTACTCGCCGTTCTGAGTAAGGCCCATGCGTGCGACAAGGACGTGATCATCGACATCACGAACAATTTGCTGGAAAAATACGCACAGGCACCATCCACCGTGCGTTACCGTTTGATGGAGCGCATGTTTGCTTTTGAGTTTATTGCCGCGCCCATCGATTGCTTTGCCTGGTTGTCCAGGATGGGCGTGCTGAAAAGCGTCAAGCATCCCGGTGCCGCCTTGACATCCTGCCATGCGCCGGAATTCCTGCCACGCCTCGCACTGCTTTGCGAATTCAATGTGCTGCGCGACCACATACGGCGCCAGGTAAAACTGGGCACGCAAGCGGCAGACGTGAGCGTGGAAAACATCAGAAAAATCGTAGAAATCTCTGATAAGACGATACGCTTGTTATCCGAAAATAAGAGGAAAGAAACGGATGTCAATAACATGGCCAGTACGAAAAACAGCTTTGCCATCATTGATCTTGCCGAAATAGAAAATCCAGCCAAGGTGCATCTTTTTTTTGCCCGTTTGCATGCGTACACCGTACGGTTCCGGGTTTTTCAAGGCTCCTTGGCTAGCTGGGTTGGCATGCTATGTGGCGGCACAGTGGAAGTCTTGCAGCAATCTCAGGATAAAAAAAACCCATCTTTACGGGTGAGTTCAATGAAGGGACCTCGACGCAAGAGGTATACGAGCAGATGAGCAAGCGCGGCTTTGAGATCACACCGCGTGCCATATACGATCGCCATCGTGATTTCAAGGAAACAGCGCTGCGGGCAGTCACGATTTACTACAAGATGAAACTTTTCGAAAACACAGCTCCCCCTCCCGACGTCAAGGATCTGACCTACGAAGCGGTTTCCTGGCAATGTGAATGCCTGACGCCCACCCCGCAGCGCAATGTCAGCTCGCCAAGCTGACAAGGCCTTGCCTCCACAGCAAGCGGACGGTGATCCCTACTGCGCCGTACTGGTATGTCCGTTGAAATGGCGCGTGTACCAGTCCGTGGCCAGCAGGGCCGCCTGGTGGCGCGTGTCGGGGCCGCCGGGCGCGGCGATCTGTTCCAATTGCTTGTCGCAACGCAAGGTGGCAAATGCCATGCGGTTCAGGCCGGCCACGTCGGGGTCGCGTCCGCCCACGATCAGCAGCGATGGCACCCGCACGTTTTCCAGCGCCGCCTTGCCGGCCATTTCCACCTGGCCATCGCAGACGGCCAGCGCGGCGATCTCCGCGCTGCGCCAGGCCGCCAATTGCATCACGACGGCCGCGCTGGTGCCATAGCCATACAAGCCGCAGGGCAAGCGCCGCGTGGATGGGTCCACTTGCAGCCAGCCCAGCGCTTTTTCCAGCTGGCGCGCCAGCAGCACGATATCGCCGCGCACGAAATACGCGTGGCCATTGCTGCCGCCGCCAGGCCCGACACCGCCCTGGTCGAAGCGCAAGGTGGCGATGCCCGCTCGCAAAAAATCCTGGGAGGTGGCGTGGCTGGAAGCGCCCAGATAGTCGCTATCGGCGCCCGCCCCGTGGGCAAACAGGACGATGCCCACGGGCCGCTCGGGCATTTCAAGCACGCCGTCCATTTGAAGTTCATCGGCCGTGATGCTGACAAATTGTTCTTGCATGGCTGCCTCCGCTATCGAGCTGGAATGACGCTGACATCAAGCTGAAATCACGCTGCTAATGCGCTGATCGGCAAGCATCAGTGTACCAGCCTGCGCCAGTTCTCGCGCGGCGCACGTCAAATTCGCCACGCGCGCGCATCAGACGGCGCCGTGCCGGTCCAGCCCCTTCAGCACGGCTTCCGGGCGGATCGGCAAATGCCGCACGCGCGAGGCCACGGCGGCAAAAATGGCGTTGCCGATCGCCGGCGCCACGGCCGTCGTGGGCGGCTCGCCCATGCCCGTCGATGTTTGCGTGCTTGCAACGAATTCGATGTCGAGCTCGGGCACGTCGGCCATGCGCAGGGGCGTGTAGGTATTCAGGTTGGTATCCTTCACCTGGCCGTTGAGGAAAGCCGTGCCTTCATGCAAGGCCATGCTCACGCCCCACAGGGCGCCCCCTTCCGCCTGCGCCAGCGCGCCATCGGGGTCGACGATGCTGCCCGCGTCGATCACCATGAACAGCTTTTCGACTTTCACCATGCAAGTGCTGCGGTCTACTTTCACTCTGGCAATGCAGGCCGTCCAGGTCGGCATGTCACGTTCCTGGCCAAACGTGGCGGCGATGCCCAGGCCCGTGTCGGGCGGCATGGCCGTGCCCCAGCCCGCTTTTTCCGCCACGCGCCGCAGCACATGGGCCAGGCGCGCGGCGCCGCCGACGGCGTTCGGCGCGCTGCCCGCATTGCGCCCCGTCGCCTGCAACAGTGATAAACGGAACGCCAGCGGATCGACCTTGGCCGCCTGCGCGGCCTCGTCCATGAAACTTTCCACAGCCCAATTCGTCCAGCCAGGCCCCACGGAGCGCAGCCAGCCAGGGCGGAAACTGCTGTTGGCCAGGTCGTTCGACACGGCCCGCACGCGCTGCGCACCCACCGAATACCAGTGGTCGGCGCCGGCGATGGCGAACGGGTCATACGGATGGCCCTGCTTATCCTTGGCCAGGAAGGCGGGGATCATCACTTGCGTGGGCCAGCCCGCGCTGGCCTCGTGCACCATCGCCGACACCTTGCCGGCGTCGTCGAAGGCCATGCGCACGTGCTGCACGGAGGGCGAACGGGGCGAATCGAAACGGGTGTCGTCGGCCCGCGTGCATATCATCTTGACGGGCCGTCCCAAGGCTTGCGCCGCCAGCGCGGCCGGCACGCAATAATCACCATTCAGGCGCCGCCCGAAACCGCCACCGAGCAGATAGGTGTGCAGCATGACATGGCTCTCCGGCACCTTCAACGCCTGCGCCAGCACGGGCAGTATCAATGATTGCCACTGGTTGCCCGCATGGATATGCCAGACGCCTTCGATTTCCTGCGCCAGGGCATTGACGGGTTCCAGCTGGAAATGCAACACGGTGCTGGTCGTGTAGTGGCGTTCCAGCTGCAGGCTGGCATCGTTGAACGCTTGCTCCACGCCATCATCATCGACCACGCGGGCGCCCAGGCCGGCATCGGCCAGCTGCTTGGCGGCGTAGTTGACAATATCCTGCTCCGCCACGTGGGCCGCCGCGCCGGCCCGCCATTTCACTTGCACCAGCTCGGCCGCGCGCATGGCGGCCGCATACGTTTCGGCCACCACCATGACCCAGCCGGGTACCGTGCCGCTGGGATCCTGCAAGGCGAACGAACGCAAATAACCCTGCACCTTTTTCGCGTCCGTATCATCGATGGAGACCACTTTCGCGCCGTAGCGCGTGGGCGGGATCTTCGGGCGCGCAAACAGCATGCCCTCGACTTCCGCATCGATGCCGTACACGGCCGTGCCATTGATTTTCGCGGGGATGTCGAGCGCCTGCACGTGCTGGCCGATCAGACTGCGCTGCGGCGGCGTTTTCAACACGATGGCTTTCAGTTGCTCGCGCGTGTACTGGCGCGCCAGCTTGCCACGGCGCACGATGTCGCCATAGCTGATCGAGCGTCCCCGGCCATGCACGACGCCCAGCCGGGCGTGGCAGGCGGACACGGGCACGCGCAGCAGGCGCGCGCCCTCCTCGACCAGCGCCAGGCGGCCGGCCGCGCCGGCACGGCTGAGCGGATCGAAATTCTGCCAGACGGACCAGCTGCCGCCCGTCACCATCAAGCCCCATTTCGGATCCGTGTCCACGTAATGCAGGCGTACTTTGCTCCAGTCCGCTTCAAGCTCCTCGGCCACGATGCGCGCCAGGGCCGTGCCGATATGCTGGCCCATTTCCGCCTTGGCGATGTTGACGGTGACGATGCCGTCGCGGCCGATCTGGAACCAGATGCTGGGATCGAACACGGGTGCGGCGCTTTGCTTTGGCGGCACGGGCGCCGCCTTGCCTGCGGCCAGGGTGCTGTCGGCGCGCAAAAAGGCGAGCGTAAATCCCGTGCCGGCGGCGGCGATCAGGAAACCGCGCCGGCCCAGCGCGCTGGGGCGGGTCCCTGAATTTTCCTTCGGTAACTTATACACCAGGCGCCTCCTGCATGCCGGCCGCCAGTTTGATCGCCTTGCGGATGCGCACATACGCCATGCAGCGGCACAGGTTGCCGCTCATGACGGCGTCGATATTCGCATCGGTCGGCTGCGGATAATCTTTCAGCAGGGTGGCCGCCTGCATGATCTGGCCCGACTGGCAATAGCCGCACTGGGGCGCCTGCGTGGCGAGCCACGCCCGCTGCAACGGGTGCGTGCCATCGGGCGACAGGCCTTCGATGGTGGTGATGGCGCAGCCGGCCACGGCGGCAATCGGCGTGATGCACGAGCGCATGGCGCGGCCATCCACGTGCACGGTGCAGGCGCCGCACATGCCGATGCCGCAGCCAAACTTCGTGCCTTTTAATTTAACTTCGTCGCGCAGCACCCACAGCAGGGGCGTCTCGGCATCGGTCTCGGTGCCGAAGGGCTGGCCATTCACGGTCATGTTGTACATAGAGTCTTTCAGTAATTACTTACTGGCGCGGGCGCGTGCCACGGCCGCTTCCAGATTCGTCCAGGCCGGCTGGTGGCTGCGGCTGCGGCGCAAATAGGCGGCCAGCTGAGCCACGTCGTTATCCGTCAGCGAGGCGGCAAAGCCGGGCATCAGCACGCCGGGCATGGCTTCGTCCTTGCTCAAGCCGTGCAATATCACCTGGATCAGGTTGGCGGGATCGGGCGCGCTGACGGCGCTGTTCAGGCTCAGTTCCGGCCGCAGCGCCGCGGGCTTGCCATCGCTGTTCGAGTGGCACGACGCGCAGGCGGCCACGTACAGGCTGGCGCCACGGTCGTTGTCGACGAGGCTGACACGCTGCGAGCGGACGATGCCGGCCTTGATCACGGCATCCGCATCCACCTTGCGCCGATCCGCCCCGGCCACGCCCGCAAAATACACGGACAAGGCGCGGATGTCGCTATCGGGCGAGGCGCCCATGCCTTCGTGCACGATGGCCGACATGGGCCCCGCCGCCACGCCGTGCAGGGCCGTCGCCCCCGTGCGCAAAAAGGCGTACAGCTCGTCCTGCGTCCACGGCAAGGGCGCCGTGTTGGCGCCGGTCAAGGCCGGCGCATACCAGTGGTCGATGGACGCGCCCAGATAGGATGAGCCGGCAAGTTCGGCGCCCAGCGCATTGCGCGGCGTATGGCAGGCGGCGCAATGGGCCAGGCCTTCGGCCAGGTAGCGGCCCCGGTTCCAGTCCGGCCCTTGCGCGGGATCCAGTCGATAGCTGGCCGGCTTGAAAAACAGCAGCTTCCAGCCCGCCTGCAGCGGCCGCACGTTCAGGGGGAAAGGCACGCTGTTGGCGGGCGCCACCGCATACACGGGCGGGCGCGTCATGAAATACGCGTACAAGGCCGCCAGGTCGGCGTCCGAGACGAGGTTGAAATGGGTGTACGGAAAGACGGGATACAGATGGGCGCCATCGCGGCCCACGCCTTCGCGCATGGCCCGCTGGAAGGCGGCCAGCGACCAGCGGCCGATGCCCGTTTGCCGGTCGGGCGTGATATTCGTCGCATAGATCGTGCCGAACGGCGTGGCCAGGCCGTGGCCGCCCGCGTACCCGGCACCGCCCCTGGCCGTATGGCAGGCGGCGCAATTGCCCATGCCAGCCAGGATGCGGCCCCGCTCCACCGCTTGCGGCGAAAAGGCCGTGGCGGCGGGCGGATCGATGGGCGCCAGCGCGGGGCGCCAGTAGTACAGATATGCGGCCAGGGCCGCCACGATGAGCAATGCCAGCGACAGCAGCAGGCCGGTGAAGATTTTCTTGAGCAAAACAGGCGTCCGGTAAAAGGCCAAGCACGCGCCTGCCGCGCACGGACGGCGGCAGCAGGGCAGATTGTGACAATGAATGGGAGAATCTTACCGCGATTGTGACTTGTTGTATGTACGCAATGACACGCAGATGCCGCCTGCAGGCGGGCTGCGCCTTATAATCAGCGTTTCAGCACGCCGCCTCTCCCTTCATGCATACCGTTGCCATCATCCTCATCCTCGTGTTGACCGTCGTCCTGTGCGGCTTTCTCGCCCGCTCGCGCTGGGTCAAGCTGCCGCTGCCGCTGATCCAGATCGCCGGCGGCACGGGATTGGCCGTGTTTGGCGTGCAAGTGCCGCTCGATCCCGACATTTTCTTCCTGCTCTTCATCCCGCCGCTGCTGTTTCTCGACGGCTGGCGCATTCCCAAGGGCGCCTTCTTTTCCGACGCGCGTTCGATCCTGATGCTGGCCATCGGCCTCGTGCTGTTCACCGTGCTGGGCATGGGCTTTTTCATCGACTGGCTGATTCCCAGCGTGCCGCTGGCCGTCGCCTTCGCGCTGGGCGCCATCCTGTCGCCGACGGACCCCGTGGCCGTCTCGGCGATCGCCGCAGGCAATCCGATCCCGCCGCGCCTGATGCACATCCTCGAAGGCGAATCGCTGCTCAACGACGCGTCGGGCCTCGTCTGCTTCACGTTTGCCGTGGGCGCCATGATGACGGGCGGCTTTTCCATCGGCGCAGCCTCGCTGAGTTTCCTGCAGGAAGCGGGCGGCGGCATCGTCATCGGTCTTGCCATCTCCTGGGGCGTGGGCCTGGCGAATAAATGGCTGGTGAGCAAGGTGGGCGAAGAGCCGGGCCTGCAAATCCTCATCAGCATCCTGATCCCGTTCGCCGCCTACCTGGGCGCCGAGCAAATCCACGGCTCCGGCATCCTGGCCGCCGCCACGGCGGGCGTGTCCATGCATTACGCCGACCTGATCGGCCGCCCGCTGGCCGCCACGCGCACCCAGCGCAAGGCCGTGTGGGATACCGTGCAACTGGTCTTGAATGGCGTGATTTTCGTCATGCTGGGCGCGCAGCTGCCCACCACCGTTGCCGGCTTGCCGGCCGCATCGGCCGAAATCGGCGCCGGCAGCGCCTGGAAACTGCCGCTGTTCGTCATCGCCATCACGGTGGGGCTGACCTTCATGCGCTTCCTCTGGGTCTTCATTTCCATGAAACTGACCCTGTTCAAGCACCACAAGAAGGTGGCCGGCGAATCGAAGGACGCGGCGCTGCTGGCCCGCCCCAGCCTGCGATTGCTGCTGGTGGCGTCGTTCGCGGGCGTGCGCGGCGCGCTGACCCTGGCCGGCATCCTGACCCTGCCCTTGTTCCTGCCCGACGGCACGCGCTTTCCCGCGCGCGACCTCGTCATCTTCCTGTCCATGGGCGTGATTTTGCTGTCGCTGCTGCTGGCCAGCGTCACCTTGCCCCTGCTGACCAAGGGCCTCGTCTTCGCGCCCCCCGCGCGCCGCTCGACGGAAGAGCGCAATGCCCGCGCCGCCGCCGCCGAAGCAGCGATCGCGCGGCTGGAAAAAGTGTGCGAAGGCATCGACAAGAATGACAAGCAGCAAGTCGTCACGGAAGCGGCCAACCGCCTGATCGAAGCCTACCGGCGCCGCCTCGCGTATGGCGAGAGCAGCAACGACGAGGCGATGCGCTTGCAGGAACTGGCCAGGGCCGAGCGCTCGCTGCGCCTGGAAGCGCTCAATGCGGAGCGCGATGAGCTGTTCCGCCGCCGCATCTCGGGCGAGCTGGACGACACCATCCACTTGCGCCTGCTGCGCGAAATCGACTTGCTGGAAGCGACATTGGAAGAATAACAACGATCTGTTGCGGGAAACAATGTTGATCAGGTAATTCTCATGGCAAAGAATGCAAGTTTCCACATTCGTGTTTATAATGCAAGGTTTTATGGCGTCATGCCGTGATTTACTTTCAACATGGACTTCCGTAGAGTATGTGTTGCAGAGTAACTATTTGAATAGCCACCCGACCTGCATAAAGACACCGACGCCGTGCCCTTCTCTCCTCGCCACCGGCAGCGCCCCGCGCCGCCCGTCCTGCTCGCTGTCGTGCTGCTGGCCTCGCTGCTCGCCTGCGCTGCGCTGGCGCCGTGCGCGGCGGGGGCGCAAACGGGCGCGGCTGCCGATGCCAGGCGTCACGCCGAAGTGGCCCAGGTCCTGTTTGGCATCATCAGTTATGTGCGCTGGCCCGTGGCGCGCCAGGAAGTGCGCGTCTGCATGCTCGGCGCACCCCGCTACGGCGCGGCCATCGTCGACACGCCCGCCTCCAGCCTGGGCCCGCGCATCCGCGTGAAAAGCCCGGCGATGGCCAGCGCAGCCAGCGAATGCGACGTCGTCTACCTGGGCAGCCTGCCCGAAAGCGAACGCGAGCACCTGCTGGCGCAGATCATCGGCAAACCGATTCTATCGGTCGCCGAACCGGGCACGTCCTGTACCGTGGGCACCATGTTCTGCCTGCGCCTGACCGAGGCGCAGATCGGTTTTGACGTCAACCTCGACGCCATCGCCCGCAGCGGCCTGCGCGTGCATCCGAACGCCTTGCAAATTGCACGTCGCAAGGGACCGCCGCCATGAGCGCCCGCATGAGCAACAAGCCTGCCCGCCAGCCCCGCCGCACGCTCGACAGCGTGCTGCGGCGCGCCCACCTGAGCGTGTCGCTGATCGCCGTGCTGGCGGCCGGCCTGACGCTGACGGCCGTGGCGCTGCTGGCCCTGCGCGTGTATTCGGACCAGAACCTGCGCCTGGTGGCCCGTTCGATGAGCTATACGGTGGAAGGGGCCGTCGTCTTTGGCGACTCCATGGCCGCCAGGGAAGCGCTGGCCCTGATCGGCGTCAATGAAGATATCGACCAGGCGCAGGTAAGCGACCAGGCCGGCAAGGTGCTGGCCCGCTGGGAACGGGGCGAACACGGCACGCGCTACTACATCGAGCGTGCGCTGACGGGCTGGATGCTGCCCGATTCGCTGACCTTCCCCATCACGCGCAATGACCAGGCCATCGGCAGCATCAAGCTGGTGCCGCACAGCCGCAGCCTGCTGCCCTTCCTGCTCAGCGGCCTGAGCTGCCTGCTCGCCTGCCTGGTGCTGAGCCTGGTCGTCGCCGTGCGCCTGTCACGCAGCATGGAAACGGAAATCACGTCGCCCCTGCGCCATCTGGCGGAAACGGCGCACCGGGTGCGGCGCGACCGTTCGTTCGAACTGCGCGTGCCGCCCGCCAATATTGCCGAACTGAACCAGATCAATGACGACTTCAACGCCCTGCTCGACGAACTGGAAGCGTGGCAAAGCCATCTGCAGAAGGAACACGCCTCGCTGTCGCACCGCGCCAACCACGACAGCCTGACGGGCCTGTCGAACCGCGCCTTCATGGAAGCGGAGCTGGAACGCGCCATCCTCGACGCGCGGGTCGGCAATGGCAAGGTGGCCGTGCTGTTCCTCGACAGCGACCGGTTCAAATACATCAACGACACCTTCGGCCATGCCTCGGGCGACCGCGTGCTGGTGACGATCGCCGCGCGCATCAAGCAGCAATTGCGCGAAGGCGACCTGGTGGCGCGCCTGGGCGGCGACGAATTCGCCATCGTGCTCAAGCCGCTGCGCAACAGCAGCGACGCCATGCACATCGCCGACAACATCATCGCCGCCATGGCGCAAGCCATTGAACTGCCCACTGGCAACAGCATCGTCAGCTCGCTGACCATCGGCGTGGCCGTCTTTCCCGATCACGCCATCGACGCCATCTCGCTGGTCGGCGCGGCGGACGAAGCCATGTACCGCGCCAAGCAGGCGCAGCGCGGCACGCGCCAGGTGGCGCGCCTGCCGCAACCCCATATTCACCCCTGAACCAAGGAGCAACACCATGCAATTCATCTACACGCAATTACGCCGCGGCTTACTCGGCTTGTTCATGCTGGGCCTGCTGGCCGCCTGCCAAAGCACGCCAGAGACCAAGCCGCTGTTCAGCCCCGAGCAAGTCGCCACCCTGAAAGAACAAGGCTTCAACCAGACGGACGAAGGCTGGGAACTGAGCTTTACCGACAAGCTGCTGTTCGAATTCGACGCCGCCAAGCTGGTCCCGCCGAGCCGCATGGCCATCCAGAAAATCAGCGCCGCCCTGCTGAAAGTGGGCATCACGCACATGCGCGTGGAAGGCCATACGGACAACGAAGGCACGGAAGCGTACAACAACAAGCTGTCGCTGGCGCGCGCCAACGTGGTGGCCGACGCCATGAGCGCATCGGGCATTCCACGCGAGAACATCACCGTCAAGGGGCTAGGCATGAGCAAACCGGTAGCCTCGAATGCCAGCAAGACGGGCAAGGCGGAAAACCGCCGCGTCACCGTCATCGTCTCGGCCCCTTGATCATGGGCGTGCCCGCCGTGCGCTGGGTCGTGATGGGTGTGTCCGGCTGCGGCAAGAGCGCCGTCGGCAGCTTGCTGGCCGAGGCCTTGCACGTGCCCTACGTGGAAGGCGACGACGTGCATTCTCCGGAAAACGTGGCCAAGATGGCCGCCGGCATCGCGCTCGACGATGCCGACCGGGCCGGCTGGCTGGCCGCGCTGCGCGACCGGATCGCCACGGCCCGCGCGCAAGGCAGCGGCCTCGTCGTCTCCTGCTCGGCCCTGAAGCGCGCCTACCGCGACGTGCTGCGCGAAGGCGATCCTGCCCTGCGCTTTGCCCACCTGGACGGCCCGCGCGCCGTGCTGGAAAGCCGCTTGCAGCGCCCCGGCCATTTCATGCCGGCCAGCCTGCTCGACAGCCAGCTGGCCACCCTGCAGCCGCTGCTGCCGGACGAAGCCGGCATGGTGCTCGACGTCCGCCAGCCGCTGGCCGTGCTGGTCGCACAGATCCTGCAAGCGCCCTGACAGGCAGCCGCGCGGCTGGACAGCCCGCGCCCCCCTGTGTAGACTGGCGCGCACTTTCATGAGGGATTTCTATGAGCACACCAACGACAAAACCAGCACCGGGCCCGGAATTCTGGGAACGCGCCGACCAGGTCATCGCCCTGGCCAATGAACAATGCATGCACAGCGGCGGCAATGAAGTGGCCACCTCGCTGCTGTACGCGGCCGCCCGCTTCAACGCCTTCCTCGTCGCCAGCAAGAGCAACGACGTGGCCAAGATGCAGGAAGAGAAGGAAGGTGCCGTGGCCTTCTTCACGGAACAGTACAAGCGCATGCTGACCGACAACTTCAACGACTACATCACCAACTTCGACAAGTACACGCAACCGTCGTCGGCCCCCAAGGGCTGATGTCCGCAGCCAGCCTGGACGGCCACCGCGCCCGCGCCACCCACGCCGATAGCGTGCTGCACGGCACGGTGCGCTTTGCGCCGCTGACCTCGCTATGGCTGACGGCCATGCTGGCCGGCGCCGTGACGGGCGCCCTGCTCTTCTTCAGCTGGATGGGCCTGCTGCTGTTTGCGGCCGGCACGGCCGTCGTCCTGCTGTTCGGCCACTCGCTGGGCAGCCACCGCAAGCTGATCCACAACAGCTTTGCATGCCCCCAGTGGCTGGAATATGCGCTCGTCTACCTGGGCGTGCTGGTGGGCCTCAGCGGCCCGCTGGGCCTGCTGCGCCAGCACGAGCTGCGCGACTATGCGCAGCGCCTGCCCGCTTGCCATCCCTATCTGCGCCACGGCGCCGGCTTCTGGCGTGATGCCTGGTGGCAATTATTCTGCCGCCTGGAACTCGACCACCCGCCCCACATCGCCATCGAGCCGCGCATCGCGCTCGACCGCTTTTACCGTTTCCTGGAAAGAACCTGGATGCTGCAGCAACTGCCATGGGCCGTGCTGTTCTATGCCTGGGGCGGCTGGGGCTTCGTCTGCTGGGGTGTCTGCGCGCGGGTCAGCGCCGGCGTGCTCGGCCATTGGCTGATCGGCTACTTCGCCCACAACCATGGGCAGATGCACTTCGAGGTCCATGGCGCCGCCGTACAAGGCAGGAATATCCGCCTGACGTCGCTGCTGACCATGGGCGAATGCTGGCACAACAACCATCATGCGTATCCAGGCTCGGCCAGGCTGGGCCTGCTGCCGGGCGAATGGGACCCGGGCTGGTGGATGCTGCTGCTGTTGCGGCGCCTGGGCCTAGTCTCCGGACTGCGCCTGCCGCAAAACCTGGCGCCGCGGCCGGAACTGCGCCGGCTCGGCGACGCCGACGATCAGGCGTCGTCCTGGCCTGCCAGGTAATTGTTCTTCACGCGCACATAGTGCTCGGCCGAATAGCGCAGGTAGGCGATTTCCGCTTCCGTCAGCGCGCGCACCTTGGCGGCGGGCCGGCCCACGTACAGGTGGCCGCTTTCCAGCACCTTGCCCGGCGACACCAGGCTGCCCGCGCCCAGCATCACGTGCTTTTCCACCACCACGTCATCCATGACGATGCTGCCCATGCCGATCAGGCACTCGTCGCCGATCGTGCAGCCGTGCAAGATGACGGAGTGGCCGATGGTCACGTACTTGCCGATGGTCAACGGTGAACCGTCGGGCTTGGCCGCATTCCTGTGCGACACGTGACCCATGGAAAAGTCCTGGATATTGCTGCCTTCGCCGATGACGATGCGGTTGACGTCGCCGCGCAGCACGCTGTTGCACCAGATCGAGCAATCATCGCCGATCTGCACGTCGCCAATCACTTGCGCCGTGTCATGCAGGTAGACGCGCTCGCCCACGACGGGGCAGGTATTCAGGTAGGAACTGACAGGCATCGCTTTCTCACTCTTCATTAAATTGAAACAACAGGATTCACACCCAGCCGGCGGCCAGCGCAAAAATGGCCAGGCCATGGGCCAGGGACGCGCCCAACAAGCCGGCACGGCAATATACCAGCCCCGCCACCATGCCTTCGATCACGGTGAAGACGACGATGGGCGCACCCACCTGCGTGACGGTAGTGGCAAGGAAGGCGTGGCACAGGCCAAACAGCAGGCCCGACACGAGCGCCGCGCGCCAGGCCGGCAGCCAGGCGCGCAATTGCTGCTGCAGCAAGCCGCGAAACAGCAATTCTTCATAGCAGTTGGCCGCCAGCGCAAAACCCAGCAGCAAGGGCAGCATGGATGGCGCGACGGGCGGCAGGGACGGCAAGCCGGACAGCGCTTTCAAGCCCGTCGCCAGCGCGATGATCAGTGCGGCGCCCGCCACGCCCAGCAGCACCGACAGGGCCGGCCGCATGCCGAACCAGTGGATCTGGCGGCGCGCCTCGCTTTCCAGCCAGCACGTGGTGGCCACCAGCCCCAGCGACATGGCGCCCAGCGCCAGCAAGACCAGCGGCGGCGCCGTGAAGCGCAAGCCGCCCGCCGCCACTTGCCAGTAGCCGTGCGCCGTCATCGCGTCGCGCGCCAGCACGAAAAACACGATGTGCACGAGCACGCGCAGCAGCGGCACCGTCCGGGGAACGGCCAGCAGCAAGGCGGCGCAGACGAGGAAGGCGGGCGCGATCGCCAGCAGATACTGCGCCAGGGAAGTCAGGTCGGCCATCGCTCACATCGGGAAAAGGACGGTGCCAACGGGCACGGGCGCAGCAATTGTATGCGGCGGCTGGCAAAATGGGCAAATATCCAGGCTATGCCGCCTTGCGCCCCCAATGCATCAGCCCGTGCGCCGCCAGTCCCGCCGCCAGCCCCCACAGGGCGCCGCCCACGCCCAGCAGGGTCACGTTCGCAGCCGTCGCCAGGAAAGTGATCAGCGCCGTTTCGCGCATGCGCACGTCCGCCATCGCCTGCGCCAGGCTGTTGCCGATGGCGCCCAGCAAGGCCAGGCCCGCCAGCGCCGTGATGAAGGGGCGCGGCAAGACCATGAACAGGCTGGCCAGGGTGACGCCAAAGATACCCACGAGGATGTACAGCACGCCGCAAGCCAGGCCCGCGACATAGCGCTTCGACGGGTCCGCATGGGCGTCCTTGCCCGTGCAGATGGCGGCCGTGATGGCGGCCACGTTGAAGGCGTGCGCGCCAAATGGCGCCATGAGCAGCGAACCGAGTCCCGTCACCGTCAGAATGGGATTGGCGCTGACCTGGTAGCCGTCGTTGCGCAGCACCAGCATGCCGGGCATGTATTGCCCCGTCAGGGTGATCAGGAACAGGGGCAGCGCCACGCCCAGCAGCGACGCCACGGAAAAGCGCGGCATCTCGAACACGGGCGCGGCCAGGGCCAGTTCGATGCCTTGCGCATCGATGCGCCCCTGCGCCAGCAGCAGGGACAGGCCGATCAGCATGATGCCCACCACGGCAAAACGTGCCGTGAAACGGCGCAGCACCGCGTACGACAGCAGCAATACCACCACCAGCACGGGATCGGCGCTGGCGCCGCCAAACGCGTTCACGCCGAACTGCAGCAGGATGCCGGCCAGCAGACCGGCGGCGATGCCGCTTGGGATCAGCCGCACGAGGCGCTCGAAGGCGCCGGACATGCCCAGTACAATGAAGGCGATGGCGGACACGATATAGGCGCCGATCACCTCGGCATACGGCGTGTGCGGCATCACGGTGGCCAGGAAGGCCACGCCGGGCGTGGACCAGGCCGTGATGATGGGCGCGCGGTAACGGTAGCTGAGCCAGATGCCCGTCACGCCCACGCCGATGCTCAGCGACCAGACCCAGGACGCCGTCTGCGCGGCGCTCAGCTGGGCCAGCTGGGCCGCCTGGAACACCAGCACGAAGGTGCCGCCATAGTTGACGAGTACGGAAATGAAGGCGGCCATGGCGGGGGACGCCAGGTCGCGCCAGCGCGGCTGCGCCATGTTATCGATCGAGGCCGATGGTGTGGAACTTGTCTGCATGCGTGTGCCCTTGCCTGATTATGAAAAGGGGCATCTTAGCTTTCGCATGGACTGCTCAGACAGGCCAATTTACTCACATCCAACAGACCACTTGAACAATCAACCCAGCGCGCGGGCCAGGCGGACGATGCCGCTGTCGATCTCGTGCGGGGTCAAGGCCGCAAAACCCAGCAGCCAGCCGCCGCGCGCCGGCGGCGTCGCGTACAAGCGGCTCAGGCCCGGCAGCACGATGCCCGCCTGCGCCGCCAGGCGTAGCGTGTCCAGCTCCACCCTGCCCTCGTGCAGCAGACACGGCATCTGCAAGCCGCCCGGCGGCAGCTGCGCCGTGACCACGTGCGGCAAGTGCCGCCGCACGGCCTGCGCCATCGCATCGCGGCGCACGGCGTAGACCTTGCGCATGGCGCGCACATGGGCCGCGAAATGGCCATCGGCGATGAAACGGGCCAGTGTCAGCTGATCGAGTTGTGGCGTGTGACCGTCGAGGATGCTGCGCGCATGGGTCATCGGTTGCACCAGCGCGGGCGGCAGCACCATGTAGCCGATGCGCAGGCCCGGATACAGCGACTTGGCGAAGGTGCCCAGGTAAATCGTGCGCTGCCGCGTGTCGAGCCCCTGCACGCACGCCGTCGGCAAGCCGGCGTAGTGGAACTGGCTGTCGTAATCGTCCTCGATGATCCAGCCCTGGCGCTCGGCCGCCCAGGCAGTCAGGGCCAGGCGGCGCTCGAGCGCCAGGGTGGCGCCCGTCGGGTACTGGTGCGACGGCGTGACGTACACCGTGTTGGCGCCGCTGCGGTCCGCCCGCAGGTGTGCGATGGACAAGCCATGCGCATCGACGGGCACGGGCACGACGCGCAGCTGCGCCATCTCGAACGCCTTGCGCGCGCCGAAATAGCCGGGGTCTTCCATCAGGATGGGGCCATGCGCGTCGGCCAGCACCTGCGCGCACAGGTACAGCGCCTGGCGCGTGCTGCTCAGCACCAGCACCTGGCCGGCCGTGGCCCGCGCGCCCCGCTCCAGGTTCACATAGTCGGCGATGGCCTGGCGCAAAGGCTCGGCCCCTTGCGGGTCGCCGTGCAGCAGCACATGGTGCTCGCCGGCCGCCTGGCGCCGCAAGCGCTCCCACACGTCAAGCGGAAAAGCCCGCGTTTCCGGCAAGCCAGTGGCGAAAGCTTTTACGGTCTGCTGGTCGGCCACGCCGCCGCTGGCGAGAATCCGCGCGCCGCGTGTGCTGAGCGCCACCGGCTGCGCTGGCATGGACAACGGCGCCACCGCCGGCTTGCCCAGCAAGCTCGCGCCTATCGTCGGCGAGACGAAACTGCCCGATCCCGCCTGGCGCTGGATATAACCGTCCAGGCGCAGCTGCGCGTACGCCATTTCCACCGTATCGCGCGACACGCCCAGCGACTGCGCCAGCGCGCGCGTGGCAGGCAGGCGCAGGCCGGGCGCCAGCACGCCGTCGAGTATCAGCTGGCGCAGCGCGCGCTGCACGCGCACGCGCAAATCGAGCGCCGCCAGTTCGGGCGCGGCGATGCGGATTTTCAGGGTGTCGAGTTCGAACTGCGGCGTCATATGGCCTTGGCGCGCGCGGCATCCACGGCGGCCATGCTGCTGTCCAGCGAAAAACCGTGCTGCTGCAGCACGGCCACCAGCTGTTCGCCGGCGCAGCCCAAGCGCAGGTTTTCCGCCACCCAGTCCTGCCAGGCGGCGCCGATCTCCGGCATGGGCTCGGGCGCCAACGTGAGGCCGAGTATGCAGCTGGCCAGCAAGCTATTGATACGCTTCGTGTCGATCAGGTGCTGCACCACGGCGTGACCCGACTGGGGAAATGGGTGCAGGGTGCATTGACCATAGGCGGCCAGGCGCTGCGCGTGCATGGCGTCGAGGTTGACCGATTCGCCGGCGCTGGCGCCAAGGTTAGCTACATCCGGTCGGGCCGCGTCAGGCCGCGTGCCGAACACCAGGTGCAGCTGCGTCTGCCCGGTTGCCCTGGCGCGGCACAGGGCCGCCAGGTCGTAATAGCCGGAGGCTGGCGGGTCTTGCGCCAGCGATTCCATCATGGGCAGCCAGCGCAGCTCATGGTACAAGCGCGCCTGCCGCGCGTCGAGGAAGGACAGCGGCCCGAAGGCGACGATCTGCCGCGCGTCCAGCAGCAAGCCGTACATGACGGCCGCGTACGCGCCCATGGACTGGCCGACGGTCGTGACCTGACCGGGCGCGATGCGGCGCACGAGTTCGCGCAAGGCTTGCGCCGTCTCGTCGACATGGTTGCCCAGGCCTGCGATGCGGCGGTGGTACCAGGCATTGCCCGAATCGCGCACGAGGATCTTGTTCAGCGGCTGGCCGCTGGCCTGCTCCAGTTTTCTCAGGCGCCCGTAAAAATCGAAGGCGGGACGCGTGGTCCACGAAACAAAGCCGAAGGCGATGACCAGCGGCGCGCCGGGCACGATGCGGTCGACCAGCACGTCGTCGTCAGTAGTGGCGACCAGTCGATTATCCAGCGCTTGCGCTTGCAGCATCGGCCCGGCTCCCCGATCAACGTTAAAGAAAGCATGAGTTTAATGCCAGGACTGGCAAAATGGAAACAATCACCGCTGCCGTGCGCTGAGCGGCGCGAAAAACCTGCTAGTCTGCGGGCATTCCCCCTCACAGGAGCAACCCATGCCGCATCGCCTGAAATACCTTCCCCTCGCCGCCGCCATCGCCATGGCCGGCTGTGCCGCCACCAGCGACAGCGCCAAGCCAAACGCCAGCCTGGCGCCGCAGGCCAGCCTGACGAATACCTACTGGAAGCTGACGCAGCTCGATGGGGCTCCCGTGGCGATGGCGCCGCAGCAGGAACGCGAAGTGCGCATCACCCTTACCGCCGATGGCAAAGTCACAGGTTTCACGGGCTGCAACCGCGTCATGGGCGGCTATACCGTGGCCGGCACGGCCCTGCGCTTCACGCAACTGGCCGGCACCCGCATGGCCTGCCCGCCTCCTTTGATGCAGCTGGAAAGCGCCGTGCTGGCCAATTTGAACAGCGTGACGGGCTACCAGCTCGAAGGCGAGAAGCTGATTCTGCTCAAGGATGGCGCGCCCGTGGCCAGGTTTGAATCGGTCTACCTGTGAAATAAAAATCGACTGCCGTTACAATGGCTTCCAGCCCATCATCCGGAAGGAAGCCATGTCCGCACTGCCCTCGCCGTCTTCATCCCCGACACCATCGGCCGCCGGCCGCTACCGCGCTTTTCTGTTCGACATGGACGGCACCGTCATCAATTCCATCGCCGCCGCCGAACGCATCTGGGGCACGTGGGCGCAGCGCCAGGGCCTCGACGTGGCGGCCTTTTTGCCCACCATCCACGGCGCGCGCTCGGTCGACACCATCGCCAAACTGCGCTTGCCAGGCGTCGACGCGCAACGCGAGTCGCAGGGCATCACGGATGCGGAAATCATCGATGTGGAAGGGATCATTGAAATCGCGGGCGCGCTGCGCTTTTTACAATCGCTGCCGCCCGCGCAATGGGCCATCGTCACCTCGGCGCCGCGCGCGCTGGCCACTGCCCGCCTGAAGGCGGCCGGCATGCCGATACCGGCCATCATGGTGACGGCGGAAGACGTCAAAGCCGGCAAGCCGAAGCCCGATTGCTACTTGCTGGCGGCTGAAAAACTGGGCGTGGCGCCCTCCGACTGCCTGGTGTTCGAAGACGCGTCGGTGGGCATCGAGGCGGGCGAAGCGGCCGGTGCAAAGGTCATCGTCGTCACCGCCACGCATGCGCACCCGCTGGCCACGCGCCACCCGGCCATCGACAATTATGAAGCCATCGTGGCAACCGTCGATAGCGACGGCTTTATTGTCCTGGCAGAGACGGCTGCAGCACGCGCGACAAGATAGCCTGCTCGAGCGCGGCGAAGGCCGCATGGCCGCGCTGTCGCGGGCGCGGCAAGTGCACCGGCACGTCCATGGTGATCTGCCCCTCCTCGATCAGCAGCACGCGGTCGGCCAGGGCCACGGCTTCGGCCACGTCGTGCGTCACCAGCACGGCCGTGAAACCGCGCGCCAGCCATAGCGACTCGATCAGCTGCTGCATCTCGATGCGCGTCAGGGCGTCGAGCGCGCCCAATGGCTCGTCGAGCAGCAGCAGTTGCGGCTCGTGCACGAGGGCGCGCGCCAGCGCCACCCGCTGTTTCTGCCCGCCCGACAGGGCCGACGGCCAGTCGTCCGCCCGTTCGGCCAGGCCCACCGTCCACAGCGAGGCGGCAGCCGCGCCGACGGAACGGGGCAGGCCCAGGGCCACGTTGTCGAGCACCGTCTTCCACGGCAGCAGACGCGATTCCTGGAACATGATGCGGATGTCGGGCGCGCCCACGCCGCTGCCGATGGCAACCTTGCCGTCATCGGCGCTTTCCAATCCCGCGATCGCGCGCAGCAAGGTGCTCTTGCCGCAGCCGCTGCGCCCGACGATGGCGACAAATTCTCCCGCTTCCAGCTGCAGGTCGACGTTTTTCAGCACGGGACGGCTGGTGTAGGATTTGCTCAGTTGCGTCAGCTCCAAAGGCACGCCGCGGCGCGCCAGGGGAGCTTGCGGCGCGGCCTTGGCCTGCGGCGGCGCGCTGGCCGGGTCGTATTGCACGAAGTGCGACAAAAAATCCGTTTCGATCTGGATGGGGGCAAGCAGCATGGTGTCTTCCTTCGTCATTTCGTCACTATCGGTAAGCGGGATTCCAGCGCAGGCAGTGGCGTTCCAGCCGGCGCGAGAACCAATCGGCCAGCTTGCCCAGCAGGGCGTACAGCAAAATCCCCACCAGCACCACGTCCGTTTGCAAAAATTCGCGGGCATTCATCGTCATGTAGCCGATGCCGGCCTGCGCCGAGATGGTTTCGGCGACGATCAGCAGCACCCACACGAGGCCAAGCGAAAAGCGCACGCCCACCAGGATCGAGGGCATGGCGGCCGGCAGGATCACGTCGCGGTACAAGGGCCAGCCCGAGAGGCCATAGCTTTTCGCCATTTCGATCAAGCCCTGGTCGGCCGAACGGATGCCGTGGAAGGTATTCAGGTAGACGGGAAAGAAGACGCCGACGGCCAGCAAAAACAGCTTGGCCGTCTCGTCGATGCCGAACCACAGAATCACCAGCGGGATCAGGGCCAGCGCGGGGATGTTGCGCACCATTTGCAATGTCGTGTCGAGCAGGGTTTCCGCGTGGCGGAAGCTGCCCGTCAATAACCCCAGCAGCAAGCCCAGTCCCGCGCCGACGGCGAAACCGACCGTCGCGCGCCACAAGCTCGTTTTCAGGTGCAGCCACAGTTCGCCCGACACGGCCAGGTGCCAGAAGGCCTTCGCCACGGCCCACGGCTCGGGCAGGATGCGGCTCGACAGCCAGCCCCACTGCGCCGCCAGCTGCCAGGCCAGCAGCAGCGCCACGGGCAAGGCCCACGGCGCCAGCGTATCACGCCACGGCGCGCCGCTTGGCCGTCGTATGGAGCCGGCCGCCATCTCAGGCCGCCTTTTTCTGCGGCGCGGCCGGCACGATATTGCTGGCCATGACTTCGCCGAAAGGGCCGCTCAAGGACTGCTCACCCACGGCCTTGCCCTTGCCCAGCAACGGAAACACCAGTTCGGCAAAGCGGTACGATTCTTCCAGATGCGGGTAGCCCGAGAAAATGAAGGTGTCGATGCCCAGGTCCGCGTATTCCTGCATGCGCGCCACCACGGTCGGCCCGTCGCCGACGAGGGCCGTGCCCGCGCCGCCGCGCACCAGACCCACGCCGGCCCACAGGTTGGGCGACACCTCGAGCTTGTCGCGCCGCCCGCCATGCAGGGCCGCCATGCGCTGCTGGCCCACGGAATCCATCTTGCCGAAGGCCGCCTGCGCCTTGGCGATGATGTCGTCATCGAGATGGCTGATCAGTTCATCGGCCGCGCGCCAGGCCGCCTCGTTCGTTTCGCGCACGATCACGTGCAAGCGGATGCCAAACCGGACCGTGCGGCCTCTTTTGGCTGCGCGCGCGCGGATATCGGCGATTTTCTCGGCGACGGCGGCGGGCGGTTCGCCCCACGTCAGGTAGACATCCATCTGCTCGGCCGCCAGTTCATGCGCGGGTTCCGACGAGCCGCCGAAATACAGCGGTGGATACGGTTTCTGTACGGGCGGATACAGGGTTTTCGCGCCCTTCACCTGGATATGCTTGCCCTCGAAATCGTAGCCGGCCGCGCCGCCCTCGCCCGCCAGCGTGGCGCGCCACACCTTGATGAATTCATCGGAGATTTCATAGCGCTTGGCGTGGTCGGCAAACAGGCCATCCGCTTCCAGCTCGCCCTGGTCGCCGCCCGTGACGACGTTGATCAACAGGCGCCCGTTCGACAGGCGGTCGAACGTGGACGCCATGCGCACGGCCAGGCCGGGCGTGGACAGGCCGGGGCGGATGGCGACGAGGAATTTGAGCTTTTGCGTCACGCTGATCAGCGACGACGCCACCACCCACGCGTCTTCGCAGGAGCGGCCCGTCGGCAGCAGCACGCCGTCGTATCCCAGCGTGTCGGCGGCCACGGCCACCTGGCGCAGGTAATCGGCATCGACGGGACGCGCGCCCTGCGACGTGCCCAGGTAGCGGCTGTCGCCGTGGGTAGGGATAAACCAGAAGACATTCAATGACATGGTGCGCTTTCCTTTGCTTGTTTATTTTGTGCTGGTGGCCAGCTGGCGCGCCGGCAGCAGCGCGTCCTTGACGACGATCGGTTTCGGGATCAGCTTCAGGCTGGAAAACGCATCGGCCACCCTTTGCTGCGAAGCGATGACGTCGACCGACACGGGTTTGACGCCATACGCATAGCGCGAGGCGGCCAGCGCCACGACATCCTTGCCCAGCCCAGTTTGTGCCGACAGGATCGCCGCCACTTCGTCCGGATTGTTGCGGCCCCAGTCATCGACCTTGGCCACTTCATCGAGCACGATGCGCAGGATCTCGGGATTTTTCTCCGCATACGTGCGCGAAGCCAGGTAGAACTGGTAGTTCGCCACCAGGCCCTTGCCATCGGCCAGGACGCGCGCGCCCAGCTGCTTTTCGGCGGCCGCCAGGAACGGGTCCCAGATGGCCCACGCATCCACGCTGCCCCGTTCGAAGGCGGCGCGCGCATCGGCGGGCGGCAGGAACACGGGCTGGATATCGGCGTACGCGACGCCGGCCTTTTCCAGCGCCTTCAATAACAGGTAATGCACGTTCGAACCCTTGTTCAGGGCGATTTTCTTGCCCTTCAAATCGGCCAGGGTGCGCAAGCCGGACCCCTTGGGCACGACGATGGCTTCGCTGGCCGGCGACGCCGGCTCATTGCCGACGTAGACCAGGTTGGCGCCGGCCGCCTGGGCAAAGATCGGCGGCGCCTCGCCCACGGTACCGAAATCGATGCCGCCCACGTTCAAGCCTTCCAGCAGCACGGGACCGGCCGGGAACTCCGTCCATTTCACGCCCACGCCCTGCTCGGCCAGGCGTTTTTCCAGGGTGCCGCGCCCTTTCAGCAGGGTCAAGGTGCCGTATTTCTGGTAGCCGATACGCACCTCTGCCTTGGCCTGCGCCTGCGCGGCGACCGGCATCCCTGCCGCCATCACGCCGGCGGCGGCGGCAAACAGCAGACCCAAAGTGGTACGGCGAGAAAGTCGTTGTGCGTGGCGGTGTGTCATGGAAGTTCCTTGGTCGGTGAATAATCAGGCGGCTTGATAGTGGGGCGCGTACGGCTGGTCTTGCAGCGAACGCACGGGGTGCGGAATATCGGCTGGCGCGGGCGGACGCTGTCCCTGCAGCACGAACAGGCCGGTGGAGAGTTCCTCGATGCCGGCCTGCACGCGGTCGGCGATCGGTGCGTCCAGGCTCAGGCCCCCTTCCTCGTGCCACGCCAGCTGCTGGGCATTGGCATAGATGCTGGTGAAGACTTGCTTGGCGCCCAGCGCATGCAGCACGGGACGCAGCGCATAGTCGAGCGCCAGGGTGTGGGCATGGCCACCGCCCGTGGCCAGCGGCAGCACCAGCTTGCCCGCCAGGCCATCTTGCGGCAGCAGATCGAGGAAGGCTTTCAACAAACCTGTATATGACGCCTTGTAAATGGGCGTGGCGATCACGATGGCGTCGGCATCGGCCACGGCGCGCACGGCGCGGGCGATCGCCGCATCGTCGTAATCGGCCAGCAGCAAGGCACTCGCCGGCAAGTCGCGCACATGCAGCTGGGCGTAGCTGTGGCCTTGCAGCGCCAGCTGTTCGCCGATATGCAGCAGCAGGCGGCTGGAACTCGATGGGAGTTGCGGGCTACCGCCCAATAACAAGATGCTCATGTGATGCCCGTCCCTGTAGGTTGTCGAAAGTGGCGTTGCTCGGATGCTTGCAGCCTATCGCCATCAGAAGCCCAGTAAAACGAATGCTTTCGCGCTTCGATATGCGTTTTTTGACTATCCGGGCCTGATGCCCCGCAAGTGAAGGCGCTCATCCCCGCATGGCTTTTTTCGCATATCCATGCGCGGTTTTCTTCGTGTACGGCGTGAGCCTGGCGGTGCAATATCGGCGTCATCGTCTTTCTGGAATCTCACTCATGTCTAGCGTTTTTCTCCATGCCGCCCGTCCCCAGCCGCCTGTGTCGGAACCCCTGCGGGATGCCATCAGCATCGCCACGTCGCTGGCCGCACGCCTGGCCGAAACGGCCAATGCCCGCGACCAGGCCGGCGGCCATGCGGCGCAGGAACGCGAATGGCTGCGCGAGTCGGGCTTGCTGACCCTGTCGATTCCCGTGGAATTCGGCGGCCAGGGCGCATCGTGGCCCCTCGTCTATCAAGTGATCCGCATCCTGGCGCGCGCCGACAGCGCGCTCGCGCATGTCTTCGGCTTCCACCATTTGCAGCTGGCCGGCTTGCAGCTGTATGGCAGCGCGCAGCAGCAGCGCCGCCTGCTCACCTTGACGGTCGACGAGCGCCTGTTCTGGGGCAATGCCTTGAATCCCCTCGACAAACGGGTCACGGCCAGCGACAGCGACAACGGCTATATCCTCGACGGTATCAAGAGCTTTTCTTCCGGTTCCGTGGGGTCCGACTGGCTGACCGTCTCCGCCTGGCATGCGCCCACGCAAACGGCGCTGATCGCCGCCCTGCCCACGCGCCAGGACGGCGTCACCGTGCAGGCGGACTGGGACGCCTTCGGCCAGCGCCAGACGGACAGCGGCAATGTGCACTTCCAGAATGTCGCCCTGCCGAGCGAACTCGTGCTGCAGGCGCCCGCGCAAGCGGCCACGCCGCAAGCCACCGTCCGCTCGCAGATCGCGCAGCTGATCATGAGCAACCTCTATCTGGGCATCGCCGAAGGCGCATTCGAGGCGGCGCGCCAGTACACGGACGAACAGGCGAAAGCCTGGTTTGCCTCGGGCGTGGCCAGGGCAACGGACGACCCTTTGGTGCAGCACCGCTATGGCCAGCTATGGCTCTTGCTGCGCCCCGCGCAAGTGCTGGCCGACTTGGCGGCGCAGGAACTGGAAAAAGTGTTCCGCAAGGGAGCGCTGGTGACGGCGCGCGAACGGGGCTTGCTGGCCGTGGCCGTGGCCGAAGCCAAGTGCCTGGCGCACAAGGCGGGACTCGAGATCAGCAGCCAGATGTTCGAACTGACGGGCGCCCGTTCCACCTCGGCCCGGTATGGCTACGACCGCTACTGGCGCAACGTACGCGTGCATACCCTGCACGACCCCATCGACTACAAGCTGCGCGACCTGGGACGCTTTGCCTTGAACGGCACGGTACCCGAGCCGACGGCGTATTCCTGATTCACCCACCAAGGAGCCACCATGACCATCGCCCGCCGCAGCATCATCCTCACCGCCCTGTCACTCGCCCTGGCCGGCGGCTTCGCCCACGCCAAGGACCCGAAAGACATCACCATCGGCACCAGCGCCGGGCCCTATGCGGACCAGATCAAGCTGGGCATCAAGCCTATCCTGGAAAAGCAGGGCTACAAGGTGAAGCTGGTCGAGTTCAATGACTACATCCAGCCCAACTTCGCGCTGGCCGAAGGTTCGCTCGACGCCAATGTGTTCCAGCACATCGTCTACCTGAAGAAATTCGCGCTGGAGCACAAGCTGCTCCTGACGGACCTGATCACGATCCCCACGGCGCCGATTGCCATCTACAGCAAGAAGCACAAGACCCTGGACGACGTGAAGGAAGGCACGACGGTGGGCTTGCCGAACGATCCGACCAACCAGGCGCGCGCGCTGGTGCTGCTCGACCAGCTGGGATGGATCAAGCTGCGCGCCAGTTTCGACCCCGTGCGCGCGTCGGAAAAGGATATCGCCGTCAACACGAAGAAAATCAAGCTGCTGCCGCTGGAAGCGGCGCAGCTGCCACGCTCGCTGGGCGACACCGATTATTCCTTCATCAACGGCAATTACGCGCTGGCGTCGGGACTGAAACTGACGGAGGCGCTGGTGGCCGAGAAAATCTCGCCCAACTACATCAACCTGGTGGCCATCCGCACGGCCGACAAGGACAAGCAGTTCGCGAAAGACCTGGCGGCCGCCTACCGCTCGCGCGAGTTCCTCGATATCACGAATAAACACTTTGCCGGCTATTCGAAACCCGACTACCAGCAAGCGTTGCAGACGGCAGCCAAATAAGCCATGGCAAAGACGATACGCTTCAACGCCTTCCAGATGAACAGCGTCGGCCACCAGTCGCCGGGGCTGTGGACGCATACGCGCGACCGCAGCCACCGCTATACCGATCCCGAACACTGGACGGAACTGGCGCAGCTACTGGAAGCGGGCCTGTTCGACGCGGTGTTCCTGGCCGATGTGCTGGGCGTATATGACGTGTACCGGGGCAGTTTCGATGCGGCCCTGGAACATGGCGTGCAGGTGCCGCTGAACGATCCGCTGGCGCTCGTGCCCATCATGGCGCAGGCGACCACGCACCTGGGTTTCGGCGTCACCTGCGCCCTCACCTACGAACACCCGTACACGTTCGCGCGGCGCATCTCCACGCTCGACCACCTGACGGATGGGCGCATCGGCTGGAATATCGTCACCGGCTACCTCGATAGCGCGGCGCGCAACCTGGGCTTGAGCCAGCAGCCGGGCCACGACGAGCGCTACGACCTGGCCGACGAATACCTGGACGTCGTCTACAAGCTGTGGGAAAAAAGCTGGGACGACGACGCCGTCGTCAACGACAAGGCGCGCGGCATCTATGCCGATCCCGCCAAGGTACATCCGATCAACCATGCCGGGCGCCACTACCAGGTGCCCGGCATCCATTTATGCGAGCCGTCGCCGCAGCGCACGCCGCTGCTGTACCAGGCGGGCACCTCGCCACGCGGCACGCGCTTCGCGGCGCGCCATGCGGAAGCGACCTTCGTCAGTGGTCCCAGCAAGACGGTGGTCAAGCGCTACGCCGACGACTTGCGCGCCGCCGTGAGGCAAGGCGGGCGCGATGGCGACGCGCTGCTGATCTACGCGCAGGCGCTCGTCATCACGGGCGCCACCGAGGAAGAAGCGCGCGCCAAGCATGCCGACTACCTGCGCCACGTGAATATCGAGGCGGCGCTCGTGCTGCTGTCCGGCTGGACGGGCGTCGATTTCAGCCGCTACCCGCTCGACGCCACCATCGACTACATCGACTCCCCCGCCGGCCGCTCGGCGCTGGCCTCGTTCAGCCAGGCCGACCCGGACCGCACGTGGACGGTGCGCGAAGCGGCCGAATACATCGGCCTGGGCGGACGCGGCCCGGTGCTGGTGGGCGATGCGCGCCAGGTGGCCGACCAGCTGGAAAGCTGGCTCGATGAAACGGGCATCGACGGCTTCAACCTCGCCTTCGCCGTGGCCCACGACAGCATGGCCGACGTGGTCACCCACATCGTGCCGGAACTGCAGCGGCGCGGCCGCTACCGCACCGCCTACGAGGAAGGCAGCCTGCGCCACAAGGTCTTCGGCCAGGGCCCGCGCCTGCCGGCAGATCACGCGGGGCGCCGGGTCAGCATCGCGCCTTCGGCCACACCCGGCGCCACGCTGGCCGCCGCCTGAGGGCACGCTATCCGCAGCTACCCTGACCGGCATCGCTGCCAGCGTTTGCATCGCGTCCCGTTCCGTGTCAGCATATGTCACACTGGCAACACGGATAAGGATCACAATGCCCCTCACACCACCACGCGCGCTGATTCTGGCCCTGCTGCTGGCCAGCTCCGCCGCCCAGGCGCAGGCGCCAGCCACGCCGCCGACGCCGACGCCGGGCTGCGACGTCTGCGCCGCCTGGAATGCCGACCAGACGCCGTTCCGCATCTTCGGCAATACTTATTATGTGGGCGTGAAAGGCCTCAGTTCCGTGCTCATCACCTCGCCCCAGGGCCATGTGCTGATCGACGGCGGCTTGCCGGAATCGGCGCCCAAGATCATCGCCAATATCGCCGCCCTGGGCTTTCGCATCGAGGACGTCAAGCTGATCCTCAATTCGCACGGCCATATCGACCATGCGGGCGGCCTGGCCGAACTGCAGCGGCGCAGCGATGCGCTGGTGGCGGCCAGCCCGTCGGCCGCGCTGGACCTGGCGTCGGGCGAAGTGGGCCCGGACGACCCGCAATACCATGCGCTGCCCAAGTACCCGCCCGTCAAGGACATGCGCCTGGCGCGCGACGGCGGCCAGTTCAACGTCGGCCCCGTCACCGTGACGGCGCACGCCACGCCAGGCCACACGCCCGGAGGCTTGAGCTGGACGTGGCAATCGTGCGACGGCCCCCGTTGCCGGAACATGGTCTATGCGGACAGTCTCAACGCCGTTTCGCGTCCCGGCTTCAAGTTCAGCGCCAGCAGCGAGTATCCGAACGCGGTGGCGGACTTGCGCCACAGCTTCGAGACCCTGGAAAAACTGCCGTGCGACGTGCTGATCTCGGCCCACCCGGAAGCGTCGCAGCTGTGGGAAAGGCTGGAAGCGAGCGCCACGGCCGGCAGCGAGGCGTTCATCGACCCGCAGGCTTGCCGCGCCTATGTGGCGGCGGCGCGCTCCGTGCTCGAGTCCCGCCTGGAGCAGGAAAAACAGCAGTGAGCTTGTCAACCGTGCACGCTGGCGTGGCGCCGATCTGCTACGCTGGCGCCATTCAATTGAAGAAGGAAATGCCATGTTCAAACTCGCCAGTCTGATTCCCCTTGCCGCCATCGTCGCCATCACGGCCGGCTGCGCGCAAACGCCCGTGCGCAGCGACGCTGCCGCCGCCGCGCCAGGCGCCACCTCGCCCGCCAAGCCGGCGCCGAAGCTGACGGGCACGCAGTGGAAGCTGAAGGAATTGAAGGGCAAGCAAGTCGTGCGCAAGGCGCCCGAGCAGCGCGAAGTGACCCTGCAGCTGGCTGAAGGCCGCGCCAGCGGCAACAGCGGCTGCAACCAGATGATGGGCGGCTACACCAGCGATGGCATCAGCACCTTGAACTTTGGGCAGATGGCCGGCACCATGATGATGTGCCAGCCGCAGGACATGGACCTCGAGCGCCTGCTGCTGGCCACACTGGGCGAAGTCAATGGCTACCGCTACGCCGACCAGGAATTGCTGCTGCTGAAGGATGGCGTGCCCGTGGCGCGGTATGAAATCCTGACGGTGAAGTAAAACTGTGGGGTCAGTCGCTTCGCGATCGGAATCCGCCCTTTGGGGCGCATTCCCCCGTCGGGTCTGACCCCAGCCCTAACTCTGGGGTTACACCCCTTCCGCCGCACCTAATCGTTACGCATCTGCGCTTGAGATACATTACTCTCCGGCGGCACACTCTGCGTCAGCCACACATTCCCCCCGATAGTCGATCCCGCGCCGATGGTGATGCGCCCCAGCACCGTCGCGCCCGCGTAGATGACCACGTCGTCCTCGACGATAGGGTGGCGCGGTGTGCCCTTGATCAGCGCACCGCTTGCATCGGCCGGAAAGCGCTTGGCGCCCAGGGTGACGGCCTGGTACAGGCGCACCCTCTGGCCGATGATGGCCGTCTCGCCGATCACGACGCCCGTGCCATGGTCGATGAAGAAGGAGGCGCCGATGTGCGCGCCCGGGTGGATGTCGATGCCCGTCAGGGTATGCGCGATATCGGCGATCAGGCGCGCGAGGAACGGCGCACCAAGCGCGTGCAGGCGATGCGCCAGGCGGTGGTACAGGATGGCGATGGTGCCCGGATAGCACAGCATGATTTCGGCCACCGAGGTGGCGGCAGGGTCGCCCGCGTAGGCGGCCTGCACGTCCGACACCAGCAAGGCGCGGATGTCGGGCAGGCTGGCGGCGAAGGCGCGCGTAATGTCGCGCGCCTGCTGCGCCAGGGCCGCATCGTCGCTGGCGGCATCGCCCTCATCGCCGGCCGGAACCGAGAACAGCAAACCGCGCCGCACCTGTTCGCTGAGGCGGTTCAAGGTGGTGTTGAGGGTGTCGCCGACAAAGTAATCGATGCTTTCATCGGTCAGGTTGGGCCGCCCGTAATGCGTGGGGAACAGGGCCGCCGACAGGCCGTTGACGATGGTGGTGAGCGCTTCGCGCGACGGCAGTTCGCGCACCCTGCCGTTATGGCGGATCTTGTGCTTGTCTTCGCGCGAGCTGCGCAAGGCCTGGATCACGGGTCCCAGGTTCCACTGGGCCGTGTCGTCGGCGGGCGCCGCGGGATAAATGCTGTGCATGGGTATCGCTTCCAAAAATGGCAAACAAGCCGGGTCGCCCCAGCTTAGCGGCCAGGCGCCGCGATTCCAACGAAGAATTCCAAGATTCCATATACGAAAAACGCATATCGACCACGTGGCGGCCAGCGATCAAACCCGATTGTTGCCACTAGCGTAAAATGACGGACTAACAAAAACACTGTTTAACATGACTAAATTATTAACATGGATCTTGGCGGGCCTGGCGATGGTCGGACCGCTTGCAATTGACACCTATCTGCCGTCGTTCCCCGCCATCGTGCAAGATCTCAATGCCAGCCCCCTGCTGGTGCAGCAAACCCTGAGCTTTTTCCTGTTCACGTTCGCCTTCATGATGCTGTTTTACGGCACCCTGTCCGACTCGTTCGGCCGCCGTCCCGTGATCCTCGTCTCGCTGGTGCTGTATGTGATCGCCTCCGTGGGCGCCGCGCTGGCGCCGTCGCTGGGCTGGCTGCTGGCCTGGCGCGTGCTGCAGGGACTCTCGGCGGGCGCCGGTTCCGTGATCGGCCGCGCCATCGTGCAAGACCGCTATTCGGGCGCCGCCGCGCAGAAAATCCTCTCGCACATCATGATGGTGTTCGCGCTGGCGCCGGCCATCGCGCCCGTGCTGGGCGGCTGGCTGCAAGTGAGCCTGGGCTGGCGGGCGATCTTCTGGTTCCTGACGGCCTTCGGCGTGCTGATGTTTGTCGTCGTCTGGCGCGCGCTGCCGGAAAGCTTGCCCAAGGAGCAGCGCCAAGCCTTCCACCTGGGCGACATCGCCGTCAATTACTGGAAAGTGCTGTGCCACCGCCAGTTCCTGCTGCTGTCGACGGCCATCGGCGCCGCCTTTGGCGGCTTCGCCCTGTACATCGGCTCGGCCGCCTACTTCATCATCAACATCCTGCACCTGCCGGAAACGGCGTTTGCCTGGCTGTTCATTCCCCTGATCAGCGGCATGGTGTTCGGCTCGGCCCTGTCGGCGAAAATCGCCCACCGCTACAGCCAGCGCCAGATGATCTGGGCCGGTTTCATCCTGATGCTGGTGGCGGCCGCCGCCAACATCGGCTACAACTATGTCTTTGCCGCCGAAGTGCCGTGGGCCGTGCTGCCGCTGTTCTTCTACTCGTTCGCCCTGTCGATCGCCATGCCGCCGATGACCCTGATGGCCTTGAACCACTTCCCCAATAACAGCGGCCTGGCCTCGTCGATGCAGTCGTTCATCCAGATGCTGCTGTTCGCCCTCGTCTCGGGCCTGGTGGCGCCGCTGCTGTTCGACAGCGCCTTGAACCTGGCGTATGGCGTGATGGCGGGGCTGCTGGTGAGTTTGGTTTGCTGGGTGTTTGCGCAGGGTGGTTCCGAGGAAAAGCCGGTGTAGGTCGGATTAGCGCGCAAGCGCGTAATCCGACAACATTGTTGGCGGGTGACGTCGGATTACGCGCAAGCGCTAATCCGACCTACGGCCAAGATACAGCCACGGTTACGGCCACGGCGCAGGGGTGACGTCAACATATTGCGCCCCGCCCTGCTCCGGTTCCGCTTCATCCTTTTGCGACGGCTGGTTCAACGACCCGGCCGGCGAACGCAAACTCAAAATCTCCTTGCGCGTCTCGACGAAGTCGGCGGAACTCAAGGGATGCTGCTGGTCCGGCCAGTGGCTCACGGCCCACTCCTGCAAGGCTTCGTAGCGCCGCCACAGTTCGGCGACGAATTCGCGGCGCGCTTCTTCCTGTTGCTCGGGCGTCTTGTCGGCGCCTTCCCCGATAGGTACTTGCATGGCTGCTCCCTGGCTGATCAATCGTCCTGCCAGCCTACGCAGGGGCAAGCCATGCGTCTGTTCGCAAACGAACAAAGAACTTATTCCGGCATCTTGCGAAAGCCCACGGCCAGGCGGTTCCAGGTATTGATGGAGCCGATGGCCAGGGTCACGTTGACCATTTCCGCCGGCGTCAATTGTTCCGCCAGCGCCGCATAGTCTGCGTCGGACGCGTGATTTTGCGGCAGCAGGGTCAGCGCTTCCGTCCAGGCCAGCACGGCCCGCTCGCGCGGCGTGAAGAACGGCGTTTCGCGCCAGACGGACACGGCATACAAGCGGCGCTCCGTTTCGCCCGCCTTGCGCGCGTCGCTCGTGTGCATGTCCACGCAAAAGGCGCAGCCATTGATTTGCGAGGCGCGCAGGCGGATCAGCTCGAGCAGCGAGTGTTCCACGCCCAGCTTGGCGATCGCCGCTTCCAGCGCGTACATGGCCTTGACGGCGTCGGGCGAAGCTTGCGTGAAATCGAGTCGTTGCTGTGTCATGATAGATTCCTTGATAGAGTAGAGATGCGCCATTGTAGAAGCGCCACCACAGCGCGCGGCAGGCCAATCCCCCCGAAAAGCGGCAGACCACCAACAGATACTCCATGGAATTACATATCCTGATCGACGGCACGCGCGACCTGGGCGGCCAGCTGTACCGCCAGCTCAGCGAAGCCATCCGCTCTGGCCGCCTGGCGGACGGCCAGCAATTGCCCCCTACGCGCCTGCTGGCCAGCCAGCTGGGCCTGTCGCGCAAGACGGTGTCCGACGTGTATGACAAGCTCGGCTATGAAAAGCTGCTGGTCGGCAAAGTGGGCGTGGGCAGCTTCGTGCAGACGCCGCACGCCTCGCCGCAGCGCCGCCACGCCAGCACGCCGCTGGCCAGCGCGCAGCGCATCGCCCGCTGGGAAGCGACACCCACGCCCTTGCGCCGCGCCAGCCAGGAAACGCCGGCGCGCTACGCCTTCATCGGCGGACGCGCCACGCCCGCGCATTTCCCGCAGGATGAATGGCGCGCCTGCATGCTGTATGCGCTGCGCCAGGGCGGCCAGGCGCGCGGCCGCTATGGCCCGGTGGAAGGCTTGCCCGCCTTGCGCGCGGCGATCGCCGGCCATGCCGCCTTCAGCCGCGGCATCCATTGCACCGAGGAGCAAGTGCTCGTCACCAGCGGCGCGCAGCAAGCGTTGCACCTGCTGGCGCTGACCCTGCTGGAGCCGGGCGACACGGTTGCCGTGGAAGAGCCCGGCTACCCCGTGGCGCGCGCCGTATTCGCCAGCCAGGGCGCGCGCGTGGTGGGCATCGAAGTGGACGAGGATGGCCTGATCGTCGCGCAAATCCCGGACGGCACGCGGCTGATCTACGTCACGCCCGCGCATCAATTCCCGCTGGGTATGCCGATGAGCATGGCGCGCCGCCATGCCTTGCTGGAGCGGGCGCAGCAGCTGGGCGCCATCATCATCGAAGACGACTACGACAGCGCCTTCCGCTACGAAGGCCGGCCCGAGGACGCGCTGCAAAGCATGGACCGCTACGGCATCGTCGCGCACGTGGGCAGCTTTTCCAAGATCATGCTGCCGGAACTGCGGCTCGGCTATGTGGTGCTGCCGCAAGCCATCGTGGCCGCCATGCAGACGGTGAAATACCTGAGCGATTGCCATACGGCCAGCCTGGGCCAGCATGCGCTGGCCAAGTTCATCGGCGACGGCCATTTGCTGCGCCACATACGCCGCTGCCACGACATTTATGCGGGGCGGCGCGAGCGCCTGCAGCACTGGTTCAACGGCCCCCTGGCGCCGTGGTTCCGCCTGGTGCCGGCCAGCGCCGGCTTCCACGTGGCGGCGCTGGCGCAGGCGCCGCTCGATATCGCCGAATTGCTGCGCCGCGCGCGCCTGGCCGACGTCAGCCTGTATGCGCTGGCCAGCTTTTACCATGGCCCCGCCCGTCATGAAGGCCTGTTCCTCGGCTATGGCGCCATCGACAAGCTCGATATCGACACGGCGCTGGCCAGGGTGCTGGCGATCCTGCAAGAGCTCGCGCCCCTTCCCCTCAGCGGGGTTGCCAGCGATAGTGCCCCGTGATCGGGTAGCTGAATAAAATGTTTTCCTCGCGCGCGCCCTCGCCGATGTTGTGGATGATCAGCGGCACGCCGCCCCACGACTGCTTGTCGCTGACGATGCCGATGTGGGTCAGGTTGCGCGGCAGGCGCCAGGTGACGATGTCGCCCGCGCGGTAAGCGTTCGCGTCCTTGCCTGGCGGCAGGCTGGTGCCGTGGCGGGCAAAGTAGGTGCCCAGGTTCGGCACGCGGCGGTGGTCGATATTGCGGTCCGGCCCCTTCATCTGCCAGCGCCCCTGCCGCTGGTACACCTGCCACGCCTTGCGCATGTCTTCGTGCACGAGCACCTGCAAATCCTGCCCCAGCTGGCGGTAGGCGCGCACGACCACATCCGTGCACACGCCCCGCTCGAGCGGTACGTCGCCGCCCGGATAGGCGAGCCGTTCATAGCGCGGGTCGTACCGCACGGTGACGCCCACCTGCTTGCGGGCGGCGGCGACGAGGGCTTGCGGGGTGGCGGGGACTGCCGACGCCAGCATGGGCGCCAGGGCAAGCATCAGGAGGGAGAGCAGTTTGATTGGCATCAACGTCAGTGATCGGATGGAAATGCCAACTTTACCGCAGCGGCAAGGAAAATGGCGGACGCTTAGACGGCGCTCAGCTGCGCCAGGTGGGCAGGAAAATCCACGGCCGAGCCAGCCACGTTGATGGTGTCGAAGTAATCATGCCAGCCCGTGGCGGCGATGCCGGCCAGCAAGGCGTCCAGTGCCGCCTCGTCCGGGAAGCGCCAGACGGCATAGAATTGCTGGGCAGCCGCATGCAGCTTGCCGCCATCGATGGCGCCCATGGCCAGCGCTTCGGCGCCCATGCCGGACAAAGCCGCCATGCCGGCGCCGACCGTGTCGAAATACGCCTGGCGCGCGACGCCATCGAGGGCCAGCCAGGCCGGTTTCGGGCTGTACAGTTCTAACAGATAATGCATATTTTCCTCCCAAGAATTAAGAAAGCGAGCGCTGGGCGCGCTTGCAGATGCGTTTCGTCGCGGCAGCGGGGCTTTCCTGCAGCCATTGCGCGCACAGGCTGCGCACCCAGTCCGGCTGGCTCTTGGCCGCATCGTTGAGCCAGTTGGCCACGGAATCCTGCACATAGACGGCCGGGTCGGCGCGCAAGGCTTGCAGCACGGGCAAGGCCAGCTGCGGCTGCGCCTTTAACCGGGCGATATGCGCGCACCACACGCCGCGCGGGCGCAGCGCTTCGCAGGCAAAGCGGCGCACTCGTTCCGACGGGTCCGCCGTCCACGGCGCCAGCAAGGCAATCGCCTCGTCAAGACTTGCCGCCAGATGGGGACGCAGCGCCAGCCAGGCCCATTCGCGCACGCCGAAGTGGCCATCGTCGGCCAGCGGCCGCATGGCGGCCAGCCGCTGCGGCAAGGACCAGCCAGCCTGGGCGGCGATGGCAAAGCAGGCCCAGCCCCGTACCGTGTCGGATGGGTGGGCTTGCAACATCGCCAGGTCGGCCTTGGCGTCCAGCAGCAATTGCGCCGCCAGCGCCATGCGCCTGGTGATGCCGTCCGCCGCCAGCGCGCGCATCTGCTCCAGCCTGTCCGCACCGACACCGGGCACGGCCGCGGCAAGCAGCTCGGTGAAATCGATGGCCAGCCCTTCCGTCAGGGTGGCGCTGGCCACGCTCCCGCCGTTCAGCAGGGCCAGGCGCGCGGGCGCGATGTCGGCGACGCCGCGGCTCATGACGCACCCTGCATTTCACCTTTATCCGTCTTGCGCCAGGCTTTTTCCAGCAGCGCGCTCAATAGCTGCATTTCTGCCGGCGTGAAATCGGCAAACAGGCTGGCGATCCATTGCGCGTGCTCGTCGACCAGCGTCGCGGCAGCGGCTTCTCCCTTGGGGCTCAGGCGCACCAGCAGCTTGCGCCTATCAAACTGGTCCGCATGGCGCGCGAGGAAACCGTCGCGTTCCAGGCCGTCGAGCAAGCCCGTGATGGTGCCGCGCGTCACGCCTGCCCGCTCGGCCAGTTCGTGCGGCGAAAGTCCGTCGGGCACGTCGCGCAACAGATACAGCAGCACAAATTTCCCTTCCGACAATCCATGCCGGCCCAGGCGCGTGGCGCAATCGCCATCGATGGCGGACGCCAGGCCCAGCACTTCAAAACACAGGCGCAAGCGCGCCGTGGACTGCATCATGTCGAGACCGCTGGCGCGGCGCTGCACTTCACCGAGCAAGGCCGTGTATTTCTGTTCGAGTTTTATCATATGGCGCAATATAATATGGCACCATACTTAATGTCAAATGGAAAACCTCGACGGCTTTCCTGTCTGCTTAGAATCGCGCCTTCTCTCGCGCCCACGCGACGATGGCATTGGCATCGATGGCGCCCGGCTGTCGCGCCACTTCCACGCCGCGCAAAAACAGGGCCAGAGTGGGAATGCTGCGGATATTGAAACGGCTGCCCAGGTCCGGCGACGCTTCCGTATTCACCTTGACGACGCGAAACGCCGGCTCCAGGGTCTTGGCGGCTTGAACATAAAATGGCGCCATGCTGCGGCACGGGCCGCACCACGGGGCCCAGAAGTCGACCAGCACGGGAATGTCGCTGCGTTCGATATGCTTGAGGAAACGGGCGCTGGCCAGGTCCACGGGCTGGCCCGTGAATAAATCCTTCTGGCACTTGCCGCAAGTGGGCTGTTCTGCGAGCCGCGCAGCCGGCAAGCGGTTGACGGCGTCGCAATGGGGGCACACGATGTGCAGGGAGTCTGGCGTGGTGGTCATGGCATTCCTGGAAAGCATAGCGTCAAGTTGACGGCTATTCTACGGGGAATTGCCGCGCGCCGCAGGCAGGCTGCGGCGCTTGTCCCGCTTACAGGAACAGCGAGGCGGCGATGGCCCACATGACGAGGGCAATGATGCCGTCGAGCACGCGCCAGGCCATGGGCTTGGCAAACACGGGCGCCAGGTAGCGGGCGCCAAAGCCCAGCAGGAAGAACCACAGGGCCGACGCCATGATGGCGCCGCCGGCGAAGTAGAAGCGTCCCACGCCTTCGTGCTGGCCGCCGATCGAGCCGAGCAGGATGACCGTGTCGAGGAAGGCGTGCGGATTCAGCAGGCTGAACGCCAGCGCCGCGCCGATCACGGCCCAGTAGCCTTCGGGCGACTTGGCGGCCGACACCGTCAGGGCCGTTGGGCGCCAGGCGGACTTGGCGGCGCGCAAGCCGTAGGCGATCAGGAAGGTGGCGCCGCCGGCCTTGGCCCACAGCAGGAAATTCGGGTTGTCGGCAATGAACGTGCCCATGCCGGCCACGCCGGCCGTGATCAACATCGCGTCGCACACGAGGCAGACCAGGATACAGGTGAGCACGTAATGGCGCTTCAAGCCCTGTTTGAGCAAGAAGGCGTTTTGCGTGCCGATGGCCACGATCAGGCTCGCGCCGAGCCCCATGCCTTTCAAGAAGATTGCGCTGTCCATATCGATTCCTTTATTGCTTTCCATCACGCGCACGGCCGCCCACGCTCTGCCGGCAACGGCAAAGTCATCAGAGGTAGGTGGAGGGTGGTGCGGAACCAGGAGGACCGCGCGGCAGAGTGGAGTTGTTACCCTATTTCAACAGTGTAAAGAAAAAGTAAATATAAGTATAATGAATGATTCTAACCATATATAAGAGAAACTTATGCGCGTCGTCGATTACCGTGGATTGGCCGCCCTCGACGCCGTGATCGGCCTGGGCAGCTTTGAAAAGGCGGCGCAGGCGCTGGCGATCAGCCAGCCGGCCGTGTCGCAGCGCATCCGCACCCTGGAAAACCTGGAAGGCACCCTGCTGATCATCCGCAGCCACCCGCCCCTGCCGACGGAAGCGGGCCAGCGCCTGATCGCCCATTACCGGCAAGTCAAGCTGCTCGAAGCGGCGCTCGACGCCCAGCCCGGCCCCACCACGCAATTGCCGGCGCTGGCCATCGCCGTCAACGCCGACAGCGCCGCCACCTGGATTCCGGAAGCGCTGGGGCCGCTGCTGTCGCCGCCGTCCTGCCTGCTTGATATCCGCCTCGACGACCAGGACCACACCCTGAGCCAGCTGCGCGAAGGGCGCGTGTTTGCCTGCGTCACCAGCGCCAACGACCTGGTGGCCGGCACCACGGCCACGCCGCTGGGCGGCATGCGCTACCTGTGCGTGGCGTCCCCCCCGTTTGCGCAACAATGGTTTCCCCATGGCTTTACGGTGGAAGCCGTCAGTCAGGCGCCCGCCATCACCTTTGGCAGCAAGGATGCGCTGCACGAACGCTACCTGCAGCACCGCCTCGGCTACACGGGCCGCTATCCGCACCATGTGCTCGGTTCGGCGCGCGACTTCGTGCGCTTCATCGAAGCGGGCTATGCTTATGGCATGGTGCCCTTGCTGCAGGCGGAAGCGGCGCTGGCCGCCGGCAGGCTCGTCGACGTGGCGGCCGGGCAGGCGCTCGACGTGCCCCTGACCTGGCATGCCTGGGATATCCAGACGCCCCTCACGCGCACGCTGTCGGACGCCGTCATCGCCACGGCGCGCAAATGGCTGTTACAGGATTGATTGACGCATGCAACATTTATCTATGCTAGAGAGCAACTTCCCCGTGTGCGCCCTGCCCTGCCTGGCCTACACTGCAAGCATCAGCCATCACCATCGGGAGCCAGCATGACGATCTTGCGCACCACCCTGCTCGGCGTGCTGGCGGCCATCCCGCTCGCTGCCGGCCTGGCCGCCTGCTCGCCCTTGACCGCCATCAATGCCTTGTCGTCCGGCGGCGCCTCGCAAGTGACGCGGGGCCTGGCCTACGGCCCCTTGCCACGGCAGAAACTCGATGTGTATGCCCCCAAGACCCGCACGGGACCCGTGCCCGTGGTGGTGTTCTTTTATGGCGGCAACTGGACGACGGGCGAGCGCGCCGACTATGCCTTCGTCGGCCACGCTCTCGCGGCGCGCGGCTACCTGGCCGTGATCGCCGACTACCGGCTATATCCGGATGTGCACTACCCCGAGATCTTGCAGGATGCGGCCCGCGCCGTGGCCTGGGCCGCGATGGAATCGCGCCGCCATGGCGGCGATCCGACGCGCCTGTTCGTCATGGGCCATAGCGCCGGCGCCTACAATGCGGCCATGCTGGCGCTCGACGCCAGCCTGCTGGCGCGCCACGGCATGCGCCCGCACGACTTGCGGGGCTGGATAGGCCTGGCCGGCCCCTATGATTTCCTGCCCATCGAAAACACCACCACCCGGCCCGTTTTCTTTTACCCGGACACGCCCGCCGCTTCGCAGCCCATCCACCACGTGACGGCCGAAGCCCCGCCCGCCCTGCTGATCGCCCCGCTGCCCGGCAAGGACAAGCTGGTCAATCCGCAACGCAACACGGGCGGCCTGGCCAGCGCCTTGCGGGCGCTGCACCGTCCCGTGACGGAAACCTATTTCGACCACGTGGGCCACGCCACCCTGGTCGCCACGCTGGCCGGCCCCTTGCGCAGGCTGGCGCCCACCTTGGACGCCGTCAGCGCCTTCATCGATGCGAACAGCGGGACCGGGAGCGGTGACGCGGCCTCGTCCGCGGTCTTGTCCGATACGGCCTTAGCGGCAGGCATAGGCTTGCAGCCCCGCGCACCTGGCGCGGCCACGCCGGCGCCTGAGCCGCACGCATACGACAAAACGCCCGCCCCATGAAGGGCGGGCGCTCTGCCCGAACCAATACGCACGATGCCGCGTGCCGGCTGGCCGCATAGCTAGCCGCATAGCAAGGCTCGGCCCTCGCGATACGGCTCAGCTGCAAGCAGCCTCGTGCTTACTCTTTGCGGCTGGCGCTGCCCTTGCTTTGTGCAGAGCCCGCTTGCGAGGCGCTGCCGCTGGCCGAGCCTTCGCTGCCGGCCGATTGCTGGCTGCCCTGGTGGCTGGCGCTTTGCAGGCTTTGACCGTCACGGCTTTGCGCGCCACGTTGCTGGTCGCGGTTGGCGCCGTTTTGCTGATAAGCCTGGAACGGTTCGGCCATGCGCTGCATCGCTTCCTGCTGCTTGCGCACGTTTTTCTCCGTTTCTTCCGAAGCGGTGCGGGCCACTTCTTCTGCCAGGGCCTTGGCGGTACGGCTTGTTTCATTCACATGGCGCTCTGCCACATTGGCCAGTTCGACCTGCGTATCGGCCGCCAGGCGCGACACCTGTTGCTGGTACTTGCGCAGTTGCTCGGCGGCTGGCTGGCCCGATGCGGCAGCCACCTGGAACGCATCTTCAGCGCGCTCGACCGTCAGCAGGTTCTGGCTGGTGACCGTGGTTTCTTCCAGCAAGCCTTGCGCCAGCTGCATGTTCAGGTCACTGAACTGCTGCATCGATTGAAACAGCGACTTCGACAGGCCATTGAAAAAAGCCAGTTGCGCTTCCAGGTGATTTTTGGCGGCGGGGGTAACACTACGGGAATATGGATACATGGAGTTCCTCATTAAATAGCGGTTGGGTGGACATATGGCGGCACCACCGACTGTAGAACGGATAGGCAGACGGTTGGGTTACGCCACGAAACGCGAAAAAACATATCCGGTTGGTGGGAAGATGCTTTGCAACGCGAGTCCCAAGGCTACGTGAGCACCGCAGGTGAGGGATGATCTGGATCAAAGGTGCGCCAGGCAGCGCAGAAAGTTTATACTGGACAGCTTGCCCTTGGCAAACGTCAGTAACAGAGGGGGAAATTTGTGCCAGGCAGGCTCAGCCAACGGCGCCCGTGCCCGGCACAACGGGCTTGTAACCATGGCTGCGCAACGAGGCTTCCAGCCAGCGGTTGCCATACCAGCCGCGCGCCAGCAGGTAACTGAGTTCCGCGCCGGCCATCAGCAGCATCATTGGGCCAATGCGCATTCCGGTGGCCAGATGGCTGCCAAACCACAGGCAGGCATCCATCGCCAGCATGAGCAGCAACAGCCACCAGCGGCGCTTGGCGACGGCCCAGAACGAGCCCAGGAACAGGGCCGGCCAGGAAAAACCCGCTTTGACGTAGGCATAACGGCCGGCATCGTCGGCAAACAGGGTGGCGCTGTGCTTCATGCTGCTCTCTTCAGGTAATGCCCGGCGTCAAGGCTCGGGACGGTGGCAGACGGCTTCGACATTGTGGCCATCGGGCCCCAGCACGAAAGCGCCATAGTAATTCGGGTGGTACAGGGCGCGGATGCCTGGCGCGCCATTATCCTTGCCGCCCGCTTCCAGCGCGGCCTTGTAGAACGCATCCACCTGGGCGCGGTTGCCCGCCGCGAAGGCGAGATGCATGCCGGCATGCGGCTTGTCGCCCACGCCGAACCAGAAATCGGGCTTGCCATCCTTGCCCATGCCAACCCAGCCCTGCTCTTCCATCACCACCGATACACCCAGGGGCGCCAGGGCGGCCGAAAAGAAGGCCTTGCTGGCCTGTGCATCGCCGACATTCAAACCGATGTGATCAAGAATCATAATGGTGCTCCCTGGAGGTAGTGGAATGGGAAATACAGTATGCGCCAATATTGCTTTTTAGGCAATCATAATTATATGTCCGGCGAATGACTCCAGGAAGCGCCATGCGCCAGCCTAGCGCAGGTTGCCCGTATGGCCGAGCGAATAGCGGCCCGGCTGCGGCCACACGGTCAGGCCGTGCGGCTCCTGGCCGACTTTGACCTTGGCAACGTCGCCGCTGTTCGTATCGATGCGGTAGACCACGTCGTCGAAACGTCCGGACAGCCACAGATATTTGCCGTCGGCGGACACATTGCCCATGTCGGGACTGCCGCCGCCGGGTATCGGCCAATTCGACACCACTTTTTCCGTGGCGAAATCGATCACGCTGACGCTGCCCTTGCCCTTCGGCTTGCCGTGGATACGGTGCGTGCCGCGGTTGGCCACGTACAATTTCTTGCCGTCACGGCTAGGGTACAGGCCGTGCGCGCCCACGCCCGTCTGGATGAAGCCGATTTCCTTCAGGGTGGCGCCATCGACGATGTGCACGCCGTCGGCGTCCATGTCGGCGATAAAGAATTTCTTGCCGTCCGGCGAGATGCGTATGTCTTGCGGCATGCCCTTCTTGACGCTGCAGATTTCATTCGCCGGGCCGCCCACGGGACCGGACTCGGCAAAGCGCTTGGCCGGCATCTGCAATTTCAGGTAGCCGTCGACCTTGCGGCCCACCAGGTCGATCTTGGCGATGGTGCCGTCGAACTCGCAGGTGAACATGGCGTAGCGGCCGTCATTCGAAAAGTCCGCATGGTTGATGCCGCCGCACTGGGGCGTGTCGATCGAATACTGGACGGCCATGGTCTTCGGATCGCGGAAATCGAGGCGGTGGCGCGCTTCGGCCACGACGATGGCGGACTTGCCGTCCGGCGTGTAATACATGTTATAGGGGTCATCGACGGGCACTTCCTTGCCCGGCTTGCCCGTCAGGGGGTCGATCGGCGTCAAGCTGCCCTTGTCCGTGCGCTCGGCATTGTTCGCCACCCACAAGGTGCGCAAGTCCCATGACGGCACGACGTGCTGCGGGCCGCTGCCGACCTTGAACTTGTCGACCACTTTCAAGCTGTCCTGGTCGATCACGTACACATCGTTCGAGCGCAGATTGGGCACGTAGACCCGGCGCAAATGCTCCTTGACGACGGGACTCATATTGCTGCCGGCGATGCTGCCGTACACGTTTTTCGGATCGACCAGCGGCGGCATGCCCGGCAGCGGCGAATAGGCGGCGGCCGGCGCGACAGCGGCTGGAGCCGGCGTGCCGGCGCCGATGACCTGGCTAGCCACGCCCAGGCCGGCCAGTGCGGCAGCCAGGGCGGACAAGGTGACGATGGTGCGTCGTTGCATTTTTTTCATGTGATTTCGCGTCGTTTCGTTGCAAAAGCCGGAAGTTCAGCACTTCCAGCGGAATTATTTACTACGTTGCAGCAGCTGCTTGATGGCGGCCACCGACGTGTCCACCTGCAACTTGATACCGATCTGGCCCAGCTCCACCGTGGCACGCGTCGCGTCGCCGCGCACGCCGTCCGCCACACCGGGCTTCGGCCCGTGCGCCATGGCCTCGCTGCGCACCAGCGACGGGTCCGTCGCCAGCATCAGCGCGGCGTCCGCCAAGCCCGCATGCAGGCCGATCTCGGCGCTGCTGTGGCCGCGCTTTTGCAGCTCGGAAATGTAGGCCGATTGCGTGATGTCATAGTAGTCGAGCAAGGCGTAAGCGCGCGCATCCTTGGTGGTGGCAGCCTTGCCCCAGACACGGTTGAGCTTGTTGGCTACGTTCTGTTCATTTTTTTGATAGCCGCCATGGTCGCCGAGGAAGATGATGTCGCGGAAACCATGCTGGCGCAGGCTGGCGGCCGCCCCTTCCAGCACGGCCTCGAAGGCGGCCGGCGGAATCGAGATGGTGCCGGCAAAGCGCATGTGGCCGGCCGGCGGAGCAATCGCGCCTTCCGGCACATAGGAAACGACGGGCGCGACCATGGTATTGCCCAGCTTTTGCGCAATCTGCCGCGCCAGCAGCCCGGCGCGCACATTGTGCTTGCCCAGCGCAATATACGGCCCGCTCTGCTCGACGCCACCTATCGGCACGAGCACGGTCGTGGCGCCGTGGTCGATACGGCTGCGCAACTCCGTGCTCGTCAGCTCTTCCAGCATGACGCTGCTGCTGGCGGGCGCAGCCGCCATGGCGGGCGCCGTGAGCAGCAGACAAGAAAACGTCAGGACGAACAGGGAAACGAGGGGCTTGCGTGAAATGCGGAGCGTGGATGGCGCGCAAGGCGCCGTTCGCTGGGGGAACTGCAGAGTCATAAGCCAACATCTTTCCGAGGTCAAAGGCGCCGTGCCCGGCCTTGCCAGGCAAGCTGGCTGCCACGCAGGAATTGTATTCCATCATGAGGGGAAGGGCACGTTAATTTGCTGCGGCAGTTTGCAAGAAATTGACGAAGGGAAACTATCTATCAGGCTGTTGTCGCGCCGCCCCCGCCGCCTCACCATCATGGAGAGTCCGGTTGCGCTTCTCGGCATAGGCCTTGAGCGAGCGCATCGTCCTGGGAAGCCCGTCCCGGACTTGCCTGGCAACGCCTGGCCCGAACAAAAAGGCAAGCGCTCCCGTGAACCACACGCGGTGAACGACTTCCGATCCGCCATCTGCGGCAACCACCGTGTGCTCGAAATGGATGCGGAACAAAGGGATGTAGCCTTCGACGGTGAACGAGCGGCCCGCGGAGCGCTCCGTGACGAGCATCGGAATGCCCATCCCCTTGCTGGGAACGATCCTGCCATGTGTGCCCACCGCAAATGGCCCATTGAGCCGGGCTTGCTTTGTGTCCGGATCCCACTGATGCCATCGGTCGACCTCGCTCCAAATTTGATCGACGACCGTGGGCGGGACTGCAATGTGGATGCTTTCTTCGATTTGCATCAATTGGGGCATCTCCCTATTATTATCAATATAATTGCATTCTGGCTATACAAACAAATGACAAGGCATGTATCCACACCTGGGCACGATGCTACCCTGGAAACGCTGGCCAAGAGCCCTTAGATTTTGAAAATTATGAATGCAACACATTGGAGGGTTCAGGAACTACAGCATCACTCGGCCGATATTGTCTGGCTTGATGCCGAGGGAACTCGCCGTGCCTATGATTTAGTGCGCCTTCATGACTCGAAGACGCATCCAGGCCTGAACGTTGACACCGTTGACTCAATCGAGCGGCTCGCCTTCGGAGACGATGTTGCCGGCGCAAGCAACTGGTTACGTGCTCGTGCGCCGGGAATTCAGCAAGTCATCGTGGTATTTGGAGAAGACGAATGCTTCGTCTGCAGCAGTGTGTTCCTGGTCGAGAACTGGTCGGATATTTTTGTGCCGTCGCGTGACGACGCGATGATCTATTCGAAGGACACGCCGCTTATCCTGTTTTATTGCCATGAGAATGAATTCGAGCTGGGGCAGCGGATTATCTTTGATTGAACGGCCATAAGCCGTCATTGAAAGGAAAAAAATGAAAAACACGGATGGAAAGTTACGAGGTTCATGCCATTGTGGATCTGTAAGATTTCAAGTTCGACTTAGCGACGGACTCAAGACAGCACGGCGCTGCAACTGCTCCTATTGCCGCATGCGCGGCGCGATAGCGGTTTCTGCGGCGCTTCAGGATATAGAGATCACGTCTGGAGACGAATTGCTCACGCTCTATCAGTTTCACACCATGCAAGCGAAGCACTATTTCTGCTCAAAATGCGGGATATACACACATCACCAACGCCGGTCAAAACCCGATCAATTCGGGATCAATGTGGCCTGCCTGGAAGGAATCAGTCCGTTTGACTTTGAAGAGGTAGCGGTAAACGAAGGCCGACTCCATCCAAAAGACAAAAGTGCTGGAGGCGGACCTGACATCGCTGGATACCTGCGATTTTTTCCCAATACCGACCATTAAATGAATTTGATCGTTGAGCTACCTCAATAAGCTCTGCAAAGCGAAACCCGCTGACGACGGCAACCCAAGCGGCCACGTGCTCCCGCATGGGCCAACCCCACCACCAAAGAAAAACCCCGGCGTACCGGGGCAATCAAAAAGTTTAAGCGCGAGCACTGCGGCCCGGCAGCGCCACCCGCCGGCTGGCGGCAGCTGTTGCCGGGGCCGGCAAGCCGCCCGCCAGTTTCAACGCCTTCCCTTGGGCATCGCCACGCAGGCGGAACACGGCCACCACATCGACCAGCTCGACGGCGCGGTCTTGCAGCGACGATGCGGCCGCCGCCGCCTCTTCCACCAGGGCCGCGTTTTGCTGGGTGACCTGGTCCATTTGCGAAATGGCCTGGTTCACTTGCTCGATGCCGGCGCTTTGTTCGTGGCTGGCGTTGGCGATGTCGCCCATGATGTCCGTCACGCGCAAGATGCTGGCGACGATTTCTTCCATCGTCGCGCCCGCCTGGTCGACCAGCGCGCTGCCCGTGTTGACTTTATCGACGGAATCCTCGATCAAGCCTTTGATTTCCTTGGCGGCAGCCGCCGAGCGCTGCGCCAGGTTGCGCACTTCGGTGGCCACCACGGCGAAGCCACGGCCCTGCTCGCCCGCGCGGGCCGCTTCCACGGCAGCATTGAGCGCCAAAATATTGGTTTGGAAGGCAATGCCGTCGATCACGCCGATAATGTCGGCGATCTTCTTCGCCGATTCGTTGATCGAGCCCATCGTGCCCACCACTTGCGCCACCACGGCGCCGCCCTTGCGGGCCACGTCCGAGGCGGACACGGCCAGCGAGTTCGCCTGGCGCGCATTGTCCGTATTCTGGCGTACGGCCGAGGTCAGCTCTTCCAGGCTCGACGCCGTTTCTTCCAGCGACGACGCCTGCTGCTCCGTGCGCACGGACAGGTCCGCGTTGCCGGCGGAAATCTGCGCGGCCGCCACGCTGACCGTATCGGCCGAGGCGCGCACGGTGGCGATCACGCCGACGATGCGCTCGAGGAACTTGTTGAAGGCCGTGGCCGTGCGGCCGACTTCATCCATGCGCTCGACGGGCATGGCGGCGGACAGGTCCAGCGAGGCGCTGACACGCTCCAGCGTGTGTTCGATATCGCCCAAGCCGCCGCTGATGGTGCGGTAGATATGCCAGGCCAGCGCGCCCGTCAGCAGCACGGCCACGCCCAGCACGGCCAGCATGGTGTTGAACGCCGTGTCGTAGGCGGCCAGACTTTCCGCTTTTACATCGTCGACCAGCTTGTTGTTGTAGGCGATATGGTCATCCATGCTCTTTTTCGCGGCGGCGGCCGTGATGGCCAGCGGCGTGCCGGCCAGCAAGGTGGCGCGCACGCCATCCATGTCGCCCGCGTAGGCGGCGGCAAAGAATGGCGCCAGCGCGCGGCGGTAGGCTTCCATGGCGGCCTGGTCGGCGTCGAGCATCTTGCTGTCCGTCGCGTCATACAGGCGCTCGGCGCGGTAGGTGGCGATGACCTTGTCGAAATTCGTGTTGGCGTCGGCCACGGCCTTGTCCAGCGCCGTCTTGTCGGCCAGGTTCGAGAACACGGACAGGCGGTAGCCGGCCAGGCGCGAATCGGCCAGGAAACCCTTGGCCGCATTCAAGCCCTGGATGCTGGGAATGATGCGGTTTTGCACGGTGTCGAAACGCTCCTGGGCGCGCTGCAGCTGGATGGCGCCGCCGGCGCCCAGCAATAGCAGGGCCAGCAAGGCGATGGTGAGGGTCAGAATTAATTGCTTGGTGATATTCATGGTGTGTCACAGTAAAAAAGGTGGCCTGGCAAGGCCAGGCGGGATAGGAGCTGCCGATCGGGTGGCCGGGATCGGTTGCTAGCGGCTAGGCCGCCAGCGGGGCGGCGTCAGGCAAGCGGCGCAGCAAGTCGCCATGCTGGCGGCAAAACGCCAGGCCCGCCTTGTGGCCCACGTCGAACAGCAACTGCATGTTCGAACTGGACCAGTCCAGGGTGTCGGGCCAGTGCTGCTCGGGAATGCCGCCCATCAAATCGAGCTTGAGCAAACGCCGCTTGGGCTGGCCCGTGCGCGCATCCGTGTTGTGCTCGAGCTCAAACAGGCGCAGCTCGCTCTTGGAAATTTTCACCAGCGGCGTGATGATGGAGCGCACCCAGGCGTCGTACAGGTTGCGCGGCTTGCGCAGCAAACGCTCGTCACCGAGGATGTCGAGAATGACCAGGGTATCGGCGTCATGGTGCTCGCCCTTGCCTTCGATAAACGGGTCGAAATTGAGCGTATCGAGGGCCGCGCCTTCGATGTAGTCGTCGCCGGCGATGGTCGTCGGCGCATACAGGAACGGGAACGACAGGGCCGCGCGCACGTGGATCGGTTCGATCTCGTGCTTGCCCCAGATTTGCATGCGGTGCTCGCTGAGGTTGTAGGCATTGATGTAGAAATCGGGGCGCATGCGCGCCACGCCCGAGAAATCCACGGCTTTTTCCAGGAAGGGCAAATGCGCGCACAGGCCCAGGCTTTTCGCCGACAGGTCCGATGGCGACAGCGACGACACCATCAGCTTGCCCCAGTCGGACCAGGCCGTGGGCACGCCCGCAAACGTTTGCTGGAAGGCCTGAAAAAAAGGATTGTTGGCTGGCGGCTGGAAGGCATCGCGGAAAGTGCTTGCATGCATGCCCGGCTTCTGGAAGACCTTGTAGTTGATCGGGATCATCTTGTAGATGCTGTCGGCCACGCCCGTGTCGGCCCAGCTTTGCAAGGCCTGGCGCGGCGTGGCCTCGTGCGGCGTCGTGTAAAGCAAACCCATCAACACCCCGGCGCCCGAGGCGGAAATGACGTCGAACTCGATGCCCTCGTCGAGAAAAGCGGCCAGGGCACCGGCGATCAGGGTGGAATTTGGTGCGCCGCCACCAAGCAGCAGCCCCGTTTTGCGGACCGGTTTCGCTGTCGTAGCTGGCGCCGGATCCGGCGTCGTCGTCGTGACTGTCTTCATGCACACTCCCTGAACGGAACGGGGTTACCATCCCTTAATTGTTGGTTACCACACGCTTATGGCGCCTAATTCTGCACAGGTCCCCGCCAGCGACCAGCCGATGCAACGTTGCAGAAACAGATATTAAATTAACATAAATAAATTCCTTATGGCAATTTCCATAACGAATGATGGGTATTCAGAAAGGGTATAAGTTGATGCCGTGCGGCATAGCTTGATGCGGTGCAGCAAATATAAATTCGATGGCGTTAGGATTAATCGCTTTTGGGTAGGAATATTCCCCAAGCAGCCGCCAGGGCGGCGGCCAGGGACATCAAGGGAGTGGCGCGGGGCCAGGAGGGAGCGAAGAGAAATGCAGGTGGGTACACAAATGGTCAACAAAGACGCGAATCTTCGGCGACAGGTGGCGGCTTGATGGCCACAGCACCCAGAACTTGCTCGAATGCAGCAAGTAGCTGGCCAGCACGGCTTGCAGTTCGCCGCGCGCGATGGCGTCTCGCACGATAAAGTCAGGTAAATAGGCAAGGCCCACGCCCTGCGTGGCGGCGCCGATCAAGGCTTCGATATTGTTGCAGGTCAAGGCGGTCGGCAAGCGCAACTCGCCGCCGCTGTCGCCCTCGGCGCGCCGCAGCGCCCATTCCTGCAGCTTGCCCGTGGTGGGAAATTTATAGCGTACGCAGGCGTGCCCTTCCAGCGCGCGCGGCGTGGCCGGCACGCCATGGCGGGTGAAATACGCGGGAGAACCGACGATGGCAAAGGCAAACGGCCCCAGCTCGCGCGCCATCAGCCGCGAATCGGTGAGCGTTCCGCTGCGCACGGCCACGTCGACGCCTTCTGCCACCACGTCGACGAGGCGGTCGTTGAAATCGAGGTCGAGCTCGATCTCCGGGTATTGGCGCGTAAAGTCGGCCAGCAGGGGCAGGATGATGCGGTAGCCGATCACGGGCAGGCTGACGCGCAGCTTGCCGCGCGGCGCCTCGGCCAGGTGCGACAGTTCCGCCTCGGCATCGCCGAGGTCGGCCAGGATGCGCTGGCAGCGCTCGTAAAACAGCGCGCCCTCGTTGCTCAGGCTGATGCGTCGCGTGCTGCGGTTGAGCAGGCGCACGCCCAGCTTTTCTTCCAGCCGCGCCACGCTTTTGCCCACGGCCGAAGCCGACACGCCGAGCAGCCGTCCGGCCGCCACGTAACTGGAAGTTTCCGCCGCGCGCACGAAGGCGGCAATGCCGTTCAAATTATCCATGCGACCTCGATTAGGGAATATTTATCCATTATGAGTGGATTTTCAGCCACTTTTTCATGGATTACATCCATATTATCATCGGATTCCCTCTTTCTGGAATCATTCCCATGGATACGAATCACCGCATGCAGCCTGCCTCCGCGTCCCGGCGCGCCTTCGTGCTGGCCGCCGTCTGCCTCGCTGCGCTGTGCATGCCGCTCAGTTTTACGGGACCGGCCATCGCCATTCCCGCCATCGCCGCCGACCTGCGCGGCACGCCGCTGGCGCTGGCATGGATCACGAACGCCTTCATGCTCAGCTTTGGCGGCTGCCTGATGGTGGCCGGCGCGCTGGCCGACCGCTATGGCCGCAAGCGCGTGTTCTTGCTGGGCATGGCCGTGTTTTCCGCCGCCGCGCTGGCCTTGGCGGCCGCGCCCGGCATTGTGTGGCTCGACGTGCTGCGCGCCGTCCAGGGCCTGGGTTGCGCCATGGCCCTGTCGAGCGGACTGGCGGCCCTGGCGCAGGAATTCGACGGCCCGGCCCGCGCGCGCGCCTTCAGCCTGATCGGCACGGCCTTCGGCGTGGGCCTGGCCTTCGGCCCCTTCCTCGCGGGCGCGCTCATCGCCCACACGGGCTGGCGCGCCATTTTTGCCGCCACGGCCGCGGCCGGCCTGGCCGCCCTGCTGGCCGCCGCGCGCGCCATGCGCGAAACGCGCGACCCGCAGGCGCAAGGCGTCGACTGGCCCGGCGCCCTGACGTTTACCGGTGCATTATCGCTATTTACCTATGGCTTGCTGCAGGCACCCGACAGCGGCTGGGCCAGCGCCGCCAGTCTGGCGCTGCTCGGTGGCGCGGCCTTGCTGCTGGCCGCGTTCATCCGCGTGGAGCGGCGCGCCGCGCGGCCCATGCTGGACTTGACCCTGTTCCGCCTGCCCGCCTTTGCCGGTGTGCAACTCTTGGCCGCCGCGCCCGCGTTTTCCTTTGTCGTGCTGCTGGTCTTGCTGCCGGCCCGCTTCATCGGTATCGAAGGCTACAGCGCGCTGGAGGCGGGACGCATGATGATCGCCCTGTCGGCGCCCATGCTGGTGCTGCCGGTCCTGGCCGGCCTGGCGGCGCAACGTATTGCCGCCGCGCACATCTGCGCCAGCGGCCTGCTGCTGGCGGCGGGCGGCTTGCTGTGGCTATCGACGTGTGCGCCGGGCCAACCGCCCGCTACCTTGATCGGGCCGCTGCTGCTGATCGGCTGCGGCATCAGCCTGCCATGGGGCTTGATGGATGGCCTGGCCATCAGCGTCGTGCCCGTCGAGCGGGCCGGCATGGCGGCCGGCATCTTTAACACGACGCGCGTGGCGGGCGAAGGCCTGGCGCTGGCCATCGTCAGCGCGCTGCTCGGTACGCTCACGATGGCGGCCTTGGGCAAGGTGCCCGGCCTCGCCACGGAGCAGGCGACGCTGGCGGCGCCCTTCCTGGCGCTGGGAGAGTTACGCCACGCAGGCGCTCTGTTGCCGCAGGCCGGCACCGGAGAACTGGCGCAAGCGTATGGCGCGGCCTTCCGCCACTTGCTGTATGTGCTTGCCAGCGTTACGACGGCCTCGGCCCTGCTGATACTGGCCTTCCTGCGTCCTCCGGCGACCGTAACAACGGACACGGCCGTCCTGCCCGCCTGCAAGGCGCGGCAATAATTCACGACCATCATTCCATCTGCCGTACACGGCGGCGCCCACGCGCCGCCCGCCCTCCCTGATGTTTCTCCGCAACATCCACAAAGTTTTCAAGAATAAAACTAGTTTACTGATCAAAGCGCTTTGAACTATACTCAAAGCGCTTTGAAAAATAACTAAAGCGCTTTGGTTGTGCAAAGTTATGCGCACCGATCCCACACCTATAAAAACACTGGAGACGCAATGAACAAACATTTCTTGAAAACTTTGCCTGCCGCCGTGGCGTTGGCCTTGAGCGCTTCGGCCGCCCAGGCCGCCCTGCCAATCGACTTCGGCGGCTATATCCGCTCGGGCCTCGGCACCAGCAGCGAAGGCGGCAAAGAAGCGTGTTTCGGCCTGGCTGGCGCCTCGTCCAAGTATCGTCTGGGCAATGAGTGCGAAACCTACGGCGAGCTGAAATTCGGCGGCGAAGCCTTCAAGGCAGCCAACGGCACCACCTTCCGCATCAATACCCTGGTGGCGTTCTCCGTCAACCAGAACCAGGACTGGGAACAATCGGACCCGGCGTGGCGCGAAATGAACGTGGTCGCCGACAAGATCGGCACGGGCGCCTTCGCCGAAGCGCGCGCCTGGGTCGGCAAACGCTACTACGACCGCCAGGACGTGCACATCACCGATTACTACTTCTGGAATAACAGCGGTCCTGGCGCCGGCCTGGAAAACATCGACCTGGGCGCGGCCAAGCTCGCCTACGCCATCGTGCGCACGGCCGACGATGGGGACAGCAAGCGCATGGGCCTGTCCCACGACTTGCGCTTCTCCGGCATCAAGGTCAACCCGGACGGCGAACTGACCTTGGGCCTGCAATTCAACCAGAAACGCAACGCGCAAGGCGCGGCGCCCATCGCCAGCGGCCACTTGCTGACCATCATGCATACGCAAGGCAATCTGCTGGGCGGCTTCAACAAGGTGGCATTGCAGTACGGCAAAGGCAGCGCTGCCAACACGGGCGGCTTCAGCCTGGGCGCGAGCAAGGATGACAAGGTCGTGCGTCTGACGGAACAGATCATGATCCAGCCCAAAGGAGCGTGGTCGGGCATGGGCACCTTCGTCTACGAAGACAAGGAAACGGCAGGCGTGAGCAGCAAGTGGACATCGATCGGCGCGCGTCCCGTCTACCACTTCACGGACAACTACAGCCTGGCCGTGGAACTGGGCCACGACATCGTCAAGCCGGAAGGCGGCGAGAGCCGCAACCTGACCAAGCTGACCTTCGCGCCGCAACTGTCGGCCGGCAACAGCTTCTGGTCGCGTCCCGTGCTGCGCGCCTTCTACACCTACGCCAAATGGAACAAGGCAGCCCAGTCGGCCGCCGCCGCCGAATCGGCGCTGTCGTCGACGGGCGTGTTCGGTGGCAAGACCAATGGCAGCTCGGTCGGTTTCCAGGTCGAGTCGTGGTGGTAAGAGCATCTGAAAAACGTCCATGGCGGCGTTGCACGGTCTTGCCCTGAACGTTTTATCAGACGCTCTTTATTGATCAGAGGTATCCAACACTGGCTGACGCCGCAAGGCGCCAGCCACTGGCAGCGACACCGCCCGCTCTCAAAGGGGTACGCAGTAACCGGACCCACCATTTCGCCGCTGCACGCGATGGCCGGCAGCTTCAATGTAGTGATTCAGCAGTATCCTCTTTTAGCGCGGGCGCCCCTGGGTTTGCCCGCGTATTTTTTTGGGCGCTGCCGCCGCTTGTCAGCCCCCTGATCATTCCGGCATTTATCAGATAAACTACCCGTCATCGCACCGCCCCCGACCCACCCTGGATAGACCCCGACTGCAGCATCCATGAACCTCAAAAATCTCGCCAAAACGCTAGGAATATCCGAAACCACCGTCAGCCGCGCCTTGAATGGCTATCCGGAAGTGAGCGAACGCACGCGCGAGCGGGTGCTGGCCGCCGCGCAGGCGGCCGGCTACCGCCCCAATCCCATGGCGCGCAGCCTGGCCGTGGGGCGCACGAATATCGTCGGCATCATCTACCCGCTGATGCCGAACGACTTGGCCGACCCCATGTTCATCGACATCGTGGGCGGCATGTCGGAAGCGCTGGAAGCGCAGCAGATGGACATGATGATCGCGCCCGCCTCGGCCACCAATGAATTCCACACGTATGAACGCATGGTCAAGGGCCGCCGCATCGACGGCCTGATCGTCGGGCGCACGAAACCGTTCGACGAGCGCATCGCCTACCTGGCGCAGCAGGGCATGCCGTTCGTCGCGCATGGCCGCACGCAGCTGAACCAGCCGCACGCCTGGTTCGATTACGATAACGAGGCCGGCATGCGCCTGGCCGTCGAGCGCCTGGCGCAGCTGGGCCACCAGCGCATCGGCCTGATCAGCGCCACGCCGGACCTGAACTTCGTGCGCCAGCGCGTCGAGAGTTTCCAGCACGCCATGCAGGCGGGCGGCCTGGCCGTCGACCCGGACAACCTGGTCGACAACGCCCACGACCGCCGCGCCGGCTACCAGGCCATGCAGCGCCTGCTGGCCCGCTCGCCACGCCCTACCGCCGTCATCGTCGACAATCACATGTCGGGCGTGGGCGCCGTGCGCGCGCTGCTCGACGCGGGCATCGCCATCGGCAGCGAGATGTCGCTGATCGTCTGGGGCGTAATGGAAGATTCCCTGGCCGGCCACAACGTCACCACCGTCGTCCAGCCCGACCCGCGCGGCGCCGGCGCGAAGATGATCCACATGCTGCTGGCCCTGATGGAAGGCACGCCCGTCACCGACCTGCAGGAACTGTGGCCGTGCGAACTGTTGCCGGGCGAGTCGGCGGGACCGGTAATTAGGTAACTAAATATTGCATTGACCCGCAGCAGAAATCTGGGGTCAGTCACTGCGTGATCGGAATGCGCCCCAACGGGACGCATTCCCCCGGCGGGTCTGACCCCGGCTCTCCCGCCTTGTTGTCCTGAATCACCCTCATAAAAAAATCGTATGTCTGGCGCGTGTATCGCTTTACTTTTCAAAGCGCTTTGAACTATACTCATTTCATACCCAAAGCGCTTTGAATTTTAAAATAAGACGTTCGCCTACCAACCAGCAGCGCCGCCCTGATAGCCAACGCTACAGGCAACTTTTAAGAAATCATTCATGCCGACCATCCAGAACAATCTTGCCCACCTGCCCGCCGACTGGTGGCGCAGCGCCGTCATCTACCAGGTCTATCCACGCAGTTTCCTCGACAGCAATGGCGACGGCATCGGCGACTTGCCCGGCATTACCTCCAAGCTCGATTACATCGCCGCCCTGGGCGCCGACATCGTGTGGATCTCGCCCTTCTTCACGTCGCCGATGAAAGACTTCGGCTACGACGTGGCCGACTTCTGCGACGTCGACCCGATGTTTGGCACCCTGGCCGATTTCGACCGCCTGGTGGCGCGCGCCCATGAACTGGGCTTGAAAGTGATGATCGACCAGGTGCTGTCGCACTCGTCCGACGTCCACCCGTGGTTCGTGGAAAGCCGCTCCAGCCGCGACAATCCCAAGGCCGACTGGTATGTGTGGGCCGACCAGAAACCGGACGGCACGCCGCCGAACAACTGGCTGTCCGTGTTCGGCGGTTCCGCCTGGCAATGGGAACCGCGCCGCGGCCAGTACTACCTGCATGATTTCCTCGTCAGCCAGCCCGACCTGAATTTCCACAATCCGGCCGTGCAGCAAGCGCAGCTGGACAACCTGCGTTTCTGGCTCGAGCGCGGCGTCGACGGCTTCCGCTTCGATTCCTGCAACTTCCCGTACCACGACCAGTTGCTGCGCGACAATCCGCCTGCCGCGCAGCGCGACGCGAGCAGCGTATCGGCCATCAACCCCTACGGCATGCAGGCGCACGTGTACGACAAGACGCAACCGGAAAACATCGCCTACCTGCAGCGCGTGCGCGCCGTGCTCGACGAATACCAGGCCATCTCCATCGGCGAAGTGGGCGACGACAATGCGCTGGCCACCATGGCTGCCTACACGGGCGCCGACAAGCTGCACATGGCTTACAGTTTCAACTTGCTGACGGCGGAGTTTTCCGCCGCGCACATCCGCAAGCAAGTGGAAGAATTCGAAGCGCAAGTGGCCGACGGCTGGGCTTCCTGGTCCGTGGGCAACCACGACAGCGTACGCGTGATGACGCGCTGGGGCGGCGAAAACCCGTCGCCCTCGCTGGCCAAGGTCGTGCTGGCCGTGCAGGCCGCCTTGAAAGGCACGCCTTGCCTGTACCAGGGCGACGAACTGGCCCTGACGGAAGCGGACATTCCTTTCGAGGCGCTGCAAGACCCGTACGGCATCCCGTTCTGGCCCCAGTTCAAGGGCCGCGACGGCTGCCGCACGCCGATGCCATGGGTGGCCGAAGCGCCGCATGGCGGCTTCAGCACCACCACGCCGTGGTTGCCAGTGCCGCCCGAACATCTGGCGCGCGCCGCTGACGTCGAAGAACACGATAGCGGCTCGGCGCTGCGCTTTGCGCAAAACATCCTCGCCTGGCGCCGCACCCTGCCGCAATTGCTGCGCGGCGATATCGTCTTCTTCGATGCGCCGGAACCCGTGCTGGCCCTGCGCCGCGACTTGCCGGGCCAACCGTCCGTCCTGGCCGCCTTCAACCTGGGCACCGAGGCCGTCACCTTCGCCTGGCCAGACGCGGCACCCGCGGCCGACCTGGCCGGTCATGGCTTGCCAGGCAGTAAAGATGGCCAGCAGATCAGCCTGCCCCCGCATGGCGGCTGGTTCGGCACGCACGCTTAAACAGTACCCTTTGGCGGTCATGCCGCCAATTACAATAACGAGCCCCGCGCATCAGCGGGGCCAAATTGAGAGAACGAGGACGACATGGCTGGACTGAAGTTAACAGGCCTGAAGAAGGCATATGGCGACGTGCAAACCCTGCACGGCATCGACCTGGAGATCGCCGATGGCGAATTCATGGTCTTCGTGGGCCCGTCGGGTTGCGGCAAATCGACCTTGCTGCGCAGCATCTGCGGCCTGGAAGAAATCAGCGGCGGCGACTTATTCATCGGCAAGACACGCATGAACGACGTGCCGCCCGCCAAACGCGGCATCGCCATGGTGTTCCAGAGCTACGCCCTGTACCCGCACATGAGCGTGGCGCAGAACATGGCCTTCGGCCTGAAACTGGCCGGCATGAGCAAGGTGCAAATCGCCGACGCCGTGCAGCGCGCCGCGCAAATCCTGCGCATCGAGCCTTTGCTGGAACGCAAACCGAAGGACTTGTCGGGCGGCCAGCGCCAGCGCGTGGCCATCGGCCGCGCCATCGTGCGCAAGCCCGACGTCTTCCTGTTCGACGAACCGCTGTCGAACCTGGACGCATCGCTGCGCGTGCAGATGCGCATCGAACTGGCGAATTTGCACCGCGAATTGCGCTCGACCATGATTTACGTCACGCATGACCAGGTCGAAGCGATGACCCTGGCCGACCGCATCGTCGTGCTCAACGCGGGCCGCATCGAGCAAGTGGGCGCGCCGCTCGAGCTGTACCACCACCCCGCCAACCTGTTCGTGGCCGGCTTCCTCGGTTCGCCCCGCATGAACTTCCTCAAGGGCAAGATCCACAGCTATGCCGACGGCGTGGCCACCATCGCCACCAACGCGGGCGGCATGCTGCAAGCCGTCTTGACGCAGCCATTGGCCAGCGGCACCCCCGTCACCGTCGGCGCGCGTCCCGAACACGTGCAGGCATGCGCGCCCGGCGCCACGGCCGCCATCACGGCCACCGTGCAGGCCGTCGAGAAACTCGGCGACATCAGCTATCTGTATGTGCAGGTACCGGGCGGCGACGAGCCGCTGGTGGTGCGCGCCGATGCGGAAACGGACTGGGCCATTGGCCAATCCGTGGCGCTGCAGGTGGCGCCGGCCCGCGTCCACGTGTTCGACGAGCACGGCCAGACCCGTACCTAATTCCGCATTTAAAGGGCCAGGCGCTACAGGCGCCGCCTGGCCTGGTTGTATCGTTTCAGCCTTGATACTCAACATAAACTTAGCATAAAAAAAGATACTGGAGATTGACATGTCCTTCACGCACCCGAAACGCAGCTTCATCAAAACCACCCTGATCGCCGCCGCCCTGGCCGGCATCGGCAACCTGGCCGCCGTCAGCATGGCGAACGCGGCCGAAGCAGGCACCCTGCTGATCTGGATCAATGGCGACAAGGGCTACAAAGGCCTGGCCAAGGTCGGCGAGGAATTCACCAAGAAGACGGGCATCAAGGTCGTCGTCGAGCATCCGGAAGATGCGCCGAACAAATTCCAGCAAGCGGCCGCCGCCGGCAAGGGTCCGGACATCTGGATCTGGCCGCATGACCGCATCGGCACCTGGATCGACGCCGGCTTGCTGCAACCATTGACGCCAAGCAAGGAAGCGCGCGCCGCCATTCTGCCGCTGGCCTGGAACGCCTTTACGGTGAGCGGCAAGACCTGGGGCTACCCGATCTCCATCGAAGCCGTCGCCCTCGTCTACAACAAGGACCTGGTGCCGACGCCGCCAAAAACCTTCGAGGAAATCGCCGCGCTGGACAAGAAATTGTCCGCTCAGGGCAAGAAAGCCATCCTGTGGGATTACACGAATACCTATTTCACGTGGCCATTGCTGGGCGCGGGCGGCGGCTTCCCGTTTGAAGTCAAGTCCGACGGCCGCTACGATGCAGCGAAAACCGGCGTGAACAATGCCGGTTCGCAAGCGGGCGTGAATGCGCTGATGACCCTGATCAACAGCGGCGCCATGCCGAAGGGCGCCGGCTATGCCGAGATGGAAGCGGGCTTCAACCAGGGCAAGATCGCCATGATGATCAACGGCCCATGGTCGTGGGACAATGCGCGCAAGTCGAAGATCAATTTCGGCGTGGCAACGATCCCTACCGTGGCTGGCAAGACGGCCACGCCATTCGTGGGCGTGCTGGGCGCCATGATCTCGAAAGCCAGCCCGAACAAGGACCTGGCCACGGAATTCCTGGAAAACCAGATGCTGCAGCTCAATGGCCTGAAAACCATCAACGCCGACGTCCCGCTGGGCACGCCGGCGAACAAGGTGCTGTTCGCGGAACTGAAAGCCAATCCGAACATCCAGGCGACGATGGAAAGCGCGCAAGCGGGCCGCCCGATGCCGAACAACCCGGAAATGGGCCGCTTCTGGTCGTCGATGCAATCGGCGCTGGAAAACATCACGCAAGGCCGCCAGACGACCAAGGATGGCCTGGATGCGGCGGCGAAGCGGATTACGACGGCCAATTAAGTAGCTTTAGGTAGGTCGGATTAGCGCTTGCGCGTAATCCGACATATGCAGCCAACAATGTTGTCGGATTACGGTCCTTCGGACCTAATCCGACCTACGCCACCACGCGTGACATCCAGCATCCATCTTCACAGGTATCCCATCGTGCGCAAGTTTATCGGCCCTACGGTATTGACCATCAGCATGGCGCTGGGTCTGTATCTGCTCTTCATGTTGTACATTTCCGGCCAGACCATGCTGGCCGCCGTTTTCCTCGGCTTGCTGACCCTGACGACGTTCGTCTTCACGTCGCCGCGCGCCTATGCCTACCGTTATCTGTTTCCCGGCATCACGGCGGTCATCGTCTTCGTGCTGCTGCCGATGGTGTACACGGTGTCGATCGGCTTTACCAATTTCAGTTCGCGCAACCTGCTCACCTATGAACGGGCCACGCAATATTTGCTGGACGAAACACAGCGGGTGGAAAGCGCCGGCTATGCGATGACCGTGCATGCTGACAACAAGGAATACCGCTTGCGCCTGGAAAGCCCGGACACGGGCGAAGTGCTGCTGACGCCGCCGCTGGCCCTGAAGCGCGCCGTGCCCCTGAACGTGGAGGCGGCGCCGATCGATCCCGTGCAGGCGCCCGTGCTGGCCGCGCCGCTGGGCATCAAGGACATCATCGCCCTGCAAAAGGATTTGAAGCTGCTCACCCTCGTGCTGCCGAACAAGATCGAGCTGCGCATGGTGGGCTTGCGCGAATTCGGTCCCGTCGCGCACGTCTACAAGCAACTGCCGGACAAGACCTTGAAGAAGATCGCCACGGGCGAACTGGTGACGCCGAACTTCAAGACGGGCTTTTATGAAATGCCGGACGGCACGAAACTGGAACCGGGCTTCAAGGTCAACGTCGGCTTCGCCAACTTCGTCAAGATTTTCTCCGATGAAGCGTTCCGCGGCCCCTTCCTGCGCATTTTCGTGTGGACCATCGTCTTCGCCCTGATCAGCGTGGCCACGACGACGGGCCTGGGCATGGTGCTGGCCGTGCTGTTGAACTGGGATGCGCTGCGCTTCCGCGGCCTGTACCGCACCCTGCTGTTCCTGCCGTACGCCGTACCGGGCTTCATTTCCATCCTCGTCTTCAAGGGCTTGTTCAACAACAACTTTGGCGAGATCAACCTCGTGCTCGACGCCCTGTTCGGCATCAAGCCCGCCTGGTTCTCGGACACCACCCTGGCCAAGGCCATGATTTTGATCGTGAATACCTGGCTCGGCTACCCCTACATGATGGTGGTGTGCATGGGCTTGATCAAGGCGATCCCGTCGGACCTGTACGAAGCGTCGGCCCTGGCCGGCGCGGGACCGCTGACGAATTTCTTCAAGATCACCCTGCCCCTGATCATCAAGCCGCTCACGCCGCTGATGGTGGCCAGCCTCGGTTTCAACTTCAACAATTTCGTGCTGATCAGCTTGCTGACGGGCGGGCGTCCCGATTTCCTCGACACCACCTTACCGGCCGGCACAACGGACTTGCTCGTGTCCTACACCTACCGCATCGCGTTCGAGGATTCCGGCCAGAACTTTGGCCTGGCCGCCGCCATCTCGACCCTGATCTTCTTCCTCGTGGCCGCGATTTCGCTGGTCAACATGCGCCTGACGCGCATGAACAAAGCATAAAGGACAGCATATGGCTATCGTTGTCGACCGTTCCAACCGCTGGCGCATCCTGGCGGCCCACGTCGCCGTGATCGCGCTGATCGCGCTGGTGATGTTTCCCTTCCTGATGATCCTGTCGATCTCCCTGCGGCCCGGCAATTTCGCCTCGGGCAGTCTGATACCGCCCGAGATCAGCTTCGAACACTGGCGATTGGCGCTGGGCATGTCCTACCAGGCGCCGAATGGCGCCCTCGTCGAACCGGATTTCCCTGTGCTGCTGTGGCTGTGGAATTCCATCAAGGTGGCCAGCATGAGCGCGACCGTCACCGTGCTGCTGTCGACCACGTGCGCGTACGCGTTCGCGCGCATGCAGTTCCGCTTCAAGTCGCAGACCCTGTCCGCGCTGATGCTGCTGCAGATGTTCCCCGCCGTGCTGGCCCTGGTGGCCATCTACGCCATCTTCGACGTGCTGGGCAGCTACGTGCCATGGCTGGGCATCGACCACCATGGCAGCCTGGTGCTGGCTTATACGGGCGGCATCGCCCTGCATATCTGGACCATCAAGGGCTACTATCAAACCATCCCCATCGAGATCGAGGAAGCGGCCAAGGTCGACGGCGCCACGCAGTGGCAGGCCTTCGTCTACGTGCTGCTGCCGATGACGGTGCCCATCCTGATGGTGGTGTTTTTGTTGTCGTTCATCGGCGCCATCATCGAGTACCCGATCGCCTCCGTGCTGCTGCATGAACAGAACAACCTGACCCTGGCCGTCGGCTCCAAGCTGTTCCTGTACGAGCAAAAATATCTGTGGGGCGACTTCGCCGCGGCCGCCATCCTGTCCGGCCTGCCCATCACGGCCGTGTTCCTGCTGGCGCAAAAATGGATGATCTCCGGCCTGACGGCTGGCGGCGTGAAGGGCTGACCATGCGGCGCACCCTGACTACGCTGGCCGCCCTGCTGTTGTGCGCTTCGGCGCAGGCAGGGAGCTTTGCCGAGAATCCGATTGTCTATTTCACCGTGACGGACCGTTTCGCCAACGGCAATCCCGGCAACGACCACAGTTATGGCCGCGCCGCCGACCCGCAAGGCGGCGGCGTCGGCAGCTTCCACGGCGGCGACCTCGCCGGCATCACGCAGCAGCTGAAAGCCGGCTACTTCAAGGAACTGGGCGTCAACGCGCTGTGGATCACGGCGCCGTACGAACAGATACACGGCTGGGTGGTGGGCGGCAAGCAGCAGTTCCAGCACTACGCCTACCACGGCTACTGGGCGCTCGACTACACCACCATGGACGCCAACATGGGCACGCGCGAGGAATTGCGCGAGATGATGGACACGGCCCACGCGCAAGGCATCCGCGTGCTGTTCGACGTGGTGCTGAACCACCCCGGCTATGCGGACTTGCGCACCCTGTCCGAATACAAGGTGCCCGTGCTGTGGCCCGGCCATGAAAAGGCCGTGCTGCGCGACTATCACAGCTTCATCGACTACAACAACTTCGAATTCAAGCAGTGGTGGGGCCCGGACTGGGTGCGCGCGGGCTTGCCCGGTTACCCGGACGGCGGCAAGGATGATTTCACCATGCAGCTGGCCTACCTGCCCGACTTCCGCACGGAGAGCGGCAAGGCCGTGGGCTTGCCTCCCATCCTGCAACGTAAAAGCGACACACGCGCCGTCGCCCTGCCCGACACCACCGTGCGCGGCTACCTGGTGCACTGGCTGGCCGATTGGGTGCGCGAATTCGGCGTCGACGGTTTCAGGGCCGACACCGTCAAGCACGTGGAGCCGGCCAGCTGGCTGGCCCTGCGCGCGGCGGCCGCCGACGCACTGAAAGACTGGAAGGCGCGCCACCCACGGCAAAAAATCGACGACGCACCGTTCTGGATGACGGGCGAAGCGTGGGGGCATGGCCCCGAGCGCAGCAGCTGGCATGACGCGGGATTCGACTCGATGATCAATTTCGATTTCCAGAATCGCGCGGGCGGCGACTGGAAAAGCATCGATGGCGTGTACCGCCAGTACGCGGGCTTGCTGAACAAAGCCTCGGGTCCCCGCTACGACATCCTGTCGTACATCTCGTCGCACGACACCAGCCTGTTCCCGCGCGACCGGCTGAAACATGGCTTGTCCGCCCTGCTGCTGGCACCGGGCGGGGTGCAGCTGTTCTATGGCGATGAAAGCGCGCGCCAGCCCGGCGCGGCGCCCATCGGCGACGAACAGCAGGCGACGCGGTCAAGCATGAACTGGCCGTCGCTGGATGCGGCCACCCTCGCGCATGCGCGCAAGCTGGGCCAGTTCCGGCTTCGCCACACTGCCCTGGCGCGCGGCGAACACCGGTTCATCAACGACAAGCCGTATGCGTTCGCCCGCGTGATGGATGGTGACGCCATCATCGCCGTGCCTGAAGCGCAAGGCGCGCTCGAACTGAAGGTGCACGGCGTGTTCACCGATGGCACCAAGCTGCGCGACGCCTACACGAATCAAACCTATTTGGTAAAAAATGGTGCCGTCGCCGTGAACGCGGCCGGCACCGTCCTGTTAGAGAAGGCAGCACCATGAGCAGCTATGACATTTTAGTGGTCGGCGGCGCCGGCATCGACACCATCGTGCGCGTCCCCGACCTGCAATTGCCCGTCGCCGACTCCGTCCACGTGCCGCCCATCCGCGATTACGTGGCGCACACGGGCAATGGCGTGGCGCTCGGTTGCCATGCGCTGGGCTTGCGCTGCAAGTTCATCGACTTCATCGGCGACGATGCGCAAGGCGCGGCCATCCTGCAGCGTTACAAGGAAGCCAAACTCGATTTCTCGCACATCGTCGAGCCTTCCGGCACGCGGCGCAGCGTCAACCTGGTCGACCCGCAAGGCCGCCGGCTGTCGCTGTACGACGGCCGCCATCCGGAAGACGTGCGCATGCCGGCCGCTTTTTATCTGCCCTACCTGGGCCCGGCGCGCCACGCGCACTTTTCCATCATGGGCTGGGTGGCCGAACTGTTTGACGATGCGCAGGTATGCGGCACGACGGTGTCGACCGACCTGCACGACTGGGATGGCGTCAACCCGCACCACAAGGTCTTTGCGCTGCGCGCCGACCTGGTCTTCCTCAGCACGGCGGCGCTGGGCGAGCGCCGGGACGACGTCATGCGCGCAATTGTTTCGGAAGGCCGCGCACAAGCCGTGATCGCCATGGCGGGCGCGCACGGCGCCTACCTGCTGCAGCGCACCAGCGGCGAAGTGCGCCACTATCCGACGGCGGTATTGACGCTGCCCGTGGTCGACACGAATGGCGCGGGCGACTCGTTTGTCGCCGCCTTCCTGCACGCCTGGCTCGATGGTGCGGGCATCGACACCGCCATGCGCCGCGGCGCCATCGGCGGCGCGTTTGCCTGCGCGCAGAACGGTACGCATGAACGTTTCATCGGGCTGGCAGAGCTGGATGACTTATATCAAGTCCGCACTAGCTTATGACTTAATATTCTATCAAGCGTAGCAACGCGCCAAGGGGCGCATGGCACAATGGCTGCGAATTTCAAACGCTACACCATCGCAGACCATTCGAACCGGAGACCACATGAGAATCGAAACCCTGGCCGTGCACGCCGGCTATACCCCCGACCCGACCACCAAGGCCGCCGCCGTCCCCATTTACCAGACGGTGGCCTACGCCTTCGACAATGCCCAGCATGGCGCCGACCTGTTCGACCTCAAGGTCGCCGGCAATATCTACACGCGCATCATGAATCCTACGCAGGACGTGCTGGAAAAGCGGGTCGCGGCGCTGGAAGGCGGCGTGGCCGCGCTGGCCGTGGCCTCGGGCATGGCGGCCATCACCTACGCGATCCAGACGATCGCCGAAGCGGGCGACAATTTCATCTCCGCCAGCCAGCTCTACGGCGGCACCTACAACCTGTTCGCCCACACCCTGCCGCAGATCGGCATCGAAGTGCGCTTCGCCGATGCGCGCCAGCCCGAGACCTTCGCCGCCCTGATCGATGCGCGCACCAAGGCCATCTTCTGCGAATCGATCGGCAACCCGCTGGGCAACGTGACGGACGTGGCGAAACTGGCCGAGATCGCGCATGCGCACGGCATCCCGCTGATCGTCGATAACACGGTGCCGAGTCCCTATCTGTTCCGCCCCATCGAGCATGGTGCCGACATCGTCGTCCATTCGCTGACCAAATACCTGGGCGGCCACGGCACCACCGTGGGCGGCGCCATCGTCGACAGCGGCAAATTCCCGTGGGCCGAGCACAAGGAGCGCTTCAAGCGCCTGAACGAACCGGACGTGTCGTATCACGGCGTCGTCTACACGGACGCGTTCGGCCCCGCCGCCTTCATCGGCCGCGCGCGCGTCGTCCCGCTGCGCAACATGGGCGCGGCCATTTCACCGCTCTCCGCCTTCCAGCTGATCCAGGGCATCGAGACCCTGGCCCTGCGCATGGACCGCATCTGCGACAATACGCTGGCCCTGGCCAGACACCTGAAGCAGCATCCGAAGGTCGCATGGGTCAATTACGCGGGCCTGGAAGACCACCCGGACCACGCGCTGGTGAAAAAATACATGCATGGCCGCGCCTCGGGCATCTTGTCCTTCGGCCTGAAACTGGCGGCAAGCGAAGACCCGCGCGCGGCCGGCGCCCGTGTGCTCGATGCCCTGCAGCTGTTTACGCGCCTGGTCAACATCGGCGACGCCAAGTCGCTGGCCACGCATCCGGCGTCCACCACGCACCGCCAGCTCAATCCCGAGGAACTGGCCAAGGCGGGCGTGTCCGAAGACATGCTGCGCCTGTCCGTCGGCATCGAGCATATCGACGACTTGCGCGAAGACCTGGAACAGGCGCTCAACGCCGCTTAAGCGCTGGCTTTGACCCCATAGCGCGATGCCGGCTTGCCGCGCATCGCGCCCGCGAACAGGGCCAGGCGGGCCGCATCGAACTGCTCCCACAAGGCCTGCTCTTCCACCGAAGGCAAGGTCACCAGCTCGCCCTGGTCCAGGCCCGCCAGCGCCGCATCGACGCAGTCTTCCGCGCGCATGATGGTGGCCTGGTCCAGCTGCGACAGCGGCACGCCGCTCAATTCCCAGATTTCCGTCGCCGTCGACGCGGGCAGCACCAGCTGCACCGTGATGCCCGTGCCGGCCAGTTCCTGCTGCAAGCCCCGCGTGAAATTCATCACATAGCCCTTGGTGGCGCTGTAGATCGTGCTGACGGGCAGGATATGGAAGGACAGCACGGAGCCGATGTTGATGATGGTACCGCTGTCGCGCTGCTTGAACTGCGGCAGCACGGCGTACGTCAGTTGCGCCAGCGCCGCCACGTTGACCTGGTCCATCGCCGCGATGCCCTCGCGCGGCGAGTCCACCACTGCGCCCAGGGTCGAGACACCCGCGTTATTGACCAGCATGGTGATGGCAGGGTTGCTGGCCAGTTCTTCGGCCACGCGCTGCAGGTCGGCCGGTGCGGCCAGATCGGCCGCCATGGCGCGCACTGCCACGCCATATTTTTCCGCCAGAGAGGCGGCCAGGGTGCCCAGGCGCTCGACCCGGCGCGCCACGAGGATCAAATCGAAGCCGCGCGCGGCCAGGCGGTCAGCATACACGGCGCCCAGGCCCGACGATGCACCGGTGATGAGAGCCGTGCCTTGGGTAGTAACTGCATTCATGATCATTCCTTCTTCAGTATGGGGTAGGTTGAGGCCATCAAACATGACAGCCATCATGCTTCAACACATTAAATATGACGGTCATCATGTTTAATGTGTTGAAGCATGACGAACATCATGTATGATGTCAACCATTATTTTTACACCGCGATCAGGAGCCTGCCATGCGTTATCCCGCCGAAGAAACCGCCGAAAAGCACCAGCGCATCCTGACGCAGGCGGCGCGGCTATTCCGTGAAAAAGGTTACGACGGCGTCAGCGTGGGGCAGATCATGCAGGCGACGGGACTCACGCACGGCCCCTTCTACAACCACTTCGCCTCGAAGGAAGCGCTGATGGCGGAAAGCACCCTGCACGGCTCGGAACATTCGCGCGTGGCGCTCGATGCGGCGACCATCAGCCCGGAAACGATGCGCCAGTACGTGCGCGATTACGTCAGCACGGCCCACCGCGATGCGCCGGGCGATGGCTGTCTGCTGGCAGCCTTGGCGGGCGATGCGCGCAAGCAGCCGGCCGTGCGCCCGGCCTTCAGCTTCCACCTGAAAGCCATCATCGGCAAGCTGGCAGCGCATTTTCCGTGGAAAAAGAAAAACCATGGGCGGCAAGATGCCATCGTCATGCTGTCGGCCATGGTGGGCGCCGTGGCGCTGGCGCGCGCCGTCGACGATGAAGCGTTTTCGGATGACATCCTGAAAGCAGTGAACACAGCTTTTACCGCGTAGGTCGGATTAGCGGCGCAGCCGCGTGATCCGACAACATTGTTGACGCATGTGGTGATGTCGGATTACGCTCCGCTAATCCGACCTACGCGCGAGCAACTGTGCGGCTTGTCCGACCCTGCCTGCGACCGTGCCTGACACATTGACATAGGCGATCCCTCTGCGCGCCAGTTCGGCCTGGTACCACGCATGCTGGCGCGCGCGGAAATCCTCGTCGCGGCGCGTGCCGTCCTGGATGAACGGGAAGTCGGGGGCGCACAACAGCACCAGGTCGTAGCGGTGTTCGGCCAGCTGCGCCAGTTCCTGCTCGGCCTTGCCGAACATCTCGACGCAGTAGAAATACGTGGTCATGGGCGAGGTATCGCAAAACAGCCAGCGCCGCGCGGCCAACAGCGCCTGCGCTTCGCGGCGCAGCTGCTCGCGGCCGATCTTGAGCAAATCATCATACGCCAACATGCCATCCTGGCTTTCCCACAGTTCGCGGCCATACTCGGCCACCCAGGCCGTCTCGAAATGCGCCGCCAGCGCTTGCGCCAAGGTGGTCTTGCCGCTCGATTCGCCACCGAGCACGCACACGCGCGTGACAAAATCGGCGCGCACGATGGGCGACAGGAAGGCGCTGTGCGCATGCGGGTCTTGCCGCGCCACGGTGCCGGACACGGGCACCAACGTTCTCGCCTGATCCACGCTCACGTGCGCCACAGGCCCGCTCGCATAGTGCCGCTCCAGCACCCGCGCGAAGCCGGGGCCATAGTCTTCGCTGGTAAACACGGCGTCGACGGGCCGCTCCAGCACCGTCCAGCACAGCCAGCCCATGAAGTGGCGATGCGCGTCGCCATCGTCGTCGTTGTGCGGCAAAGTCCGCGCAGGCACGCCGCGCGCGGCGCACAGGGCGGCCAGGCGCGCATCGTCCAGCACGACGATGTGCGCCTGGGGGAACTGCGCGCGCAGCCAACCGTCCCTGCGCGCCGGCTCGCAGCCGGGAAATTCGGGCTTGGTGTAGCTGACCACCAGCAGTTCTTCGCTGGCGTCTTGCGCACGATGGATCAACAGTTCGTGGCCCTGGTGCAGCGGGCAGAATTTGCCGACCACGAGGCCGCGCTTGTAAAGGTTCATGCTGCCGCTTCCTGCAAATCCGAGGTGTATTGAATGATCTTGTCTTCCGCCAGCAAAGTCTCGACCGTGATGGCGCCGAAAAAGGGCGCGAGCAAGGCGCGCGCCCGGTCAGCCTGCGGCATGGCGTTCGGCGCCAGGCGCAGCGCGATGGCGCCGTCGCCATGCTGGTGTACGCCAAACAGGGCGATGGCCAGCGGTTTCAAGGCGTGCGTGATGTCGATATTGTTGATCCACTCGCCGTTGACCGTGCGATAGCGCAAAGGGCTGCGTCCCGCCAGCCCCACCAGCACGGGGCCATGCGGGCCATGCGCCAGCGAAGCGTAGTCGCCCGTGCGGTAGCGCACGAGGGGCAGGCAGAAATTGAAGCCGCCCGTCACCGTGATTTCGCCGCGCGCGCCCTCGGGCACGGGCTGGCCCGCGCCATCGAGGATTTCCACGTACAGCCGGTGCTGCAGCAGCACATGGCCGCCCGCCTGTTCGTCGTAGACGGCGACGGGTCCCACTTCATTGAGCGAATAGATGTCGAGCACGGGGCAGCCGAAACGCGCTTCCAGGCGCGCGCGCATGCCGGGCAACAGCATCATCGAGACGGACAGCAGCGCGGCCGGCTTGTGCGCCATGGGCAAGGTCAGCAGTTCGGCAAACGAGATGGGGTCGCCCGCGATCAGTTCGGGCGCCATGGCGTCGAGGTAGCGCGCGCGGTCGTCCGGGTCGCGCCAGTCGTCCACGTGCAGGTTGATCTTGGCCAGGCCCGATTCGTTCATCGTCGGCGTGACGGAGACATAGGTGAAGCAGCGGCGCTGGTGCCCCAGCAGCATCACGCCCACCTGCCCCGCGCCATGGCGCAAGGTCACGCCGAAGCGGCGCAGCGCGCGCTTGTGGAAGGCCAGGTAGCGCCCCGCCACCAGCGGGTGCGAAGCGATCAGCAGCGGGTGGCCCGTGGTGCCCGTCGTCTGGAAATTGATCATGCGCGCCAGGTCCGCATCGTCGGGCACGAAGGCGGCGATGTCGTGCGCCAGTTCGGCGCGGCTGATGGGCGCCACGTCCGCAAGGCGCGCGGGCGGCGAGCCGCAGGCGCGGTAATGCGGCACCGTGGCGTAGGCAGTCCTGAGAAAACCGGACAGCCAGGGCGGCGGCGCATCGGCGCCCCAAGCGACTACCGCATCCATGACTTCCTGCTCATAGGCGCGCAGCGCTTCGACTTCCCCGGCCAGCAGCTTGTTGCCGCTGCGGTTGCGGTACCGGGGCGCGCTAGGATGGCTGCGCAAATGCGCCAGCATGCGCGCGCCCGCTGGCGTCAGGGTGGGACAGTAGTCGCGGTCCGATTCCCAGGCGCCGCCAGGCAGGTTGACGTCTGGTTTGCCAGCGAGCGTCATTCGCGCGACCACTTGTCGGCCGACTCCTCGGCCGCCTTCTTCGCCAGCGCCTCGCGGATTTCGCGCGCGCGTTGTTCCGCCAGCCGGCTCGCTTCGAGCAGGCGGCGGCGTTCCGTGCCGCTGATGGCCGACAACCTGTCCGTCGCCTGCGCCACGCTTTCGTCGCGCGGCCGAAAACCGAGGCGCGCCAGCACGATGCGCGCCAGTTCCTCGCGCCGCTCGGGGTCTTGCGTGAACTGGTGGGCCGGCGTGGCGGCGGCCAGTTCGCGCGCCGCCTCGCCCAGCACCTGCAGCAAATCCGGCTGCGGCAACTGCTGGCCGGTGAACCAGTCGTCGGCCAGCAGCCAGCAGACGATCATGGCCAGCGCCAGCCGGTTGCGGTCCGCCTTCACTTGCGCGCCGATAAACCCGTGCAAGGACGCGGCCGGCGCGCGCGCGCCATGCAGCAGCAAAATGTCGTTGACCAGCGCGGCCACGGCCACGGCCTGCGCGTTGGCGACGCCGGCAATGCGGGGCTCGGCGAGGAATTCGACGGGCGTATCGGCCAGGCGGTGGGTTAATATTTCGAGGTGGGGACCAGAGATATTCATGGGCCTTTTCTTATACAGTGATGTGCAAATTTAGCCCGAAAAGCAAAGGCTGGGGTCAGACCCGGCGGGTCTGACCCCGGATTTAAACATAGTGGCGCCGGCTGAACGCTCGCGCAAAGTGCAGCAAGTCCTCGTAGCGCTCGACGGCGTGGATGTCCCAGCCCTGCTCGCGGCGCGCGCGCTTTAAATCGTCATAGGTTTTCTGCAGCCACTTGTTGGCCGCCGCGCCCTCCCAGTCGCGCTCCAGGTTCAGGGCCATGGTGCCGCCCGCGCCGCCCTGGGCCAGCGCTTTCGCCGAGATATCCCAGCCGCTGTTGCCCAGCTCATCCTTGTCGAACATGGTGGTGATGCCGTCGTCGGAAATCATCAAAATGTGCGCGGGCCGTTCGCGCTTTGCCGCATAGGTCTGGCGCAGGCGGTGGATGGGAAAGCAGGTGCCGCCGCCGAAAAATTCCGTCAGCACGCCCAGGATCATGTCTTCATCGCGCACGAAACCCGGCGTTTGCATCACCTCGTTCTTGCCGCTCCACAGGGTCACCTGCACTTTCGCGCCGGCGCGCAAGGCCGATAGCGCGATGACTGCGCCAGCCAGTGTCAAAAACGAGGTGTGCGCCTGCGGGTTCGGCATGGAGCCGGAACTGTCCACGTACATATCGAGATCGACGGGCACGGCGTCGATGGCGCGCGCCGGTTCGCGGCCATACACGCGGCGCACGGTCGTCACGCCTGGCACGGGGCGCGGCGATTGCATCACGGATTGCAGCCAGTCGATGTCTTCGAGCGGGTCGCCGATTTCCCATGGTTCCAGCCCTTCCATCTGCGGTTCCTGCGATTCGGGCGCGGGACGGCTGGGGAACGCCACCAGGTGCGGCAAGGCCCGCTCGCGGTAATAGCGGATGGCGATTTCATGGTCGCTCAGGTCCACGCCCGACGCCTTTAGAATATCACCCAGCTCGAACGGTTCGCGCAGCTGGCCGCCGCCCTGCCTGGTCGGCGCCTCGGCAGGCGGCTCATCCCCGTCGAGACCCGAGATGCGCTTGTCGTGCACGGGATGAATGGCGCCGTCCTCTTCGTCATCCTCGATCTGCTGCGCGCCATACGTCTGGCAGCCACGGGCCGCATCGCGCGTGTCGAGCAGATAGCGGCTCGGGCTCAATGCATCCGTATCCTCGACCAGGTAAGGCAGCAGCAAGGTGGCGAAGCGGCCCGCCGCCAGCATCCAGTCGTTCGCATACACGCGTATCAGGCGCGCACCGAGCCAGGCGTCCGTGTCCAGCCGTTCGTCAGCCTCACCGCCGCCAAGCTCACCCTTTTCCAGCTGCCACAGGTTTTCATAGATGCGCATGTACAGGGTCCATACGCCGCCGCTTTTGGTGTCAGCTTGCGCCGTACGCCCCTGCTCCAGCTTGCGGTAGATATCGGCCATGCGCAGGTTCGCCTGGCGTTGCAAACGGTCGTTGATGAACAGGTCCGTGTACAGATTGGCCACCATGGGCGCGTGCTGCTCCAGGGTCGGCAAGGCGCGGCGCATGCGCGCCAGCAGGCGGAACTGGTCGCTGGCGCTGCCCGGCGCGAGGATGTGGTGGCCGATTTCATGGGCGAGCACTTCCAGCGCATAGCCGTCCAGGCCCAGCTCCGTCACCAGCGGCAAATCCACCACGACGCTCTGATCGAGTAGCCGGATCATGGCGAAACTGCCGGACAAGCCCTGCTTGCTGGCTTCGACGCGGCTGGCGCACAGGTTCGGGTCGCGCAAGCGCGTAAATTTGCTCCACACGGCCAGGGCCTCGGGCCAGGCGGCGCGCCAGGCGTCGATCAGCGCGGTATCGGCGGTCGTCTTCATGCGAGCGGCAGCAGGCGGATCGCATGCGTCCACGGTGAAGTAATGGCCAGCGTGTGCGCATTCGCGGCAAGCGCGATGTCACCGGCCGGCAGGTCGAGCGCGATACTGCGCGCGCCGACGTGCACGGTGGCCCCATCGAGGCGCACGGACGATGGCATGCCGGTAGTGGCCTGCTCATACTCCTGCGCCGTGGCGCTGTGCAGCACGGCGCCATAGGCGTCGGCCACCAGCAGGTAATGGCGCTCGGCGCTGCGCACGACAAAACCATCGGCCGTCGCACGCACTTGCGGCGGCGTGCCGAAGTCGCCACCGAGGCCGCTGAAGCTGCCGAACTCCCTGCCCTCGACATTGCCGCGCCAGGGATAGTCCAGCAACTGCGCCCTCACCTGCGGCCATTGCGCACCCGGCTCGTCAAACGCGGCCAGCGCCAGCGCCGGTGGCAAGGTGTCGGCGGCGGCCAGCGCGCCCTGGCGGAAATGCGCGACGCCGGCGCGCCAGGCCAGCACCTGGCCCACGGCGCGCAGCTGCGCGACGCTGCCCGTTTGCGGCGCCACGGCAGCCATCCCGGCCTGCCACTGCGCGGGCCGCGCACCGGCCACAGAGGCTATGTGGATGGCCGCGTTGCTGAGCATGCCCAGCACGTCGACGGGTGCCGTCGCCAGCAGCGGAGCAAACAGCGGCGCCAGTTCTTGCCACACGGTATTCAAGAAGGGATTTTTCGCGGCCGGACCGGCCAGGCCATGGCCCACGAGTTCCAGTGCCATGTCGTAGGCGGCCAGGGTGACGCCGCCCACGCGCTCGGGCGCAGCGGAAGACACGGCCAGCACCAGCGGGTCGACGCTGTCGTGCAAGAAGGCGCCAAAGGCGGCCATGTCGAGCGAGGGAAAGCGCCGGCGCGCTTCCGCCGCGCGCGCATTGAACTGGGCGCGGCCGCTGGCAAGTATCGAGGCAAAGGCAGGAGAAATCATCGGTGCCTGTCAGTCGCTGTGCGAAAAATGCAGCAGATAGCGTTCGCCATCGCGCTCGAACGCGATCTCGTCCCAGTGGATCGCGTACCACATTGGCGGCGTCATCGTCACGGCGTACCGGGAAAATCCACCGAGCGCGTCGTCGAGCGACTCGAGGAAAGCGGCCACCAGGTGTGCGCGGAAGCGCCCCGGTGGCGCCGCCTGCATGTGCCGCGACGAGAAAAACCAGCGCTGGCACACCTGCTCCAGCTGCGCGCGCCCGCACGGCGCCGCGTGGATATGCCACAGGGCGGCCGGCAAATCGCGCGCGGGCTCGATGACGTTCAGGGCATAATCTTCGACGCGCAAGCCCAGCGCCGTGGAGAGATCGGGCGCATCGGGCAGGCGCTGCAACTCGTAGCTGGCGCACAGGTCGCTCGCTTCGCCATTGAGCAGGGCCAGCGCTTCGAGGAAGCCTTGACAACGCAGGACGCTCATTGCGAACGCAGCCAGCTGCGGTAGTTGGTATAGCGCTGGTGCAGGTACTTGAGTTTCAACAGGTCGTCGTACAGGGGACCGTACAGTTTTCTCCCCTTCGTGCGTTCGCCGATCAGCTTTTCGATACGGTTCAGGCGTGCCAAGGTTTCGCGTTCGCTGACGCCGTCGAGGCCCAAGTCGAATTCAGCCGACAGCACGCCGACAGGATCGTCGCGGTCCAGGTCCAGGCGGTTGAATTCATCGTTCGACAGATCGAACAAACGGCGCAGCCAGCCCAGCCTGTCGCTGCGGTAGGCGGCGTTTTCCGGCAGCGCGAAAAATGGCGCGTCCGGGTCCGGCTGCAGCTTGTTATGCAGGACGAATGGCAGCACCTGGCGCAAGTCTTCCAGCTCCACCTCGCCATTGCCGCGGAAGTAAGCCATGGCCTTGGCGTAGATCATGAGCGCCATCAAGGTGCGCACGGAGATGCCGTTCAAGGTCTGGCAACCGAGGTCTTTCAGACGGTCACGCCCATTGTCGGCCGCCTGCGCCTGCCCCCGGTCGGCGCCGGCCAGGCGGGCCGTGTCCTTGGTCATGTATTCGAACTGGCCGCCGGCCGTCTCGAACAGCTCGAACTGGCTGGCGAAGAATTCCAGGCGCCGGCGCACGGCGTCTGGTATGCCCACCTGGCGGATCGCCTCGCCGATCTGATCGACCTCCCCTTCCGTGAAGATGATATCGGGCGGTACCAGCTCTTCGGGACGCACGTTTTCTTCCACGCGCAGCAGCAGCTCGTTCAGGAAGCGCGGATTGAAGGCCAGCGCCTGCACCGTCACGTCCACCCGGTCGCGCAGCGCCTCGATCACCTGGTAGGTGCCGCCGCCCTGGTCGTCGTTGGCCGTCAGATACCAGGCAGCCTCCGGGCATTCGTAAATATGGTTCAGCACTTCCGCATAATTGTCGCCCATCACGGTGAGCAGCGCGCTTTGCGTGCGCGTGGGGATGCGGTTGTATTCATCGACGATTTTTACGCGCATGCCCAGCCAGGCGCGCCAGGCGATGCGGATATCGTCCATGCTTTGCGCGTTGACCAAATCGGCGGGCAGCGGATTGCCGAGCAAGTCGGCCACCGTCATCTGCGGGTGGCCATGCTGCATGGCGCGTTTGACTTCCTTGACGGTGGAGCCGGCCAGCACGCCCATCAGCAAGGCGCTGGCCGTCTTGCCCCGCCCCGGCCCGCCGACGAACAGGCATTTGCGGCGCGTGGCGAACGTCAGCAGCGGCAGCAGGATAAAACTCGAATAGCTTTGCGCCGACGGCAGATTCAGTGTACGGCGGCTGTCGCCCACGGAATACGTCTGCGACGGGCCGTCGTTGTACTCGATGTCGTAATGGGGGCTGATGATGGCGTGGTTGACGATCCAGAAGTAGGCCTGGCGCAGCTTTTCATCGAAAGGCCGCGCCTGCGCCTCGGCTTCCGCTCCCAGCGCGATGGGCCCCTGGTACAGGTCCGCCACGTCGAACTGCCGCGCGGCGGGCGCCGCCTTGGGCTTGGTGGGGGCTTGTGAAAGACGCTGGAACAAATTGAATGCAGACATGGCTCGTTTACTTTAGATGGGGTCAGACCCGGCGGGTCTGACCCCGGGTATGAAATTATTACATATCAAGTGCCTTCGCCTTGTTCAAATCAACAACGGTTTCCTCCAGCCTGCGCCAGCGCCACCAGCCCAGCGCCACGCAGGCCAGCAGCAAGGCCAGCAAGCCCGCCACTTCATGGCGGATTTCGTACAGCGAGGCGCCCATCTGGTTCAGCGCGACAAAGCCCTGGATGCCGGCCGTCGATGGCAGCAGCCAGCGCAGCCATTGCAGCACGACGGGCATGGACGACACGGGCCACGTCAGGCCCGCGAGGAACAGCACGGGCATCGACGTGGCGATCATCAGCTGCGTGCCCCGTTCGCGCGTGCGGAACAGCATTCCCAGCAGCATGCCGAAGGCCGCTTCCGCCAGCGAAAACAGCACCAGCAGCAAGAGCATGCCGCCAAAGTTGCCGCCACGCGGGTAATCCTGGAACCAGAAGACGAAGCCGAAGAAATAGCAGCAGTTCAAAAACGCCACGCAGGCAAACGCCAGCAGCATGCCCATATATCCGCCCACCGTGCGCTTGCCGGCCACAGGGAAACTCTTGCGCTGGTACCAGGTGCCGAACAGCATGGTCATGCCGATCAGCAAGGTCTGCTGCACGATCAAGGTCGCCACGCCCGGCACGACATACGCGCCATAGCCTTCTTTGACGTTAAACAGGGGCACGGCGTCAAAGGCGATGGGCGAGCGCTGCTGGTTGGCCTGTATGGTGGATGGCGTGCCCGCCCCCAGACGTTTCAATTCGATACCGGCCGACACGGTGCCCACCACTTCGGCGAGGCCGTTCAAGGCCACCTTGTTGAGCATCAGATACAAGCCGTTGCCCGCCACTTGCGCGTGGGCCGCGCGGCCGGCCAGCACGTCCGTCTGCAAGCCGTCGGGAATGATCAGCACGCCCATGACTTCGTCGCGCCACAATAAATCTTGCGCGACGGCCAGGTCCGGCGTGACGGCAACGACTTGCAGCGATGGATGGGCCATGGCGAAGCGCGTCAGCTGGCGCGACATGGCGCTGCGGTCCTGGTCGACGACGGCCACGGGTACGCGCTGGACGATTTCCGTCGAGTACGGCAAAGGATAGAAGAAGGAATAAATGATGCCGCCGATGAACAGCAAGGTCAGCGCGCCCTTGTCCGTCAGCATGGCGCGCCAGGTGGCGAGAAAGGCCGGCCACATCATGCGCGTCCCCAGGCGGCAGGCGCATTCGCGCGGCGCGCCAGCAGGAAGACGCCCACGGCGCCGCAGCCGATGGCAAAGCCGGCCAAAATCAGCATTTCCTGCACGCCATAACGCCATGGCGCGCCGGCCAGCCAGTACTTCGTTTGCAGCTGCAGATAATGCGTGAGCGGCAAGGCTTCCGCCCAGGCGCGCGCCGGCGCCGGCATGGCCATCAAGGGAAAGGCCTGGCCCGCGAACGCGAAGGCCGGTGCGGTAATAAATGCCGCGCCCGACAGGGCCAGGCGCAGGGATAATGTCGCGGCGATCAGCAAGGTGGCCAGGCCGCAATAGGCCAGTACCAGCAGCAGCATGCTCAGTATTAACGCCGGCAAGCTGCCCGCCACGGCCCAGCCACGCGCCAGGCTGAAAAACAGCAAGTACAGCAGCGCCAGCGCGCAATAGGCGATGAGGGGAAACAGCAGCTTGGCGCCGATGGCGCGCAGCCAGCTGCCATCGGCCGAGGCCAGCCATCGCGGCACAGTGCCGTCGCGCAACTCGCGTCCGATGCTCGTGACGATGGCGACGACGATGAAAATCTGCAGCATGGCCGGCATCAGCGCCAGAGTCAGGAACGCTTCATAGCTGATGTTTTCGTTGTATAAACTGTTCAAGGTCGTGCGTATCGGTTCGAACTGGGCGGCAGCCTGCACGCCCGACATGCCTTTTTTCGCGCGCGCCGTCATCTCGATGCCGGCCGACAAGGTCGTGCTGACCGTGCGCACGTCGCGCAGCAAGGCGCCCGCGTGCGAGGAAAATTGCGCGTTGTACAGCCATTGCACGGTGGCTTGGCGGCCACCCAGCAGTTTCTGCTCGAAATCGTTCGGGATCAGCAAATAGCCGTACGCCGTGCGTTCGCGCAGCCGATGCAGCGCTTCGTCGCTGGACGCCACTTTCGCCGCCACCTGGACACCGGGCGAAGCGTCGAGCCAGCGCGTGAGCTGGCGCGACAGGGTGGAGTTATCGTTGTCGATGACGACGATGGGCAAGTCGCGCGCGATGCCGGCGGAAAACACCAGCCACAGCATGCCGCACAGCACGACCGGAATCCAGCTGAGCATGCCAAAATCCCAGAAGTCGCCGCGCAAGCGCCGCCACTCGCGTGCCAGCGCCGAAACCGGCTCTTTATCCGCTTCGTTCATCTAGTATCAGAGCGGTGGAAACACGACCGACATGCCCGGGCGCAAACCCTCGACCTTGATGGCGGGACGCAAGCGAATTTCAAACGTGCGCAAGTCCGTGCCGCCCGGACGGGCCGCGCGCCACGTGGCGAAGTCCGGCAGCACGGCGACGGAGCTGACCTTGAAACTCAGTTGCTGTTTCAGCGCCGGCACATTCGCCGTATGCGTGCTGCCCATGGCAAACGCGGCCATTTCATCTTCACGCACTTGCAGCACGGCCCAGGCGTCGTCGAGGTTCACCAAGGTGATCACGGGGAAACCTTGCGGCGCCAGTTCGCCCGGCTGTATCTGGATCTTGCTGACCTGGCCCGCCACCGGCGCGGCGATCTTCGTTTCGGCCAGGGCGATCTGTGCTTCCGTCAGCACGGCGCCCACCTGGCGCGCCTGGGCTGCGGCGGCCGTCTTGTCTTCGGGACGGGCGCCCTTTTGCGCCATGTCATATTGCGCGCGGGCAGCCTGCGCCAGCTGGTCGGCGGCGCGCCATTGGGCTTGCGCCTCGTCGCGTTTCTGCTGGGCGATCACGCCTTGCTCGAACATATTGTTGACGCGGGTGTACGTGGTTTTGGCGATGGTCGCCCCCGTTAGCGCCCGCTCCCAGTTGGCTTTCGCTGCCGCGACTTCTTCCGGCCGCGCCCCCGCTTGCGCCTTTTGCGCCACGGCATCGGCCGCCTGGGTGGCGGCAGTGGCCTGGGCGATCTTCGCATCCACTTCCGGGCTCGTCAGCTGGAACAGCAGCTCACCTTTCGGCACCGTCTGGCCCAGTTTGACGTACAGCTCGCCCACCCTGCCCGGCACTTTGGACGAGACATTGACTTCCTGCGCATCCATCTGTCCCTGCAAAGGCAGGCGCTGCGACTGGAGCGCCTGGTACAAGCCCCAGCCGACGAAGGCCAGCACGATGACGGCGGCGACTATGGCCAATGGTTTTTTGGAGGTACTCATTATTATTTGTCCACAGGTAATTGGATATCGGCCGCGGCGGCCAGGCTGCCCAGGCGCTGCGTTTCGCCCGTCGCTTCCAGCAATTGCGCCAGCCCCATCACATAGTTATAGGCCGTCTGCGCACGCTGGGTTTCGACCTTGGCCAGGTTCAGGCGCGCGTCGACCACTTCCAGCGACGTCACTTGCCCTTGCTGGAAAGCCACCGTTTGCAAGCGGATATTCTCGCGCGCCAGCTCCACCGACGAGGCCGTTGACAAATACTGGATGCGGGCGTTTTCCAGCGCGCGCCAGTTCTTCTCGATCAGGGTGGGAATGTCGCGCTCGGCCTGGCGCGCCACCACTTCCACCCGCTCCTGGTCCAGCTTGGCGGCGGCGATCATCTTGCCCGTATTGATGCGGTGCACGAGCGGCACGGACACGACCAGGCCGATGGCCCAGTTCGAGCGCACGAGCTTTTCGTTGCCGCGATTTAAGTTGTAGTTACCGATGGCAAAGACCGTGGGCGCGTATTCCTTGCCGTGCAGCTTCAACGCTTGCTCGGCCTGCACGCGCTTGCTGTCGATCTTTTTCCAGTTCGCGTTTTCGCGCATGCCCGTGCTGATAAACGATTGCAAGGTGCCGACGGGCAAGCTGTTGACGAACAGCGGCGTGCTGGGCAGCACTTGTGTGTTGACGGCAAGCAAGCGGTCAAGCGCCACCTGGGCGATTTCCTCGTCGCTGCGCGCCTGCGCCTCGTCGCTGCGGGCGCTGTCGAGGGCCACGTCGGCGCGCAGGCGTTCCGCGCGCGAAATCAGGCCGCCCTTTTCCAGCCTGGCCGCGTCGCGCTGGTGCTGCGTCACGCCGGCCGTCACTTCAGCCCGCACGGCCACCACTCTTTTCGCCAGCAGCAGCTGGAAATAGCGCTGCGCCACCAGGGTGGCCAGCTGCTCTTCCGCTTCCGTGCGCTCGGCCTGCGCGGCCAGGGTCAGGCTCGATGCGAGGCCCTTGACGGCGTCCAGGCGCCCGCCCGTGTAGATGGGCCACATGCCCAGCAAGCCGAACGACGTCAGGTCCGTTACCACTTCGCGGTTCAGGGAATTGGGAATGTGCGGCGTCGGCAAGCCGGGAATCGGCGGCAGCACGGATTCGATACCGCCCACCACGCCGGCCAGGCCGCTCGTATCGATACTCAGGTCCGTCGACAAGCGGCCGCGAAACGCCGTCAAGTCCACGGAAGGGCCGTCGATATTCGACAAGGCTTCCGCCTTCAGTGTTTTTGCCCGTACGTCGAGCGCGGCGCCCTGCACGGTGCCCGAAGCGGCGGCTGCCTGTTGCAGCGCTTCGCTGAATGTCAGAGGTTCGGCCACGGCGGGCATGGCCGCGCCCAGCGCGCCGGCCAGCAATAATGATAAATGTCCTTGCAATCTGCCCATGTAGCGTCCAGTCAATGAATGAGGGGAAAGCACGGGGTTGCCATGTTTATACTTTCACAATAGCAATTATAGCTATGGATGTCCATTCCAGCCTGCACTATTGGTTACCGGGACTGGCATATAAAAACGGGCGCCTCTTGCGGGACACCCGTTGCGGTCAAGCCTTTACTAAACTAATTATTTCTTGGCCTTTTTGCCGCCCTTCTCTTTTTCCTTTTCAAACACGGCAAAGAACTCGGACGCCATGTTGCGGATGGCGCGGCCGATGTTGGCGTAGTCGTATTCGTTCAGGTTGGCCAGCGACACGCGGCCCGATGGATGCGTGGTGCCGAAGCCGCGGCCAGGCAACAGGATGACGCCCGTTTCCTCGGCCAGACGGAACAGCGCTTCGTTGGGTTTCAGTTTTTTCAGCAGCCACTGCGAAAACTCCACGCCATGCATTTGCGCGGCCAGCGATTCCATGTCCAGCAGGTGGTAGTAGCGCACGGAATTGGCGTCGTGCACCATCGGCAAGCCCAGCTCGCGGTACAGCGCTTCCTTGCGGCGCAGCACGATACGCTTCATCGACTGCTTGTACTTTTGCTCTTCATCCATCAGCGAGAACAGGGAGAACAAGGTCATCTGCGCCTGCACGGGCGTGGACAGGCCGGCCGTGTGGTTCAGCGCCACGGTGCGGCTGTCGGCCACCAAGCGGTCGATGAATTTCAGCGCGCGCGGCTCCGTCGTGATCGAGTGATAGCGCGCATCGAGCTGCTTCTTGATAGTTTCCGGCAACTTGGCAATCTTGGCGTCGAGCACATTGTCTTCATGCGTGGCCACCACGCCCATGCGCCAGCCCGTCGCGCCGAAGTATTTCGAGAACGAATACACGAGGATGGTGTTGAACGGGCAGATGGCGAACAGCGAGACGAAATTGTCGGCAAAGGTGCCGTACACGTCATCGGTCAGAATGATCAGGTCCGGGCGCTTCTTGATGATCTTGGCGATGTATTCCAGGGTGTCGTCATCGATCTTGACGGAAGGCGGATTGCTGGGGTTGACGAGGAAGAAAGCTTTTACTTTCGGGTCCAGCAGCTTGTCCAGTTCCTTCTTCGTGAATTGCCAGTTGTTCGATTGCGGCGCATCGATGTGCACGGTGTTCAGCTTGTAATCGTTCAGCTGGGGAATTTCGATGTACGGCGTAAAGATCGGCATGCCCAGGGCGATCGTGTCGCCTTCCTGGATGATGTGGTTCGATTTCAGGCTGGCGAACAGATACGTCATGGCGGCCGTGCCGCCTTCGACGGCGTACATGTCGAAGTTGCCGACGAAGGGATGGTCGCCCACCATTTCGCGGTGGATATACTGGCCGACGATTTTCTCGGACAGGCGCAGCATGCGGTCGGGCACGGGATAGTTGCAGCCGAGGATGGCTTCGCACATCTCGTAGAGGAAGTCGCCCGCGCTCAAGCCCAGCTGGTCGCGCACATACGACACGGCCGCCTCGATGAAATGCACGCCCGGGTTGCCTTCATGCTTGCGCACGAAGATTTCAAAGCGCGCCTCGATGCCGTCGCGCGTGGGGAAACCGCCCACGTCGTCCATGTAGACATAGGAACGCTCCGCTTCCGTCATGGCGAACTGGCCGAACTGGAAGAAACCGTGGCGTGGCGTGGTGGCCAGGAAATTCGGGTTGCCGCGGCCCGCATTGAGCATCAAACGGTTGCTTTGCTTGGCCGTCTGGATCAGCGCATCCTTCAATTCGAATGGGCTCAACAGGGCGAGTTTGCTTGGGTTACTGAAATCCATGTGTGCTACTCCTTTAGACAGACAATGTGCAGGGTTCTTGCAGACTCAAACGAAGGCCACGATGAGCGGCCCCAGCAAGGTCAGGAAAACGTTGGCCAAGGCATACGTGATGGCAAACGGTACGGTGGGAATCGAGTTTTGCGCCGCGTTCAGCACTTCGCCGAACGCGGGATTGGCGCTGCGCGAGCCGGACAAGGCGCCCGCAAACACGGCCACGTTGTCATAGCGCAAGATGTAACGGCCGATCAGCATGGTCAAAATCATCGGCAGAATGGTCACCACCACGCCGACGCCGAATAGTGTCAGGCCGTGTTCACGCACGGTTTGCACGGCTTGCAGGCCGGACGTGAGGCCGACGACGGCAACGAAGCCGGCCAGGCCCAGATCCTTGAGGATTTGCACGGCGCCGCTGGGCATGTAGCCGAACGTCTGGCGCTTGGCGCGGAACCAGCCGAATACCAGGCCCGACAGCAGAACACCGCCGCCGCTGCCCAGGGTCAGCGGAATCGAGCCGATGCGCGCCACCAGCAAGCCCACGAGCAGGCCGACGACGAGGCCGGCCCCCATGTAGACGAAGTCCGTCTTGGCGCTCGGCACGATCATGTAGCCCACTTCGGCCGCCACGCGCTTGACGTCCTGCTCGGCGCCATAGATGGTTACCACGTCGCCCGTCTGCACGACGGTTTCCGCCTGCATGGGCAATATCTTGCCCATGCGGCTCAGCTGCACGACAAAGATGCCGTGACGCACGCCCGGCGCCGTCGCGCTGCGGATTTCGCCCACCGTCTTGTTGTGGTAAGCCTTGTTGGTCAGCACCATGTCGCGGCGCTGCATCACCAGTTCCATGCCTTCGACGGCAAGCAATTCCTTGCCCAGCTGGGAAGACACGCTGAGCATGGCTTCGCGCCGGCCCACCAGCAGCACGATATCGTCGGCCGCCAGCATCAGGTCCGGGCTGACGTCGATGATCTGGCCATTGCGTTTCACGCGCTCGATGGTGATGGCCGTGTTCGGATGGGCGCTTTCGATCTCCTCCACGGAACGCCCGGCACCGGGGCCCACTTCATAGATGCGGCCGATCAAGTCCGGTGCGGCCGGCGTCTGGCCCGGCCCCAGCACCTGCACGCCCGCCTGCAGCGCCGTTTCCGCCTTGATCGCATCTTCGCGGATGGTGCGTTTCATGAGTTTCGGCAAGATGTTGACGCAAACGATGATGGCGCCAAACGAGCCGAACACATAGGTGACGGCATAGCCGACGGCCACGTTGCCCTGCAAGCGCGCCACCTCGTCGGCCGCCAGGCCCAGCTTGGTGATCGCGTCGCCGGCCGTGCCGATGATGGCCGACTGCGTCAAGCCGCCCGCCGCCACGCCGGCCGCCAGGCCCTTGTCCAGGCCGAACATCTTGGCCAGGATGACCACCGTCAGCAGCGCCGTCACGGCCAGCACGACGGCCAGGATGATTTCGCGCACGGACTGGCGTCCCAGGGAATTGAAGAACTGCGGTCCGCTTTCATAGCCGACCGCGTAAATGAACAGCGCGAACAGCACCGACTTGACGCCGGGATCGATGGCGACGCCCACCTGGCTGACGAGGACCGCCACCAGCAATGAACCGGCTACCCCGCCCAGCTGGAACGAGCCGAACTTGATCTTGCCGATGTAGTAACCCGCTGCCAGGGAGAGAAACAAGGCAATTTCAGGCGACTTCTTGAATAACTCGTGCAACCATTCCATGCGGACCGCCTTTCATGTTGAAGGAATTCTTTACTGCCTGTGCTCTTGCAGGCCGCTCATGCGTGCACCGAGCCGGCCAGGGCCACGATCAGCGGCCCCAACAGGGGCAGCACCACGTTCGAGATGGCATAGGTAATCGTGTAGCCCAGCAAGGGCGTGGAATTGCCGGCCGCGTTCTGCACGGCGGACAGGGCCGGCGTGCTGCACTGCTGGCCGGCGATGGCGCCCAAGAGCACGGGCGCTTCCAGCTTGAGAAAAAAGTGGCCCACCAGCAGCGACAGCGAAGCGGGGATGACGGCGATCAGCACGCCCATCAGCGGCAGCGACAGGCCGTACTGGCGGATCAGATCGATCGCCTGCGGCCCCGACGCCAGGCCCACGCAGGCGATGAAGGTGGCCAGGCCGATATCCTTCATCATGTCGAGCGCGCTCGGGTGGATGCCCGGCATGCCCGGTTTGCGCGCCTGGTACCAGCCGAACACGAGGCCCGTCAGCAAGGCGCCGCCGCCCGTGCCCAGCGAAAACGGGATGCCGCCCAGCTTGGCACTGAAGCCGCCGATATACACGCCCAGCACGATGCCGATGCTGGCGTAGACGATATTGCTGCGGTCGCCCGTCGGCACGCGCTTGCCGATGGCGGCCAGCGCCGTGTTCAGTTCGCGCCCTTCCGTCGTGCCGTACAGGCGCAGCACGTCGTCGCGCTGCAGTGTCAGGTCGGGCAGCGGCGGCATGCTGTGCTCGCCACGGACGACGGCCGCCACGTGCACGCCCGAAGGCAAGGCCAGCTGGCGCAAGGGCTGGCCGACCAGCGCGGCTTGCTGCAGCACCACTTCGACGGCGGAGACCGCCATGTTCAAGCCCGTCGTGTCGGCAAATTCCTCGCCCAGGATGGCTTCGGCCGCCACCAGCGCGGGACGGTGGCCGATCACCAGCACTTCGTCGTTATTGCGCAGGCGCAGTGCGGGTTCCAAGGGCAATACCTTGCCATGCCGGCGCACGCGCGTGATGCTGGCGCGGCCCGCGAAAATATGCTGCAAGGCGTCGAGACGGCGTCCCGCGCCACGGCTGATGCGATAGGCGCGGCCCACCATTTCCGGCGTCGCCTGCACACCGTCGCCATCGGTCTGCGCGCCGCCCATCTTTTCCCACAATTTATCGGCTTCCTCGCGCAGGTTGACGCGCAACAACAGCGGAAAAATCTGGCTGGTGGCGATGACGATGGCGATCAGGCCGAAGATATACGTGATGGAATACGCGGTGACCACGTTGGCCTGCAGTTCGGCGATGCGGGCGGCCGGCAGCGCCAGCTTCGAGATGGCGTCCGTGGCCGTGCCGACGACGGCCGATTCCGTCGCCGCGCCCGCCATCATGCCGGCCGCCGTGCCCTGGTCCAGGCCCAGGAAACGCGTGGCCAGCAGCACCAGCGCCAGCACCACCACCACTTCGATCAGGCACAGCAAACCCAGGCGCAAGCCCTTGGCGTTGAGGTTGGCAAAGAACTGGGGACCGCCCGCGTAGCCGAGGGCAAAGATGAACAGCATGAAGAAAACGTTTTTCACGCTGGCGTCCAGCGTGATGCCCAGCTGGCCGATCAGCAGCGCGGCGATCAGGGTGCCGCACACGCCGCCCAGCTGGATGGGACCGAAGCGTATCTGCCCTACCGCGTAACCGAGCGCCAGCGCCAGGAACAGGGCCAATTCCGGGACCTGGTGCAATACCGACGTGATCGACTCGAGCATGGGAAAACCTTCGAAAAGATAACGGATGGTTACAAGGGAGCAGAGCGTTCGGCGGCTGGCGGCAGCTGGCTGTTGAACGGGCGCACGGGTCCCGCACGGCACCGGCGTATCACCGCTTGTGCTGGGAACGTATTGCAAAAGTGTTGCAACGTGGAATTATGTTCGGCGAAAATTTTATAAGTGTCAACAGGTGTTCTGTTGAACTCGCTTTGCGTTTCATCAAACATCGGGCGCACGATTGAAGCGGATGTTTGACACTGATCAGTAAAACTATTAGTAATGTTTTGGATGATACCAAAGTGCCTTGCGCACCAAAGGCGTCTCTTCCGGCAGGTCCGGATTGGCCAGCTCCAGCACGTGGCGCCGGGACAATTTCAAACCATCGGCGAAGCGGCCGAAATGGCGCTGGAACAGCTGCGCGAAACTGCCATCGGCCAGCATTTTCTCCAGCCCGATTTCAATATGGCGCGCCAGTTCCGGCCGGTGCTTGCCGACAAAAAAATACAGCGCGGCCGGGTAGCGGATGACCAGGTGAGTGTCCAGCGCCAGCGGCAATTGCGCATGGCTGGCCAGCTCGCTTTGCGCCTCGATCACGGAACGGGGAAAGTAATCGATGCGCCCCGCCGCCAGTTGCTGGAACAGGCCTTCATAGGTGCTCGAGGTATTGAGGCGCAAGCCGTTCGCCTGCAGGATGGCGGAGTCGGGCCAGTCGCTCATCTGGCCGGCCGACAGCCGCGCCAGGGCGGCGATGCTGCGCACGTCGCGCAGCAGCTGCGGCTGGCGCGCCCGGATCAGGGCCACTCGCCAGCCGATCAGGCCGCGGTCGATGGGGATGCGCACCGGAAGCAATTGCGTTTCGCGCGCGCGGCTCGTCATCGTCCAGACGACGTCGACGCTGCCCGACGCCGTGGCGATCTCCTGCATGGCGCGCGTCTGCACCATGCGCAGCGCGGAGCGGCGCAAGGCATAGGCCTGGCCCGAACGGGCCAGCGCCTGCTGCAGCAAGGCCGTCACATAACCTTGCTGCGGATCATCGATCGCCTGGTGGCGCGGATACACGAGCGGCTGCGGCGACGACTTGCCGGCGGCGGCAGCGCCCAACGGCCACAGGGCGGCAAGCTTGAGCAGGGGGCGGCGCCGCATGGCCCCTCCTTTCCAGCGCTTTCATCAGCGTTCTTATCAGAATGACAGTATCGCGCAGCAGAGTACGCTTGTCGACTGGAATACGGCAACTGTGTATAAAACAACAGCACTTTCAGGCTGGCCAGCAGCGATTGAAATTAATCCAGATCAATAAAACCGCAAATAGAAAATAAATCTGGCGTGCGGCTCTGGACGGCATGCTTGCCCCTCGCCTACGCTCTTTTTTTATCTGAAAAACAAGAGGAACCCATGCAGACAGCGCGCTTGAATATCATTGGAATGGATCACGAAGGCTGCGCCGACAGGCTGACGGGCGCGCTTGAAGCGGTCACGGGGGTGGCGACCGTCTGCGTCTCGCTGGCGCGCCACGGCGCCACGGTGCAATTCGACGAACGCCTGGCCACGCAGGAACGCCTGCTGGCCGCCGTCAACGACGCCGGCTTCATGGGCGAAGCGACGGATGAAGTACAGCTGGCCGCGTGCAGCGGCGCCTGCGGCCACTGCCGCCATTGAAGCCCGCCAGCTCCCAACTTACCCTCCCCGCGCGCCCCGGTCGCGCAGATGCGCCAGCACGCGGCGCGGCCCCAGCGCCTGCAGGTCGAACGGCGGCAGCTCGATGGCATCGAGCGTATTCTTGAACAGCAAGCCCAGCTCCGTATCGCCTTCCAGGCTCAAACGGCGGCTGAAGAACAGGGTGTCCGGATCTTCCTGGCGCCGCGCCAGCAGCATCAAGTCATGCACGCTGGCGGCGATGCACAGGTCCGGCACGTCGACATAGCGCTCGGCCACGAACACCGTTCCCTGCCATTCGAAATCGAAGGCGATGCCCGCGTCCAGCAAGCGCAGGCGCAGGCTGCGCCCTTCCAGGCTGCTTCGCACGTCGTCGGGCAATTGCGGCGCCAGCAGGCGGTTCAAGCCCTGCACGAACAGCCAGGAAGCGGGATACGGCGGCAGCTTGGACAGCAATTCGGCCAGCGGTTCGGGCAGCCGGTACGACGCGGCGGGCTTGCTCATACCGGGTTTGGCGGGGACGGGCAATCTTTCCAGTTGATCTTGCATGTGCTTCCTTTCGATGCGTTCAATGGGCGGCGTGCTGGTGCTGTTCCATGCCGGGCTGGCCGTGCCAGTAGCCATCGCAGGCGCCGGCCGGCTGGCAGGCCGCCAGCTGGGCCTGGGCGCCGATGCCGCTGATCTGGCCGCGGCGGGCGCGGTCGAAGATGGCGATGACTTGTTCCGTATGCATGGCCTGCGGGCTGATGCGCGCCACGGACACGCCCATGTCGCGCATGGCGTCGAGTTCGCGCACCAGGTTATAGACGAGGGCCGACTGCGTCTGCGTGCCATTCAACACGAGGAACGGCACTTCATCGCGCGTGCGCAGCAGCAGGCCGTCCGGCTCTTCCAGGCAGCTGTAGCCGCAATCGTCCTTCGGCAGGTTGCGGTTGCGCGCCGTGAAGCAGCGCGCGGAAAACGCCAGCGGCATGCGGCCGTAGGCGAAGACCTCCGTCTCCAGCCCTTCCGGTTTCTGGCGCTGCATCTCGGCCAGCGCCGTCTGTCCCATTTCCAGCGGCATCACCCAGCGCCGCGCCCCAAGGCGCGCCAGCAGTTGCAGGCTGGGGCCATTGAACAGGTTCAAATGGGGACCGGCGACAAAGGACGTGCCCTTTTCCATGCAGTGCACGGCGCCCATGTCGTTGGCCTCGACGCCGTAGCGGCCATTGCCCGTGATGCGGCGCAGGGTCGCCAGTTCCGCACCCGCCTCGATCAGCGCCTGCGTCGACAGCACCACCTCCTTGCCGGCAGCGGCCAGCATGTCGGCGATATCGAGCCAGTCGGCCAGGCGCACTTCATGCCGGCGCGAACAGACGGTTTCGCCCAGGTACACGATATCGACGGCCGTGCCGGCGATCTGCTGGTAAAACGCAAAGACGGTGGCGCGCGGCCAGTAGTAGAGCAAGGGGCCCAAAGAGAGTTTTAACATGTCTTTTCCATTATTTTTTAGTTGACAAAACCGTAGCGAGCGGTTCGCGGCGCGGCCGAGAAGCGCAGCTGAGCTAGAGCACAGCGAGCATCGCAGGCCACGCCCCGGGACGCGCAGTAGGTTTTGCTATTTCCAAGATCTATGGTAAGCGCCGAGGGTGTGCTGCTGGCCTTCGGCCAGCTTGTCCATGGACGCCATCCAGGCCGGCTTGACGGCATAGCGCGCGTTGCCTTCGCGGCAGGCGTCGATCGCTTCGCGCCACACGCGCGTCACCTGCGCCACGTAGGCGGGGCTGCGCTGGCGTCCTTCGATCTTCACGGCGCGCACGCCCATGGCGATCAGCTGCGGCAGCAGCGCCAGCGTATTCAGGCTGGCCGGCTCCTCGATCGCGTAATACTCTTCGTCGTTGACTTCGAAACGCCCCTTGCACAGGGTCGGATAGCTGGCGTTTTCGCCCGGTGCGTAGCGGTCGATCAGCACGCCGTTCAGGCGCGATTCGAGGCCGTTCGGCGTTTCCAGCCAGCGCACGGATTTCGCCGGCGAGCACACGCCGTGCGTGTTCGGCGCCTCGCCCGTCGCATACGACGACAGCGCGCAGCGCCCTTCGACCATCACGCACAGGCTGCCGAAGCCGAAGACCTCGATCTCGACTTCCGTCTTGGCGATCAGTTGCTCGACCTGCGCCATCGACAGCACGCGCGGCAGCACGGCGCGGGCGATGCCGAAGTGTTCATGGTAAAAATTGATCGCTTCGTAGTTGGTGGCCGAACCCTGCACGGACAGGTGCAAACGCAGCTGCGGGTGGTGCTCGCTTGCATACGCCATCAGGCCGGGATCTGCCACGATCATGGCGTCGATGCCGGCCTGCGCGGCGCGGTCGATGGCGCTGCGCCACACGGCCCAGTTATGCGGCTGCGGATAGGTGTTCAGCGCCAGCAGCACCTTGCGTCCATATTGGTGGGCGTAGCGCACGCCCTCGGCGATGGCCTTCTCGTCGAAATTGAGGCCGGCGAAATTGCGCGCATTGGTGGCGTCGCGAAAACCCAGGTAAACGGTATCGGCGCCATTGTCGATGGCCGCCTTCAGGGCAGGCAGGCTGCCGGCGGGGCAGACCAGTTCCAGCGGTCCGGCCACGCGGGTGGCGGTGGTTGATTCAAGCATCATGGTGTTCACAGTCCTGTATCGGCTCAGGGTGCAGACTATAGCCCCGCCCATACCGCCCAGTCCTTGACGCAGGTGAAGGAATGCATGCATGGCCGGCGCGCGTTCAACTTGCTTGACCTGGCTGTAAAATGCCCCACTTTTCTCCCTCACCGATTGCCCGCCATGCCCCGCAAACCGCTGCTGCTATTCCTGCTCACCCTATTCCTCACCGTGCTGCAAATACAGTGGGCTTCGCCCGCCGACGGCTACGACGCCGGGGCGCTCTCCGTGCTCTCGCCCGAGGCGCTGGGCGTCTGGGCCGGCGTGCTGCTGCTGTTCCTGCAAGCCGTCTTCGCGCGCCGCGCCATGCCCGTGCTGCGCCAGGCCGGCATCTGCACGGGCCTGCTGGCCGCGTACTGGCTGCTGGCGAACTACGTCACGTTCGACGCGCGCGTGGCCAGCTGGAGCACCTTCTCGGCACGGGAAATCTGGGCGCACGTGCTGCCCGCCTCCGTCGTCAGCATCGCCGTCTGCGGCGCCATGTACTTTGGCCTGAGCTGCTTCATCCCGCGCCTGGGCCGCGTGAAAAAAAGCCGCTGACGCGCTTTCTTCACCTGCATCAAGGATTCGTCACGCAACTGCACGCGCCCTTTGACGCCACTATATTTAGTGATTAATCTCCATAAAAACACCGCATGTTGTGTTTATTGGAGGTTTCATGACGACAAATGCAGTTCCATCCACGCGCGGCCAGGTCGATGTCGCCGCGTCCATCAATGAATACCTGGACCGGCGCGACTGGCGTGTCAACGCCAACGCCAACCAGGGTTACTCGCTGGGCGGTCTGATACTCAACGTGTCGGGCAAGGTCATCGCCAACTACTGGCTGGACCAGGTGTATCCGCCGGAAGTGGGCGCGGCGCACCGCGAAGCGGCGCTGCACATCCACGATCTCGACATGCTGGCCGGCTATTGCGCCGGCTGGTCGCTGCGTACCCTGCTGCACGAAGGCTTGAATGGCGTGCCGGGCAAGATCGAATCGGGTCCGCCGAAACACATGTCGAGCGCCATTGGCCAGATCGTCAATTTCCTCGGCACCCTGCAAAACGAGTGGGCGGGCGCGCAGGCGTTCAGCTCCTTCGACACTTACATGGCGCCCTACATCCGCAAGGACAGCCTGCGCTACGAAGACGTACGCCAGTACATGCAGGAGCTGATCTTCAACCTCAACGTGCCATCGCGCTGGGGCACGCAGACGCCGTTCACCAACCTCACTTTCGACTGGGTCTGCCCGGACGATTTGCGCGAGCAGATTCCCGTCATCGCCGGCCAGGAAATGGACTTCAGCTATGGCGAGCTGCAGGCGGAAATGGACATGATCAACCGCGCCTATATCGAGATCATGATGGCGGGCGACGCCAAGGGCCGGGTCTTCACCTTCCCCATCCCCACCTACAACATCACCGAGGACTTCGACTGGCATAGCGACAACGCGGAACGCCTGTTCGAGATGACGGCCCGCTACGGCCTGCCCTACTTCCAGAACTTCATCAATTCGGAACTCAAGCCGAACATGATACGTTCCATGTGCTGCCGCTTGCAGCTGGACTTGCGCGAGCTGCTCAAACGGGGCAATGGCCTGTTCGGTTCCGCCGAGCAGACGGGTTCCTTGGGCGTGGTCACCATCAACTGCGCGCGCCTGGGCCACTTGTGGCGCGGCGACGAGCCAGCGTTGATGGCGGACCTGGACCGCCTGCTGGAACTGGGCAAGACCAGCCTGGAAATCAAGCGCCGCACCATCGAGGAACTGATGCAGCAAGGCCTGTTCCCGTACACGAAACGCTACCTGGGTACCCTGCGCAATCACTTTTCCACCCTGGGCGTGAACGGCATCAACGAGATGATCCGCAACTTCAGCGGCAACGCTTACGACATCACGGCGCCGGAAGGCCATGCGCTGGCCGTGCGCCTGCTCGACCACGTGCGCGCGCGCATGGTGCAGTTCCAGGAAGAGACGGGCCATATGTACAACCTGGAAGCGACGCCGGCCGAAGGCACGACGTACCGCTTCGCCCGCGAAGACCGCAAGCGCTATCCCGCCATCCTGCAGGCGGGCACGGTCGACAATCCGTATTACACGAATTCGTCGCAGCTGCCCGTCGGCCATACCGACGACCCGTTCGAAGCGCTGGAATTGCAGGACGCGCTGCAGCGCAAGTACACGGGCGGCACGGTGCTGCACCTGTACATGACGGAAGCGCTGTCCGACGCGAACGCCTGCCGCGAGCTGGTGAAACGCGCGCTGAGCCGCTTCTCGCTGCCCTACATCACCGTCACGCCCACGTTTTCCATCTGCCCGCGCCACGGCTACCTGGCCGGCAAACATGAATTCTGTCCCACCTGCGACGCGGAACTGATCGCCCGCAAGCAGTCCGATCTCGCCCACCCACTCAAGGAAACGCCATGAACGCACGTCCCGACTTCACTCCCGCCATCACCCTGCTCGATACGGAACGCCAGCGCTGCGAAATCTGGACGCGCGTGATGGGCTACCACCGTCCCGTCGCCTCGTTCAACATCGGCAAGCAGGGCGAATTCCACGAGCGCCGGTATTTTACGGAAGCGAGCGCCCTGGTAGGCCAGCCCGCCTGCCATGGCTGAGTTGAAAGTGGGCGGCCTGACGCCCTTTTCCGCCAACGACTATCCGGGCAAGCTGGCGGCCGTGGTCTTCGTGCAGGGCTGCCCCTGGCGCTGCGGCTATTGCCACAATCCGCACCTGCAGGCGCGCACGCCGGAAGGCGCCATGCCCTGGCAGGACGTACTGACCTGGCTGCGCCGCCGCGTCGGCCTGGTCGACGCCGTCGTCTTCAGCGGCGGCGAAGCGTGCATGGATCCGGCGCTGGCGCGCGCCATGCAGGACGTCAGGGCACTGGGTTTCGGCATCGGCCTGCACACGGCCTGCATCTATCCGCAGCGCCTGCGGGAAGTGCTGCCCCTGGCCGACTGGGTCGGCTTCGACATCAAGGCGCCGTTCGCCGACTATCGTCATGTGACCCGCGTGGCCGGCAGCGGCGACCCGGCGCGCGCCTGCCTCGATGCCATCCTCGCCAGCGGCGTGGCCTACGAATGCCGCACCACCACCCACCCCGACCTGCTGCCGGACGAGCAGTTGCTGGCCCTGGCCGCCACCCTGGCCGCGAAAGGCGTCGACAACTACGTGCTGCAGCAGTTCCGCGCCGAAGGCTGCGCGGACGCGGCGCTGTCCGGCCGCCCCTTGCACGGCTATCCGGCGGCGGCGACTTTGGCGCAAATCGGCGCCATGTTTCCGCGATTTACATTCCGTAATCATGGCAGTTGATCCTGCGGCCCCAAAATTGCTGAAAGCTTCACAAAATTCCCCGATCTGCAACGCTGAAATGTCTTGCGTACTGTAATGTATCAACTGTGCCGCGTGCCATGCGCAGTCCATCAGATTCCTCACTCCGCATTACAGATAAGCGTCACTCATGAACGATTTCACCGCAGTCAGTCCATGCATCCCTTCCACCCACGCCGACATCCTGTACGGCCCGCCGCGACGGGATCTGCTGCGCGAGGAAGTACTGGCCGACCTGCTGGAAGCGACGGCCCGCCGCTGCCCCGAGCAAATCGCCCTGATCGATGGCGGGCGCCGCATCACGTATGCGGAACTCGATGCGCAAGCCAGCTTGGCCGCGGCGCGCCTGGTGGCGGCCGGCATCAAGCCCGGCGACATCGTGGGCCTGTGGCTGCCGCGCGGCGCCCATCTGCTGCTGATGCAGGCGGCCATCGCCAAGGCGGGCGCCGCCTGGCTGCCCGTCGATGAAGACACGCCCGTCGAGCGCCTGCAGGTGTGCCTCGATGATGCCAATGGCTTTGGTGTCGTCAGCTGCGCGCAATTCGCGCCGCGCCTGGAGCAGGCTGGCGTCCGGCGTCCCGTGTGGACGGCGGAAAGCCTGCTGGCCCCCGCCGCAGCGGGCGAACTGCTGCCAGCGCGCGCAACCGTGCTGCCCGAACATCCGGCCTACGTGATCTACACGTCCGGTTCCACGGGCAAGCCCAAGGGCATATTGATCAATCAGCGCAGCATCTGCCACTTCCTGCGCAGCGAAAACGCCGTGCTGGAAGTGAGGCAATCCGACACCGTCTACCAGGGCTTTTCCGTCGCCTTCGACATGTCGTTCGAGGAAATCTGGATCGCCTACCTGGTGGGCGCCACGCTGTGGCTGGGTCCCAAGGAGATTTCGGGCGACCCGGAAGCCTTGCCGCGCGCGCTGGCCGACAACAAGGTCACCGTTCTGCACGCCGTGCCGACCTTGCTGGCCCTGTTCGCGGAAGAAGTGCCGAGCCTGCGCCTGATCAACCTGGGCGGCGAGATGTGCCCGGAGTCGCTCGTCGAGCGCTGGTCGCGCCCCGGCCGCGCCATGTTCAACACCTATGGTCCCACGGAGGCAACCGTCTCGTGCAGCCTGGCGCGCCTGCGGCCCGGCGAACCGGTGACCATCGGCACGCCGCTGCCCAACTACGGCTTGCTGGTGCTGCAGGTGGCCGAGCCGGGAGAAAACCGTCCCTTGACCTTGCTGGCGCGCGGCGAGACGGGAGAATTGTGCATCATCGGCCCCGGCCTGGCCGAGGGCTACCTGGGCCGGCCCGACCTGACGGTGGAAAAATTCCTGCCCAATCCCTGGAGCACGGGCCCCGATGACGCGCGCCTGTACCGCACGGGCGACCTGGCCCGCATCGATGCCGACGGCCAGGTCCTGTGCCTGGGCCGCGCCGACGACCAGGTCAAAATCCGCGGCTTCCGCGTGGAACTGGGCGAGATCGAAGCCGTGCTGGCGCAGCAACCGGGCGTGGGCACGGCGGCCGTCTTGCTGCGCAAGGATGACGGCATCGACCAGCTGGTGGCCTACATCGTCGGCAGCGACGATGCGCCGGCCGACGCCCTGGCCGTGAAAACCCTGCGCGCGGCCTTGAACCTGCACCTGCCGCCCTACATGGTGCCGGGGCGTTTTGAATTGCTGCCGCTGATGCCGCGCCTGACCTCGGGCAAGATCGACCGGAAGGCGTTGAAGGCCATGCCGCTGTCCGCCCCGCCGGCCGGCGAGGCGGGTGTATCGGACGTGCCGGAAACGCCGGCCGAAGCGGCCCTGTTCGCGGCACTGGCCAAGCTGTTCCCGGGCCAGGCGATCTTGCGCCAGCTGGACTTTTTCAGCGACCTCGGTGGCCACTCCTTCCTGGCCGCGCGCCTGGCATCCGCCCTGCGCGCCGATCCGGCCTACGCCCACATGACGGTGCGCGACATTTACCAGAACCGGCAGGTCGGCAAGATCGCCGCCGTGCTCAATGAGGCGCCCGCGCTGGCCACGCCGGAAGCGCAATGGACGCCGCCGTCGGCCCTGAAGCGCTGGACCTGCGGCGCGGCCCAGGCGGCGGCCGTGCCGGGCCTCGTCACCCTGCGCATGGCGCAGTGGATGGCGCCCTTCTTCACCTATCACTTCTTCACGGGCGACACGGGCGACACCGTGCCGCGCGCCATCGCCGCCTCGATCGCCGTGTTCCTGCTGGCGACCCTGGCCGAATTTGCCATTGCGATTGCCGGCAAGTGGCTGATCGCCGGGCGTCTGAAACCGGGCAGCTATCCGCTGTGGGGCGTCACTTACTACCGCTGGTGGCTGGCCGACCGACTGATCGAATCGGCGCCCGCCTACCTGCTCAGCGGCTCGTCCCTGAACAGCTGGTGGCTGCGCGCGCTCGGCGCGAAAGTGGGCAAGGAAGTCGTCATCGGCTCGATGACCCTGCGCGCGCCCGACCTGCTGTCCATCGGCGACAACGTCAGCGTGGGCAATGCCGTCAACTTTGAAAACGCCCGGGTCGAGCGGGGCCGTTTGCTGCTGGGCCGGATCGACATCGGCGACGATGCCTGCATCAGCTCTTACGCGATCATGGAGGGCAATACCACGGTGGGCGCGTTTGGCCACCTGGAAGGCCAGTCGGCGCTGGCCGATGGCGCGGCGGTGCCGGCTGGCCGCGTATACACGGGCTCGCCCGCGCGCGACAGCGGCGCGTTTGACGTGGCCAGCCAGCCGCCGCGCCCCGCCGTCTCGCGCCTGCGTCTGACAAGCGAAACCGTGTTCTTCTGCTTCGGCATGGTTTTGATCGCCGTGCTGTTCTTCATGCCCGTCTTCCCCAGCTTCGTGCTGATCGACTGGTTCGACGAGCGCGAAATGATGCCGTGGCTGCAGGGACGCGACGTGACGACCCAGCTGGCCCGCTACTTCCTGCTGGCCTTCCCCGCCAGCGCCGTGCTGATCGTGCTCACCGCCCTGCTGTCGGCCGCCATCCGCTGGGGCGCGCTGCCCCGCTTGAAGCCGGGCAGCTCACCCGTGCACAGCAATATCTATTGCGCCAAGTGGCTGGTCAGCCATATCCAGGAATCGAGCCTGAACGTCCTGCACGGCATCTACGCCACCGTGTACGCGCCGTACTGGTACCGCCTGCTGGGCGCCAAGGTGGGCAAGGGCGCCGAGATTTCCACGGCCCTGGGCGTGGTGCCAGACATGCTGACTCTGGGCGACGACACTTTCATCGCCGACGCCGTCATGCTGGGCGACGAGCAGATCGATGGCGGCTGGATGACCATGCGTCCCACCGTCGTCTCGCACCGCAGCTTCGTCGGCAACGGCAGCTATATCCCGGACGGCACGGTGCTGCCCGAGCACGTGCTGATCGGCGTGCACACGCATGCGCCACGCAATGAACAGATGCACAGCGGCGATACGTGGCTCGGCTCCCCGCCCATGCACTTGCCCGCGCGCGAACAGGTCAGCGGCTTTGCCGAACACCTGACGTTCAAGCCGTCACTGTTGCGCCGCCTGGGCCGCAGCCTGATTGAAGCCTTCCGCATCGTCGCGCCACACGCCGTGGTGATCGCCGTCGGCTACACCCTGGTACTGGACGTGATGCCGATCGCGGGCGCGGGACGCTGGGGCGAAGTGGTGAGCGACCTGGCGATTGCCGGCCTGGCCTACGGCATCGGCAATTTCCTGGTGGTCGTGCTGTTCAAGTGGCTGCTGCTGGGACGCTACCGCAAGCATGCGGCGCCCATGTGGACGCCGTTCGTGTGGATTTCGGAAGGCGTGACCAATCTGTATGAAGGCATCGCCGTACCCAACTTCATGCGCTACCTGCGCGGCACGCCGTGGCTGCCGCTGGCCTTTCGGCTGTTCGGCTGCAAGATCGGCCGCGGCGTCTACATGGACACGACGGACATCACGGAATTCGACTGCGTGCACATCGGCGACTACAGCGAACTGAACGCGCTGACCTGCCCGCAAACGCATTTGTTCGAAGACCGCGTGATGAAGATCGACCACGTGGACATCGGCCAGCGCGTCTACATGGGCCCGCGCAGCTCCGTGCTGTACAGCGCCAAGGTGGGCGACAACGCGCGCCTGGGACCATTGACCCTGGTGATGAAGGGCGAACACATCCCCGCCGGCAGCAACTGGGCGGGCTGCCCGGCCGCGCCTTTGCGTAGCTGATTGCAGCTGATGGATTTTACGGTGCTCTTGTCAAGAGACGGCATGCTGGCGATCGGCATCGTGCCGCCGCCATCCCGCACGGAAGCGCGCGCGCACCTGCGCCAGGCCGTACGCGAAGCGGCGGCGCAGTGGCAAAACCTGGACATCGAGGCGATTTCCGTGGAGTCGACGCCGGGTACTCCTCCCCGCTTGCTGCTGGCCGGACGATCAGTGGGTCTGTCGTTCAGCCATGACGAGGGACTGTCGCTGGCCGCCATCGGCCTGTATGGGCCCGTCGGCATCGACGTGATGCGGGTGCAGGACATTGCCGACTGGTTCCATCTGGCACGCGATTACCTGGGGCCGCAGGTGGCGCAGGAGCTGGCCGCCTGCCCTGCCAACCAGCGCCCGCTGCGCCTGGCGCAGGCATGGACGGCGCGCGAGGCGGCGCTCAAGTGCGCGGGCAAGCAGTTGGCGGAGTGGGATGGGGTGGCATTGAATTGTCATTTGCAAGCCGTGGAGACTCCGCAAAATTTCGTGGCAATGTTAGCGACAATCCGGGGTCAGACCCGGCGGGGGAATACGGTCTGATAGACCGTATTCCGATTCCGAAGGAACCGACCCCAGCTTCACGCTGTTGGGTTGATTCCCTATCAATCCTCTTTACCGTCATCAGCCGCGCCGATCTGGACGAAAATCAGTTTTACGATAATACTGACGAGCAGTCCCAGCACCCCGATCAATTCCAGCATGGTCTTTCCTTTGCAGTGACAGCAGACCAGGCCACTGTAGCGCGAATGGCGGCGCCGGGCCAATATCAAATCAGGCAGTCTCCGATCTCGAAAAGGCATACGATTGATTTCCATCAGACAGTTCCGCTACTTTGTCGAAGTCGTCGATGCGGGCAGCTACTCGCGCGCGGCGGAAAAGCTGTACATCGCGCAATCGGCCCTGAGCCGGCAAATCAAGGAGCTGGAAGGCGAGGTACAAGCGCTGCTGCTGACGCGCGACGCGCGCCATATCGAGCTGACGCCCGCGGGACAGGTCTTTTATGAGCGGGCAAAGCGCATCCTCGACGACATCGACGAAACCGTGCGCCAGACGCGCCACGTGGGACAAGGCGCGCAAGGCATCATCCGCCTGCTGCATTCGAGCTCCGTCACCCTCACACCCGCCATCGGCGCCGTGCTGAACCGCCTGCTGGCGCAGTTCCCCGGCGTTTCGCTCGATGTGTCGAAGGGATCGTCGGAAAACCAGGCGTTTGATATCGAGGAAGGCCGCGCCGACCTGGGCCTCGTGCGCCTGCCCACCCTGCGCAAACACGCCAACATCGTCGTGCGCGAACTGTTTGCGGAAAAGCTGGTGGTGGCCGTGTCGGCGATATCACCGCTGGCCGCGCTGGAGCGCACGACGATTGCCGCCCTGCGCGACGAAGCGTTCGTCTCGATCCCGCACAAGGACCGCGGAGGCCTCAGCTACCTGGTGGCGGGCCTGTGCCTGGCGCAGGGTTTCTTTCCGAAGGCGGCGCGCGCCCTGTCGCGCAAGACGTCGCAGCTGAACCTGATCGAGGCCAATATGGGTATCGCCATCGTCCCCGACAGCATGCGCCTGGTGGCGCCGCCGGGCGTGCGTTTCATCGCCCTGCCGGACGAGGAATCGCACTCCGTCGTCGGCCTGATCTCGCCGCGCGCGGCCGGGGGCATGGTGGCCGCGTTTACGGAAGCGTTCGTGCGCGAGATGAATACACTCTAGCCTTCCGCATACAGCGCCGCATCGACGTCGCGCACGGCCGCCATCAGCAAGGCCAGCTTCATGACATCGAGCTGGCCATCCGTGCGCACGCGCGAGCACAGGTCGATGCCGTAGGGGCGCACCTGGCGCAGCGCGTCCATCACATTGGTGTCGTCCAGCCCACCGGCCAGGAAAACGGGACGGGGGCTGGCGCGCACGAAGCGCGCGCTGACGGACCAGTCGTGCGTGCGGCCCGTGCCGCCCAGTTCCGGCACCGCCGCGCCGGGACGGCCCGAATCGAGCAGGAAAGCATGGACGTGGGGCGCGTAGGCGGGAATCAGGTCCAGCGCCTCCGGCCCTTCCACGTGGATCACCTGCACGCGCCGCACGTGCGGCAGCAAGCGCGCCAGTTCCTCGACTTCGCCCGGGTCGATATGGCCAACGATCTGCACGGTGGACGGCTGCGTGGCGCGCACGTGTTCGGCGATGGCTTGCGCCGTCGTCTCGGACGTCAGCAGGAACGTGGCCACGGGCGGCGGCGTCCAGGCGGCGATCTGCGCGATGCGCGCGTCGGGAATCGGACCGGGGCCGGACGGCATGGCCGCCACCAGGCCCAGCGCGTCGGCGCCGGCGGCAATGGCCAGTTGCGCTTCGTCGATGGAAGCGATACAGCAGATCTTGATGCGGGTTCTCATGGCCTTGCGTGCTCAGTCGGGATGATCAACATTACAACACAGGGCGGCGCGCGCGCCAAGACACGCGGTCAAGGCCGGGCACGATTGTGTGCCATGCCGCAGCACGTCAACGAACAAGGGCCGATCCTGTGGCGCGCCTGATCGCCAGCCCGCGCTGATTGACATGCGCCAGATGGCGGACGATACTTGATTTATCCGGAATCGCCATTGGAAGCCGTACATGCGTATCGTCGACTTTGAAGTCCGCAAGGAGTGTCCGCCGCAGTTGTGCGACTGTGAGCGCGAGCGCCTGCTCGGCGATGCGCAGGCGGACCTGTCCATCCTGCGCCTGAACCTGACGGAAGAAAAGCGCCTGCTCGCGCACATCGAGGACATCGCCACCCATGCGCAGCTGCGGAAGCTGCAACTGCTGTTGAAGAAAAACCTGGGCGTGGAATTGCAGATTACGCCGGGCAGCGGCGAAGTGCGCACCGTGCGCGGCTTCCAGATCCGCCTGCTGGAGCGGCCCGGCCTGTGCCGCAAGACGCGCGCCGCCATTCCCGCCGCCGTGCGCCGCTGCCTGGCCGCGCACCCCGAGATCGCGTTTGCAATCTTGAATGAAAACGATTTGCTCGGTGGGATTTAACCCGAGGGCAAAGGCTGGGGTCAGACCCTCAACACTGTTAGCGTCAAGCTCAGTGCCAACGTATCCGGGGGTCTGACCCCGGCTCTACGCTGCGTGTATCTCGATCACTTTCTTGCCTTTCGCTTCGCGCGCCCGTAACTGCCCGCAGCCGCCTTCCACATCCTGTCCGGCCGAATCGCGCAATTTGGTCAGCACGCCGCGCGCGTGCAGGGCGGCGGCAATGGCGCGCGCCTTTTCCCAGCTGGGGCGCTTGAACGGCAAGTCGGCTATGGTGTTATACGGGATCATGTTGAGCACCGCGTACTTGCCCTTCAGGAGTTCGACGATGCCATCCATCTCGTCGTCGCCATCGTTGACGCCTTCCATAAGGGTCCATTGGTACTGCACCGGGTAGCCGGTCAGGCGCGCATACGATTCGCCGAAGTCCACCAGCTCACGCGGGGATAATTTGGGCGCGCGCGGCAGCAGCTGTTCGCGCAGCGCCGGCCTGGTCGTGTGCAGCGACAGGGCCAGTGCCGGCTTGACGCGACCTTGCGGCAGGCGCTCGAAGGCGCGCGGGTCGCCCACGGTGGAAAACACGAGGTTCTTGTGGCCGATATTACCCTCGGTTCCCAGCAGCTCGATCGCTTCCATCACATTGTTCAGGTTATGCGCCGGTTCGCCCATGCCCATGAAGACGACTTTTTTGACGGGGCGCATGGTGCGCGCCAGCACCACTTGCGCGACGATCTCGCCGCTGGTCACTTGCCGGATCAAGCCGTCGCGGCCCGTCATGCAGAACTGGCAGCCGACGGCGCAACCCACCTGGCTCGATACGCACAAGCCATCGCGCGGCAGCAGCACGCTTTCCACCGTCTGGCCATCGTGCAACCCCACCAGCAGGCGCGCGGAACCGTCCGCGCCCGGATGGGTGCTGATCAGCTTCAGCATGCCCTGCAATTCGAGATCGAGCGCGGGCAAGGCCTCGCGCACGGGCAGCGGCAAAAAATCCTCGGCGCGGCGCCGGCCCTGGTCGTGCGGCTGCCCCTGTATCCAGTCGCGCAGCACGCGCTGTTCGTGCAGGGGCTTGGCGCCCAAGGCGCGCAGGCGCTGGCGGATGGTATCGATTTGCATGGCGTCTGAATAAAAAAACGGCGCGCCGGAATGAAACCGGCGCGCCGTGTTACGGGGTAAAAGCCTTAGACCTTCTTGACGAATTCCGTTTTCAGGCTCATGGAACCGAAACCGTCGATCTTGCAGTCGATATCGTGGTCGCTGTCGACCAGGCGGATGTTCTTGACCTTGGTGCCCATCTTGACGACACCGCCGCCGCCCTTCAATTTCAAGTCCTTGATGACGCTGACCGTGTCGCCATCCTGCAGGATGTTGCCGGCCGAATCGCGGTACACCTTGGCGCCCTCCTCCACCGCTTCGCCAGCCGTGGCCGACCATTCATGCGCGCACTCAGGGCAGATCAACTGGCTGCCGTCTTCGTACGTGAATTCGGATTTGCATTGCGGGCATGGTGGTAATGTGCTCATTTTCTTCTCTGTCTGGTGAACAGCGCGTGCTGTAAAAGCCGACATTATACTGCCTACGCCCCGCATCAGCGGGCTTGTTTCACCATCATTGTCAAGGCCGGCGAATAATCTCGATGGTGCTGTGGACGATTTCCTCGTGGATGCCGATGCGCGCGCGCAGTTCGGCGGCCGTCAATGCGGCATCGCGGCTGACAACGGACAAGGCGCAGGAATACAGCTGCTTGCCGACTCGCCACACGTGCAGGTCGACGATGCGCGGCGTGTCGCCGGCGCTTTCCACTTCCACGGCCTCGCGGATTTCCGCCACGACGGGGTGGTCCATCTCGCGGTCCAGCAAGACCTTGCCCGTCTCCTGCATCAGCTTTTTCGCCCACAGGGCCACCAGCACGGCGCCCGCGATGCCCATCACGGGGTCGAGCCACTGCCAGCCGTAAGCCCAAGCGCCGCCCAGCGCGACGATGGCCAGCACGGACGTGGCGGCATCGGCCAGCACGTGGATGTACGCGGCCTTCATGTTCAGGTCTTCGCCATGGCCATGGTGGTCGTGGTGGCCGTGATGATCGTGCCCATGGCCATGGTGGTGGTCGTGGTCGTGGTGCCCGCCAAGGATCAGCGCGCACACGAGGTTGACCGCCAGGCCGAAGGCCGCCACCGCCATCGCCTGCGGATAGTGGATGGGCTGCGGCGAGAACAGGCGCTCGAGCGAGGCCACGACCATCAGCACGGCCACGCCCAGCAGCAGGATGGCGCTCGTATAGCCGGCCAGCACCTCGATCTTCCACGTGCCGAAGGCAAAGCGGGGGTCGCGCGCATAGCGGCGCGCGGCCGCATACGCAAACGCGGCCAGGCCGATGGCCAGCGCGTGCGAACTCATATGCCAGCCATCGGCCAGCAGGGCCATGGAGTTGTACCACCAGCCGGCGACGATTTCCAGCACCATGGTGGCCAGGGTAATCCACATGACGATGCGCGCGCGGCGTTCGGCCTTGCCATTGCTGCTGTCAAAAACGTGTTCGTGCTGCCAGGCGGAGAGGTCTTCGCCGAGGGATTGCGTTTTCATGACGATCTCCTTATTTGAGGTAGGTGCGCAGGATGCCCGCGATGTCGTCGGCGCCCCTGGCCCGCTCGTCGCCGGAGATATCGGGACTGGCCACGTGCTCGCGCAAATGCTCTTCGATGACTTCGGCCATCAGGCCATTGACGGCGCCGCGCACGGCGGCGATCAGCTGCAGCACTTCGCCGCAGTCGCGGCCCTCTTCCAGGCCCCGCTCCAGGCCTTCCACCTGCCCCCGAATACGCTTCACGCGATTGAGCAGCTTCGTCTTGTTGTGCGCCGTGTGTCCCATGATTCCACCCTGATAAATACTATAGGGGGGTATACTATCAGAAAGCACCACGCTACATCGACAAGGCATACCCGCCTCAAGGAGCAGGCGCGATCTTTTGCAGCTTGCTGGCCAGCGAGGCATCGGACAGTTCGCCCAGATGCGTATCGACCAGGCGCCCCCGCGCGTCATAAAACAGGGTGGTGGGCAGGGCCGAGGAACCGGCCGCCTTGCCCAGCGCCGCCCCGCTGTCGAGCACCACATTGCGCAGGGTCACGCCGCTCCTGTCCAGGAAAGCACCAGCCGCCACCGCATCCTCGCGCTGGTTCGCATACACGAAGGCGATATCGGCGCGCGCCTGCTGCGCGGCGGCCAGCACGGGCATCTCGCGCCGGCATGGCGGACACCAGCTGGCCCACAGGTTCACCACCAGCGGCTTGCCGCCGGCCAGCGCCCCCAGGGTCGTTGGCGCGCCGTCGAGCGCATGCAGGACCACGGCCGGCAAGGCCGTCGGCTTGTCCCAGGCGAGCGAGATCCCAGCGCTCAACATGCCCCAGGCCAGCGCGCCGGCCGCCACGCTGATGGCCAGCGGACGGCGCATGGCCGCCATGGCGGGACGCCGGCAGCGCCACGCGGCAATGGCCAGCGCGGCCGCGATGCCGGCCGGCGCGAGGAAGCCGCCATCGCGGATATTGATGATGGACCAGGGCGCCGCCAGGTATTGTTCGTGCCAGCGCAAGACGAAGGCCAGCCGCGCCGCCAGCAGGCCGGCGATCAGCATGTCGGAAACGAGGGGGCCGGCGTCCGGCAACTGGCGGGATCTGCGCAGCCACCACGCCACGCCGTAGGCGACGCACAGGGAAACGAACAGCAGGACGAGGCCCGTGGGCAGGGCCAGGGAACCGATTTGCAGGGACAGCATGGGCGCTTTCATCAACAGTCAAGGCGCCCATTGTGCCTCAAGCTCCGCCGGGCAGCGCCACGCGGCAAAGACGAGCGGGCCTTTTTCCTACGCCATGCACCGCAGCGCGCCTACCGCGCCAGCGGGCTGCCATGGGCATCATGGATGCCTGGCACACTCGCACGGGAGCAAGAGATGAACAAAGACATCAACAAGGTGGTGGCAAAGGGCGCGCCGGCGTCGGCACATACGGGCTGGACCTTCGGTGCGCTGGCCCTGGGCGCGGCGTGGCTGTTGGTCCGCAGCCGCAGCCGGCAGGCGGAGCGCGCGCATCCGCCGGCAGGCCAATTTCTCGATGTGCACGGCACCCGCCTGCACTACCTGAGCCAGGGTGAAGGTCCCGTCATCGTGCTGTTGCATGGAAACGGCGTGATCGCGGAGGATTTTCGCCATGCGGGCCTGTTCGAGCAGCTGGCGCGCACGCACCGCGTGATCGCCTTCGACCGGCCCGGTTTCGGCTACAGCAGCCGGCCGCGCGGCACGCTGTGGACGCCGGCCGCCCAGGCCGCGCTGCTGGCGGCCGCGCTCGAGCAGCTGGGCGTACACCGCGCCGTCGTGCTGGCGCATTCGTGGGGCACCCTGGTGGCGATCTCGATGGCCCTGCAGCAGCCGCAGCTGGTGCAAGCCCTGGTGCTCGCTTCCGGCTACTACTATCCCAGCGTGCGCTTCGATGTACTCACGGCAACGCCGGCCATCCCCGTCATCGGCGACGTACTCAGCCATACCGTGTCGCCGCTGCTGGGGCGCCTGATGTGGCCCCTGCTGGTCAAACGCGCGTTCGCGCCCTCGGCAGTGCCGGACAGTTTCAAACGCCTGTCGCCGTGGATGATGCTGCGGCCCGGCCAGTTGCGCGCCGAGGCGGAAGAAACGGCCATGATGATACCGAGCGCGGCGGTGCTGCGCAAACACTACCCGGAACTGCGCATGCCCGTGTCCATCGTGGCCGGACGCGAGGATGCGATCGTCAGCGCCAGCTACCATTCCGCGCGCCTGCACGATGAGCTGGACAACAGCGAACTGACCTTGCTGCCCGGCGCCGGCCACATGATCCAGCACCTGTCGCAGCCCACCCTGCTGCGCGAAACGGCGCGCGTCGGATACGACGCCGGCATCGGACTCGGCCAGGGAGAAACCGGCGTCAGGTAAGCAGCGCCTCCTTGCGCACGAAATGCATGGCTTGCGGCTGGTCCACCAGCACGCACTGCTTGCCCGTGCGCTTGCAGTGGTCGTGCACGCGCCAATAGGCGTCGTGGCTGACGCAGCCCGTCTGGCAGATCACCAGGTCGGCCGCCACCAGGCCCGCTTCCAGCGCCGCCGCGTCGTCGGCGCCGTCGTCGCCGCCCGCATGGTGCAGGAAGCGCCCGCCCGCCTGCTCGATGGCCTGCTGCGCCACGTTGGCGCCGGCGGCCTGCTGGCCCGCATTCGGGTCCAGATAGCTGCCCACATACAGCACGGCTTTTTCGCGCACGTCGGCCTGCATGGCTGGCGCGGGCAGCCACTGCAGGCGCAGCAGCTCGCGCATCAGGTCCTGCACGCGCTCGCTGAGCCACTCGACCTTGCGCGCCAGCCTGGCACGCGTCGGCAAGCCCGGCACGCTGGCCGCCAGTTCGGCCAGCTCGTCGCGCACCAGCGCCAGCTGCGTATCGCGGATCACCACCTGCGCCCGCGCGCGCATCAATTCCGACTCCAGCTGCGCGATGCGGGCCGCCTGTACAGCCAGCTGCGCACTGCAACGCGCCTGCGCGCGGCCGTACTCCCCCATCAGCACGCGATGCTCGCGCGCGATGCTCTCCTCGATACCATACAAACTGTCCATTGTGCCCTCCTCCACTGCCCGCGGCGCGCTGGCGCCCGCCCATCGTTCACGACCTTGTCCGAATTATAAATGAGAATCATTTCTATTTGTGCTTGAGCCGCGCTGCTGGCATGGGTATAGCCAGTGAGATACCCATCCTTGCATATATGCATTTCAATCGAATCGCGCTTGTTAAATAATTATTTCTAGGGTGTAATCTTACAAATAAATCATCGCGTCCACTGCAAATCCGTACCATCCGCCACACGGAGCGCCAGGCAATGTCCGATACCACCCACGCAAGCGCAGCATCCTCCTCACCCAGTTCGCCGGCGCCGGCGGGCGGCTTTTCGCAGGCCACGCGCCTGCTGAAGCTGAGCACACCCCTGGGCCCGGACAAGCTGCTGGCCGAATGCGTGCGCGGCGAGGAAGGCCTGGGACTGGGCTATGTCTTCCACATCGCCGCCCTGTCGCTCGACGCGGCCATTCCCCTCAAGTCGCTGATCGGCCAGCCCATCCTGCTGGAATTGCGCACGGCCGCCGGCACCGGGGACTGGCGCCCTTTCCATGGCCATGTCACCGCGGCCGAGCTGGCGGGCGCGAATGGCGGCTTTGCCCGCTACAACCTGACCATGCAGCCGTGGACAGCCTTCCTGGCCCACGGCCGCGACAGCCGCGTCTTCCAGGACTTGGCGGTACCGGACATCCTCGAAGTCGTCTTTGCCCGCTACCAGGGCCAGGGCATGCTGGCGCCGGCCTGGCGCTTCGACCTGCTCGACCGCGCGGCCTATCCGAAACGCAGCATCTGCAGCCAGTACCAGGAAAGCGACTGGGCCTTTGCCGAGCGGCTGATGAGCGAGGAGGGCCTGTTTTATTATGCCGAACACACGGGCGACGCGGGCAGCGCCAGCCTGGGCAGCCACACCCTCGTCATCGCCGACCACAACGGCAGCTTCAAGCCCAACGCCCAGTCCGGCATCGCCTACAGCCAGCCAGGCGCCGTCATGCCGCAAGACACGATGGACCGCTGGCGCATGCAGCTGCGCCAGCAGACCAACGGCATCGAACTGTCCAGCTGGGACTACCGCGCGCTGGGCCAGCGCCCCATCAGCGCCGCTGGCGCCAGGGACGGGACGATGGAACTGGTCAGCCGCGACGCCCCCGGCGCCTATGCCTACCCGTCGCGCGAGCACGGACAACGGCTTGCCGAGCGCCAGTTGCAGGCGCTGACGGCGGCCAGGGAAGTGTTTACCGGCGCCGGCACCGTGCGCACCCTGGCACCCGGCACCACCTTCACCCTGAGCGGCCAGGCGCAAACGGATGCGGCGGGCGATGGCGACGCAGCGACCTTCCTCGTCACCCGCACGGTGCACCTGATGCATAACAACCTCGATGCGGAGCTGGGCGGCGGACTGCTGCAGCGCTTCGGCCGGGGCTTGCTCGACGCGCTGATCGGCGAAGAGGCGGCCGGCAGCCTGCATGCCGTCGGCGACACCATCAGCGAACGCCCGCCCTACCGCAACCGCATCGACGCCATCCGCAGCAAGATTGCCTACCGCAGCAGCTATGCCAACGACCACGGCCAGCTGCTGCATCCGCGCCCCGTCATCATGGGCCAGCAGACGGCCATCGTCGTCGGCCCGGCCGGCGCCCAGCTGCATACGGACCGCGACCACCGCATCAAGGTGCAATTTCACTGGCAACGGGGCGCGCAAAGCCATAGCCGGCTGGCGCATCCGGCCGCCGACGGCCACACGGGCGCGCCCGGCGACGATAGCGCCGGCACCTGGGTCAGGGTGGCCACGCCGCTGGCGCCGGTCGCCGGCGCCAACTGGGGCAGCAATGCCCTGCCCCGCGTGGGCCAGGAAGTGCTCGTCGATTTCCTGGAAGGCAATATCGACCGCCCCGTCGTCATCGGCACGCTGTACAACGGCCGCGGCCAGGCCGACGCGCAAAACAACCAGGTCAGCCAGGGCACGGGCGCGGCGACGGGCAATGCGCCGGCCTGGTTTCCCGGCCAGGCCGGCGCCCATGCCCACCCGGCGGCCTTGTCTGGCATCAAGACGCAAGCCATGCAGACCAGCCAGGGCGGCGGCGGCGCCTACAGCCAGTTGGTGTTCGACGACAGCCCGGGCCAGGGCAGCGTCGCCTTGCAGCGCCATGCCGGCCCCCACCAGGGTACGGCCGAACTGAACCTGGGCCATTTGCGCCATCAGAGCGACAACCAGCGGCTGGCGCCGGCCGGCTTTGGCGCCGAGCTGAAAACGGAACACAGCGCCGCCCTGCGCGCGGGAGCGGGCATGCTGCTGTCGGCCCATGGCCGCGACGCCAGCGCCAGCCACATGGATGCGAAGGAAGCGCTGGAACAGCTCACGCACAGCTTGCAACTGCAGACCTCGCTGGCTGAGCAGGCGCAAAAACATTTCGCGCTCGAGATGGCCAGCCCGGATACCGCCGGGACAGCCGCCCCGACGCCCCCGGCCACGCCGGACCAGCCGAAGACGCCGCCCCAGGCCGCCCAACTCCCCGCCCTCGCCCAGATGCAGCACAGCATCGAGGTCCTGGGCGCGACGGCCGAGGGCGCCGCCGCTGCGGGCCAGGGCCAGCAGGCGGCGGGCGGCGAAGGCCAGGCCAGCGCGTATGGCGACCCGCTGCTGCAATTGTCCAGCCCGTCCGGCATCGCCGCCACCACGCCGGCCAGCGCCGTGCTGGTCGCCGGCGGCAATGGCAGCCTGGCGGCGGGCGCCGATCTCAACTTCGCGGCGCAGGGCAACAGCCTGTACGCGCTGGGCAAGGGCATCAGCCTGTTCACCTACGGCAAGGCCAGCAGCAAGGACAAGCCCAACCAGGAAACCGGCATCCGCCTGCATGCGGCCAGTGGCAAGGTCAGCAGCCAAAGCCAGTCCGATGCGACACGGCTGACGGCGGACAAGGCCATCACCGTCAGCAGCACCGCCAAGAGCGTCACGGCGGCGGCCAAGCAGCACATCCTGATGACGGCCCAGGGCGCGTACATCCGCCTCGAAGGCGGCAACATCATGCTGCACGGACCGGGCAAGATCGATTTCAACGCCAGCATGAAGGAATTGACGGGGCCGGCAAGCAGCCAAGTGAGCTTGCCGGCGATGCCCAGTCTGTCGGCCATGTCCTCCATCAATGCCGCCGGCCCCTACACCGGCCGTTATGCCCTGAACAAGAATGTCGATAATACGTTCCAGGGATATCGCTACAGGATCGAATCGAACAAACAGCTGCTGGCTCAAGGGAAGACGGACAAGGCGGGATACACCACATTCGTTGATACCGCACAGCGCAGCATGGTGAAAGTCTACAAGGCCATCATGCGCGACGATCAGAAAATTCATGAGCCGTGGTCCGCAGCACTGGACCGTGCAACAGCCACCCGGCCTGACGATGTCGGCGGTGCAACAGATACGTTGGCCGACGACTATCTCGACCAGTACGGGGAGGACGTCTGATGCCAATCCCACTCGTTGTTGTTGCGCTGGGTGAAATCGCATTGCAGGCCGGCGCATGGGCGTGGCGCGGCTATCGGGCCTATGAGACGGTGCAAACGGCGCTGGAGGCCGCCGAAATGGCCAAGTCGATTGCGCAGAGCAAGGAACTGATCAAGCAGAAGATTCGCGGCGTCATCGATAGCATGTCGCAAGAAATCGACGTCAAGTGTTCGACCTTTGCACTGGTCGATCCTGGCGGAAAAAGCACCGTATCGCGCAGGGGCGGCGAAAATATCGAGTGGAAAGAATACATCGAGCGCAAGATCCCGTTCCGCCCCGCCATCAGCATCGTGTGTCAGCTGGCGCTGGAGTCACCGATCAAAGTGCCGCGGCGTATGCGCAGGAAGCTTGGAGGGGCCATTCCCGAAGGTATGATTGAAGTCACCTTGAAGCAAACCACGGCGTCGCTGATGTTCGAGACCATCGACCTGATGCTCGACTGGAAAAGCCCTTTAAAAGCCGAGCCGAACTACAGCCGCGCAACCCAGAAGGCGTATCTGGGCACCCCTCCCACGCGCCCGCAGCGGCTCAGTGAAGTCTTCCCATTCTGGCCCCGCCCGCGCGGCAGCTTGGCGCCCGACCTGGTGATTCCGGAATACCGGCAAATGCCATGGGAAATCGACAATGTATTCGCGGCGGTGGAGATCAAGTTTCCGAATGATTGGGTGCAGGTAAAGCAGATGAGAGACTATGTGGAGCTAATGACGCCCAAGAGCGGCATCGCCAGGGAAAAAATCGGCCAGGAACGGGTCGCATTGCTGCGTGTACCGGAAGACTGCATAGGCGTCGCAGCGAAGGAACCTAAAGAGAAAAAGAACGAACAGGAAACCAGATTGAGGAATAGACGATGAGCACAACGGAACGTTTTTTTACTGCCAAAGATGTAGAGGGAATGGTTGCGGACCTCAAGGAATGGCCAAACATGTCCTGTGACGATGGAAATCAAGATCTAGGTGTGTCTCCATTTATTACTTTCTATTTCCTCTATAACACTAAGCATCACCTTGATACGTCACTGCTGATGGTGGGTATTCATGAGGAATTTGAACGACTGACAAGGAATCCCTATCTTATTGGCACGCATCCCGATTCGGAACGTCCTCACCCTTACGGCTCAAAGCGTTTGCCAGATCTGCGTGAATTTGCTCGAAAAACAAGAAAAACAGACTATTTCGCCTTCAATTTTACCGATCAGAAAAAACATAACTCGTCTCCTTCTACTGCTGGATATTTCTGGAAAATGCGGGACTATATGAATGACAATCCCGAACCATCAAACAAGGTTTACTCATCCATTCAATTCTACTATCGCTGGTCATGGTGGAAGGACAACAAGAATGCGTGGCGGCAGTTTGTTCTGGAAACCATAGAAAAACTAAAACCTGATCAGGTTTACAGCGGCTTTTCGATGGCCAATCCGCTTTCCTTCGGCACCCGCTCGGAAGTGACCGTGTGGGAACGCTCTCTGGCGCCGCGATTTTTTGGTTTGGACATTGATTATCCTTTTTCCATGAACGGCTCGCTGGCAGACGGCATCCGCCCGCCAACCTGGGGCTTTTTGCTATCGGATACGTGGCGTGAAAAATTGGACCTGAGCCGCGACCAGATAAAACTCAGCCTGCAGCATCCGCAAATCCGAATCGACGAGCTCGATTCCGGCCTATGGATCGAACTAGGCGAGGAGCCGGCGCTCTACCCGGTAGAGGACGGCGTGCCGGAATTGCCGGCGCTGCTCAACAAGCTGCTCAAGCCGATCCGCAACGACCACATGGCCCTGCTGGGCTTTGGCCAATGGGACGGCGATCCCAACGAACGCTTCAACGATGCCGACTCGCTGCGCTGGATGCGGCGCTTCGACACCGACAGCGACTGGCCCAGCGCCGAACTGCGTCGGCGCCAAAATAACGGCGGCCCGGATGTCGCCACGCCAGCGGAGGAGCCTTTGGAATTGCGCGCCTACGCCGGCGAGGCCTGCCCGCAGGCCGGTCAGTGGCAAGCGCTGGACATTCCGCCGCAAACCCGGCGATTTGAACAAGGGGAGATCATGAGCAATCTGGATTCCGCCTATGGCTTGACGGTATGGCGTTTTCTGAAGGCATGAAGAAACTGCGACGGTACTGATGTTCGAGACCATCAACCTGATGCTCGACTGGAAAAGGCAATCATGCATTGCGGTTCCAGCTCGCGCATACCCTCTTTGACACGAATACTATTTACCCAAGAAAAAATCACGTAGCCATGGAAGATTTACCCTTTCATCACCGACGCAGACAGCAATTTCTCTATGAAGAACTTTACAATAAAACGCGATTGAATCAATTGTCGCTAATTAGAGGAGGAATTAAAAATAGAAAAACCACTAAGACGATGCAACAAAATGCTGCGATTCATCAATTCTTGTATTTGGAAAAATTCTGGATCTGGATGCTCGACTATACGGCAGGCGAACCAATAAACGCGCTAGCGCCGCGCATCGCAGGCATCGTCGATAAATTTGAAGAATGGAATGCGGTCGATCAACTCTATCAACAGGAAACGGCAATTGAGTTTCCAGAGTTTGGCTCGTACGAATATGAGGGAGCAGCGGAGTTTTCCATCCTTTCCGACTATCAGGACACCCTGCAACTGCTCAGTATTGCCATCTTGCTGCGCGATCACCATTCGGTTAAACGCATCATCTACATGCTACGCAGCCACTGTGGCCGTGATGGCCTGTTCGAACAATTGATTGATGGGTATGTGGAGGATGGGCAAACGCTTGACACCTGTATCCTCGGCAAGCTCTATGACACCCTGCTGCAAGTGTTCTATGAGGAAGATGAGAAGGCCATGCTTGACCTGCTTCAGAAATACCTGAAACAGTGGTATCCGGCCATGAAAGATCATCCCCGCTGGTACGACGGGCATCTGAGAATCCGGGACGAAGGCCACGCGCCCTATTACGGTTACTGGGCGTTTGAAGCGGGCGCGACGGTTTTTCTACTTGACCTGGACGACAGCCAGATCGACCATCTCGTCTATCCCAAGGACTTGGTCGATTACGCGCGCCAGCTACGGAAAGAAGGCCGCTATACCAGCCTGGACACAGAACCGCTAATGCGCAAGGGGCGTGTCGAGGGCGGCCAGCCCTGCCCCCAAACTGGCTTCTGGGAAACCCCAGCAAAATTACACAGCCGTAGCCATTTTGAGCAAGGTCAAGTAATGCCTGTTTTTGACGATGCCGCATACGACGAAACAATTTGGCATTGGAGTGAAGAACAATAGCCAATTCCCATCTCGCACAGCCAAGTATGTTAGGTATTTACATTGAACGCAAGTCCGACAGCATCTTGCAGAAATCTGCACCAAACAAGAAAAATGGTACTTCGCCATGAAAAATAGCGTCTTTCACGAACGGCGTCGGCAACAATTTCTTTATGAAGAACTTTATAAAAAAACACGAACAAATCAGCTTTCCTTGATCCGGGGAGGAGAAGAAAACAGAAAGGATGCATATTCGATAGGCGAAAGTTCCTCCGTTCATCATTTCCTGTATCTGGAATTACTCTGGATATGGATGCTTGACTACACGGCAGGCATAGCCCTCGATCAACTGGCGCCTCGAATCGCCGATATCGTGGACAAATTTGAAGAGTGGAACGAAGTGGATCAAAAGTATCAACAGGAGTGTGCGCTGAAGCTGCCTGAATATGGTTTGTATAAATATTCGGGGGCGCCCGATTTCTCGACACTTTCCGACTACGAAGACACGCTGCAACTGCTGAGCATTGCCATTTTGGCGCGCGATCAGCGTTCGGTCCAACGTATCATTCACGTACTACGTAGCCATCGCGGTCAAGATGGCCTGTTCGAGCAATTGATCAGTGCTTATGTCGACAACGTCGTCGAGCGCGATACCTGTGTACTTGGCGCCCCTTATGACACCTTGCTACGTGTGTTTTATGAAGAAGATGAGACGGCCACACTCAGCTTGCTCAAGCAATATTTACAACAGTGGTATCCGGCAATGAAGGATCATCCACGCTGGTATGACGAGCATCTTAGAATCAGCGAAGAGGGCTATGCCGGCTATTATGGCTATTGGGCATTTGAAGCCGGAGCTGCAGTCTTTATTCTCGATCTGGATGACAGCGCTATCGATCATCTGGTCTACCCTAAAGACTTGGTCAATTATGGCCGCAAGTTACGCGCGGAACACCGTTACACAAGCATGGATACAGACTTGATAAATAAGGCCGGTCGTGTTGAGGGCGGCCAACCCTGCCCCCAAACTGGCTTCTGGGAACCCCCAGCAAAATTACACAGCCGTAGCCACTTCGCGCAAGGCCAAATAATGCCTGTTTTTGACGATGCGGCATACGGCGAAACCATCTGGCATTGGAGTGAAGAACAATAGCCATTTTTCCATCTCGCACAGCCAGCGACTGTCCCAGCGCCGAGCCTTTGGAATTGTGCGCCTACGTCGGCGATGCCTGCCCGCAAGCCGCTCAACAAACTGCTCAGGCCAATCCTCGACGACCACATGGCGCTGCTGGGCTTTGGCCAGTGGGACGGCGTCCCCAACGAACGCTTCAATGACGCCGACTCGCTGCGCTGGATGCGGCGCTTCGACGCCGACAGCGACTGGCCCAGCGCCGGGTTGCGTCAGCGCCCCGATGACGTCGGCCAGGATGTCGCTGCGCCAGCGGAGAAGCCATTGAAAAATAATAGATCTAAGGGAAAATAACAATGGAACTTCTGCCATTTGACCAGCGCCGCCGCCAGCAATTCCTTTACGAGGATCTATATACGAAGACAAGAAAAAATCAACTCGCGATAATAGATGTTGAACTCGAAAATAAAAGAATAACCAACTCAATGCAGGGAAAAGCTTCCGTTCATCATTTTTTGTATTTAGAAGAATTCTGGATCTGGATGCTCGACTATACCGCTGGCGAGCCAATTGATGCACTAGCGCCGCGCATTGCAGACATCGTGGATAAATTTGAAGAGTGGAATAAGGTCGATCAACTCTATCAGCAGGAAGCGGCGCTCGATTTTCCAGAAGATGGGCCATATGAATACGAGGGTGCGCCGCAGTTTTCCACCCTTTCCGACTATGAGGACACACTACAACTGCTCAGCATCGCCATCCTGCTGCGCGATCAGCGTTCGGTGCGACGCATCATCCACGTACTGCGCAGCCACCGTGGCCGCGATGGGCTGTTCGAGCAATTGATAGGCGCCTATGTTGAGGACAGTCAAGACCTGGACACCTGCATTATCAGCAAACCCTATAACACCCTGCTGCAAGTATTCTATGAAGAAGACGACAACGCTGCCTTAGCCCTGCTCCAAAAATACCTGAAACAGTGGTATCCGGCCATGAAAAATCATCCACGCTGGTACGATGAGCATCTCAACATCCACGAGGAAGGCTATGCCGCGTATTACGGCTACTGGGCCTTCGAAGCGGGGGCGGCCGTCTTTATACTCGACCTGGACGACAGCCAGATCGACCATCTGGTCTACCCCAAAGAACTGGTCGATTATGCACGACAGTTATGGAATGAAGGCCGCCACACCAGCCTGGCTGCGGAACCGCCGAAGCATAACGGGCGTGTCGAAGCGGGACATTCCTCTGCCGACACCGGTCTGCGGGAGTAACGATGCAGACTCTGGACGAACACACTTTTTTGGCCAGGCGCAGGGAACCACTGCTGTCCTACGCGATTTACCTTGAAAGCAAAGACAGCCAGGACGAGTGCTTCGACATGGTGGAGGCAGGCTTGCAACAGCCTGCCGAAGTACTGCAAAATATCCCGCCAGAAAACTTCATGACGGCCACGCGCCAGCGGGCATGGGATGGCATCGACCAGCTCGCCCTGGCCTACAGCGCAGGCCATACGACAGCCGAGCTGCGCGCGCTGTATCCCACGATACTGGAATACTGGGAAGAGTATGCCAGGTATGACAGGGCTTTTGACGTGCAGGCCAGCGCGGCGGAACAGGGATTTCCCCACTTCGCCCTGCCCGGTGTCGCGTACGAACAAGTGAACCGGATGATCTGCCTTGGCATTCCCCTGGGTTGGGGCAGTTTGCTGCCCCGCCTGGCACCTGTCATCGATTTCAACAACCATGAAAAAGATGGACTGGTCGAACGCCTGCTGGCAGTTTCCATCGATGGCAGGGAGACCGCCTGGCCAACATGCACGCGCCACCTGCCCTATTTCAAGACACTCAAGATATTTGCGGCAGAAAAACAAGCGCGTCCGGCATTGATGCTGGACTACCTGGAAAAATGGTATGACGCCAGCCGCCGCGAACCCTACTATGGCAGCCACGAGCGCGAGACGTCATTTTCAGGCTACTGGTCATGGGAAGCGGCAGCCATCACCTGCCTGCTCGATATCGACGACAGCTGCTATCGCGATGCCGCATTCTATCCCGCCGACCTGGCGGCATTCCACCGTCAGTCACTCTCTATATGATTGGAGCCAGCATGCGCAGCAAACCCGCCGTGATCGCAGCCTGCCTCATCTTCGCCACGCCCGCGCTGTCGCTCGCCGCCGACACGCCTTTCCCCGGCATTTATTCCGTCATCGATCCCGTCACGGGCATGACACAGGATGTGCTGAAGATCGAACCCTTCATCGATGGCGAATTCAACGTCTTTCCCCGATTCGCGGGCGAACGGGCATGGGCCAGCGTGCTCTCCGCCAAGGTCATAGGCGCCGGGGACCGCTACCTGGCGGAACCATTATTCCCTCAGGACAGCAAGGTGCGCGCCCTGGCGATCGCAGACATCGGCTACCTGTACCGCACACCCGGTGACAGCTACTCGCGCGATGGCCGCTCGGATACGGGCTACCTAAGCCATATCTTTACCATCGGCATCAAGTCCATGCAGCGCCGGCCGCTGCTGGCAGGCCATGCGGAACGAAGCGAGCGCGGCCAGCATGACTACCAGCCCGGGGCCGGTGAAGCAAAGATAGCGGTCAGCACCTTGAACTACAGCGCCCGCCCCATCCAGGTCGGCGTCAGCGATGCCGGCAATCCGGCCAACGCCGTCGATACCGACCCCCTGAACCCTTATATGAGCAGCGCCGCCAATTGCTGCTTCTACCTGCCAGCCACCCCGCACAAGCCGGGACGGCTCAACATCGAATACCGCTGGCTGCCGGACGGCAAGCCGGAAACGCGCACGCTGCCGCTGCCGGCCGGCACTGCCACCGAGGAACTGCTGGTCATCGTGCAAGCCGATGGCCAGCTGGCGCTGGAATTTCGCGCCCCGCACGCATCGTTGTCGATGACGGAGGATGGCGGTGTGAATGCCGGCAATGGCCGGCAGTATCCGGCCCTTCCCGCCGCCGCGCGCAAGGCCGTGCTGGCTGCGGAACTGGCGCGTCAAAAAAATTCGCTACAAGACATCAGCAAAAAACTGGAGAAACTTCCCGCGGCGACACCGTTGCAGCTCACGCAGCGGGTGGCAGAACAGGTCGCAGCGCGACAGACTGCCGTGACCTATCTGGAAGCGTTTTCCGCATGCAAAGCGACGGTGCGCGAGTGCGACAAGCAAGCCAGAGCGGCGGCAGGCAGGCAATGATGGCCGGGGGCCGGACGCCGTCAGGCAACGGCCTCTTCCGTCGGCTGGCGATTGCTCGATATCAGCACGCTGTCGTAGCCGCTGTACACCTTGCGGTAGCGCAAATACCCCGCCTTGCCGGACAGGCCGTAGCTGGACCAGCTTGAATCGAACGGTTCGCGCCCTTCCGTCTTCATGCGCGGGATCTTGCCCGTGCGTTCGAACTCCTCCGCCGCCTTGCGCTGCGCATCGTCGAGGCCATCTTTTACCGGCGTAAATTGTTGCAGACCGGTAGTCGACTTCATGCCATAGGCACGCGCCATCATCTTTTGCCGCTCTTCGTGGTCTTTTGCTTCGCGAATATTGAACTGTTGCACCCTTTTCCGCTTCGCATTCATGGCTTTCAACTTTTCGATCAGGTCCCCTTCATTGTCTGGATTTCCCGGAATCAGCTTGAACCACGCACGCGAATCGTGCACATAATTATCAAAGAAATTGAGCGTCTCCGCACCAAGCGGCGGCGCGCTGGTCCACCACGTCGCGATCTCTTCCCATTCATTGTCGTGGTCATTGTCAAAGCCAGGTTCCTGTGCCTGCGGCTTGAAACCCTTGCCTTTCTCTGCCATCCATTTTTCTAACACCTGGATTTCCTGCTCAAATTCCAGGTTGGCGCTGTGCAAATCATTCTTGTCAAAATTGGAAGCGCGGCCGAAGCTGGCCGTCGATTCCAGCGGTGTTTTGCCGGTGGCCCGCCGTGATCTATGCCACAAAATATGATTCTTGCCCTGTTCACGCATGATGGCCGTCAAGGTGCCCGTCTTGACCTTGCACGTGGCCAGATAGGCGTTCAATGCCGTGATCGTTTCCGGCGCAACCTTGAAGCGCTCCTTGGCAACGTCATTGGCAAATTCCAGCTTCAGGGGCACTCCTGCCAGCCTGGCCGCCCGGTACATATAGATCAGCGGTATGCGCGACAGCATGTCGCCCCCCATCCTGTCCAGTCCACGGCCCTGTTCGCCAGGCATATAGCCGCAGCCGAGATCGGAGTGCACGCCAGGGACGACCACCTCATCGCAATTGGGCGGCAGCACCTGTTTGACGGAGATCGAGTCGAGCGGAAAGCTGCGCCGCAATTCATGCGCGGCGACAAGATGCAAGCACGGTATGCCCTGGGGAATACGCAGGCTGTCATCGGTATCGGCCCAGCCGCCATGACCATCGAACATCTTGCCCATCAGGCTGTTACCCAGGGTATTGCCCAGTCCGACGGACGCTACAGTATCGAACAAGCCGAGGAAGTTGAATGCCACCTCGAAACCGCCGAGTGTCATCACGCCCTCTTTCTTGCACATGCGGGCATCGAGCGTGCACATCGACATGAGCCAGTTGAGAAAAGCCCGCGCCTGCGTGGCGCCGCGCGAAAAACCAAAAATGGAAATGAAGATTTTCTTTACCGTTGCCGGGTCTTTTTGCCTGGCATTGCCGTATTTATCCGGCATGTGCACGGCGATTGCCGCATGCAGGCGCTTGAGGATTTTTTCAAATTCAAGACGCGTCTTTTCATTTTGCTCGTCATTCGGCATTTCCGCTTCAAAGCGGCGGCGCGGCTGCATCAGCCGCCGCCGTGCCCTGTCGAGCACGATTCTATTCAGGATCGACCTTGTTTCGTCGGGCGATAGCAAAGGCTTTTTCAGAAAATAGCGGTGTATATTATTAATTGCCTGCAGCAGCGCCCACAGGATACGGCCTTCGCCGCCATAACCGGCAGCGGCGCCCCGCGTCAGCTGCAAGCCGGCGCCGCTATCGCCGATCTGCTCGAACGGCGACGCCACGCCAGGGATATACACCTTGAAGAAATGCGAATACGCCGCTTTTTCGTGTGCCCAATCGGTAACAGCGGGCAGCACTGTCGGCGTGCTCAGGCCGGGAAAACAGTCATATAACCGGGCGACATTCGAGTGATTCTTCGTGGCGTCGGCCTGAATATAGTTATTTTTTGTGCCGTCAAAGAAAAATCCAAAAAACAGGTTGGTCTTGCAGGTTGCGCAGGGAGGGCTGGCGGCAGACTTCTCGATCTCTTCCGCTGTCTTGCGTATTTTTCTCGCATCAATGTCTGAAAAAAAGGTATCGAAATCGGCAGCCTTGGAAAACTCCGCCGGGACGGGCTCGATCAGTCTGAAACTCATGGACGTTCCTTTTTTAACTGTTCCAATTTGCTTCGGCTGCCCGCCAGCAAACGGGCATAGTCCGCGCGCAAATACGTGTGAAAGCGCGCATCGTCAGGTCCCGTATAGTCGCTGAACGCCTTCGGGTCCGATTTGCGCTCGGATGCCCACACTTCCCTGGCATGCTCGGACGGTGCCAGCCGCATCTGCTCAAGCAGCTTTTCCCACAATTTCACGCCGCCCTCTTCATGCCGAATGTAGACATCCGATTTCTCTCGCCGATATTCCAGCGACGGCACCGGCCACCCCTTGATTTTCCCCGGCCAGCTAGCATGGTCGGGCTGGTAATCGCTGGTAACGATGCTCAGCTTCCCATCGGCGTCGCGCAGCACCCACAGCTCGCCCGGCTTGCCATCGGCATACGCGGGTACGTCGAGCAACTGCGTCTGCTGCACGTCCGGCAAGCTGCCATCGGCCTTCCTGGGCAGCCAGTGGGTGGCGTCGACCCGCACCTGGATGCCCGAGCGCCAGCGCCGGGGCAGGTCATAGCAGCAGACGGTGCCGCCGGCGGCATACGGGTCGATCAGCTCGCCGCCGCCCCTGTTCGCCTCGTTCTTTGGATCAACGATGACGTAACTGAAGACCTCGCCGCTGTAATTGACGCCGTGTATGCTGACGGGCACGTTTTTGTCGGCACAGGCGCTCAGCATGGGCAGCAACAGCATACCCAGTGCCAACGCGCGCAAGCCCCTGCTGGCCGATGCTCGAGCGCTCACCATGCTTGCCCCGCTGCTTGCAGGCTGGTTTGTTGCCGCGGCACGGCATCGGGCAATGGGCCACGCCGCAGCCAGCGCTCACACCAGTCGGCCTTGTCATAGGTATCGAGCGGCTCGCCCGCGATGGCGGCCAACGCTTGCGCCACCAGCAGGTAGGCGCCATGGCGGTCCTGGCTGTGGTCATGGCCGCGCTCGTAGAGCACTGCGAGTATTTCATCGGTTTCACTGTCACTGACCAGGCTGGCAAACTGCTGTTCGCTCAGCACCACCGGGCGTTCGGCATACGCGCTGTCCTGCCGCAGCACGGGCAATTGCCGCCAATGGCCATCGCGGGCGATGTACGACCAGCTGACGGCAGGTCCCGCCAGTTGCGCCTGCTGCTCCCCTGTCAGCGCGGCATGGATGGCGGGCAGCCGGCGCGTATCGGGAAAACGGAAATTGAAGCGCTGTCCATCGGCCTCGATGATGCACCAGGCGGCCAGGCGCGCGGCCAGTTCCGACTGGCTTTCCCGCGTGGCGATGGCGCTCAGCATGGGCCAGCCGCTGCAACGCGCCAGCCAGGGCGCCTCAGGGGCGGCGGAGAAAACGGCAGCATAGTCCAGCAGCAGCGGCGACACATCGCGCGTGGCGTCGGTGCACCCGGGCAACGCCTCGAACAGCAGCGAAGGCGACAACGCTGCCAGCTTGCGGTGCAGTCCCGGCAGGAATACGCCGTCGAGCAAGAGATACAGCCGCGCCTGCCCCTGCGTGGCCTCGCGCGCCAAAGTGTCAAGATGTGCCTGCCAGCCGTCGGCATAAGGGGCGATCAGCATCATTATCCTGCCATGGTAAAGGCGGAGCCGGCCATCAATGACTTCTTCAGGCACTCCACGCATATGCTGCTGGGCAAACCGGGCATCGCATACGCCATGCTTTCCGGACCAATAAAACTCTTCTTGCCGGCATGCACCGTGATCTTGCCCGGACACTGCACGGTGATGTTGCCGCCCTCGATGGTGATATTCGCCCCGCCCGCCGTCGACAGGCGGATGCTTTTCGCCGCCGCCCAGTCGATGTGCGCGGCGGCGCTGACGATGTTGACCTCCTCGCGCGCCTGCACGTTGAGCACGTCGGCCTGCGCCTCGAACTCGATCGCCTGTTTCGCGGCGATCAACTGCAGGCCGGTATTGTTCTCGCCCGCCTTGACGACACCGGCCAGCGCGCCGATGGCCTGCCCGCTGTGCACGCGCAGCTGGCCGCCGCCGACGAACTGGGTGTCCTGGCCGCTCATCAGGGAGGCTGTTTCGCCATTCGCCAGCTGGATATCCTGGCCCGCCAGCACGCCCAGGCCGGCGCGGGCGGCGATGGCGATGATGGCGTCGCTGCTGTGCGGCAGCTTGTCGTCGCCGGGACTGGTCGGCTTGCCCGCCGCGTCGCGCCGGGCGGCCGCCGTACTGTCCCGGCTCAGCATGCCGGAGGCGCTGGTGAGGAACGCCGGCAAGGGCGCCGCCTTTTCGTCCAGCACGCTGGCATTCGCCTTGGCCGCGCCCAGGTGGCTGGCATACGCGACCGTCTTGTGCGTGACGGCGGCGGCGCTGAAGGTTGCGCCCAGCTTGGCCGCCTGCTTGAGCAAGACCATGCCCGGCGCATTGTCGCCGGCCGGATCGCGCGCCTGCGCGTCGTGGTTGACGAGGTAGCTGGAAATCAATAGCCCGGCCCCGGCCCGCACGGCGCCGTAATCGTCGGTGCGCAGCTCCGCGCCCATGCCGCGCAGGCTGCCCCGGTAATTGTCGGCCGCATGGATCAGGTGGCCAAGATTGAGCGCGCTGGCCGCATGGCTGCTCTTGAGCTCGATGCGTCCCTGCTGGTCCGTATCATCGAACAGCAGCTGGTTGTAGCCGGCGGCGCCGAATTCCTTGCTGCGGATGCCCCATTGCGCCGCGCCGTTGCGGTGGCCGGCGCTGCCACCGGCCGCGCCATGCCAGAGCGGGCTGTTGCCGCCGGCCACATTGCCCTGCGCCGAGGGCGCATGGTCGCGCGCCGGCGCGAATACGCTGGCGTCCGCGGGCTTGTCCGTGACGCCGCCCGGCGTGGGCGCGACGCCGCCCTCGCCCTGCCCGTTGTACAGGGCGCCGACGATGAGGGGCCGGTCGATGTCGTTTTCGAGGAATTGCACCAGCACTTCCTGGCCGATGCGCGGCAGGAACTGGCTGCCCATGCCGCCGCCGGCCGCGCGCTGCGCCACGCGTACCCAGCACGTGGCGCTGCCCTCCTGCTGCCAGTGGAAACGGATGCGCACCCGGCCCAGCCTGTCGCAATGGAGCTCGCTGCCGCCGCCGGCGCTGGCGCTGCCGTCGGCACCGACGACGATGGCGCTCTGGCTGCCGCGGGCCGTCGGCTTCGGGTGGTGGCGCAGGTCGCCGCCGTCCTGCAGCGGCCGCCATGGCGTGTCGGCCGCGGTGGCGTCAACATGGTTCGCATAGCCGCTCTCGACAGCCTGCGCGATCATCTGGTCGAGAGGCGACACGCCCATCGACGGCGAGGCCAGGCCGGCGAACGCTGTTTGCAAGGTTTCCTGCAACAGTTCCGGGATCGGGCCGAACAGTTCAGCCAGGCCCTGCCTGGCGGGCGCTGGCAAATTATTCACGCCCACGCTGCACACGCGCAGCACGACCAGCGCCGGCGCCTCGGCGCCGTCCTGCTGCAACGGTCCCTGCGTCAAGGTAAAGCGGGTGCCGGCACGCAAGGTGCGCACGGTTGAACGGGCCTGCCAGCGTTCGCCGCGCGCTTCGATGGCCTGCATCTGCAGCAAGGCATAGCGTTCGGCCTGGGCCGCATCGGCATAGAAATACTGGCCTGGCGTGTCGTAGCTTTCCAGCGCGGGCGCGTTCTTGCCGCCCGGCGCCAGCCGCGTCGGCACGCTGGCGCTGACGGCTTTCTTGGCCTTGTAGTCGTAGCTGAGCACGGTCGCCACCGCCGTGCGCAAGGCGCGTGCCCGGCCAAGCGCCTGGATGGAGTCGGCCTGTTCCATGGCCCGCGCGCCATGAAATCGGATGCCGCCGCCTTGCGCGCTGCTGGCGTCCTCCGGCACCGCGCTCAAGGCGCTGCTGTCGGCGAACAGTACCAGGCAATGGCCGCCATCGTGTTCTTCGAAACGCCAGGCCAGGCCTTCTTCGCTCAGCAGTCGCGTGACGAAGGCCAGGTCCGACTCGCGGTACTGGCAGCAATAGCTGCGCGGCTGCGCCTCGGCCATGAACGGCCCCGTGTCGCCGCTCCAGCGCCAGTCGGCTTGCGGCGCGTAGGCCTGGAACACGCTGTCGACGATCTCGATCACGCTCTTGTCTTGCCAGACACGGCTGTTACGTACCTGGCTCAGCAACCATAGCCACGGCGTCAGGCGCAGCCGGAAACGGGCCAGCCCGCCGTCGCTGCCGAGCATCGCCGCTTCGCTGATATAGCCGCTGAAGACGGCGCGGCTGCCGTCGGCCAAGCTGGCGTGCAGCGCGGCCGGCTTGCCCAGCAGCGGCGCCAGCGCCACGTTGGCATCTGTCGACAGCACGATGACGTCGCGCACGCCCACGGCCTGCAACTGCTCGTCGGCGGCAAACGCTTCCACCAGCCACTGTGCCGTTCCGCCCTCGCCGCCGTCCAGCGACAGCTCATACAAGCGCGTCACGCTGCTGAAACCAGCCAGCGAGGCGTTGACCTGATCGGCGCTGGCGGCACTCATTTGCCGCCTTTCGCGGCAGCTTGCCCGGCCTTGCATTGCGCGTCGTCGTCATGGCCCTGGCAGGCGCGCGCGCGGCACGCCACGGCGGCGTCGCGCTTGAGCGCAGCGCATTGCCGCAACTGGGCCCGCAGGCCCGCAGCGGTTTTCTTCGGCGCCGGCGCGGCCTGCGCATGGGCCAGCAGGGCCGACAGCAAGGCGATATCGCTGTCTTCCGCGCGGCGGGCCGGCGTTGCCGCAGGGTTTTTCGCCGGCGTTTTTTGGGCTGCGGGGCGAGCCGCCCTGGCCACCTGTTTCGCCGCAGCGGCCGGTGGCGATGGCGTTTCCAGCGCCTTGCTCAGCACATCGCCGGGGTGCGCGGCACTCGCGTTCCCGGCAGCGGCAGTGGCGGCCGCGCCGGCATCGAGCATGTCGCTCAGGCTCTGCTGCGGTACGGCGGCGCCGGACGGCGCCTCGTCATGGATGCTGGCGACGGCCGGCGGCGCTTCCACGATGGCGGGCGCGGCGGTGGCGACGGGCAGGGCAATCGGCGCCGCCGGCCCATCGTCGTCTCCAACCCGTTCTCCGCGCTGCCCCAGCCAGACGCCAGCGGCCAGTAACAGCAGCAGCGCGGCCCCCGCTCCCATGCCCTTGCGCAGGGACAGCCTGCCACGCCTGCTCCCGGCGGACGAGCCGGTATTGCCACCCTCGAGCGTGGTCAGGATGCGGTTACGGTCGGCCTCCGCCTGCTGCGCCTGCGTCAACAGGCTGGGCCGGGCCGGGAGCCGGGGGCTATCGTCATGAGTTCGCAAAATGTGCGCTCCTGTAATATTTGCAAGACTTTACGCTATTCAACAAAATCATGACGCGTGCCATAAAATCAACAGTGCGCACCCCCCGCACAATTGAAAAACGCCCGCCTTAATTATCAGTTTTGTAAGATATACTTCCAGGCAATATCCATCGCTTCCCTGTTTTCGCCCGATGGACAGCACCGTTCCGCAGCCAAACATTTTTGATTGAGGTTAGCGTGTTCCTACTCGCGGTAGCGCTGTATTTCATCCTGGCATGCCTGATCAGCTGGCTGGTCCTGTTCCCTGCCGGGCGCGATTTCGTGCTGCACGCCGTCGATGGCGCGGAGCAGCGCCTCGCCGCCTGCCTGCAGCGCGTGGCCAGGCGCCGGCAGACGGGCATGGCCAGCCTGGGACAGCGCATCGCCACGCTGCTGGCCCGCACCGCCGACCTGCTGCGCCGTCATTACCTGCTGTGTCTCGCGGGCGTGGCCGCGATCAGCCTGCCGACCCTGCTGGCCCTGATGGCCGACAGCAAATCCATGCTGGGCGCCTACGATGTATCGACGCGTGAAATGAATACGCAGGTGGCCAGCCTGCTGCAGGGCGAACAGCTGGTGCCCCCCGTCGACCTGCCGCCGCTGGTGTTTGCCACGGAAGAAGTGCGCCAGGAGCGCCCGCTGCTGGTATCGGCCAGCCGCAACTGGACCTTGCTGAATGTGGAATACGCGCAGCGCCTGCTGCTGGTCTTCAAGATCATGAAGGAAAAACATGGCTACGAGATGGCGCTGCTGGAAGGCTACCGCAGCCCCGAGCGGCAAACCATGTTGGCGGGCATGGGGCCCAACGTCAGCAACGCGGCCGCCTTTCAAAGCTGGCACCAGTACGGCCTGGCGGCCGACTGCGCCTTCCTGCGCAATGGCAAGCTGATCATTTCCGAGAAGGACCCGTGGGCCATGCGCGGCTACCAGCTGTATGGCGAAGTGGCCGAATCGGTCGGCATGACCTGGGGCGGACGCTGGAAAATGATGGATTTCGGGCATACCGAGCTGCGCCTGCCCGGCATAATGAAAAAACACTGAGAGGAGCGCATATGGCCGGTCCCGTAATCAGATTAGGCGACAAGACATCGCATGGCGGCACCGTGCTGGAAGCATCGGCGGTGAGCGACAGCGGCGGCATCGGCATGGCCCGGGTCGGCGACAAGGTAGCGTGTCCCCTGCCCGGCCATGGCGTCTGCCCCATCGTCAGCGGCGACCCCAGCCTCATCGTCGATGGCAAGCCCGTGGCGCGCCACGGCGACAAAACCAGCTGCGGCGCGCTGCTGATCGCCAGCCAGCAAGCCACCACCGACCAGGCATGACGGCCCTGCCCGTATGCGGAGTAGCCCGCTGATGCGCCCCTGGCTGCGGCGCTGCCTGCTGACCGTGTCCGTCTTTGCGCTATGCTGGACGGGCGCCATCGCGTATTGGCGCGACAGCACGCGCATGCCTGCACCGGGCGAGCTGGCCGGCGCCATGCTGGCGCTGCCGCTGGCCCTGCTGTTGATGCTGTGGCTGGGTAAAAAGCTGCCGGCCAGGCTGCTGGCCGGGCCCGCGCTGGCCGCGGCGCCGGGTCTTGCCGCCCCGCTCCAGGCCGAGGCGGCGGCCCCGCCCGCGAAACCGGCGCCGCTGCATATCGTGGCCGCCACCCTGCGCATGCCGGGCGGCGCCACGCCGGCGCAATTGCTGGCCGCCATGCGCTCCCGGCAAGCCCGCCCCGCGCTCGACGGGCAGCTCCTCGATGAGGACGGCTATCCGCTGCTGTGCGGCAGGGTGGACGGCATCGACGAAGAGGCGCAGCAGCCACTGCTGGCCGCCTGGCTGGGTGAACATCCGCAGGCAGGCCTGGCCAGCGAACCGTTCCCCTTCAACCCGGAAGACCTGCGCGCGCTGGCCCTGGGCGCCCAGGTGCTGGCCGAACTGCTGGACGAAGCCCTGCAGCATGCGCTGTCGGCAGGCGCACCGGCCTCGCTGGCCAGCGCGCTGCCCATGCTGCGGCTGCACCTGCTGATGCCAGCCTCGTGGAGCGCCGCCCAGCGCCAGGCCGGCGACGCCTGGCTGCGCCACCTGGCGCGCGAGCAGGGCTGGCCGGCGCAGAAATTGCTGCCGGCCGCCGAGCCAGCCACGGGGCAGCCGGCGCCGTTTGCACTGTTGAATGCGCTTACCGGAGACGCGCCACCGCAGCCGCCCTGCCTGTCCATCGTGCTGGCCTGCGACTCCTGCATAGGCGAGCTGCGCGTGCATGCGCTGGCAAGCCAGGGCCAGCTGTTCAGCGCCGCTCAGGCGAACGGACAGATCCCCGGCGAAGGCGCGGCCGGCCTGCTGCTGGCCGGCCCTGGCGCAACGGCGCCGCTGGACGAGCCGGCGCCAGTGCTGCTGCACCGCGCCGCCACGGGCGAACTGCCGCAAGGCGCCAGCCGGCGCGGCGAAGCGGACAAGAACCTGCTGGCGGACCTGGGCCGGCAGGCGCTGGCCGCGGCAGGCGACGATGCGGCGGCCGGCATCGCGCTGGTCAGCGCCGATACCGACCAGCGCGCCCCCCGCATGCTCGAACTGATGCAATGCGCCGGCGCCCTCTTGCCCCAGCTGGACCTGGGCGAACAGGTGCTGGGCGTCGGCGCCGCATGCGGCCAGTGCGGCGCCGTCACGACACTGGCCGCATTGGCCATGGCGCGGCAAGCGGCGGCCGACGACGGCGCGCAAGTCTTATGTCTCAGCAACCTCGATCCACTCCAGCGCGGCGCACTCGTTATTGGTCCGCCCGCGCAAAGCAGTCACAGCTCCACCTGATACGGCGACGTCCCCTCCACGCACATTAACGGTTTGCACACTATAAAATTATGATGCAACGATTCTGGCACTCCCTGACCTCACGCACCAGCCTGCTCATCCTCGGCATCGCGGCCGCCGTCCTGCTGCTGTTCGCCTGCGCCGTCATTTTCGACTGGCCGGCCACCCGGCTGCTGTCCTTGCTGGCCGCGGCGGCGCTGCTGGGCGCCATCGTGTGGTGGCTGCGCCGCCGCCGGCGCCGGCGCGAGGGCGCCAGCTTCAACAGCATGCTCGAGCAGCAGGCGGCCGGCGCCGCGCCCAAGGCCGGCTTGGTGCAGCGCGAGGAAACGGAAGCCATCCGCAAGCGCATGCTGGAAGCGATCAATACCATCAAGACATCGCGGCTGGGCCAGCTGTCGGGCGACGCGGCGCTGTATGAACTGCCCTGGTATATGATCATCGGCAATCCCGCCGCCGGCAAGAGCACGGCGATCGCCAATTCGGGCCTGCAGTTTCCTTTTGTCGACAGCAAGATCGTGCAAGGCATGGGCGGCACCCGCAACTGCGACTGGTTTTTCACCACCGACGGCATCCTGCTCGACACGGCCGGGCGCTACGCCATCAGCGATGAAGACCGCGCCGAGTGGTTCGGCTTCCTCGCCCTGCTGAAAAAACACCGCAAGCGCGCGCCGATCAACGGCATCATCATCGCCGTCAGCATTGCCGAGCTGACCGGCAGCAAGCCCGAATTCGCCATCGAACTGGCCAAGAACCTGCGCCAGCGCGTACAGGAACTGACGGAGAAGCTGGAAGTCCATGCGCCCGTGTACGTGGTATTCACCAAGGCCGACCTGATCACCGGCTTCAGCGAATTTTTCCACGATGCCGAGCGCAGCGAACGCGACAAGGTCTGGGGCGCCACCCTGCCCTACAGCGTCAACAGCTCCAAGCAGGACGTGCTGGAGCAGTTCGACCAGCGCTTCGACGAGCTGTACGATGGCCTGAAGGACCTCAGCCTGGCCAACATGTCGCTGCTGGGACGCGAGCGCATGCCGCCCGGCGTCTTCACCTTCCCGCTGGAATTCAGTTCCGTGAAGGGGCCGCTGCGCGCCTTCATCGCCACGCTGTTCGAGGAAAATCCGTTCCAGTTCAAGCCCGTCTTCCGCGGTTTCTATTTCACCAGCGCCCTGCAGGAAGGCGCTTCCGTCTCCGCCTCGTCGGAACGGGTGGCGCAGCGCTTCGACCTCAAGCCGCAGCAGCAGGAACACAAGACGGTCCAGGTGCGGGACCAGCACGGCTACTTCCTGCTGAACCTGTTTCGCAAGGTGATCTTCGCTGACAAGGAACTGGTGGCGCAATACGCCAGTCCACGCAAGACGCGCTTGCGCTATGCCACGTTTTTCACCGCCATCGCGCTGGCCGGCCTGGCGCTGGGCGGCTGGAGCTGGTCCTACCTGGCCAACCGCCAGTTGGCGGCCAATGTCCAGGCCGACCTGGAGCAGGCCATCAAGGTGCAGGACAAGCGGCTGGACCTGCAGTCGCGCTTCCAGGCCCTGGAAATCCTGCAGGACCGCATCGAGCAGCTGGAAGCGTACCGCAGCAAGCGGCCGCTGGCGCTCAGCCTGGGCCTGTACCAGGGTGACTTGCTGGAACGCAAACTGCGCGAAGAGTATTTTTCCGGCCTCAAGGAAGTCATGCTCGCGCCGGTGGCCCAGTCGCTGGAATCGTTCCTCGCGGAAGTGAACGCGGGCGCCGACCGGCTGCAGCCGCTGGCGGCAGTGCCGGCCGGCACGACGGCCGCCGCCACGGTCAGCCCGGCGGCCAGCACCACAGGCCAGCCCTTCAAGGATGCCGCGCCGACGAACGTGGAGGATGCCTACAATGCCCTGAAAACCTATTTGATGCTGGGTGACAAGTCGCGCGCCGAGGCCGGACACCTGAACGACCAGCTGACCCGCTACTGGCGCGGCTGGCTCGACGCCAACCGGGGCAACATGCCGCGCGAACAGATGATCCGCAGCGCCGAACGCCTGATCTCGTTCTACCTGACGCAGATCGACGACCCGTCCTGGCCGCAGATCGAGAACCAGCGGGCCCTGGCAGACCAGTCGCGCGACAGCCTGCGCCGCGTGGTGCGCGGCATGCCGGCGCGCGACCGCGTGTATGCGGACGTGAAGGCGCGCGCCGCCACGCGCTTCCCGTCGATGACGGTGGCGCGCATCGTCGGCGAGCAGGACAAGGAACTGGTGCTGGGCAGCTACGCCATCCCCGGCACCTTCACGCGCGACGCCTGGGAAAAATACATCCAGCAGGCGTTCCAGGAAGCGGCCAACCGCGAACTGCAAAGCGCCGACTGGGTACTGAAGACGGCGTCGAAGGATGACCTGACCCTGGAAGGCAGCCCGGAACAGATCCAGAAGGCGCTGGTGGAACTGTACAAGACCGATTACGCCAGGGAGTGGCAAAAATTCATCCAGGGCGTCAGCATCCGCGAATTGAACGGTTTCGACAATGCGGCGCAGGCGATGAACCGCCTCGGCGATCCGCAAGCCTCGCCCCTCAACAAGCTGATCGAGACGGTGTACCAGGAAACCTCGTGGGACAACCCTTCGCTGCTGGGCCAGGGCTTGCAGCGGGCACAGCGCGGGGCAATGGACTGGTTCCGCGAAACGGTGCTGCGCCAGAAGCCCGCCGCCACGGTGACGGGCCAGTCCGGCGGCGCCATGCCGATGGGCCCTGTCGGCCGCGAATTTTCCGGCGTGGCGCGCCTGGTGGTGGCGCGCGACAAGGAAGCGTCGCCCATGCGCGGCTACCTGGCGGCCCTGTCGAAGCTGCGCGTGCGCTTCAACCAGATCAAGAACCAGGGCGACACGGGTCCCGGCGCCAAGCAGCTGATGCAGCAGACGCTCGACGGCAGCGGTTCGGAACTGGCCGACGCGCTGAAATACGTGGACGAGCAGATGCTGACCGGCATGAGCGACCAGCAAAAGCAGGCCATCCGCCCGCTGCTGGTGCGCCCGCTGATGCAGACCTTCGCCGTCATCGTCAAGCCCACCGAGACGGAGATCAACAAGGTATGGCTGGCCCAGGTACTCGAACCGTTCCAGAAAACCCTGGCGCCGAAATATCCGTTCGCGCCCGACTCGCGCATCGAGGCGAGCAATGCGGACATCGGCCAGGTATTCGGCCCGGAAGGCGCCATCGCCAAGTTCTTCAACACCACCATCGGCCCGCTGGTCGTGCGGCGCGGCGACGCCATCAGCGCCAGGACCTGGGCCGCGATGGGCATCACCCTGGCGCCGCCGGTGGTGGCCAGCCTGCCCGGCTGGGTCGCGCCGCTCAGCGCCAACGGCGTGGCCACGGCGGCCGGCGCCGCCGAAGCGCAGACGCGCTTCGACCTGCAGGCGCTGAGCGCGCCCGGCGCCACCGAATATACGATCGAGATCGACGGCCAGGCGCTGCGCTGGCGCGGCCAGCCGCAGCCCTGGGTGCACATGGTCTGGCCCAACCCGCAGGGCGTGCCAGGCTCGCGCATCAGCGCCATCACGCCGGAAGGACGCACCGTGGTGCTGCTGAACGAACCGGGGCATTTCGGCCTGAAGAAGATGATCGATTCGGCCAGGCGCACGCGCAAGGAGGGCGGCGTATTTGAACTGAGCTGGGAAAACAGCGGCGTCACCGTGACGGCCAACCTGAAGATCGTGGCCGCTGCCGCACCGGCGCCCGCCTCCGCCGGCAACCAGGGTTTCCGTGGCCTGAAACTGCCGGAATCGGTAGCCGTCGGCGCACCGGAAACGGCCACCGCCATCGCCGGGAACACGCCATGAGCCGCCCTACCGCTACCCAGATCGGCTATTTCGGCAAGATTCCCAGCCGCGGCGACTTCATCAAGCACGGCGACAACCCGGCCCTGCTGAAGATGCTCGACGACTGGCTGGCCAACGCCATGGAGCTGATGACGGCCGATGCGCGCTGGAAGCTCACCTACGATGCGCTGCCGCCGCTGCATTTCGCCTTCATCGGCCCGCGCCGCGGCCGCGCCATCGCCGGGCATATCGCCGCCAGCAGCGATGCCTCGTCGCGCCGCTTTCCCTTCCTGATGATGGGCGCCATGGAAGTGGCGCATCCGGCCGGCTTCGTGCCGACCAGTCCGCTGGTGCTGTCGCGCCTGTGGAACCGCCTCGATGCCATGAGCGCCGAGATGTGCGGCGCGGCGGCCGGCGCCGCGCTGCCGGCCGCCGCCGCGGGCGCCAGCATCGAACTGGACTTGCGCGGCAGCGCCTACGAGGCCGCCTTCGACGACTTCCTCGGCCTGCAGACGGTGGGCGCGCTCGACGCCCTGCTGGCGCCCACGGGTTTTGGCGGTTCCGTGCGCCAGGTGCTGCTGGCCCTGGGCATGCTGCTGCAGCCCGTCATGGCCAGCAGCTCCAGCCGGCTGGAAAAAAGCCTGGAACTGCCGCTGCCGGCCGATCCGCTCTACCGCAACCTGGTGGCGGCCTTCTGGATGCACCTGATCGCACCGTTCCTGGCGCGCGCCGACTTCGAACTGGCGCTGTTCATCACCCGCATCCGCGGCCGCCATGCGCTGGTGCTGGGTTTTTGCGGCGCCTCGGCGCAGACCCTGCACGCCATCATGGAACCGCAGGCGGCGCTGGAGCACCATATCGCCTTCGACGACCTGGCCTGGGTCGAGGAACAGGCCGACAGCGACTACGCCATCAAGAAAGCCTCGACCTATCTGGCGCAGGCCAACCTGTCACTCAAATCGGCGCACGACACGTTCCGTGCGGCCTTCATCGGGAGCTGATCATGCACATCCGCCTTGCCCTCCTTCTCGGCCTCGCATGCGCGCTGGCCGGCGCCAATGCGCAAAACGCCACCGCGCCGGCGGCCGCTGTCTCGGTACCGGCCGCCGCCACGCCGCAACCGGGCCAGGTACTGGCCAGCGGCACGGTGCCGGACGAAGCGGCCAAGGCGGCGGTGCTGGCGCGCCTGCGCGAACTGTATGGCGCCGACAAGGTGGTCGACCAGATCGCCGTCGGCCAGGTCGCACAGCCGGCAAACTGGAACGCCTATGTGCAAAAGCTGCTGACGGCGGACCTCAAGCAGATCCGCCGCGGCCAGCTGAAGATCGAAGGCAGCGTGGTCAGCGTGCGCGGCGAAGTGGCCAACGAGGCGCAGCGGCAAAAGATCGCCAGCGACTTCGCCACCAGCCTCAACCCCACGTACACCGTCAACAACGGCTTGCGCGTGTCCGCCTCCGAGCAGAATATCCTCGACGGCGCACTGGCCAACCGCACCATTGAATTCGAGAGCGGCAAGACGACGCTGACGCCGTCGGGCCGCGCCATCCTCGACGAAATGAGCGCGGCGCTGCACAAGCTGGCGGGCCGCAAGGTCGACATCATCGGCCACACCGACAACCTGGGACTGCGCGCCAGCAACCAGAACCTGAGCCAGGCGCGCGCCGAGGCGGTCAAGACCTACCTGGCCGGCAAGGGCATCGACGGCGACCTGCTCAGCGCTTCCGGGCAGGGCCCGGACCGTCCCATCGCCAGCAATGACAGCGCCGACGGCCGCGCGCGCAACCGCCGCATCGAATTTCGCATGGTCCAGTAAGACCGCACCGCCCCGAGAAAACCATCCGCCCCACTGCCGAGAACACACATGATTTCAGCCGACCAGCTCCTGCTTCCCATCAGCGCCGAACAGCCATGCGGCGTCGACCTGTCTTTCTCCACCGACTTCGACGCCATCGGCCAGGCCCGCAAGTTCGACGACCCCACGCTCGACCAGGGCGAGTGGGTCACCGACCTGAAGGAAGCCGACTGGGCCTTCGTACTGCAGCGCTGCGCCGCCCTGCTGGGGGAAAAGAGCAAGGACTTGCGGCTCGCCGCCTGGCTGGCCGAAGCCAGCGCCAGGCAAGACCATTTGCGCGGACTGGGCGAAGGCTATCGGCTGCTGGCGGGCCTGCTGCGCCAGTACTGGGACCTGGGCCTGTACCCGCAGCCCGATGGCGACGACCACGAGCAGCGCATCGGCAACCTGGGCTGGATCCTGGCGCGCACGCCGTCGCTCGTGCGCGCCATGGCGCTGACGGACAAGCAGTCGGGCGGCTGGTCGACGATCGACTTCGAGACGGCGCGCAAGCGGGCCGCCAGCAACCAGGATGGCGTCAACGGCACCAGGCTGGTGGACATGGAGGCGGCGCGGCGCGGCACGTCGGCGCAGTTCCGCGCCGCTTTTGCGGCCGACGCCCAGTTCTGCCTGGACGCGCTGGCCGAGCTGGAACAGGCCGCCGATAGCCGCCTGGGCAAGGACAGCCCGGGCTTTTCCATGGCGCGCGAAGCGCTGCAAACGATGCAGCTGGCCCTGCCGGCCGCGGCCAGCCCTGCCGCCAGCGTCGCGGCCGCGCCGGTACCCGCTGGCAGCCAGGCGGCGGTGGCCGCCGTGCCGGCGCTGCCGCCGGCGCCGCCCGGCGAGCTGCACAGCCGCGCCCAGGCGCTGGCCCAGCTGCGCCAGGTGGCGCAGTACTTCCGTCAGACGGAGCCGCACAGCCCCGTCTCGTACTTCGCCGACAAGGCCGCCAACGCGGGCGAGCAGAACCTGCATGAATGGCTGCGCGGCGTGGTCAAGGACGGCGCCTCGCTGGCCCACATCGAGGAGCTGCTGGGCATCGCGCCCGGCAGCGGCCACTGAACCGATTTGGCGCCTATTTGATCGTATACCGGAACTGCCCCTGCTTGCCGGCGCTGGCCTTGATACGGCTGATGCCCTGACCTTCCGCCATGCGCGCCAGCACGGCTTCGGCGATTTCCGGCAGCAGGCTGCCATTGAGGATATTGTCGACGTTGCGCGCGCCCGAATCGACTTCGGTGCAGCGCGCCAGCACCGCCTCGACCAGCGCCTCGTCGTAGATAAACTCGGCCTGGTGATTGGCGGCGATGCGGGCGGCGATGCGGCCCAGCTTCAGGCCGATGATACGGGCCAGCACGTCGTCGCCGATCGGATAATAGGGAATCACCTTCAGGCGCCCCAGGAAAGCGGGCTTGAAGACCTTCAGCAGTTGCGGGCGGATGGCCAGCTCGAGCTGCTCCGGCGTCGGCAGCTGCTCTTGCGGCAAGTTCAGGCACGCCTGCATCATGGTGGCCGACGCCACGTTCGAGGTCAGGATGATGATGGTATTTTTAAAATCGATCTCGCGTCCCTCGGCATCGTCCATCACGCCCTTGTCGAAGACCTGGAAGAACAGCTCCATGACATCGGGATGCGCCTTTTCCACCTCGTCGAGCAGCAGCACGCTGTACGGATTGCGGCGCACCGCCTCGGTCAGCACGCCGCCCTCGCCATAGCCGACATAACCGGGCGGCGAACCCTTCAGCCCCGACACGCTGTGGGCTTCCTGGTATTCGCTCATGTTGATGGAAATGAGCTTGCGTTCGCCGCCGTACAGCACGTCGGCCAGCGCCAGCGCCGTTTCCGTCTTGCCGATGCCGGACGGGCCGACGAACAGGAACACGCCCTTCGGCTTGTCGGGGTCGTCCAGGTTGGCGCGCGCCGTGCGCACGCGCTGCGCCACCGCCTCGATCGCGTGGGGCTGGCCCAGCACGCGCTCCTGCAGCAAGTCCTTCAGCCGCAGCACGGTCTTGAGTTCATCCTTGACCATTTTGCCCAGCGGGATGCCGGTCCAGCCGGCGACGATTTCCGCCACCACGTGGCCGTCGACCTGCACCGGCACCAGCGGCGTCTCGCCCTGCAGCGACGCCAGTTCGGCCTGCAGCGCCAGCAGCTCGCGCCCCTGCCCCGCGTCGGCCGGCGTGCCGTCCTCGAGCTGGCGGCGGATCGCCTGGATCTGTTCCGACAGCGTCTTTTCGCTGTCCCAGCGCGCGGCCAGCTGAGCGTGTTCCTGCGTGGCGGCGCCGCGTTCGGCGTCGAGTAGCTGCAGCCGTGCGCCATGGCGCGCGCCGCCGCTCTCCTCGCGCGCCAGGGCCGATGCTTCCGCATCGATGCGCTCGCGCCGGCGCGCCACGCTGTCGAGCAGGGCCGGCGTGGCGCTCTGCCCCAGCGCCACCCTGGCGCAGGCCGTATCGAGCACGCTGATGGCCTTGTCCGGCAGCTGGCGGCCCGCGATGTAGCGGTGCGACAGGCGCACGGCCTCGGTGATCGCCTCGTCGAAGATGCGCACCTTGAAATGCTGCTCCATCAGCGGCGCCATGCCGCGCAACATGGCGCATGCCAGTTCTTCGCTCGGTTCCTCGATCTTGACGACCTGGAAGCGGCGCGCCAGCGCGGCATCCTTTTCAAAATATTTTTTGTATTCGCCCCAGGTGGTGGCGGCGATGGTGCGCAGCTCGCCGCGCGCCAGCGCCGGTTTCAGCAGGTTGGCCGCATCGTTCTGGCCGGCGCTGCCGCCGGCGCCGATCATCGTGTGCGCCTCGTCGATGAAGAGAATGATGGCGTGCGCGCTCTTGCCCACTTCGGCGATGACGTTTTTCAGGCGGTTCTCGAACTCGCCCTTGACGCTGGCGCCGGCCTGCAGCAGGCCCATGTCCAGGGTGTGGATCTCCACGCTCTGCAGGATCTCGGGCACGTCGCCCTGCACGATGCGCAAGGCCAGGCCCTCGACCACGGCCGTCTTGCCGACCCCGGCCTCGCCCGTCAGGATGGGATTGTTCTGGCGCCGCCGCATCAGGATGTCGATCGCCTGGCGAATTTCCATGTCGCGCCCGATCACGGGATCGACCTTGCCGGCGCGCGCGCGCGCCGTCAGGTTGACCGTGAACTGGTCCAGTGCCGGCGTTTTCGACGCCGCCGCCGCGCCGGCCAATTCCCCCACGGGATCGCCGCCGGCATCGCTCGCTTCTTCCTGCCCTGCGGCCGCCACGCCGGCTTCCTGCGAGCCCTCGGTCAGCTTGTCGAGCCCGTGCTTGATCTCGTCGAGCTTGAATTCGTGGAACAGCGCCGAGCCCCGGTAAGCCAGCTGCGCCAGTTCCGGCTCGGTCAGCAGCGCCTGCAGCAGATGACCGCTGCGGATGCTCACCTGCCGCCCGGCCCGCAAATCGAGCGAAGCGATCAGCCAGGCATGCTCGAACAGCTTGGGCAGGCGCACGGAAAACACGGGCGTGCGCGCATTGCCCGTCTGCAGGCGCGCCACTTCGGCGCGCAAATCCGCTTCCAGCATGCTCACGCTGACGCCGCTCCTGCGGGCAATCAGCACGAAATCGCTGCGCGGCTGCTCCAGCAACGCGAGGAAGACGTGTTCCAGGTCGACTTCATACTGCCCCAGGCCGACGCAAAGACTGGCCGCGCGCGTGGCGGCCGTACGGCAGGTGTCGTTCAACTTGCTGATCAATGTTTTCAGGCTGATGCTCATGGGGCGGCGGTCCTTGTCGGGTGAGAGTGGGCGAAATCGATGCAGTGGCGCGCGCTCAAGCCAGCGCATGCAGTTCATAGCGGACATCGGCGCGGTCGCGCGCCTCGCCGCCGGTGATCAGGAAACTGTCCCAGCCCAGCCGCCCGCCGCTGCGCGGCTCCGCCAGCGCAATGCCCTGCACGTCGGCGGCGCGCAGCACCAGCTGCACCTCGTATTCCAGGCACAGGCCGGTGAACATGGCGAGCATCTTCTCGAGCGCGAGAGCGGCCGCGCCGCCAGGCAGGAACGCGTCGAAGTGACAGCGGGCCAGCGGGCCGATGGTCAGCCGCAGGCGCAGGTCGCGCTGCCACACGCGTGCGCCGACCATGGCGGTCGCGCCCAGCAAGGCGTTGCTGCCGCCCAGCGTGCTTTGCTGCTCGCGCGGCACGTCGTACCAGCAGCCGACAAACTGGCTGACGGCGATGCGCTGCCCGAAATACTCGGACAGCACCTGGCCGATCAGCACGGCCGACGGCGGCCGGTGGCGCATGGCGGCGGCGAAAAAACCCACCGATTCGTCGAGCACGCCGGCGCCGTCCCCGGCCAGGCGCTGGCGCAGCGAGGCGTTGCCCAGCCCCGCCAGCGACAGCAGCAGCGGCAGGAACTGGTCCTTGCCGTCGAGCTGGTATTTGAGTTCCAGCCGGTACTTGCGCCACGCTTCATAGAACAGGGCCAGGGCGCGGTTCGAAAACGTGTCAAGGAAGGCGCGCGGCCCCTCGTCCTTTTCATACAGCTGGTGCGTGGCGATGCGTTCCGTATAGTGCAGCGGCAGCGCGCCGGCGACGCCGAGAAAGCCCATGAAGGCCGGCGTGACGCGCACGTATTTCAGCTGCCCGACGCGCAGCGCCGCGCCCAGCGCGCTGGCGTCTGTCGCCAGTTCGCGCGGTTCGGGCGCCAGCGCTTCGAGCTGGCTGGGGGCGAAGTCGAGCGAGATGGAATTCTGAAAGCGCAGGAAACTGGCCACCGCATCGTCGTGCGGCAAGCCATTGCGCCTGAGCCACAGCTCCAGCATGCGCACCGCCTGGAAGTACTGGAAGCGGCACGGCTGGGCAAACAGGCGCTCGATTACACTAGGCTCGAATCGCCGCTGCGTGGTTTGCATCGCCACAGCTCCTCTCCTGATTTTTTTGCCAGCACCACCAGCTGCGTGAAACTGTTCGCATGCACATACAAGCCCAGGAAGCACTCGATCACGTGCGCAAAGGCGTGGATGCCGCTGCCGACGAAGGCCTCTTCGTCTATCGTCAGCCGCACTTCGACGCCGCGCACCAGGCAGGCGAAGGGATTGCCCGGCAGCCAGGCATTGACGGCCTGGTGGGCGATGGCGGTGATGCCGCGGATTTGCCGCTGCGAAGTGGCCGAGCGCGGCAAGTCGTACAGGGTCAGCATTTCCTGGAACGCTTCCAGGCCGCTGCCGGCCAGTGACAGGTGATTCAGCGACAAATGCGAAATCAGACGCCAGTGGGCGCCACGTCCCCGTTCGAAACGGTGCGACTCGCTGGGTTTGCGCAGCAGGCTGATGCTGCGCACGCTGGAGCCGCCTTCGAGGAACAGGTCGCCGCCGTGCAAGCCGTAGGTCAGCTGCGCCGGCAAGTCGCGGTTGGTGCAGCTCAGCTCCAGGCTGAGCGTGTCCGTTTCCACGGCGGCCGGGTCGAAATCGATGTCGACGATCGAGATCTGCGTCTCGTAGCCGGGACTCTTGCCGGCGATGATCTCGTCGCGCCGCATGACCCAGTAGTGGCCATCCCTGGCCGGGGTTTCGCCATGGCGCAGCGAATAGAACGGACGGAATTCCACCACGGATTCGCCCTGCGGCGTCTGCCGCACCAGCTTGACCGAGTCGATGGACTGCACCTCGAACGCATAGGCGCGGCGCGCATCGGCCAGCACGGGATAGCTGGCGGCCGTGTGCGTGAGGCGGATAGGCTCGCCGCGCTGGCGGAACAGGTTGACCACCGGCGTGCAGCCCAGCAGCAGGTTGTGCGTGTTCATCGTTCCCAGCAGGCGCGCCGTGTTCGAATCGGTGCGCAGGCCGCTCAGCGCCAGGTGCAAGGTGATGCGGCGGCAGCCGGCCGGCAGCGCGGCGCACAGCGCGCCGAGGTCGATGTCGAAGAAGTTGAATTTCTCGGGAAAGCAGAAATACTCGGTCAGCAGCCGGTAGGCCGGATGCGAGCGGGCGGAAAACGGGATCAGCGCATCGTCCTCGGCAAAGCCGGCGCTGCGCACGGGAATGCCGTCGAGCGGGACCCAGCTGCCGCTGCCGTCCGCCTCGGCGTAGGCTTTCACGGTGCGCATGAACAGGGCGTCGCGCAGCGCCGCGCAAAACGAGGGCTGGCCATCGATGAACACGCGCAGCGAGGCCAGTCCCAGCCGGCCCAGCGCCAGCTGCGCGGCGCTCGACTCGATGGTGATGCGTACGCCCGAGGTGGCATTCGCCGGCAGCAGCACCTGTTCCGGCGCCTCGATGATGGCGCAAAACGCCGCGTGCGTGAGCGCCAGCGGCGCCACCGTCACGGGGTAGGCCGTGCGGAAGGTGCAGGCCACGCCTTTCACGGGACGCGTCGTCAGCTCCGTGCCGCGGGCGATTTCCGCGGGCGCCGTCAGCTGCGCCGCCGCGCCGCCGCTATCCATGCGCGCGATCGAGCACGAGGGAAACGGCCGCAGGTAATGCGGGTACAGCACTTCGAACAGCGCTTCGGTAAACTCGGGATAATCATCGTCGATGCGCTTCGAGATGCGCGAATTGAGCAGCGCGAACGACTGGATCATGCGCTCGATGTGCGGGTCCTCGCACACCTCGCCGCCCATCAGCAGGCGGCCGGCGATCTTCGGGTAGCGCTCGGAAAACTCGCGCGAATAGCGGCGCAGGAAACCCAGTTCGCGCTCATAGTAGGGCAGCAATTCTTCCAAGGTCAGGCTCCCGTGGACGCGGCGCGGCGCCCTTTGCTGATCGTGTAATGCAGGCTGGAAGGCTGCAGGATGGCGTCGAAGCTGACCGGTTCGTGCGCCGCGTGCACCACCAGCAGCGCACTGATGGCGAAATTGAGGCGGTTGATCGAGCCTTCCTCGATTTCCAGCGATGCGCGCACCTGGCGCAAGCGCGGCTCGTGGCGGGCGATGGCCTTTTCCAGGCACTGGCAGATATGGGCGCGGTCGTCCGTGCTCGACAGGCTAAGCCCGGCGAAATCGTTCAAGCCGTACGTGATGATCGACTTGCCGCACTCGGGAAAGGGTTTGAGCAGCGCCTCGGGCAGCACGGCGCGCGTGTTGAGCAGCGCTTCCAGATCGCGCGCCACGGTGTCTTTCAAATCCTCGAGCGAGAGACGCGAGACGGTGCCGCTGGAGGCGCCGTGCACGGGCGTATCCATCAGGCGGTCGAACAGGCCCGGCGTAAAACCTTTCATGGGCTTCCCGTTTCATGGGTGGCGTGAACACTGCGGCCGGCGGCCAGGAAAACCAGCGGCGGCGCGCCGCTGGCGTACGCGGTCGGGTATGGTCAAGCCGTCTTGTTGGCCGACAGGTCCCAGCCGCCAGAGGTATTACCGCCCGAACCGCCACCCACTTTTTGCTGGGTGTACTTCCACTTGACCTTCGAATACTTGAGCGCCAGGTCTTCGCCGAGAATGTCGCCCGCGGCCACCGATGGCGCCACGCTGCTGATCATCACGTTCTCCAGTTCGATTTCGAAGTACTTGATGCGTTCACCCTGGCCGTCGGCGCGCAGGAACTCGAGCTTGGCTTTCGGGATGGTCTTGCCGGACGAGCAAGTCTGCAGCAGCAAGGGGCTGGCGAGATCGGCCATCTTGGCGATGACGATATCCTTGTGCTCGGTACGTTCGGCGGTATGGCCGCCGCCTGTCGAGGCGGTCGCCGATTTGGGTTGCAGCACTTGCCACTGGACCGACTTGCATTCGATCCAATCCTTGTGGCTGTTATCCGTGGATTCGCCCTTGATGCCATCAATTTGCAAGTATACGTCGATTGCCATGTTATTCCTTTCAATAGTGTGAAGAAAAATACATTACGATTTGGTCGACTGCGGAAGCTCCGCGACCAAACGGAGTGAAACGGACAATTCGTCCAGCTGGAAATGCGGACGCAAAAAGGACACGGCGCGGTACACGCCGGGCCGGCCCGGCACTTCCGCCACCTGCACCGAAGCTTCGCGCAGCGGAAACTGGGCTTTCTGTTCCTGGCTGGCGTTATCGTCGAGCAGCACGTACTGCGTCAGCCAGCGGTTGAGGAAATCTTCCACGTTGGAGGCGGCGGCAAAGCTGCCGATCTTGTCGCGCATCATGGCCTTCATGTAATGGGCGATGCGCGAGACGGCAAAGATGTATTGCAGCTGCGCCGACAGCACGGCGTTCGCGTTCGCGGCGTCCGTATTGTATTTTTTCGCCTTCTGCGCCGACTGGGCGCCGAAAAACGCGGCATAGTCCGTGTTCTTGCAGTGCACGAGCGAGATGAAGCCCAGGTCGCTCAATTCCTTTTCGCGGCGGTCCGTGATGGCGATTTCGGTCGGGCATTTCAGCGCCACCTCGCCCTCGTCCGTCTTGAAGGTATGCGTCGGCAAGTCTTCCACCAGGCCGCCCCCTTCGACGCCGCGTATCGCCGCGCACCAGCCGTAATCCTCGAAGGCGGCCGTCAGCTTGGTGCCGAAAGCGTAGGCGGCGTTGCACCACAGGTATTTCTGGTGATCGGTGCCGTCCACGTCCTCGACGAAATTGAAGCCGTCGACGGTGGCGCCATCGAGCGGATTGAACGGCAGCCGGCCCAGGAAGCGGGGCAAGGTCAGGCCCACGTAGCGCGCGTCTTCCGATTCGCGCAAGGATTTCCACTTCGCATATTCGACCGTGTCGAATACCTTGGCCAGGTCGCGCGGTTTGCCCAGGTCGCTGTAGCTTTCCAGGCCAAACAATTCCGGCGACGCGGACGAGATGAACGGCGCGTGCGCGGCGGCGGCCACATGCGACATCTGCTCGATGAAATACATGTCTTCGGGCTGGCGGCTGAATTCGAAGTCGCCCAGCAAGGTGCCGAACGGCGCGCCGCCAAAGGTGCCGAATTCCTCTTCGTAGACTTTCTTGAACATGGTCGACTGGTCGAACTCCAGCGCGCTCTGGAAATCCTTGACCAGTTCGCGCTTGGTCGCGTTCATCAGCTTGATTTTCAGGTTCGTGCCGGTGGCCGTGTTCTTCACCAGGTAATGCAGGCCCGTCCAGCTGCTTTCCAGCTTCTGGAATTCGGGTGCGTGCATGATGGCGCTGAGCTGCGCGGAAATGAGCTGGTCCAGTTCGGCCACGCGGGCGTCGATGGTGGCGGCCAGGTTGTTCGACACCACCACCGTGCCATCCATGACCTGGCTGACCAGTTCGGAAATGAGATCCTTGGCGCGGGCGTGTTCGACGCTGGACTTGGCCACCTTGCTCTGCTCGACGATCTGGTCGAGCAAGTCGATTTCGGCGGTGCCGGCAGCGCTCAATGCGGGGGTCAGTTGTGCGGACATATCAATCTTTCCTGACGTGGGAATGTTGTTCCAGCTGGGCCAGTTTTTCCGTGCTGTTGAGCACGTCATTCAGGATGTCTTCCAGCTTGTCGTTGCCGGCCAGCTTGTTGCGCAGGTCGGCCAGCTTGGTGCGCGCCTCGAGCAGCTTGCGCAGCGGCTCGACCTGCTCGACCACCGCTTCCGGGCGGAAATCGGCGATCGAGCGGAATTTCAGCTCGACGCCGAACTGGCCGCCACCGGCGCCCAGTTCATTGGGCACGCGGTAGGTGGCGCGCGGCTCGATGCCCTTCATCACTTCATCGAAATTGTCGCGGTCGATATCGACGAACTTGCGGTCCTTCAGGCGCTTCTGCTCGAGTTCCGAATTGCCGCCGAAATCGCCCACCACGCCCACCACGAACGGCAGCTCCTTGTTTTCGATGGCGTCGCCGATCTCGACGTCATAGGTCATCTGCACGCGTGGCGGGCGTACCTTTTGCAAGCGCTTCTGCACACTATCTTTTTTCGACATGACATCCCCTTCCCAAATGTTGGCGGCATCGGCGATGCGCCTGTTGAACTGCGGCGTACCTGTGCCTGGCTGGCTACTTCAGGGCATTGAATGGATTGGCGCTTCCCTCATCGGCAGCGCGCTTGCTTGGCTGCTTGCGGGCTTGGCGCACGGGCGGCTTGTCCGGCGGCGGCACCAGCACGGTTTCGCCGAGGCTCTCGCGCAGCAGCTTGGCCAGGTCCTGCGATTCCGCGCGCAGCGGACCGGACAGGTTGTTCTGGCGGCTCAGGTCGGCCAGCGCCCGCGTCGACAGGCGCAGTCCGCTGATGGCGATCACGCTGTTGGCCAGCTTGTCGGCAGGATCGCGCACCAGCACTTCCTGGGCATTGAGGATGGCTTCGCCATACTGGCCCGCATCGTAGCGGCTTTGCGCCATGCGCACCCAGGGCTGCTTGTCGGCGGGCGCGGCGGCGGCGGCCTCCTGCCACAGCGCCAGCGCCGCCGCCTTGTTGCCCGTATCCACCGCCTGCGCGGCCTTGGCCATCAGTTCCTCCAGCGTCGGCGGCGCCACGACGGTTGGCGGTTTGGCCACCGGCGCGGTACTGCAGGCGCCGAGGGCAAAAGCACAGGTGATAACGGCAAGAGTGCGTAGCGAAACCGAGCGTGTCATGTTGAGCGTTCCTTCAAAAAAGAAGACCGTTTTGACGATTGAAAAGTTGCTTTTTATAGTTGCTAATTGTTTATTTTTCGGAGCGTAGCATGATTTGAAAATTTACTGCGTTCAATAGAAAATACGCGAAAACTCACACCACTTAGGCTAAAAACGTACAGTACGCACCATTCCTCAAGATAATGTTAAGGTTCTTGCAGTTGCGAAAAAAGCACCAAGTTGCGCGATGCGAAGCATGTTTTTCAGTCGCCGCCGCGCGCCTCACTGTGTCTGGCATAGAGGGCAATTCATGAGCATGGCAAACAAATTGTTATGGGGCGAAGGCCTGTTCCTGCGGCCCCAGCATTTCCAGCAGCAAGACCAGTACCACGAACAGCGCCTGCACGAGAGCGTCAAGGCATTGCACCCGTATGCGTGGGGGGTGAACCAGCTGCAGATCGACCGTGATGCGCTGGCCAACAACAGCTTGCGCCTGCTGGAACTGTCGCTGGTCTTCCAGGACGGCGAAATCTACAATGCGGCCGGCGGCGATGAACTGCCCGAGGCGCTCGACCTGGGCAACTTGCCGTCGTCGCTGCAATCGGTGACCTTCCACGCCGCCTTGCCGGCCTTTAAGCCATTCGGCGGCAACTTCGCCGCCAGCGGCCAGCCCAACAACGCGGCGCGCTACGCCCAGGCCAATCTCAGCACGCCGGACCTGTACACCCAGGCCGCGCAGGCCGAACTGACCTACCTGAAAAAAACCCTGCGCCTGGTGGCCGATTCCGAACCGCGCGATTCCTACGTCAGCTTCCCCCTGCTGCGCCTGCGGCGCCTGTCGACGGGCGGCTTCGAGCAGGATCCGGCCTTCGTGCCCCCCAGCCTGTCCATCCGCAGCGCGCCCCTGCTGTTCCTGCAATTGCGCCGCCTGATCGACGCGCTGCAGGCCAAGGTCAATGCGCTGTACGGGCATCACCGCGAGCCGAGCAAGAGCGTGATCGAATTCCGCTCGGGCGACATGTCCTCGTTCTGGCTGCTGCACACGGCCAGCGCGGCCTATGCTTCGCTCAGCCACTACTACCATCATCCGGCGCTGCATCCGGAGCGGCTGTACGAACAGCTGCTGGCCCTGGCGGGCGGCCTGATGACATTTTCAAGAAGCCATGCGCTGGCCGACCTGCCGCCGTACCGGCATGCCGATCCCGGCCCGCCGTTCGCCCAGCTGCACGCCATGATCCGCGAATTGCTCGACACCGTGATCTCGTCGAAATACTTCGCCATCGCGCTGACGGAAACCAAGCCGTCCTACCACCACGGCAAGCTGGACTCGGAAAAGATCGACGCCAAGACGGCGTTCTACCTGGGCGTGTCGGCCGACATGGCCGGCGTGGAACTGGTCGACGTGGTGCCGCTGCGCTTCAAGGTGGGCGCGCCGGACGACGTGGAAAAGTTCGTCCTGTCCGCCCTGCCCGGAGTGCGCCTGCAGCACGCGCCGCAGGTGCCGGCCGCCGTGCCGGTGCGCCCCGACATGTTTTACTTCACCATCGAGGCCAAGGGCCAGATGTACGAACGCATGCTGCAGGCGCAGTCGCTGCTGGTCTATGTCCCTTCCGGCATGCGTGAACTGAAACTCGAACTTGTCGCCGTCACTTCCTGAGGTCCAACGATGCATTCCAGCGCTCCTCCTTCCCTGATGTCCGGCGGCCAGGCCGCCTATGCCTCCGGCATGGCTGCCGGTCCCGGCACGGAACACACCTTGATGGACCTGATGTACGACGGTTTTTACGCCCTGTTCATGCTGAAGAACGGCAGCGGGCCGCAAGACAATGCCGATTTCATCAGCAAGATGACGCACTTCCTCGATGAGTTCAGCCGCGGCGCGAAAAAACAGGGCGCGTCGGCGGACGATATCGACGCCGCAAAATATGCGTTCTGCGCAGCCGTCGATGAAATCATCCTGCGCTCGCCCTACAGCATCCGCGACGAATGGGCACGGCGGCCGTTGCAGCTGGTGCTGTTCGGCGACCAGCTGGCCGGCGAAAACTTCTTCATCCGCCTGGAAGCGCTGCGCGCGCGCGGCAGCGCGCACCTGCAGGCGCTCGAGGTATTCCACATGTGCCTGCTGCTGGGTTTCCAGGGCCGCTACATCCTGGAAGGCCCGGAAAAACTCAACTACCTGACGGCGCGCCTGGGCGACGAAATCGCCCAGATGAAGGGCAAGAAGACCGGCTTCGCCCCGCATGCGGAGCGGCCCGACCAGATCATCCACAAGCTGCGCAACAACGTGCCGCCATGGGTGCTGTGTTCGGTGTTCGCCCTGATCTGCGCGCTGGGCTACCTGGGGCTGCGCACCATGCTGGCCAAGCAGACGCAAGCGCAGATCAATGCCTACAACGACATCGTCAAGCTGGCGCCGCGCGTGGCCAACCTGAGCATTACCCTGCCGTGATGGGCGGCGCACAACAAGCCCCCGCCGCCACGGGCCAGTTCGGCACCGGCCTGAGCCAGCATGCGCGGCTCATCACCCTGGCCACGGCGCAGCAGTCCGGGCAGCCGGAATCGCTGATGGCGGAACAGTTCGAGGGCCGCGAGGCCGTCAATGAACTGTTCCGCTTCGAGGTCGATGCCCTGAGCACCGCGGCCAGCCTGGACCTGGCCTCCTTCATCGGCGAGGAAATGACGCTGTGCCTGCTTCAGCCCGACGGCAGCCAGCGCGCCTGGCACGGCATCTGCACCGATTGCGCCTGGCTGGGCGCCGACGGCGGCGTGGCGCGCTACCGGCTGCGCCTCGAACCGGCCCTGGCCCTGCTGCGGCTGCGCCGCGACAGCTATATTTTCCAAGACAAGCATGCGCGCGACATCGTCACCGAGCTGCTGGCCGACTACCCGCAGCTGCGCTTCGAATTCGACGTCAGCCAGGCGCTGGCCACGCGCGCCATCTGTACCCAGTACCGCGAAAGCGACTTCGATTTCTTCGCGCGCCTGCTGGCCGCCGAAGGCCTGAGCTGGCGTTTCGAGCACGACCAGCCCGGCGGCGCGCAGGAAGGCGGCGACGGCCAGGCGCAGGCCAGGCACAAACTGGTGATCTTCGACAGCAAGGCCACGGCGCCGCAGACGCCGGGCGGCGCCGACATGCGCTTTCACGGCGTGCGCGCCACCGATACGGACGACGCCATCGACCGCTTCGGCGCGCGCCGCCAGGTGCAGCCGAATGCCGTCAGCATCAGCAGCTGGCACCCGGAGCAGGTGACGGCGCCCGCCGCAGAGCAAGTCTCCAGCCTGGCGGCCGGGCAATTGCCGCAGCTGGCCGTGTATGACGGCGCCGGCGAGCGCCTGCATGCCGACCGCGCGGCGGCCGGGCCGCACAGCGAGCGCATGCTGCAAGCGCTGGAGCTGGACAACAAGCAGTTCGACGGCGCCGGCGCCGTGCGCCGCCTGGCCGCCGGCCACGCCATGCGCCTGCTGCAGCACGAGCAGCATGCCGATGGCGCCAACGCATTCACCGTGCTGTGGGCCGAACACCAGGCGCGCAACAATGCGGGACCGGCCGGCGCCAGCCTGGGCGGCATGCTGTCGCAGCTGGCCAGGACAGCCGGCCTGGGCGGCGTGGCCGACTGGATCGCCGGCCAGATCGAACCGGGCACCTACCGCAACCGCTTCGGCTGCGTGCGCGCCAGCGTGGCCATCGTGCCGCGCGCCACCGCCGCGCGCGCACCGGCCGTGGCGCTGGGTCCGCAGACGGCGCTGGTGGTGGGCCTGGCCGACAGCGTCGCCACCACGGGCCGCGACCATCAGGTGCGCATCCAGTTTGCCTGGCAGCGCGGCAGCGCCGCCAATCCGGGCGGCCTGGCGCACAACACCGACCAGCAGGGCAACGCGCCCGGCAACGAGGCGTCCGGCGCGTGGGTGCGCGTGGCCGAAGCGCTGGCCGGCCCGAACTGGGGCTCGCAATTCACGCCGCGCCTGGGCACGGAAGTGCTGGTCGACTTCATCGAAGGCGACATGGACCGCCCGCTGGTGGTCGCCCAGCTCTACACGGGCAGCGACATGCCGCCGTATGCGGCCGGCGAGGATTCGGGCGTCAACCATGCAGGCGTCCTGTCGGGCATGCACAGCCACAATTTCGACGGCGCCGGCTACAACCAGTGGGTGCTCGACGATACCCAGGGCCAGCTGCGCACCCGGCTCGCTTCGAGCAGCGCCGCCACCGAGCTCAATCTGGGCTATCTGGTGCAGCAAGGCGCCAACACGGCGCAACGGGGCAGCTACCGCGGCAGCGGCTTTGAATTGCGCACCGATGCCTGGGCCATGCTGCGCGCCGGCGAAGGCATGCTGATCTCGACCACGGCGCGCGCGCGCCAGGGCGCCGGCGTGGCGTCGAGCCAGCTCGACACCAAGGAAGCGCTGGCCCTGCTGCGCGGCGCCTGTGAACTGAGCAAGACGGTGGCGACGTCGGCTAGCCAGCAAAAAGCCCTCGTCAGCAAGGATGCGAACCAGGCGCAGCTGGACATGGCGGCGCAGATCGACCCGCAGCAGGATGGCAAGTATCAGGCCGCTGTCGGCGGCCAGGACGCCAGCAAGGCGGGCAGCGGCACGCGCGCGCCCGATACGGCGCAGCCCGTGGAACGCTACGCCCAGCCGCTCGTGCTGATGGAGTCGCCCAGCGGCATCAACTGGGCCACGCCCGCTTCGACCGTGCTGTTTGCGGGCCAGCAGCTGCACTGGACGGCGCAGGCCGACCTGCACATGACGGCCGGCCAGACGGTCGCCTCGGTGGCGGCCAACGCGGCCACGCTGTTCTGCCAGGAAGGCGGCATCAAGGCTGTCGCGGGCAACGGCCCCGTCTCGCTCGAAGCGCATACCGACCAGCTGGAAATCCTCGCCGATCAAGCCGTCACGGTGATCTCCGTGAGCGACAGCATCGACATCAAGGCCAACCAGAAGATCATCCTGCAGGCGGGACAATCGTCGATCACGCTCGAGGGCGGCGACATCACCTTCCGCTGCCCGGGCCATTTTACGGTCAAGGGCGGGCAGCATGTCTTCAACGGCGGCGCCAGCGCCGCCGCCGGCCTGCCGCCGCTGCCCGACAGCCGCCTGAAACTGTTCGACGAAGGCTTCGTGCTGAAAGACCGCGACACGGGCGAACTGATGCCGCGCCAGCCATACCGCATCAAACGCGCCGATGGCAGTATCGAAACGGGCATGACGGACGCCAGGGGCTTGACCCATGTCGTGGCGGCCGCCGCCGTCGAAGCGCTCGTGATCGAACTGCTCAAGTCGCCGGGCCAGTTGCCCGAGACGCCGGACAGCCCTGCCCCATCCCCTGCGCCTGCGCCCGGCCCGGACACGCGCGCCAAAGGGCCGGCGCCCGGCACGACGGCCAAGGCGCCGCCCAAGCCCGAGCCGAAATTCAAGGAAACGGGTACGTCGAGCACCAGCCCCGTCGACAACAAGCGGCGCAAGGAAGTGCTGATCAAGCGCCCCGCCTGCTGGATCGCCGACTATGAAAAGGAGATCGATGTCTCCAGCGTGCCGCGCTACAACAATACCTTCGGCGCCAACGGCGCGCCGCATAACTATTTCGACACCGTGCGCTACAAGATCTACGTGCCCGTCAAATCGAACACCAGCATCATCGCCGAACTGCGCGTCAAGGTGATCACCGTGCTCGATCCGGCCGACCAGGCGCTGGAAGACCGCGAGCGGGGCACACCGCAGGCCGCAACGCGGGCCAAGCAGCGCGCCGCCGTCATCAAGTACGTCAAGGGCATCGCCACCACGGGCCTGGAAAGCCACTGGAACAATAAATTCCGGATGGAGATCAGCGACCCGGAATGCGGCACGCGCACGCTGCCCATCATCTACCGCGTCGTGTATGTGGAAAGCAACGAGCATTACCTGATGCAGATCCACAAGCGCTACGAGCGCGAGGGCGTGACGGGTACCGTGATCGACGTCTCCGCCTCGACCGATGGACAGACGCACGCGCATGAATTCGGTCACTGCTATGGCTTGCCGGACGAATACTCGTACGTGGCGGGCGACGACGAGACCGTCAAGTACAAAAAACCGGACGGCACCTGGGACGCGCCCGTGCCGTCGCTGTCGGATGACGAGGAACCGGAACCGGCCGCTGCCAACATCATGAACTCGGCCGGTTCCGTCATCATCCGCGACCGTCATGCCTGGCAGATCGCCATCGAAGTGCAGGAATTGCTGCGCACGAAAATAGGACGGAAAATCAAATGCGATATCATCCTGAACGGCTCCTAAGCGCGCTGCTTGCGCTGTCCATTCAACTCACAGGAAACGCCATGCCGAACGACGTTCTTTCCATCAGCGCCCACTGCCTCGACAATCCCGCCTGCATTTTCACGGGCAGCGATATGCGCATCGAGGTGCTCATCAAGAATACCGGCACGGCGGCGGTCGGATATCCGCTCGAGTACATTCAGCAGCGCGGCCCCAACCTGCGCCTGATCGACAACGTGAGCGAACAAAGCCAGGTATTGAAGACGGGCCTGGCGAAGCACGCGCTCAAGCGTGACTTCACCCCCATCGGGCCGGGCCAGTCGGTGGCGCTGCACACCATCATCAAGAATACGGAGCTGCTGCTGTTCCGCAAGGAGTTCGTCGACGTGACGGCCGAAATCGGCGTCTCGGCCGGCATCCGGACGGCTGGCAGCGAGGAAGTGCTGCCCTTCAAGGGCGGCGCCAGCCTGAAGATCATCGGCAGGGATACGCTGGAACGCGAGGCGCAGCGGCGATAAGACCGCTAGCGCGCCTGCAAGGCAAGCGCCTGGCTGTCGAGCTTGAACACTCCCACTTCCCGCACCAGGCTGGCCGCCTGCTCTTCCAGGCTGCCGGCAGCGGCGGCCGCTTCCTCGACCAGGGCGGCGTTCTGCTGCGTGACCTCATCCATCTGCGTGATGGCCTGGTTGACCTGTTCGATGCCCAGACTCTGCTCCTGGCTGGCGGCGGCGATTTCGCTCATCAGGTCGACCACCTGTTTGACGGACGTCACGATCTTGTCCATCGTGGCGCCCGCCTCGTCGACCAGCTTGCTACCCGCATCGACGCGGTCGACCGAATCGCCGATCATGGCCTTGATTTCGCGCGCGGCGCTGGCCGAACGTTGCGCCAGGCTGCGCACTTCGCTGGCGACGACGGCGAAACCGCGTCCCTGCTCGCCCGCCCTGGCTGCCTCCACGGCCGCATTCAGGGCCAGGATATTCGTCTGGAAAGCGATGCCGTCGATCACATCGACGATATCGACGATCTTGCGCGAGCTGGCGTTGATGGCGCCCATCGTATCGACCACGCGCTCGACCACCTGACCGCCCTGCACGGCAAATTCCGACGCCGACACCACCAGTTGATTGGCCTGCCTGGCATTGTCGGCATTCTGCTTTACCGTGCTGGTCAGCTCTTTCATCGCGGAGGCCGTTTCTTCCAGCGAACTGGCTTGCGCCTCCGTGCGCGACGACAGGTCGAAATTGCCGGCCGCGATTTCGCGCGAAGCAACAGTGATGCTTTGCGTGCTGCTGCGCACCTGGCCCACGGTGCGCGACAGGCTGCCATTCATCGCTTCCAGCGCCTGCAGCAATTGACCAGGCTCGTCGGAGAAGCGCTTGTCGACGCGATTGGTCAGGTCGCCTGCCGCCACCATCTGCGCGGCCCGCAACGCCTCCTGCAAGGGGCCGGTAATGCTGCGGCTGATCAAGACGGCGCCGGCGATGCTGACGCCCAGCGACGCCAGCAGCAAACCCGCCAGCAGCACGGTTGCCGAGCGCGCGCTATCGGCCGACTCGGTCTCGAATGCGGCCGAACGCTTGCCGGTCATGTCGACCACGCGGGTGATGGCCGCCAGATGGCTATCGTAGCTGGCGGCCATGGCCGCCATGGCAGCGGCCACGCCCGCCTTGTCCTGCCCCTGCAGCGCGGGGATGAAGCGCGTGAATGCCGTCTCATAGAATGCCAGGGCAGGCGCGTGCGCCTGCGTCAGCAAGGCCTCGGCGATATCGTGGTCGAGATCCTGGGTGCGCCAGAACTGATGGCGCGTGTCGTACTCGGCCTTCAAGACCTTCAGGCGCTCGACCAGCTTATCTTGCGCACCCATGTCTTCGGATGCCATCAGCTGAAACGCGACCAGATAGGATTCGAGGATGTATTCCGGCGGCGGCAGTATGTCGGCCACCAGGTCCTTGCCCTGCACGATGCGGTGATACACGGGGCCGTTGACCTTCAATTCGTGCAGCACGCGCAGCGACCAGCCGCCATACACGATCAGGCCCAGCGAAAAGATGGCGACCAACAAGGCCAGCCGGCGCGACAGTTTGACTTGGCGAAGCAGCTGCATGTGCGTACCCCCTCGTTTATCCGGACCATGCCGTCAATGCCGCCGGCATAGGCCGCGCTGGCCAGTATGAAATTTCTGCGCGGCATTTGCAGATTATGCAACTTTTTAAGGGGCTTGGGCTGGATGCGCTGAAAAAGAATCTCTTGCTGAGCAACGGCCGGCGCAGGCGCCCGCAAAGGCCGGCGCAGGCGCTGGCCGCCACTGCCTGAGATGGGGGGGGCGGCGTTGGCCGCTGCGCGGCCAACGGGGCCGCGCGGGGCGCGGCAGATGGGCGATTCGGAGAGGGTTGGGCCGGCACGGCCCAGCCCTTCGAATCCCACCGTTCCGTCCAGACAAATAAAAAAGCCTCCCGCAGGGGAGGCTTTTTTATTTGATTCTGGCGGAGACGGTGGGATTCGAACCCACGATACAGGTATAAGCCGTATGCATCCTTAGCAGGGATGTGCCTTCGGCCACTCGGCCACGTCTCCTAGCTGATTACTCAACTATGTCTCTGTAGCTAACTGCGCTGCAGCGACGAACGTCATAATATCGATTGCCCCCCCTTTGGTCAAGGGCGTGGGGCAATATTTTTGGATATTTACGCTTTTTCCAGCTCGAACGCTTTATGCAGCGCGCGCACGGCCAGTTCCATGTACTTTTCATCGATCAGCACGGAAATCTTGATCTCGGAAGTGGAGATCATCATGATGTTGATGCCCTCTTCCGACAGGGTGCGGAACATTTGCGATGCGACGCCGACATGGCTGCGCATGCCCACGCCGACGACGGACAGTTTCGACACTTTCGCGTCGCCCGTGATGCTGGCCGCGCCCAGCGCTTCGCGGTTCGCTTCCAGCACGGCCAGCGCGCGCGCGTATTCGCCGCGCGAGACGGTGAAGGTGAAGTCCGTCTTACCGTCGACCGACTGATTCTGTATGATCATGTCGACTTCGATGTTCGCGTCCGCCACCGGGCCCAGGATGTGGTACGCCACGCCTGGACGGTCGGGCACGCCGAGCACGGTGATTTTGGCTTCATCGCGGTTGAAGGCGATGCCGGAGATGACTGCTTGTTCCATGTTTGTATCTTCCTCAAACGAAATCAGGGTGCCTGAATTGGCTTCTATTTCCAGCGGCAACATCGGGTCGGTCAGCGACGACAGCACGCGCGTGGGCACGCGGTAGTTGCCGGCGAATTCCACCGAACGCGTTTGCAGCACTTTGGAGCCCAGCGAAGCCAGTTCCAGCATTTCTTCAAAGGTGATGGTCTTCAGGCGGCGCGCCTCGGAGACCACGCGCGGGTCGGTCGTGTAGACGCCGTCGACGTCCGTGAAGATCAGGCATTCGGCCGCCTTCATGGCGGCGGCGATCGCCACGGCCGACGTGTCGGAACCGCCGCGGCCCAGGGTCGCGATGTTGTCGTGCTCGTCAACGCCCTGGAAACCGGTGATGATGACGATCTTGCCCGCATCGAGATCGCGTTTGACTTTTTCGTCATCGATCGACTGGATGCGTGCCTTGGTAAAGGCGGAATCGGTCTTGATCGCGACTTGCCAGCCAGCATAGGATACGGCTTGTTTGCCGATCGCCAGCAATGCCATCGACAATAGGCCGACGGACACCTGTTCGCCTGTCGAGGCGATCATGTCAAGTTCACGGGGATCGGGTTGATCCATGATTTCCTTGGCCAGTCCAATCAGGCGGTTGGTTTCGCCCGACATGGCGGATGGCACCACCACGATTTGATGCCCAGCGTCGTGCCACTTGGCAACGCGCTTGGCGACATTCTTGATACGGTCAGTCGAGCCCATCGACGTACCGCCATATTTGTGGACGATTAAAGCCATAAGAGTGAAGTTTCCGCTCAAGAAGAATAAAAAAGGAGGGCTTTACTCTACATGCCGCAATGCAAAATAACAAGCTAAAAAGCGCATTAGCTCATACCAATTGTACATATGGAAATAACCAATCCATGCAGTCCAGCTGGCCAACGCCGCCGCTTGGCGGCCGCCCCGGGAGTGGCCTTGGCAGCTGTCCTTACGCTCAGCAGGAGACCCAGCGCAAGGCGACGCGGGGACGATCCAGCAGACTCAGGCAATGGCAATCGAGGCCGATACCCGCCGCGAACAGCAATTGTTGCGCCGCACAGACAAGGGGCAGGCGTTCGCGTTCCCAGGCGGGCACGTCAAACGCCTGGTAGTGGTATTTCAAGCTCTTGGTGGGACGGTTCAAGGCCAGTTTCAGGCGCTCGCCACCCTGGCGGAAATCGATGGTCAAGGTTTGAGATTGCAACCAGGCAATATCGATACCCTGGCCGCCCTCTTCCACCGCATCGAAATGCAACACGCCGCCATACGCGGGAAAGGCCAGGCTGGCCTCGCCTTTCCACACAAATTCCTGGCTGGCTTTTTCCAGGCCAGGAATGCCCGCGTCGTCACGCTCGCGCATGCCGGCCAGATCATCGAGCTTCGGCGTCAAGTACAACCGGTCGCGGTGGCGCCGGACGTGGCATTCGGGATGCGTGACCAGCAATTGCGCATCGGGCCGCGCTTCCAGCAATTGCGCCAGCATTTCCGCCAGCCATGCCGTCGACGGCATGCGCAAGCCGCGCGTGCCGAACCAGTGGCGCAGCAGGTTGTAGCAGCGGTCCGCGCTCAGCGCGCGCAATTTCGCCAGTTCGATGCAATCGCCATCGAGGCACGCCGCCAAATCCTGCGTCGCCAGTTCCGTCAGCAGGCGCTGTGCCGATTGCGCGTGCTGGGCGCTGCGGGCGAAGCGTTCCTGGAAACCGGGAAAGGCCTGCGCCAGCACGGGCATCACCTGATGCCGCAGAGCATTGCGGGCAAAGCGGGGATCGTCGTTCGATTCGTCATGGATGTGCGCGATCGCATGTTTTTCCACGTAGCTTTCCAGCTGCTTGCGCGACACGGGCAGCAGGGGGCGCGCCATCACCAGGTCCGGGTTGCCCAGCAGCTCGGGCGCGCTGTTGGCGCCATCCATGCCGGACAAGCCCGCCGTGCCCGAGCCGCGCAGCAATTGCAGCAGCACCGTCTCGGCCTGGTCGTCCTGGTGGTGGGCCGTCAGCAGCAGGCGCACGCCGTGCGCGGCGCACAGCTCGCCCAGGGCCGCGTAACGGCGCTTGCGGGCCGCCTCTTCCGTACCCGTCTTCGCATTTTTCTCCAGGGTAACCTTGCGCGCCTCGAAAGCGATGCCCATGCCGGCGCACAATTGTTCGCAATGGGCCAGCCAGGCATCCGCATTCGGACTCAGGCCGTGGTGCACGTGAAAGGCGTGCAGAGCCACGCCGTGCTCTTGCGCCCAGGCATGCGCCAGGTGCAGCAGGGCCGAGGAATCGAGGCCGCCGCTCAAGGCAATGCCGACCGTCTCGCCGGTTCGCGGTGCGCAGGCGTTCAGCGCGCGGGCGAAGATATCGGCGACGGTGGCGGTTTGTTGCTTTTTCAATCAGGACTCCGGGAATGCAAAGAGGGACAGGCTGCTAAACGGATGGTGTCGTTTAGCGGACTGTCCCTGGTAACTCTTGATATTTTGTCGGCTTACGTCTTGTCGGCTTACGTCTTGTCGGCTTACGTCTTGTCGGCTTACGCTGCGCTAAGCCGACCTACGCCGGCCTGCGCCGACCCACGTCGACCTGCGCCGGCTTATTCGCTCGGCGTCGTTTCCTTGAACTTGCCGTAGCTCAGCAGTTTTTCATGGCGCGCGGCCAGCAGGTCCTTGGTTTTCATGCCGTGGAACTGGCGCAGGGTGTCGGCCAGTGCGCGCTTGAGCAAGGTGGCCATCTGTTTCGGATCGCGGTGGGCGCCGCCCAGCGGTTCGTTGATGATCTTGTCGATCAGACCCATGGCTTTCAGGCGGTGGGCGGTCAGGCCCAGCGCTTCGGCCGCGTCGGAGGCGCGCTCGGCGCTCTTCCACAGGATCGAGGCGCAGCCTTCCGGCGAGATCACGGCATAGGTCGAGTATTGCAGCATCAGCACGGCATCGCCGACGGCGATGGCCAGCGCGCCGCCGGAACCGCCTTCACCGATGATGGTGGCGATCAGCGGCACTTTCAGTTCCGCCATTACGTACAGGTTGTGGCCGATGGCTTCCGACTGGCCGCGCTCTTCCGCGTCGATGCCGGGGAAGGCGCCTGGCGTGTCGACGAAGGTGAAGATAGGCAGGTTGAACTTTTCAGCCACTTTCATCAGGCGCATGGCCTTGCGGTAGCCTTCCGGTTTCGGCATGCCGAAATTGCGCATGGCGCGCTCTTTCGTGTCGCGGCCCTTCTGGTGACCGATGACCATGCACGGCTGGCCGTTGAAGCGGGCCAGGCCGCCGACGACGGACAGATCGTCCGCGTAGCTGCGGTCGCCATGCAATTCGTGGAAATCGGTAAAGATTTCACTCACGTAATCCATGGTGTAGGGGCGTTGCGGGTGGCGCGCGATCTGCGCCACTTGCCAAGGGGTCAGCTTGGCGTAGATATCTTTGGTCAGCTGCTGGCTCTTCTTGGCCAGGCGGTCGATCTCTTCCGAGATGTCGACGGCCGAATCGTCTTGCACGAAGCGCAACTCTTCGATCTTGGAATCGAGTTCCGCGATCGGCTGTTCAAAATTGAGGAAAGTCGTTTTAGTCATTGTACCTCCAGGTTTTACCGGCCACGGCGCCAGGGCGCGCGGCGTCATCTATGTTTATTTTACCGTACCGGCTGCTGCGCCGGGGGCTGCATCGGGTGCGGCAGGGGCGGCTGCAGGGTCGAGACTGCGCCACAAATACCACGTCGCGACGGTGCGCCACGGTTCCCAATTGGCGGAAACTTCGCGCGCATCGCTGCGGGAAACTGGTTCGCCGGAGAAATAATTGACGCTGATGCCCTGGATCAAACCGGGGTCGTCGAGCGGCAAGACATTCGGCCGGAGCAGATTAAATATCAGAAACATCTCGGCTGTCCAGCGGCCGATGCCGCGGATCTGCACCAGCTCGGCGATGACGGCTTCGTCATCCATCTGGTCCCACTGGCTCGCGTGCACGCGCTTGGCCTTGAAATGGTCGGCCAGGTCGAGGATGTATTCGGTCTTGCGTTTGGACAAGCCGCAGGCGGACAACTGCTCGGCGCCTGCCTTCAATACTTGCGAAGGCGTGCATTTCGGGCAAGCGAGCAGCAGCTTTTTCCAGGCAGCATCCGCCGCCTTGGGCGTGATCTGCTGTCCCACCAGCGAACGGGCCAGGGTCGTAAACGGGTCGCTGTGGCCGACCAGGTGCAGGTCGCCAAATTGCGGGATGAGCTTTTTCATGATGCGGTCGCGCTTCATCAGCTCGATCTTCGCCTCTTCCCAGTAATGCGGCACCTGGATCACTTGCGCGGCTATTACCGGCGCTTCCCCGTTTTCCCTGGACGTTGGCATCATGCGCGGCGCCAGTTGGTCGAGCCGTCAGGCTTGTCTTCGAGAATGATGCCCGCCGCCAGCAAGTCGGCGCGGATCTTGTCGGACTGCGCAAAGTCGCGCGCCTTTTTTGCCGCGCTGCGCGCCGCGATGGCCGCTTCGATGCCGGCCGCCTCATCGACGCCACCGGCGGCGGCGCCGATGGTTGCTTGCAGGAATTGCTGCGGCGTGCGTTCCAGCAAGCCGAATACGCCCGCCAGGCCCTTCAATTGACGCGCCAGGGCTGGCGACTTGCTCTTGTTGACTTCCGTTGCCAGATCGAACAGGGCGGCCACGGCCAGCGGCGTGTTGAAATCGTCATCCATCGCTTCGCGCACGCGCACGGCATGCGCCTCGTTCCAGTCGATGGCGCCCTCTTCCACCGCCACGCCGGCCAGCGCCGTGTACAAGCGGGTCAGCGACAGGCGCGCATCGTCGAGGTGCACGTCCGAGTAATTGAGGGGGCTGCGGTAGTGCGCGCGCAGGATGAAGAAGCGGATCACTTCGGCATCGAACTTTTGCAGCACTTCGCGGATGGTGAAGAAGTTGCCGAGCGACTTGGACATCTTTTCATTGTCCAGGCGCACGAAGCCGTTATGGATCCAGTAATTGACGCTGGTATGGCCGAACGCGCCTTCGGATTGGGCGATCTCGTTTTCGTGGTGCGGGAATTGCAAGTCCGCGCCGCCGCCATGGATGTCGAACTGTTCACCGAGCAAGGCGCACGACATGGCCGAGCATTCGATATGCCAGCCCGGGCGGCCCTTGCCCCACTTCGACTCCCATTTGACTTCTTCCGGCTCGGACTCTTTCGACGACTTCCACAGCACGAAGTCGAGCGGATCGCGCTTGCCCGTATTCACGTCGACACGTTCGCCCGCGCGCAGGTCGTCGAGCGACTTGCCCGACAGCTTGCCGTAATGGGGGAAATTGCGCACGGCATAGTTCACGTCGCCATCCGCGCCCTGGTAAGCGAGTTCCTTCGCTTCCAGCTGCTCGATCAGGCGCAGCATCTGCGGCACGTATTCGGTGGCGCGCGGCGTGTGGTCGGGCGTCAGGATGCCCAGCGCGGCCGTGTCTTCATCCATGTACTGGGTGAAACGCGTCGTCAGCTGGGAAATCGTCTCGCCGTTTTCCACGGCGCGGCGGATGATCTTGTCGTCGATGTCCGTAATGTTGCGCACATAGGTGACGTCGAAACCGGACGCTTTCAGCCAGCGGTAGATGACGTCGAACGCCATCATCATGCGCGCATGGCCGATATGGCAATAATCGTAGATGGTCATGCCGCACACGTACATGCGTACCTTGCCCGCTTCCATCGGGACGAATACCTGCTTCTCGCGCGCCAGGGTGTTGTAAATCTTTAGATTGCTCATCGTACTTTGCAAGTGGAGCGGCCGCCAGCCTGGCAAAACGACAGACAGGCGCGGACACCGGGGGTGCCGCGCCACAGAACTGCCGTGTGCGCCGAGACGGGACGACCCGCTGTATTGTTGTTCTTGTTTGTTAGAATTAGGGCGTTAGCGGTCAAGTATAACATTGATAAAAACCATACTGGCCCGATATGAATCAGGTTTTTACGATGTTCAACCGAATTTTCATTTCTTTACAATTAAAGCAAGTTTAGAGAAAAATAACGATCAAGGACGCCTTCATGCAAGAAATCAAATCGAAACGCCTGTCTTTCCTGGCCCGTTGTTGCACCCTGTTTGCCGGCCTGACCCTGGGCAGCGCCGTCGTGGCGGCCGCTCCGGCGACCGCCCTCGACCCCACGCCCCATGTGGCCCTGAAAACCAGCATGGGCGAGATCGTGCTGGAACTGAACCAGGAAAAAGCGCCGCAAAGCGTCGCCAATTTCTTGCAGTACGTCAAAAGCGGTTACTACAAGGGCACGGTGTTTCACCGCGTCATCGACGGCTTCATGATACAGGGCGGCGGCTTCGACAAGAACATGAAGCAGAAAGCCACCAAGGCGCCGATCAAGAATGAAGCGCAAAACGGCTTGCAGAACGTCACCTACAGCATCGCCATGGCGCGCACGGGCGACCCGCATTCGGCCACCGCGCAATTCTTTATCAACGTCAACGACAATGGCGCGCTCGACTACCCTGGCCGCGACGGTTTCGGCTACACGGTGTTCGGCAAAGTCGTCAGCGGCATGGACGTGGTCGACAAGATCAAGGCCGTGCCCGTTGCCGACAAGGGCCCGCACCAGAACGTGCCGGTCACCCCTGTAGTGATCGAATCGGCGACTTTACTCAAATCCGCGCCCGCAAAACTGTAAAATAGCGTTTTTGCGGCGCCGGCCTGCCTGGCGCCGCCGAATCAATTATTCATCCAATTTATTAAGGATCATCATGACCTCCGTCATCATCACCACCAATCTGGGCAAGATCACCGCTGAACTGGACGCCGACAAAGCGCCGAAAACGGTTGCCAACTTCCTGGCCTACATGAAAGCCGGTCACTACGACAACACGATTTTCCACCGCGTCATCGACGGCTTCATGATCCAGGGCGGCGGTTTCGAGCCAGGCATGAAACAAAAGCCAGCCGACACCACCGTGGAAAACGAAGCCAAGAACGGCCTGAAAAACGACACGTACACGCTGGCCATGGCCCGCACGTCGGATCCGCATTCGGCATCGGCTCAGTTCTTCATCAACATCAAGAACAACAGCTTCCTCGACTATCCAGGCCAGGACGGCTGGGGCTACGCCGTGTTCGGCAAAGTCACCGAAGGCAAGGAAGTCGTCGACGCCATCCGCGCCGTGAAAACCTCGCGCGCCGGCATGTTCGCCGACGTGCCAGTGACGGACGTGATCATCGAGAAGGTAGAAGCCGCGTAATCAGGCTTCAGCATCATGAATAACAGGCATTGCAGCGTTTGCGCTTTTCCATGCACATCACTTTTTGGGAGCGTTGAACGATGACAATGCCTGCCGCACTCTTTATTTCCGACCTGCATCTGCAGAGCTCGCACCCGCGCACGAGCGCGGCGTTTCTTTCTTTCCTGGAACACCATGCGCAATATGCGCAAGCGCTGTATCTATTAGGCGACCTGTTCGAATACTGGGCCGGCGACGATGACCTGGAAGACCCGTTCAATGCGCGCATGACGGCCGCCATCCGCGCCGTCAGCGATGCTGGCGTGCACGTCTACTGGATCGCCGGCAACCGCGACTTTCTGGTCGGCTCCGGCTTTGCCGCCGCCGCCGGCGCCACCCTGCTCAGCGAACCGCACGTGGCCACGATAGCCGGCCGGCGCATCGTCCTGCTGCATGGCGACGCCGAATGCACGAAAGACGTGCAATACATGGAATTTCGCGCCATGGTGCGCCAGCCCGCCTGGCAAAAACAGTTCCTGTCCATGCCGCTGGCGCAGCGCAAGGCCATCATTGACGGTTTGCGCAAGAGCAGCCGCGAGCATAATGGCGAAAAATCCATGGACATCATGGATGTCACGCCCGATGCTGTCGCGCAAGTGTTTGCCGAACACGCGAGCGCCGTCATGATCCACGGCCACACGCACCGCCCCGCCCTGCACCGGGTCGACAATACCCTGCGCTACGTCCTGCCCGACTGGGAGTGCGATGTCACGCCGCCGCGCGGCGGCTGGATCGCCATCGATACGCGCGGCAACATCACGCGCCATGACCTGAACGGCAACATCATCGACTAGGCCCGCGCCGACGGCGGCACGGGCGTTTGTCCGATAGCCGCGCCCGCCTGGGCTTGCTGTAATGGCGCCATGCATACTGTTTACATCGGCACGGCCGGCTGGAGTATTTCCAGCGCCGCCGCCAGCCACTTCCCCCTCGATGGCAGCCACCTGCAGCGCTATGCCCAAGTGCTCGACTGCGCGGAAATCAACAGCTCCTTCTACCGCCCGCACCAGAGCGCCACCTATGCGCGCTGGGCCGCCAGCGTGCCGGACCATTTCCGCTTCAGCGTGAAATTGCCGCGCAGCATCACGCACGAGCGGCGCTTGCGCGATGGTGAGGCCGAGCTCGATCGTTTTGCATCGGAAGTGGGGGAATTGGGAAGCAAGCTGGGCTGCGTGCTGGTGCAGCTGCCGCCCAGTCTGCGTTTCGAAGCGGACGTGGCCGCCGCATTTTTCACCGCCCTGCGCCAGCGCTTCGACGGCATGCTCGCGTGCGAAGCGCGCCACCCCAGCTGGTTCGAGCAAGGCGCGACCGAGCTGTTAACAATGCAGCGCATCACGCGCGCGCGCGCCGATCCGCCTGCAGGCCAACCGGGTCCGCACGTACCGACGACGGAAGTCGCCTACTTGCGCCTGCACGGCAGCCCGAAAATATACTACTCGGACTATCCGGCCAATGACCTGGCTTCGCTGGCCGCCGAATTGCGCAACCCAGCGCATGCGGGCAGCTGGTGCATCTTCGACAACACGGCAGCCGGGGCCGCCCTGTTCAATGCGCTGGACTTGCAGGCGCGGCTGACTTGAAAATACGTGTTGATTTTTTGGGGCTTAGTGTTATAGTTAACTACAACACCAACTCAATACATCACGGAGCTTCGATGCCTACCGCATTTTTCACGCGCCGCCCCACCCCGCCCTTGTCGGAGCGCATCCCATGAGCGCCGAATGGAACGACAATAGCCCCATCTACCGCCAGCTCAAGGCCAGGGTGGTGGGCATGATGCTCGATGGCGTGCTGCAGTCGGGCGACGCCCTGCCTTCGGTGCGCCAGGTGGCGGCCGACTATCAATTGAATCCCATCACGGTGTCGCGCGCCTATCAGGAACTGGTCGACGATGCCCTGGTGGAAAAACGCAGAGGACTCGGTATGTATGTCTTGGAAGGCGCCCGCGACAAATTGCTGGCCAGTGAACGCGAGCGCTTCATGCGCGAAGAATGGCCAGCGATGCTGGAACGCATCACGCAACTGGGCCTGAACCTCGAACAACTACTGCAAGCGAGCCGCGACAGCGACGCACATGGAGAGAGCGCATGAATGCATTGAACAAGGACAGCGTCATCAGTGCGCGCGGCTTGCACAAGCAATATGGCAAGCAGGTGGCCATCGATGGCATCAGCTTCGATATCGCGCCGGGGCGCATCGTCGGCTTGATCGGGCCGAACGGTTCCGGCAAGACCACCACGTTGAAAGCCATCCTGGGCCTGACGGGCTTCGAAGGCGACTTGTCGGTGCTGGGGCGCGATCCGCGCGTGCAGCGCGATGCGCTGATGGACGACGTGTGCTTCATCGCCGACGTGGCCATCCTGCCGGGCTGGCTGCGCGTGGCCGACGCCATCGATTTCGTTGCTGGCGTGCATCCACGTTTCGACCGCAGCAAGGCCGAACGCTACCTGGCCCATACCAAGCTGTCGCCGAAGATGAAGGTCAAGGCCATGTCGAAAGGCATGGTGGTGCAGCTGCACCTGGCGCTGGTGATGGCCATCGACGCCAAACTGCTGGTGCTCGACGAGCCCACCCTGGGTCTGGACATCCTGTACCGCAAGCAGTTTTACCAGAACTTGCTGGAAGACTATTTCGATGAAAACAAGACCATCGTCATCACCACGCACCAGATCGAGGAAGTGGAGCACATCCTCAGCGACCTGATGTTCATTCGCGACGGCAAGATCGTGCTGGCCTCGAGCATGGAAGAAGTGGGCGAGCGCTATATCGAGGTGATGGTGGGCCCGCAGCACGTCAATCCGGCGCGCGCGCTGCAGCCGATCAGCGAACGCAGCGTATTCGGCAAGTCGGTGATGCTGTTCGACGGCGTCGCCCGCGCCCAGCTGGCCGCCCTGGGCGAAGTGCGTACGCCCAGCCTGGCTGACCTGTTTGTCGCGACCATGAAAGGATCGTACCAATGAGTATTTCCCCTGCCAACAAGATGCAATGGCTGATCCGGCGTGAACTGTGGGAACACAAGGGCATGCTGATATGGACACCCGCCCTGATCGGCATCGCCATGACGGTGCTGGGCGCCTTGATGACGATAGGCACCATCGCCAAGACCAAGATGCGCACGGCGCTCACCGTCAATGGCGAGGAAGTGTCCTGGAGCACCGTCTTCAATACCCGCACCTTCGGCCCGCGCCGCACGGAAATCATCGACGCCGTCGCCAACAACTACACGTACGCGGCCGCGCCGCTGTTCCTGGCGCTGGGTTTTCTCGTGTTTTTCTATTGCCTGAGCGCCCTGCATGACGACCGCCGCGACCGCAGCGTGCTGTTCTGGAAATCGCTGCCCATCTCCGATGCGCAGACGGTGCTGTCGAAAGCGGCCATCGCCCTGCTGGTCGCGCCGCTGATCGTGGCCGCCGCCGCCAGCCTGACTTCGCTGGCCCTGATCCTGATCCTCAGCGGCGTGCTGGCGGCCAACGGCATCCACGTGTTTGCCGAACTGCTCGCCACCCCGGGCCTGTACCTGGGACCGCTGCGCGTGTTCGGCTTGCTGCCCGTGTATTGCCTGTGGGCCTTGCCGACGGTGGGCTGGCTGCTGATGGTATCGAGCTGGGCCAAGTCGAAAGTCTTCCTGTGGGCCGTCGGCGTGCCGCTGCTGCTGCTCATCCTGACCGTCTGGGCCGGCAAGCTGACGCAGACGGAAAGCAGCATCGGCTGGATACAGATGAATGTCATCGGACGCGCCCTGCTGGGTACCCTTCCTGGCAGCTGGTATCTGTTCGAGCCGGGCCTGCTGCCGCAAATGCACGCCCTGGCAGAGGGGGGATCGCACATGACACGCATCGATGTGTTCAGCAATTCCTGGTCCAGCCTGACCTTGCCAGCCGTCTGGCTGGGTGCGGCGGCAGGCGCGGCGCTGATTTACGCCGCTATCCGCCTGCGCCGCTGGCGCGAGGAAGGCTGACAGCGCAATATTTCCTCCCTACAAAACGCCCCGCCCGCCGGGGCGTTTTGTATTTCTACTCCATTCAGCCCCCGAGATAATAACTACCTTACCGATAGTTATTATAAAAATCCCCTCCCGCCACAACAAGACTCTTCATTCGATAGCATTAATTCGATATTAAAATTACAAATAATTATTTCTATCGTATTTTATTACCAATCACATTTGATAATCGGCATTCAAAAAACAACAACTAGCAATTCGATAGCAAGGCGGTTTTTTGGATAAAAGACGCAGAAATACGCGGGCAAGACAGCAGACTCAGCCGAAAACACCTGTTTCGTGACAATTCGTGATTATTCAGCTGCATGACGCCAGAGAAAATAATGTCATGAAAAGTAGTCAAAATGAAATTGGAAGTTTCAAAATTGAAACTATCATCAGAGTGAGCGCCACTGCCCACCTCGTGCAAAGGCTGTACCCTGCCGTTGCGCCCTGCCGGACAAGCCAGTTGCCGGCGCAACAAAACACAGGAAAGCGGCGACGCACAAAACGAATATGAAAATAGCATTTTTAATATTGCCGAAGTAGCGCTCTTTTGCCCCAACGTTTTTTTCCCAATTATGTTTTACTTGCCACTATCAACATCGGAAACACCAGAGTTCAACCACGGCCCAAGCCTCGCCGGAGCAAGCAAGGAATCGCAGCAGATTATTGATTTTTTATTATTTTAGAAAATTGCACGAATACTTAACCTTTTCCGGAGACTTTTCAAATGGCCACCACCCAAAATCCAGCACAAGTTCCCGTCAATGCCGAAGGCGCTGGCGCCAAGCTCGCGACGCCCGCAAAAAAAGCCGTCGACCCAAAAAACGGTGACCGCAAGCAGTATGACGAAGATGAACTGATCAAAGGGGACGATGCCAGCGCGACCATGCCGCCTGAAAATGTCGTGGAAGTCACGGGCAGCGCCGCCAACGGCAATGCCGGCGCCGTGGGTGCGGCGGCCGCTGTGGCGGCAGCCGCCCTGGCAGCCGGTGGCAGTGGCGCGGCCGCAGGCCAGGCCGGCAACGGCGGTGCCGACCTCGGCACGCCGCAAAGCGATAACAATGGTGGCGCCGCGGGCGCGACGGGCACAGGCGCGGGGGCGGGCGCGGCCGGCATCCCCAGCGGCAGTGTCGTGGATGTCGCCGGAGCGTCGGCTGGCGCCGGTAGCGGTGCCGGCGCGGGCGCGGGCGCTGCGGGCGGCCTGGGCGGACTTGGCGTGCTGGGCGCGCTCGGCGGCCTTGGCCTGGTCGCCGCAGCGGCAGGTGGTGGCGGAGGCGCCGCGGCTGGCGGTTCCGGCACCGGAGGCGGCACGGGCGGTACCGGTGGCACGGGCGGATCGACCGGCGGTGGCACGGGCAATCAATCCGCCACCACCGTCGTGACCGACGAAGCCGTGCTGGCCGCCGCCGCCGCCGCCGCGGCCGCCGCCAATGCCCTGGCCGATGACGCGGCGGCGGCGGCTGCAGCGGCCACGGCCGCAGCTTCGCTGGCCGCGGCAAATGCGGCCCTCCTGGCCGACCAGCTGGCGGCCCAAGCGGCCGCTGACGCTGCCGCAGCCTTGCTCGCCGCCAATAGCGCCACCAGCGACGATGCGCTGGCGGTCAGCACTGCCGCTGTCGTTCCCGGCGCACAAGCGGCCGCTGACGCCGCCACGAGTGACGACAACGCTGCCGCTGCGGCGGCCGCTACCGCCGCCATATCCCAGGCTGCCGCCACGTCGGCGCAAAATGACGATGCGGCTGCCGCCACGGCCGCCGCCAACGCCGCCGCCGCGCAGGCCGCCGCCGATGCGGCGCAAACGCAAGCGGACCAGACCAATGCCCCTGCCCTGCAAGCCATCGCCGATGCGGCCGACGTGGTCGCCGCCGCAGCCAACACCCAGGCAGCACTGACCGATGCGGCGGCACTTGGCGTCATTTCGGCCAATGATGCCGCCGCTGCCGCCGCCGCCACGGCGCTGGCCAATGCCACGGACGCCGCCGCGCTGGACCTGGCGGCAACCGCCGCCGCCAACACCGCCGTCTCGGCCGGCATCCAGGCCAGCTTTACCGATGCCGCCGCCCTGGCCCTCATCTCGGATGCGGATGCCGCCGCGTCTGCCGCTGCGACCGAACTGGCCGATGTCACCGATGCCGCCGCCCTGGCTGCCGCCGCGAGCGCCGCGGCCACCGCCGCGGCCGATGCAGCGACAGCGGCCAATGCCAGCGACGCCACGGCACTGGGCATCGCCGCCACCGCCGCCGCGAATGCCTCCATTGCCGCCGATGCACAAGCAAACTTGACCGACGCCGTCGCCCTGACCATGGCGGCGGACGCCGCCGCCGGCATTGCCGCCCAGGACGCCGCCATCGCCAACGCCACGGACGCCGTCGCCCTGCAGGCGGCCGCCAATGCCGCCGCGACGAACGCCGCCAATGCCCAGACGCAAGCGAACATGACGGACGCGCCCACCCTGGGCCTGATCGCCGATGCCGCCACTCTGGCGTCGGACGCGGCGCAACTCCAGGCCGGCTTGACGGATGCGGCTGCGCTGGCCCTGATTTCCGATGCCGACGCTGCCACGGCGGCCGCCGCCGCCCTGGCCGCCAGTAGCGATGCCGCCGCGCTCGATGCCGCCGCCGCCCTTGCCGCCACTGTGGCGGCGAATGCCGTCGTCACAGCCAGCCTGAGCGACGCGGCAGCCCTGCAAATCACGGCCGATGCGGCCGCCAATACCGCCATCGCCGCCGCCGCGCAGGCAGCATTGACGGACGCGACCGCCCTGCAAGTGGTTTCCGACGCCGATGCGGCCGCCGCGCTGGCCGCGCAAACGACGGCCAACCAGACGGATGCGGCGGCCCTGGCCGCTGCCGACGCAGCCGCCGCCAGCGATGCCGCCAATGCCCAGACAGTGGCCGACCAGACCGATGTCGTCGCCCTGCAGCAAGCGGCCGACCAGGCCGATGCCGACGCGGCCGCCGCCAATGCGCAAGCCAGCTTGCTGGACGTCAACGTTGCACTCAACGCCTTCAATCTCGCCAGCCTCGCCGCCCTGGCCGCCAACGTGACGGCCGGCGAGACCAGCGTGCTCGATCTGACGGCCACCGTCAATGCCTTGCAGCTCGGCGCCGATAACGCCGATATCACTGCCAGCCTGACGGATGCCATCACCCTTGCAGCGACCGCCACCATCGACGCGGCGGCGGCAGCCGCCTTGCAAGTGACAGCCAACCTGACCGACGCAGGAGCGCTCGCCGCCGCCGCCGCCGCCGCCGTCTCGGCGGCAGAAGCCGCTGCCGCCCTTGGCGGGATCGATATCTCGGCAGTGAGCGCCGCGGCGGCAGCGCAAGCCGCCGCCACCGCCGCCGCCGCCACGGCCGCACTGACCGATGCCGGCGCGCTGGGGCTCATTTCCACCACCGACGCCGCCGCTGAACTTGCCGCGCAAACGGCTGTCAGCACCTTGACGGCTGCCAATACGCTGGCGCAAAACGCGCTGACGGCGGCACAATCTGTTGCCAATCTGACCGACGCCGTGGCATTGGGCCTGGTCTCTTCCGCAGCCGACGCGGCCGCAGCCTTGGCCGTCACGACGGCTGGCCAGACCGATGCCACCGCGCTGAGCCTCATCTCGAATGCCGATGCGCTGGTCGCCTCCTCGGCCGCCAGCCTGGCGGCGCTGACGGACGCCACGGCGCTGGGCTTGATCTCGACCGCCGACGCCACCGTGGCCGCCACCCTGCAGGCAACGGCCGACCTGACGGACGCCGCCGGCCTGGGCCTGCTCGCCACGGCCGCCGCAGCCGCCGCCAATACGGCGACGAATGTTGCCAACCTGACCGATGCGGTGGCCCTGGGCACGCTCTCGGCAGCTGCCACCACGGCCGCCAATACGGCTGCCGCCACCGCCGCGCTGACGGACGCCACCGCACTGGGCCTGGTCGCGACGGCTGACGCGGCTGCCGCCGCCGCCCTGCAAACGACAGCCAACCTGACCGATGCCGTGGCACTGAACCTCGTCTCGACGGCCGCCAACACGGCCGCCACCGCCGCTGCCGCCGTTGCCAACCTGACCGATGCGGTGGCCCTGGGCACCGTGTCGACAGCCGCCACGGCCGCCGCCAACACGGCAGCGGCCACCGCCGCGCTGACCGACGCCGTCGCCCTGGGCCTGGTGTCCACCGTCGATGCGGCCGCGGCCGCCGCCGCGCAAACGACGGCCAACCTGACGGACGCCGTCGCCCTGGGCCTGGCTGCGACCGTCAATGCCACCGCCGCCACGGCCGCTGCCACCGTCGCCGGTCTCACCGACGCCGTCCTGCTCGGTACCGCCCACACGCTCAACGTCACGGCCGCCACCGTGGCGGCCACCAAGGCGGCCCTGACGGATGCCGCCGCACTGACCACCATCGCCAGCAACGATGCGGCCAATGCCGCCGCCCTGGCCGCCTATTCGGCTGCCCACCCGCTCGACTTGGTGGCGGCGCTGGCGGCCACCACGGCAGCCACCACGGCGGCCCTGTCGCAGGCCGTCGCACAGGCGGCGCAAGCCGATGACGCGGCGGCCGCCTCGACAGCCGCCACGGCGGCGGCATCCCTGACCGCCCTGAACAATGCGCTCGCGGCCGACAGTGCGGCCACCGCCGCCGCCACCCTGGCCCTGACTTCCCAGGCGGCGGCCACGGCGGCGGCGCTGGACGACACGCTCGCGGCCACCGCCGCCGGCGTGGCGGCCACCTCGCTGGCCGCTGCCCAGGCGGCACAGGCGGCCGATGCCGCCGCCGCCGCGACGGCGGCAACAGCGGCCAATGCCCTGGCCGCCCTGAATGCGGCCTTGCAGGCGGACGCGAATGCGGCCGCCACGGCCGCTGCCGCCGTGGCGGCAAGCGCGGCCACCGCTACCGCCATCGCCGACGATCTGGCCGCTGCAACGGCCGCCACTGTCGCCAGCGTCTCGCAAGCGGCCGCGCAAGCGGCGCAACTGGCAGACAATGCCGCCGCCAGCGCCGCCACCATCGCCGCCAACGCGCTCGCTTCCATGAATGCGGCCCTGGCCGACGATGCGGCTGCCGCTGCGGCTGTGCTGAACTCCACCAATGCAACGGCCGCCGCGGTGGCCGCCGCCACCGCCGACACGGCTGCTGCCGTGGCGGCGGCCGTGGCTGCCATTTCAGCCGCCGCCACGCAGCACGCGCAGGCGGACGATATTGCCGCTGCCACTGCCGCCCTCACGGCATCCATCTCGCTGGCAGCCACGCAAGCCGCGCTGGCCGCCGATCTCGCCATCGGCACGACCGCGGCAACGGCGGCCAGCGCCCTGGCCGCGCTGAACCAGGCGCTGAACGACGACAGCCTCGCCGCTACGGCAGCCACGGCAGCGGCCAACGCGCAAGCGGCCCTGAACGCGGCCATCACCACGCTCAACGCGGCGATAGTGACGGCCAGCGCCTCGCTCGCCGCCGCCAATGCCGCCGCGGCCGACGACGCCACTGCGGCAAGCACGGCGGCGGATGCGGCGGCGGCCCAGCTCATTTCCGATGCGGCCTTGCTGGCCGACGGCGCCCTGGCGGCCCTTGCCACGACCGCCAACAACGCATTGGCAGCCGCCAGCGCGGCGCTGGCCGCCGACGATGCCGCCGCCAATGCCGCGCACACGGCCGCCCTCTCTGCGGCGGCCACGCTGGCAGCGCAACTGGCCGATACGGCAGCCCTCAACGCCCATATCGCGCTCGATGCGGCCATCGCCAACCTGAGCGCCGCCGTGACGGCCGATGTCAACGCCACGGATGCGGACAATGACGAGACGCTGAAACTGAACCTCCTCATCGCCGCCCAGAGCGCGGCCGATGACGCGGCCCAGGCCAATGCCAATGCGGCTGCCGCCCATGCGGCGCTGGCGGCGGCCCAGGCCGACGATGCGGCGGCCGCCACCGCTGCCGCCAATGCGGTTGCCGCGCATGCGGCGGCGGTCGCGGCGCAAAACGCCGATGCCGCCGCGGCAGCGGCAGCCGCGCAAGCGGCCATTTCCCTGGCCGCCACCCTCAATGCCCAGGCGGACGACGCCACCGCGGCAGCCGCCGCCACAGCCGCCGCCAATGCGCAACTGGCGCTCGATGCAGCGCTGGCCGCCGATGCCGACGTCGCCGCCACGGCCGCCGCGGCAGCGGCAGCCCAGCTGGCGGCGCAAAACGCGCATGACGCCGATGTCGCGGCAGCGGCCGCAGCCGTTGCGGCTGCCATCACCCTGGCCGCCACGCAGGCGGCGCAAGCCGATGACGCGGCAGCCGCGCTGGCAGCGGCCAATGCGGCCAACGCCCAGGCGGCGCACGATGCCGCCGTCGCCGACGACCAGGCCGCCGCCGACGCCGCCGCAACCGCCGCGCTGGCGCAAGCGGCTGCCACGGCAGCGGCAGCCGCCGATGCCGCCGCCACCGCCAGCGCCGCCGCAGCGGCGGCATCGCTGCTTGCAGCCCAGGCGGCGCAGGCCGATGACACGGCCGCCAACCAGGCAGCGGCCAATGCCGCTGCCGCCACCGCCGCGCACACGGCCGCCATCGCCGCCGACGCGCTGGCCGTCAGCACGGCGGCAACAGCTGCCAGCGCACTGGCAGCGGCCACGGCAGCGCAGAACGACGATGATGCGGCCGCGGCCGCAGCGGCCCAGGCCGCAGCCTCGCTGGCAATCACCCAGGCGGCGCAGGCCGACGATGCGACCGCAGCGGCGGCCACCGTCAACGCCAATAATGCGATAGCAGCCGCATCGGCCGCCCATGCGGCCGATGCGGCCGCGCCGCTGGCGCAGGCACAGGCCGCCGCCTCGCTGCTGGCCCTGCAAGCGGCGCAAGCGGACGATGCGGCCGCCGCCAGCGCGGCAGCGGCTGCGGCGCAAGCGCATGCCAATGCGGATGCCGCGCAGGCGGATGACGCGGCGGCAGCCCAGGCCAATGCCGACGCGCAGGCAGCCGACGCCGCCCTGGTGCAAGCGAACGCCATCGCCGCGCAAACCGACGCCAGCGCCCTGGCCGTCGTGGCAAATGCGGATGCGGTCAACGCCGCCGCCGTGCAAGCCATCGCCGACCAGACCGATGCCGTGGCGCTCACGCAGGCCGCCGATGCGGCAACGGCAGCGGCGCTGGCGGCGGCGCAGGCAGCCGCCCTGACGGACGCCAGCGCCCTGCAACTGGCAGCCGATGCGGCCGCGGCCGCCGCCCTGCAAGCGCAGGCGCAGGCGGACTTGACGGACGCCGGCTCGCTGACGGTGACGGCGAATGCCGATGCCGCAGCGGCGGCGGCGGCCCAGGCCCAGGCCGACCTGACGGACGCGAGCCAGCTGTTCGTGCTGAGCCAGAATGCCCTGCACAACCCGTTGACGGTGGCCGACTTCAGCACGGGCCTGCCGGCCGCCGGCGGCGACGTGATCGACATGTCGGCCATCGCCGACCTGACGGCATCGGTGGCCGTGGGCGTCAACGTGAGCACGGACTTTGGCAACAACAACCTGTTCATCTTCGACGGCACGTCCGTGTCGATCGGCGCGGCGGCCAGCGCCATCGCGGCCGACGACAGCGTCTTGTCGGGACAGGGCTACATCGTCATCGCCGATGCGCAAAACAGCGGCGCCGTGACCGTGTATCACTCGACTGACCTGAGCAACGCCAACGCCATCGACACGGCGCTGGTGCTGCTCAGCGGCGTGAACATCACGCAGCTGACGGGTGCCAACTTCGTCGTCTGAAGCAGGGCACCCACGCCAGGCGCCGCGCCTGGCACGGCGGCGGGAGCGCGGCACAGCGGGCGCTCCCGCCACACCTAGAAATGCGTCAGGCCTGGTGCCGGAAAAATACGGGATGAGATTACGCGGTTCCCCAGCATTGTTTGTACCGCCACGTGGCGCGGCCTTGCTGGCGGCCATGGCCATGGCATTCATCAGCTCCTTCGCCCAAGCCCAGGGCAGCACCGCCTGGAGCTTCGACCAGGTCTTGCAGCAGGCGCTGCAAAGCCATCCCGCCGTGCAGGGCAAGCGTTCGGCGCAGGCTGCCGCGCGCGCCGACCTCGATGGCGCGCAGTGGCAGCGCTTCCCCAGCCTGTCGGCCGAAGTTCCCACGGGTTCGCGGGAAACGGGCGGCGTGGTGCGCATCGAGCAGCCGCTGTGGAGCGGCGGGCGCATCGACGCCGGCATCGATGCAGCCGGCAGCCGGGTCGACGCGGCCGGCGCCGCCATCGAGGAAGAACGCCTGACCCTCTCGCTGCGCGTGATCGCCGCCTATACCGAGGCGCTGCGCCAGACGGCCCGCATGCGCTCGGCCGAAGAGGGGCTGGCCGAGCACCAGCGCCTGCTCGACATGATCAAGCGCCGCGTGGCGCAGTCGGTCAGTTCGCAAACGGACCAGCGCCTGGCCGAATCGCGCGCCTACCAGGCGGCCAACGACGTGTCGAATGCGCGCCAGGCACAGGAAAACGCGCTGGCGCAGCTGTCGCAGCTGGCCGGCAAACCGGTGCGTCTCGTCACCGCCACCGGCATCGGCGTGGGCGAACCGCTGCCCGACGCCAGCCTGGAACGGGTCATGCGCCAGGCCATCGGCTACTCCCCCACCCTGCACCGCCTCGATTTCGAGGCGCAGGCGGCCGATTCCGAGATCACCATGCAGCGCTCGGCCTACATGCCGAAGGTGGTGCTGCGCATGGAAAAGCCCACGGGCGGCGGCATCAATGCCGACAACCGCGCGCGCGCCATGCTGGTGCTGCAGGCGCAGCCGGGCGCCGGCTTGTCGGCCAAGGCCGGCGTGGACGCGGCCGTGGCACGGCGCGAAGGCGCGCGCGCCGCGCACGATGCGGCCGAGCGCGACGTGCGCGAGCGTTTCACCCTGGACTGGAACGAGGCCGAAGCGAGCCGCCAGCGCCTGGACAATGCGGGCGAGGCCAGCACCACCTCGACGCAGGTATTCGAATCGTATGCGCGCCAGTACGTGATCGGCCGCAAGAGCTGGAACGACGTGCTCAACGCCGTGCGCGAAGCGACCCAGGCGCGGTTTTCGCTGGAAGACACGCGCGCGCAGGCGATTGCCGCCAGCCTGCGCCTGGCCGCGCAGACGGGCACCCTGGCCGGGCGCACGGCGCCGCCGGGCCTGGCGCGCGCGAATTGACACCGACATGATGCACACAGGAGACAGCGTGGATAACTCCATCAAACATGGCTTGCTGACACTCGTCGAACGGGCCGCCCGCCTGACAGGCCAGCATCTGGCGGCTGCGCGCCTGGCCGACCTGCAGCGCCAGCTCGAAGATATCGACGACAGCGGCGCACCCGCCATGGTGCTTACCGCCATCTGGCAGGCGGCCGGGCTGGAAGGCGCGGCGCGCCCGCTGCACGAGCCCACGCCGGGCGAGCTGCCGTTCGCCGTCTACAGCGCCAGCACGGGCTGGGGCTTGCTGCAGTCGCGCGGCGCCGACGGCGCCTGGCGCGGCGAAGGCATCGATGGGCGCGCCCTGCAACTGGCCTCGTCGGCAGGTTTAGCTTGCGTGGGCCTGCCGCGCCGCAGCGAAAAAAGCGGCGCCCGCCCCGGCGCGCTAAGCCTGGTGCGCAAGGCCCTGTGGCTGAAGAAAAGCGTGTTCGTCGATGCCGTGCTGGCCACCGCGCTGGTGACCCTGCTGACCATGGCCACCTCGCTGTTTTCCATGCAGGTGTACGACCGCGTGATCCCGAACCAGAGCTTCAGCACCCTGTGGGTGCTGGTGGTGGGCGTGGCCTTGTCGATCGGCCTGGAATTCATCCTCAAGCAAGTGCGCAGCCGCATCGTCGATCACTCGTGCAATGACGTCGACCATGAATTGTCGGAATGGTTTTTCCAGCGCATGCTGGGCATCCGCATGGAGGCGCGCCCCGCTTCCGTCGGCACTCTGGCGGCGCAGGTCAAAGGCTTTGAAATGGTGCGCGGCGTGCTCACGTCGACCTCGCTGTTCGTGCTGACGGACGTGCCCTTCGCCCTGATTTTCCTCGCCATGATCACCATCATCGGCGGCTGGCTCGTGGTGGTGCCGCTGGTGGCGCTGCCGCTGGCCCTCGTGTGCGGGCTGATGTTCCAGCGCGCCATCCAGAGTCATACGCGCAAGAACCTCAACGCCAGCAACCGCAAGGCGGGCTTGCTGGTGGAAGCCGTCGATGGCGTGGAAACGCTCAAGGGCAGCAGCGCCGAATGGATGATGCAGGCGCGCTGGGCGGAACTGGTGGCCGAAACGAGCCACGCGGAACAGAATATCCGCGACTATGCGGCCCTGTCGCAAAACATCACGGCCGCCTTCCAGCAGCTGACCAACGTGGCACTGATCTCCATGGGCGCGTGGTTCGTGGCCGAGAACCAGATGACCATGGGCGCCCTGATGGCGTGCACCATCATCAGCAACCGCGCGCTGATGCCCATCGTGCAGCTGCCCGCCGTGATGGTGCAGTGGGCGCACGCGCGCGCCTCGATCGACGGCCTGGAACAGGTCATCAGCCTGCCCAACGAAGCCGACACCGCGCAGTTCGCGCTGACGCCGCGCAGCCTCGATACGGGATTGCGCTTCGAGCGCATCCGCTTTACGTATGGCGGCGCGCAAAAGGTGGCGCTGGAAGTGGAAAGCCTGGCCATCCGCCCCGGCGAACGGGTCGGCCTGGTGGGCGCCATCGGCTCGGGCAAGAGCACCCTGCTGAAACTGGCCTCGGGCCTGTACCAGCCGGCCGAAGGCAAGGTGTACCTGGGCGACGTCGACATGGCCCTGCTGGCGCCGGCCGTGGTGCGCGAAATGGTCGGCTACCTGCCGCAGGAAACGCGGCTGTTCAGCGGCACCCTGCGCGACAATCTGCTCTTGGGATTGGCCGACCCGGGCGAGGAAGCGATACTGGCGGCGGCCAGGCGCACGGGCCTGATCGAGCTGATACTGGGCCAGCCAAGGGGACTGGCGCTGGGCATCACCGAAGGCGGGCGCGGCGTGTCTGGCGGCCAGCGGCAATTGATCGCCGTCACGCGCCTGCTGCTGGCCAAGCCGCGCATCTGGCTGCTCGATGAACCGACTGGCGCCATGGATGCGAAGACGGAAGCACGCATCGTGGGGCTGTTGGGAGAACTGGCGGCCGAAGGCGTGACCATGGTCGCCACCACGCACAAGAACGCCCTATTGCCCCTGCTCGACCGCCTGGTGGTGCTGCAGGCGGGCCGGGCGCTGCTCGACGGCCCGCGCGACGTTGTCCTGGCCAAGCTGTCGGGCAAGCCGCAGGCCGTGCCTAGTTCCGCAACGGCGCCGGTAGCGCAGGGAGCCGTCGCATGAAACTGGCCAAGGTCGAAGCGAAAGAGGAAGCGAAACGGGGACGGGTGCTGATCTGGAGCTGCACGGCGGCGCTGGCCGGCATCATCGCCTGGGCTTCGTGGGCGGAGCTGGACCAGGTCACGCGCGCCAACGGCCAGGTGATCGCCAGTTCGCGCAACCAGATCATCCAGGTGGCTGATGGCGGCGTGCTGGCCGAGTTGCGTGTGCACGAAGGCAGCGTGGTAAAAAAAGGAGCATTGCTGGCGCGCTTCGACCGCACGCGGGCCGAGACGAGCTACCTGGAAAGCACGGCCAAGGCGGCCGGGCTGAAGGCGGCCGTGGCGCGCCTGCAGGCCGAGGTGTTTGGCGGCGCGCCCAAGTTCCCGCCCGAACTGCAGGCGTTCCCGGAGTTTCGCGCCAACCAGCTGGCCCTGTTCAGCAAGCGCCAGGGCGCCGTGCAGGCGGAAGTGGGCTCGCTGGAAAGCGCCATGAAGCTGATCAAGGAAGAGCTGGAAATGAATCTGCCGCTGCTGGAAACGGGGGACGTCAGCCGCGCCGAAGTGCTGAAACTGCGGCGGCAGGTGGTCGACATCCAGGCGCAGATCACCAACCGGCGCAACAAATACCTGCAGGATAGCCAGACGGACCTGGTGAAAGCCCAGGAAGACCTGGCCGGCGTGCTGCAGACGGTGACCCAGCGCAAGGAGCAGCTGGGCTCGACGGATATCTATGCGCCCACGGACGGCATCGTGCGCAACGTGCGCCTCACTACCCTGGGCGGCGTGGCCAAGCCGGGCGAGGAAATCCTGCAGATCGTGCCGACGGACGATGACCTGATCATCGAGGCGAAAGTCAAACCGGCCGACATCGCCTTCATCAAGCCCGGCCTGCCCACAGCCGTGAAACTCGACGCCTACGACTACGGGATCTACGGGCGCCTGCGCGGCACCGTCAGCTACATCAGCGCGGACACCTTAAGTGAAGACAACAAGGGCAATGAGCAGCCCTACTACCGCGTGCAGATCAAGACCAGCGGGCGCAATCTGATGGGCAAGAATGGCGAGCCGATCCTGATCCAGCCCGGCATGACGGCCACCGTGGAAATCAACACGGGCCGCAAGACGGTCTTGCGCTACCTGACGAAACCGATCACCAAGACGTTCTCGGAATCGATGGGGGAGCGGTAGCCTGGCGGGCTGTTAACCGGCAGGCTTCAGGCGGCCAATGACGCTGGCCACCTTGGCCGTGATCATGTCGACCGCAGGACCGTTGGCGCCATGCGGCAATATGACATCGGCATTGCGCTTGGTCGGCTCGATGAATTGCTTGTGCATCGGGCGGACCGTTTCCAGATACTGCTCGATGACGCTTTCCACGGAACGGCCGCGTTCCGTGATATCGCGTTGCATGCGGCGGATGAAGCGCACGTCGGAAGCCGTGTCGACAAAGATCTTCAGCGACATCATGTTGCGCAAGTCTTCGTCATACAAGGCAAACAGGCCTTCGATCACGATCACGGGCGCCGGCTTGACGGGGATGGTCCTGTTGGAGCGGTTGTGCAGCGTGAAGTCGTACTCGGGCATCTCGATCGCTTCGCCATTGCGCAAAGCCTGGATGTGCTGCACCAGCAATGGCCACTCGAACGCCTGCGGATGGTCGTAATTCTGCTGGCGCCGGACTTCAGGGGAAAGATGGGTTTGGTCGCAATAGTAGTCGTCCTGCATCACGACCGAGACCATGTCGGCGCCGAAGGACGCGAGCACTTGTTGGGATACGGTGGACTTGCCACTGCCGCTTCCGCCAGCGACACCAATAACAAACGGTTGGAAGGAAATATTATTCATGCCGAATGATACCGGAAACGCGAGCGGACTGACAGGGAACGGCGGCAAAGCCGGGCCTGTCACGCGTCATGCACGAGCCGCGCATACAGCTCGGCCACCCGCTCTGCCGTGATGCCGTCGCGCTGCGCCACCGCCAGCGGATGGCCGGTAGGCTCCAGTTCGATTGCCGGACGCATGCCGTCGTCGCGCAGGTGCACGCGGGTTTTCAGGTTCAGGGTGTCGGGATAGGCAGGCAGGCGCGTGCTGAGCCAGCCGAAGAAGGGGCCGATGTGGGAACGCTTGGCTTCATTGAAGCAGGCGTCCCAGGCGTCGAAGCTGTCGCCGCTCAGCGATACCCAGACGCCCCAGCTGAACGGTTCATCCGAGCCATGCACGGGAATGTCGATGGTGGCGCGCACGAAGCAGTGCGTTTCATCGACGATGCAGGCGTCGCTGTCGAGCTGGCAGCGCGTTTCGCGCTCGGCGGGCGCCATCTGCTCAACCAGCCACGGCGCGTCGGCGCCGAAGCTGGGCATGCCCGTATGCACCTCGCCGCAGGAGCGGCACAGAAAGGAAAAAGTCACGCGGGAAAGACGCCTTATTCGAACTGCTTGCGGAACGCCTCGAACTGCGCCGCCAGACCATCGAAATCGCTGCGCAATTGCAGCACTTCCTGCTCCAGCTGGGCGACACGGCTGCCCTGCTGCGGCGCGCTGACGGCGCCGGCGTAGCCTGCCGCCGTCTCGATCTGCGCCAGCGCTTCCTCGCCGCCCAGCAAGTGGCCGTAGCGCGGCTCCTTGGCGCCGGGTGCGACGGCCAGCTTGGCCACCAGCGGCGGATATTTGTCGATCAAAAACTGCAGGCCCGACTCCACTTCCGCCACGGACTTGAATTCGTGCACACGGCCGCTGCGGCTGCGGATTTCGCCCGCCGTCTGCAAACCGCGCAGCATCAGGATCGTCAGGATGGCCAGCTTGTCCTGTTCCAGCGACCACTTGATGCGCATGCGGTGTTCGTACTTGGCGACCCGCGCGCCGGCCTGCGTGATGCCGTTGACGAACTTGCGTTGCATCAGGCGCTGCAGCACGTCGTAGACGGTTTCTTCGGACAGGGCCATGACGGGATCGCGGCTGGACAGCTGGTTGCAGCCGTTCGTCAGCGCGTTGAGCGACAGCGGATAGCTGTCCGGCGTCAGCGCTTCCTTTTCAGCCAGCACGGCCAGCACGCGGATCTCGAACGGGTCGAGCAGATTCGGATTGTCATTGCTTTTTTCGCCTGCCGTCACATCAGTATTCATGCCTGTATCCTTAGTCAACCAGCTTGTTCATTTGCTCGGAATCGAATTTATCACACTCGGGCACGCCCTGGCAGCAGATGCCCGCCGCCTTCAGGGTGGCGAGGATGGTTTCGATGCGCTGTTCCTGCGCCACGGCGTGCGTGATCAGGCCTTGCAGGGCTTTCGACAGCGGATCGTCGCCGTTGGGCGTGACGCCATACGCGGCGAACAAATGGGCCGTGCTGCCCTCGCGCAAGGCGCTGACATCCTTTTGCACGATGTGCGCGGGGTTGCCCACGGCCGTCGCGCCGGACGGCACGGGTTTGAGCAGCACGGCGTTCGAACCCACCTTGGCGTACTCGCCCACCGTGAAGCTGCCCAGCACCTGCGCGCCGGCGCCGACGATGACGCCGCGCTCGAGGGTCGGATGGCGCTTGGCGCCGCTGTGCAGCGACGTGCCGCCCAGGGTCACGCCTTGGTAGATGGTGCAGTCGTCGCCGACGACGGCCGTCTCGCCGATCACCACGCCGAAACCGTGGTCGATGAAGACGCGCCGGCCGATGACGGCGCCCGGATGGATCTCGATGCCCGTGATGATGCGGGCGATATACGAAATGAAGCGCCCCACCCATTTCATGCGCCGCGTCCAGCACCAGTGTGCCCAGCCGTGCATGACGATGGCGTGCAGGCCCGGATAACAGGTCAGCACCTCCCAGCCATTGCGGGCGGCGGGGTCACGTTCGATGATGCTGTTGATGTCTTCGCGCAGGTGGTGGAACATAATGAAAATGGATAAGGTGGAACGCAAATGGTAGCGTATTCGGCGGCGTGCTGCCGGAGAGGCAGATAAACAACCGCCGCCTCAAGGGCGGCGGCTGATTTTCTGGAAGCGCTACAAAACGTTCAGGGCAAGGCGCATTGCCGAAGACAGTACGAATGTACGGCGAGGCAATGCAACGCCGCCCTGGCGTTTTTTAGGCTTCCAGCGCGATGCGCTGGCGGCGGGCTTCGTAGAGGCACACACCGGAAGCGACCGACACGTTCAGGCTCTCGACGGAGCCGAACATCGGGATGCTGACGAGGATGTCGCAGGTGTCGCGCGTCAAGCGGCGCATGCCTTCGCCTTCGGAACCCATGACCAGGGCCGTCGGGCCCGTGAAATCGGCTTCGTACAAGCCTTTTTCGCCGTCGTCCGAGGTGCCGATCAGCCAGATGCCGCGCTCTTTCAGTTCACGCATGGTGCGCGCCAGGTTCGTCACCGTGATGTACGGGACGGTTTCGGCGGCGCCGCTGGCGACCTTGGCGGCCGTGGCGTTCAAGCCCACGGCGCGGTCCTTCGGCACGATGACGGCATGCGCGCCGACGCCGTCGGCCACGCGCAGGCAGGCGCCCAGGTTATGCGGGTCGGTGATGCCGTCGAGAATCAACAGCAGCGGCGGGCCGTCGATGGCGTCCAGCAGCTCATCGAGATTGCGCGCCAGCGACAGCTGCGAGGCAAACGCGATCACGCCCTGGTGGCGGCGTGTGCCGACGATCTTGTCCAGACGCGACGAGTCGACGGGCATGACGCGCACGTTGGCAGCCTTGGCGGCGGCGATCATGTCCTTCATGCGGCCGTCGACGCGGCTGGCATCGACGAAAATTTCTTCCACGGACGACGCTTCATGACGCAAACGCGAGGTGACGGCGTGGAAGCCGAAAATCATTTTATTCTTCATTTGTTATCGCTTCTTTTATCGCTTGTTCTTGCTTGATTTTGATACAGTTTTTGCTGCACGTGGTGCCGCCGCAGCGGGTGCCGCGGCTGGTTTCTTGCTGCGCTTCGGCGCGGCGGCCTTGGGGGCTTCCTTGGCTGCAGGCTTGGCTTGCGCCTTGGCGCCATTGGGTCGGCCGCCGGAACCCTTGCCAGCCTTGCCGCCGCCATTGACGCTGGTTTTGATCTCGTGGCGCTGCTCGGTCGCGGGACCGGGCTTGACCATCGATTTCTTTTCGCCCTTGCGCTTGCCGCCAGCTTGCTTGGCCGGCGCTTCTTCGCCCGCCAGTTCCGCATCGGTGACCAGGCGCAGGTCGATCTTGCGCGTTTCCAGGTCGACTCGCGCCACTTGCACCGTCAGACGGTCGGTCAATTGATAACGCTTGCCCGTACGTTCGCCGCGCAATTCATGGCGCGCATCGTCGTACTGGAAGTAGTCGGCACCCAGCTCGGTGACGTGCACCAGGCCTTCGACAAACAGGGTGTCGAGCTGCACGAACACGCCGAAGGTGGTCACGCCGGTGATCGTGCCGGTGAATTCCTCGCCCAGTTTATCCTGCATGAAGTAACACTTGAGCCAGGCTTCCACGTCGCGCGATGCTTCGTCGGCGCGGCGCTCGTTGGCCGAGCAATGCACGCCCAGCGCGTCCCAGATCGTCAGGTCCGTCTTCTTCGGCTTGCCGTCGGCCTTGTCCTTCGCCTGCTGCTTGCGCGTGGCGTTCGACACGTTCGTGTTCAGCACGGTCTTTTCGGACAGCTTGGGTTCGTATTTCTTGCCTTGCAAGATGGCCTTGATGGCGCGGTGCGTCAGCAGGTCTGGATAGCGGCGGATCGGGCTGGTGAAGTGGGCATACGCCTCGTAGGCCAGGCCGAAGTGGCCGATATTGTCCGGGCTGTAGACGGCTTGCTGCATCGAGCGCAGCAGCATCGTTTGCAGCAGGGCCGCGTCGGGACGCTCCTTGATCTGCTGCATCAGGGTCTGGTAATCGGATGCCGATGGCGTATCGCCGCCCGTCAGGTTCAGGCCGACTTGCTTGAGGAAGGTGCGCACTTGCGTGAGCTTTTCCTTGGTCGGGCTGGCGTGGATGCGGTAGGTGCCTGGGTGCTTGTTACGCAGCAACAGATCGGCCGCGCAGACGTTGGCCGCCAGCATGCACTCTTCGATGATCTTGTGCGCTTCGTTGCGCGTGCGGGGAATGATCTTTTCGATCTTGCCGGCGCTATTGCAGACGATATACGTTTCCGTCGTCTCGAAATCGATGGCGCCCCGCTCCGTGCGTGCTTTCAGCAAGGCGCGGTAGACGGCTTCCAGGTTTTGCAGGTGCGGCAGGATCTCCGCGCGGCGTGCCGCTTCGGGACCCTTGGTGTTGCCCAGCACGGCAGCGACTTCGTCATACGTGAGGCGCGCGGCCGAGTGGATCACGGCCGGGTAGAACTGGTAAGCCTTCAGCTCGCCCTTGTCGCTGACGACGGCGTCGCAGACGAGAGTCAAACGGTCGACGGCCGGGTTCAGCGAGCACAGGCCGTTCGACAGTTTTTCCGGCAGCATCGGGATCACGCGGCGCGGGAAGTAGACGGACGTGCTGCGCTCGAGCGCGTCGATATCGAGCGCGTCGTTCGGTTTTACGTAATGGCTGACGTCGGCAATCGCCACGATCAGGCGGAAGCAGTTGGCGCGGCCGATCTTGACGGGTTCGCAATACACGGCATCGTCGAAATCGCGCGCGTCTTCGCCGTCGATGGTGACGAGCGGCACGTCGCGCAGGTCGACGCGGTCTTTCAGGTCGGCGGCGCGCACTTCGAACGGCAGTTTTTCCGCTTGCTTGAGGGCGGCGGCGGAAAAGATGTGCGGCACGTTGAATTTACGTACGGCGATCTCGATTTCCATGCCGGGATCATCGAGCGCACCGAGCACTTCGACGATCTTGCCGACCGGCTGCTTGAAGCGCATCGGTTGCTCGGTCAGCTCGACGCTGACGATCTGGCCGGCCTTCGCCTTGCCCACCGAACCGGTGACGAGAATGTCCTGGCCGATGCGCTGGTCTTCCGGCGCCACGACCCAGGTGCCGTTTTCCTGGATCAAACGGCCGATGACGTGGGTGTTGGCGCGCTGCGTGACTTCGACGATCGTGCCTTCCGGGCGGCCGCGGCGGTCCGTGCCGACGATGCGGGCCATGACCTTGTCGCCATGCAGTACTTTCTGCATTTCTTTCTCGGGCAGGAACAGGTCGGCGCTGGCGTCGTCGGGAATGACAAAGCCGAAGCCGTCGCGGTGGCTCATGACGCGACCGGCGACGAGCGCGCTCTGGTCGGCCAGGCTGAAAACACCGCTGGCGTCAGACTTGAGCTGGCCGTCGCGCTCCATCGCCTTCAGGCGACGGACCAGGACATCCATGGAATCGGCATGCACTTGCAGCGTTTTCCCGAGAGACTGCGGGTCGAGAGGCGCGTTGACGCTGCGGAATATGCCGAGAATGTCCTCCCGGCTGGGGATGGTGTGGGTATTTTGGCTCAAAAGTATTTCTATAGTTGTTATTGACAGTGATCAAACGGAAGACAAAGACCGATGACATCACCGTCAATATTGACACGGTGATGTCCGGTAGTGTACCGGAGGACGCCTTGGTTTGCCTAACGGACAGCGTAGCGGAAACCGAACAAGTGCCCCGCCGATGAAAAAAAGGAGAAAAGCTGCGCAATGCATTTGACTTCGGCAAATATTGCTCTATAATCTCGGTCTCTTGCAGCAACAAACCTTCACGGGAATGCAGTTGCGGGAAAGCGGTACAGGGTTGATGTGCAGTATGGAGCGAAAGCTCATCTGGCGCAAAACTCTTCAAGTCGCTATAATAGCAGAATTGTTGCCAAGTTATTTGACAACAAGTAGTAAAGCAGCATCAGTGCCCACGTGGCGGAATTGGTAGACGCGCATGGTTCAGGTCCATGTGCCTTCGGGTGTAGGGGTTC
>NZ_JACYMG010000005.1:0-78518 GCF_020858035.1 Janthinobacterium sp. EB271-G4-3-2 | reverse complement strand
CGCATGGTTCAGGTCCATGTGCCTTCGGGTGTAGGGGTTCGAGTCCCTTCGTGGGCACCATTACCTAATTCGCAAAAAAGCCGCAAACTTTCACGAGTTTGCGGCTTTTTTCATTTCCGGATGCCGTGCTGCCACGGCATCCTCCCTCCCCTTACTTGGCCAGCGCCGCCTTGACGGCGTCAAGCAGGCTCGTCGTCGGACGGCCGATCAGCGCGCTCAATTGCTTGCCATGGTCTTCCAGGCCGCCCTTGGCCGTGCCCGCATCGGAGTCGGCCAGCAGATCGGCAAAGCCTTCCGGCACGCCCACGCTCACCAGCGCCGCCTTGAAGTCCGCCTGCGGCAAATCCTTGTACACGATCGCCTTGCCCGACTGGCGCGCCACTTCGGCCGCGTACTCGGCCAGGGTAAAGCCCTGGTCGCCAGCGAGTTCATAGATGGCTTGCGGCTGGGCCGCCGTCAGCACGGCGGCAGCTGCCGCTGCGTAGTCGGCGCGCGCGGCGGACGAGAAGCGCCCGTTTTGCGCCGCGCCCAGCACGACGCCATGCTCGAGCACGGGCGCCAGGTGTTCCGTATGGTTTTCCAGGTACCAGCCGTTGCGCATGACACTGTAAGGCAGGCCGGACGCGCGGATGGCCGCTTCCGTGATCACGTGCTCGGCGGCCAGGCCCAGCGGCGACGTGTCGGCGCGCAAGACGCTGGTATAGGCCAGCAGAGATACGCCGGCGCGCCTGGCCGCATCGATGACGTTCTGGTGCTGCTGGGCGCGCTGGCCCACTTCGCTCGACGAGATCAGCAGTATCTTCGTCGCGCCCTTGAATGCCGCGTCGAGGCTGGCGCCATCGCTGTAATCGGCCTGGCGCACTTGCACGCCCCTGGCGGCCAGGTCGGCGGCCTTGCCAGGGTTGCGCACGGCGGCGATGATATTGGCTGCGGGAACGGACTTGAGCAGGCTGGCAATGACGTGCTGGCCCAGATTGCCTGTGGCGCCGGTGATGACGATCATGATTTCTCCTTGGTACGTGAGTGGTAAAACCCTATAATAGGACTATTACTTACTTATTGTAAGTACGTACCTTTTGGTAAGTATGATTGCCATCCACCTTAACAAGGCCAACTATCATGTCCACAGACACTCCCGGCGCCAGCCTGCGCGCCGCCCTCGCCCGGCAAACCCGGGACGCCCACCTGCTGGCGGCCACCTGCCCGTCGCGCGCCGTGCTCAGCCACCTGACCAGCCGCTGGGCCGTGCTGGTGCTGGTACTGCTGCTGAGCGGCACGCGGCGCTTCAGCGAGCTGCGCCGCGAAGTGGGCGGCGTCAGCGAAAAAATGCTGGCGCAAACGCTGGAAGCGCTGACCGGCGACGGCTTCGTGCTGCGCCAGGCGTATCTGGTGATACCGCCCAAGGTGGAATACAGCCTCACGCCGCTGGGACGCGAGGCGGCCGAACGCCTGGCCGTGCTGGTCGACTGGATCGAGGATAATTACCCGCGCATCGAACAGGCGCGCGCCGACCTGGCCGCGGCGCCCGCAGCGCAAAACGCCGCGTAAACGAGACCCATCCGCATTGCTTTTAGTCATCAAGAATTATCGTTTACTCCTACTTGCCTTGATGTAATACTAGGCCCATGAAACGCGTAAGGGCGCGACACCATGAACCAGTTGATTTCTTCCATCACCGACCGGGCCAATGTGCTGCTGGTCAGCAATTCGCCGAACGATGTGCGCGAACTGCTGTATATGCTGGACCGGCATAACCTGGGCACGGGACTGGCGGGCGATATCGACAAAGGCGTGGAACTGGCGGCCGGCGGCACGGACCTGATCCTGCTCGACGCGGCCCTGGCGGGCTCGAATATCGGCGCCACCTGCATGCGCTTGCGCAATGCGGGCGGACGCCACGGCGTGCCCCTGCTGCTGATGTCGGCCACGCCCAGCGCCGAGGAGCAGGGCCGCAGCGTGGGCGCCGGCGCCTCCGACTACATCAAGATGCCCTTCAATGCGCGCGACGTGGCGGAAAAAATCCTCATGGAACTGGCGCTGCACAAGGCCGAGACGCCGGCGCCGCGCGCGACCACGCCGCCGCGCCCCCTGCATCCGCAAACGCTGGAAGTCAATTACCACTCGATACTGGCCGGTTCGCCCGACGCCGTGCTGCTGTTCGATATCGACAACGGCCTGCTGATCGACGCCAACCACCTGGCCGAAGAATTGTTCGGCATGCCGCTGGCCGAGCTGCTGCAAGGCGGCATGGAGCCGCTGTTCCCCAAACATCAGAGCGATGGACGCGCTTCGCCGCAGCTGCTGGAAGAAAAGATCCGCGATACCTTGCAAGGCAAGATCGTCGTCTTCCGCGCCAGCTGCTGCCACCGCGACAGCCGCCCGATCGCCTGCGAAATCCGCCTGATGCGCCTGTCCGTGCCGGGCCGCCAGCTCGTGCATGCGCGCATCATCGACTTGACAGAGCGCAACCTCGCCGAAGCGATGCGCTCGGGCCAGAGCGCCCTGCTGGAGATGGTCGCCAAGGGCGCGCCCCTGATTCCCACGCTGAACCAGCTGCTGCTGTTGATCGAAGGCCAGTCGCGCGGCGTGCTCTGCTCCATCATGCTGCTCGACGATGACGGCATCCACATGCACAGCGCGGCCGGCCCCAGCCTGCCGGCAGACTACATGGCCCTGCTCGAAGGCGTGGCCATCGGCCCCGGCGTAGGCTCTTGCGGCACGGCCATGTCCCTGCGGGAACCGGTGGTGGTCAGCGACATCATGTGCGATCCGCTGTGGGCGCCCTACCGCGAACTGGCCGCGCCGTTCGGCTTGCGCGCCTGCTGGTCGCAGCCCATCTTCGGCCAGGATGGCGCCGTGCTCGGCTCGTTCGCCATGTACTACCGCGAGGTGCGCCTGCCCGACGCGCGCGACCTCGAGCTGATCGACACGGCGACCGACCTGGCCGGCATCGCAATTGGCCGCATGCGCCACGAACGCGAGCTGCAGCGCCACCGCACCCACCTGGAAGAACTGGTGGCCGAACGTACGGCGGCCCTGACGCAGGCCAAGGAACAATCGGAGCAGACGAACCGCGAATTGGCCGCCGCGCTGGAAAACCTGTCCATCACGCAGGAAGAACTGGTGCGCCGCGACAAGCTGGCCGCGCTCGGCGCGCTCGTCGCCGGCATCGCACATGAACTCAATACGCCGATCGGCAACGGCCTCGTGGTAGCCACCACCATGGCCGAACGCACGCGCGAAATCCAGGCCAGCTTCCTCGACGGTTTGCGCCGTTCCGAACTGGGCGCCTACCTGACGCAGGCCAGCGAGGCGGACGCCATCATGCTGCGCAACCTGCAGCGCGCGGCCGACCTCGTCTCGAGCTTCAAGCAGATCGCCGTCGACCGCGCCAGCTCGCAACGCCGCCACTTCCTGCTGCGCCAGTTCGTGGCCGAGCTGATGCTGCCCCTGTGCACGCAGCTCAAGGCCGCCGGCCTGAGCCTGACGCAGGATGTGCCCGAGGGCCTGGCGATGGACAGCTATCCGGGTCCGCTGGGCCAGGTACTGAGCAACCTGCTGGAAAACTGCCTGCGCCACGCCTTTGAGGGCCGCAGCAGCGGCACCATTCACATCAGGGCGCGCGGCAGCGACGACGGCAAAACGATCACCATGTCCATCGCCGACACGGGCGTGGGCATCGCCGCCGACGACCTCGTGCACGTCTACGACCCTTTCTTCACGACCAAGCTCGGTTCCGGCGGCTCGGGCCTGGGCCTGCATGTGGCGCACAACATCGTCACGGGCGTGCTGGGCGGCCATATCGACGCCACCAGCAGCACGGGCGACGCCAGCGGCACCACCTTCACCCTGCAGCTGCCCGCCGTGGCGCCGCAATCGCCCGCGCCCTGAACGGCAAGCGCGCTACAATGCCCTCAAGCATTTCTTTCGGAGCAACCATGAAATACCTGATCGCCACGGCCCTGCTGGCAGTGTGCGCCTGCGCAATGGCCGGACCTGCCCCCTGGTACAAATGGCGCAGCAAGATCGACGGCACCCTGTCGTGCGCCCAGTCCACCCTGGGATTTGGCTGGGAACTGGCCTCGGGACCGTACAAAGATAGCCGTTGCGAAAAACCGGCGCTTGCTAAATAATGGGGCCATGACCACACGGGGCACCGGCTTGAGATCAAGCGATGGCATTGCGGCGTCGAAAGAGTATGGAACGATAAGAACGTATCTATTCAAACCGAGGAGACCACATGTTTACGAATCCCGAACAATTCGCATCGGCCACCAAGGCCCTGTTTGAATTCCAGCTGATGACCTTCAACACCCTCACCTCGAAGGCCGTGCAAGGCGTGGAACAGGTGCTGGCATTGAACATGGCCACCGCCAAGTCCGGCATCGAGGATGGCATCGCCGCCGGCAAGGAAATCAGCCAGGCCAAGGATCCGAAGGCCGCCATGGCAGCCGCCGCTGCACAGCTGCAACCGGGCGTGGCCGGCGCCAAAGCGTATAAACAGCAACTCGACGACATCATCAAGGAAATCCACACGGAATTCACCACGGCCGCCGAAGCCCACGTGGCCGAAGCAAAAAGCAATCTGAGCGCCCTGATCTACGACGTCACGAAAAACGTGCCTCCAGGCTCGGAAAACGCCGTCGCCATCGTCAAGGCCGCCATCGATAATGCCTTTCTCGGCTACGAGCAAGTGACCAAGGCCACGAAACAGGCCGTGAAGACCGTGGAAGAGCAGATCGCCAAGGCCAGCGCGCAAGTGGCGCAGGCCACGGAAAAAGCCACGGCCGCACCTGAAAAAGCAGCGCCGGCGGCCAAACCGAAGGCTGCCAAAAAGTAAGCCATAGGTCGGATTAGCGGGGCCGCCGAGGCGCGGCAAGGCCGCGCGTAATCCGACGCACTGCTGGCGCTGATGGTGATGTCGGATTACGCGCTTGCGCGCTAATCCGACCTACCCGACCTACAAGAATTCACCGGCAGGGTCCGGTATTCGCCCCCTCCCATACCCCCGAAATAGCCTGAGCCTAGCTGCAGAAATCCTGGCATGCCTTCGCCTCGACGGCGCCGTCCAGCTGGCGGCGCCAGGCCGCCATGCGCCACGCGGCCCAGGCGGCGGACAAGGCGCCCGCGACGAGTATCAGCCGCGTGTCGATCAGGGTCAGCACCGAGCCGCTGAGGGCGACGACGATGTTGGCGATGCAAAACGTAGTGGCCAGCAAACCCATCACGGCGCCCTGTCCGTGCGCGCTGAAGCGCTCGGCGCACCAGCCCTGTATCACCGTGTTGTACAGCGCATTCGGAATGCCGAACAGGACGATGGCGGCGATGCCCACCCAGATATTACCCAGCGCCAAGATCCCTACGGCCAGCGCCACGCCGCACGCATACCAGCAGGCCCGCAGCAGCGGCGCATGGCGGCTGGGACCGCCCGCCAGCAAGGACGTGATGGTCATCGTGCCGCACAGGCCCACGTTCACCCAGGCAATCTCCTGTGCATGGTAATTGGCCGTCTCGACCAGCCACAGTGGATAGAACTCGTAAAAACTGGCCACGCCGCACGTAAATGCCAGTTGCACGATGAACAGGGTGCGCAGCTCCTCATGGCGCAGCAAATTGAGCGAATGGCGGTCGCGCGCGACCTGCCACCATGACGTCGTCAATAACGAGGGCGTTTCACGCTGTAAACCCACGGCCACCAGCACGGCGACGAGCATCAGGGCGGCGGCGGCGATCCAGAACGGCACCGTCACGCCCCAATGCAGGGTCGCGCCCGCCAGGATCGGGCCCACCAGCCAGCCCAGGTAAAACGCGCCGTTCAGCCACGACATGGCGCGCAGGCGCAGCGGCCCCGTCAACTGATCGGCCAGCATGGCGCGCGCCACGGCGCCGTTTCCCTCCAGCAAACCGGTGATGAAACGGGCGACAATAAACAGTGGATAGGACTGGATCACCAGCGCCCAGGCCGTGATGGCATGGCCGATGGCGGCGCCCACGGCCGTGCGCATCAGCAAGGGACGGCGGCCATAGCGGTCGGACAAGGGACCCAGCAAGGCCGAGCCGATCAGCAAGCCCAGCGGGTTGATGGTCAGCGCCAGGCCGAACAGCAATTTCGACGGCAAGCCCAGGAAATTGTTGAAGGCATTCGGCGCCTCGGCCGCGAACAGGGGCGGCAGGATCGGGTATGGCAGCGAGGCGCCGATGGTCGACAGCAGCGCCAGCAGGCAGGCGGCGGAAATAAGGATGATGTTTTTCATGCGGGTTCGGCGGATGTTAGTCTGGCAAGCATACGTGACCATGCCACATAAGCAAACTTAAATGTTTATTAATGATGTCCATCGTTGCTGCCGTGAAGCGTGCGAGGCACGGCCTCGGCTATCATGCCCAGACGAATCACGTTGAACGGGGCAAACATGACACTGTCAGAAATTGAACAGCAGCACGGCTTCACCTATCCCGCATTGTATCGGCAGCTGGAGCGCGACGGCATGCTGGCCGTGGGCGAATACGGCCCCGACTGGTACAAGCTCGTCTACCCCACCTTGACGGAGCGGCCCACCCTGCTGCTGCATGCGGACGATTTCGAATTGCTCAACATCGTAGCCGTCGCCGCCGAAGCGGAAACCTTGCTGGATACGGACGATTACCGTCAGATCGATCCCGCCTTCCAGTTCATCCCGTTTGCGCAAACGGGCGCGGGCGACCACTACTGCTTTTTCGCGTCAAGCGAGCAAGACGGCGAGATGCCCATCGTACTGCTGTGGCATGACGAGAATGAAGCCCGGTACCTGGCGAAAAACCTGCAAGATTTCATGGTTCACATGTTGTTGAACAGCATGGCCGACCAGGATACGTACAACGACGTCAGCGACGAGGCATTCAAGGAGCAACTGGCAAAAACCCTGGGCACGCATGCGCGCTACCTGACGGCGCGGCAAGCCGAAGTGTTGCACGCCTTGCTGGCCAGGGACATCATCGATTACGAAGTGGCGCTGCCCAAGGGACGCACGGAAACGCACAGGGGATTGCTGACCGATATCGAACTGGCCAGCCTGCGCGCAGAACTGATTCCCTGTGAAAAGTTCGACAGCTGTTTTGCCTACAGCACGGATGACTGAACATAAAATCACTGGGCAAGCGGCGGCTGAAGGTTTAAACTGTATATAAACACAGTAAAAACCATCACCTTGCCCTATTGCCCCCATGTTGAGAGTCCTGGAAAATCCCCTGTACTATCTGGATAATTTCCAGGATGTGCTGAGCTGGATCAGCGCGCGTTACGCCGATCTGCTGAGTCCTGAAGAAACGCAGTTCATCGCCGCCTTCGGCGCATTGCCGCAGCCCTCGCGCGCCCTGTTCGTGCGCCTCGTCATGCGCAAGGGGTGCCTGTTTCGCGCCAGCAAGCTCAATTACCCGGAAATCGGCGACACGCGCGCGGCCGCCCTGCCCTTGCTGGCCCTGGAATGGGTCGACGCCGATCCCGTCATCGCGCTCGACGAACTGTTCGACTTGCTGCTGAAAGTAGAAATCGCCCAGGCCTTCGGCCTCGCCGCACCGCTGAAGACGGCGCGCAAGGCCGAGCAACTGGACGCCTTGCGCGAGCGGCATACGGAAAGTAAACCATTCTCAGCATGGCATCCGGCCTGCACCGACGTGCTGTACCGCATCGGCCTGCAAGCGCTGTGCGACCGCCTGCGCCTGATTTACTTTGGCAACTACCACCAGGACTGGTCGGAATTCGTGCTGTCCGACCTTGGCGTGTATCAATACGAAAAAGTGGAATTCTCGCCGCAGTCGCGCGGCTTTCGCACGCGCCAGGATATCGAACACTATGAAGTGCTGCACCAGTGCCGCGAACGCTACAACGACAGCGCGCCGGCCGACGAGGTGCTGCAGGAACTGGCTGCGCTGCCCTTGTCCGAGGACAATACCTGGCTGGCCAGCCGGCGCGACAAGCTGCGCTTCCAGATCGCCCAGCACCTGGAAAAATGCCAGGATTGGCCGGCCGCCTACCGCGCCTACGCCGATTGCCGCTATCCGGGCGCGCGGGGCCGCGCCATCCGCGTGCTGGAAAAAGATGAGCAGCCGCAAGCGGCCTATGAGCGCCTGACGATCGCCCTGGCGGCGCCGGAAAGCGAAGCGGAACAGCAATTGCTGCTGCGCATGGCGCCCCGTTTGCGGCGCAAGCTGGGCCAGGCAAAACAGATAGCCAGCGCCCCCGCCGCCGTGGAACGCATCGACCTGCTGCTGCCCTATCCTGAACAAACGTGCTACGTGGAAGGCGTGGTGCAGCAGCATTTGATGCGGGACGACTCTCCCGTGTACTACGTGGAAAACACCCTGATCAACTCGCTGTTCGGCCTGCTGTGCTGGCCCGCCATCTTCAAGCCCATGCCGGGCGCCTTCTTCCACCCGTTCCACCGCGGCCCGGCCGACTTGCACAGCGCCGATTTTTACCAGCGCCGCAGCAAGGACTTTGCCGCCTGCCTGGCGCAACTGGACGACGACAGCTACCACGCGGCCATCCGTGCCACGCTTGCCGCCAAGCACGGCATCGTCTCGCCCTTCGTCAGCTGGGACGTGCTGGACGACGGCTTGCTGGACCTGGCGCTGGCCTGCATCCCGGCCGCGCACTTGAAAAAGGCGTTCGAGCGCATCTTGCTCGACATTAAAAGCAACCGCAGCGGCTTTCCCGACCTGATCCAGTTCTGGCCGACCGAACGGCGCTACCGCATGATCGAGGTCAAGGGTCCGGGCGACCGCCTGCAAGACAACCAGCTGCGCTGGATCGCGTATTGCGCCGAGCACGCCATGCCCGTCAGCGTGTGCTACCTGCAGTGGCAGGTGGCCACATGAGCGGCATGAAGTACACGATCGCCGTGCGCGCCCTGTGCGAATTCACGGCCAAGGTGGGCGACCTGGACCTGCGTTTCACGCCCTCGCCCACGGCGCAGGAAGGCATGGCCGGGCACGCCACCGTGACGAGCCGGCGCGACGACGATTACCAGCGTGAAATTAGTCTTTCCGGCGACTTCGGCCCACTGCACGTGCGGGGCCGCGCCGATGGCTACGACCCGGCGCGGCGCCAGCTGGAAGAGATCAAGACGTACCGGGGCGAGCTCGACACGATGCCCGCCAACCACCGCCAGCTGCACTGGGCGCAGGCGCGCATCTACGGCCACTTGCTGTGCCAGCAGCTGAACCTGCCCATGCTGCGCGTGGCGCTCGTGTATTTCGATATCGCCAGCCAGAAGGAAACCGTCATGCACGAGGAATGCACGGCCGAAGCGCTGCGCACCTTCTTCGAACAGCATTGCGCCCTGTTTCTCGACTGGGCCGAGCAGGAAATGACGCACCGCGCCAGCCGCGACGCGCAACTCACCAGCATGGCCTTTCCCCATGCGGATTTCCGCCCGGGACAGCGCCAGCTGGCCGAAGCCATGTACAAGGCCAGCAGCCGCGGCTGCGGCTTGCTGGCGCAGGCGCCGACCGGCATCGGCAAGACGGTGGGCAGCCTGTTTCCCATGTTGAAAGCGACGGCCGCGCATGGCCTCGATAAACTGTTTTTTCTCGCTGCCAAGGTACCGGGCCGCCAGATGGCGCTCGACGCCTGCGCCATCCTCAAGGATAGCGCCCCGCTGCTGCCCTTGCGCGTACTGGAACTGAGCGCCAAGACCAGCGCCTGCGAACATCGGGACAAAGCGTGCCATGGCGAATCGTGTCCGCTGGCCAAGGGTTTTTACGACCGCCTGCCGCTGGCGCGCGAAGTGGCGCTGGCCAGCGGTTTGATCCTGGACAAGGAAGCCGTGCGCGCCGTCGCCTTGCAGCAGGGTATTTGCCCGTATTACCTGGGCATGGAATTGGCACGCTGGAGCGACGTCGTCATCGGCGACTACAATTATTATTTCGACCTCAGCGCCATGCTGTATGGCATGACATTGGCCCACGACTGGAAAGTCAATGTGCTGGTCGACGAAGCGCACAATATGGTGTCGCGCGCGCGCAGCATGTATACCGCCGAACTGGCGCAGATCGACCTGAAAATGCTGCGCAAGTTCGCGCCCGACACCTTGAAAAAACCGCTCGACCGCCTCTCGCGCCAGTGGACGGCCTTGTTGAAAGAGCAGGATGGCGATTACCACGTGCATGCGGCCTTGCCCGACAAATTCTTTGGCGCCCTGCAAGGCGTGGCGACAGCCATCGGCGACTACATGGCCGAACATGCCACGGCCCTGGACGAAGATTTGCAGCGCTTTTATTTCGACGTGCTGCTGATCAACCGCCTGGCGGAAAGCTTTGGCGAGCATTCGCTGTTCGACGTCAGCAAGACGGAGACGGGCTCCACCGTCTGCATCCGCAACATCGTGCCGGCCCCGTTTCTCAAGGAACGCTTTGCGGCCAGCCACAGCACGGCCCTGTTTTCCGCCACCCTGAGCCCGTGGAATTACTACAGCGATACCCTGGGCATGCCGGCCGACACGGCCTGGGTCGACGTGGAGTCGCCATTCCAGGCGGAACAATTGTCCGTGCGCGTGGCCGACACGATTTCCACGCGCTACCAGCACCGCGCCGCGTCCTTGCTGCCCATTGCCCAATTGATGGCAAAGCAATACGCAGAAACGCCGGGTAACTACCTGGCCTTCTTCAGCAGCTTCGATTACATGGAAAAGACGGCCACCTTGTTCGCCCAGCACTACCCGGACGTGCCCATCTGGCAGCAGCCGCGCCGCATGGATGACGGTGCCCGCGCGCAATTTCTGGGCCGCTTCGGCCTGGAAACACGCGGCATCGGCTTTGCCGTGCTCGGCGGCGCGTTCGGCGAAGGCATCGACTTGCCCGGTGCCCGGCTGATCGGCGCCTTCATCGCCACCCTGGGTTTGCCGCAGATCAATCCCGTCAACGAGCAGATCCGCCAGCGCATGGGCGACATCTTCGGCGCCGGCTACGACTACACGTATCTGTATCCGGGCATGCAAAAAGTGGTGCAGGCTGCTGGCAGGGTGATCCGCACGCAGTCGGACAAGGGCGTCGTCTACCTGATCGACGACCGTTTTTCGCGCCCGGAAATCCGCCAGCTGCTACCCACGTGGTGGGATGTGCAGCTAGCCAACCAGTAATTTCAGCTTTTGGTAGCCCGCCTTGCTCACGGGAATGCGCGTGTCATCGCGCAGGATGGCCACGTGGCTGTCTTTCGTGGCCGCCTCGATGCGGCGGATGCCGTCGATATTGAGCAGATACGACCTGTGCACGCGCAGGAACTTGGCGGGGTCGAGCTGGGTTTCCAGCTCCGACAGTCGCTGGCTTTTCAGATAGGACTTGCCTTCGGAACGGATGCTGATGTAATCGTCCTGCGCCTCGATGTAGTCGATGCGCGCGCTGGCGATGACGTGGACCTTGGCGCCGTCGCGTATCAGCACGCGGTCCAGTGGCGCGACGCGCGTGGCCGCCTCGCGCGCCAGCGTTTGCACCGCAGTGGACGCGGCGGGCGTGCTGCGGTTGGCGCGCGCATGGGCCAGCGCCTGGTCGAAGCGCTGTTCGCTGAACGGTTTCAACAGATAGTCGAGCGCATGGCATTCGAACGCTTTCAAGGCGTACTGGTCATAGGCCGTGACAAAGATCAAACGCGTCTTCGCGCCGATCAGCTCGGCCACTTCAAAGCCGTCCAGGCGCGGCATCTGGATGTCGAGGAACACCAGTTCCGGTTCCAGTTCCGTGATGGCCTTGACGGCGTCAAAGCCGTTGGCGCACTCGGCGACGATCTCGATATCGTCGTGGCGCGCCAGGTATTCGCGCAGCACGCTGCGCGCCAGCAATTCGTCATCGACGATGGCCACCCGCATTCTTGCCTGTATCATGCTTCCTCCGTGTCGCCGGTCTGTGCCGGCATCGATAGCATTACTTCAAACGTCGCGCCGCGCCGCGCCCAGTGCACGCCCGCTTCGTGGCCATACGCGCCGGCCAGTCGCTGGCGCACATTTTCCAGACCCACGCCGTTGCCGCGCGCCGGCCCCTGATCCGCATCGACGGGGTTGCGCACGGCGATCTGCAGCAGGCTGCCCGCGCGCCGGACCTCGATGGCGATCAGGCCGCCCTCCGTCAAGCCGCAGATACCATGCTTGACGGCATTTTCCACGAGCGGCTGTATCAGCATGGGCGGCAACAGACACGCCAGCGCGGCAGTGTCGATGCTTTCCGCCACTTGCAGGCGTGCGCCGAAACGCACCTGTTCGATGGCGAGAAAGTGGCGGATCAGCACCAGTTCCTCTTGCACGGTGATGTGCTTGTGCGCTTCCAGGCTCAGGCTCTGGCGAAAGAAACTGGCCAGCTGCACCGTCATCTGGCGCGCGCCCGCCGCATCGATAGACGTCAGGGCGCTGATGGAGTTCAGGCTGTTGAACAGGAAATGCGGATCGATCTGCGTGCGCAGCATGCGCAGTTGCGCTTCCTGCGCCATCAGCTGCGCTTCCAGGCCCCGCTGCTCGGCCATCCTGGCGCGCACGAATTCCAGCAGCAGGTAATGCACGGCGGCGGCCAGGCAATACAGCAGCGCGCCCAGGCCGAAGAACAGGGCCAGCAGCGATGGCGTCAGGTTCACGCCCAGCCAGTGCTGCTCCATCAACTGGCTGACGCTGTTCAAAAATTGCAGCAGGGTCGCCCACAGCAAGCCCGCGAACAGGGCCGCCACGCCCATCACGCTGGCAATGGCGAACGGATGGCGGGCGTGCAAGGGATAGGCGCGGCACAAATAAAACGCGGAAAACCCCGAGCCGATCGCATACACGAGCGTGGCAGGCACCACCAACAGCATCGCATTGAGCCAGGGCGCGTGCGCCACCCTGGCCAGGATGGAGGCCAGGGCCAGGCCCAGCGCGATGCAGACCAGCAACACCACCACGGCGCCGCGCCGCTTCGACAAGGAGCCGGACATGCGCGCCTAGTTGCGGATTTCCAGGCCGCCCATGATGGCGTAGCCCGTCACGTACAAACGCTTGTTCTGGTTCGGCGGCACGATGGTCTTTTCTTCGAAACCGCCAAGGATGGGCGTGCCCTGCAGCACGACGCTCCAGTCGGGCGGGATCTTGATCGTGACGCCGCCGCACAGGGCAAATACGTTGAGCACGGCTTCGCCTTCGATCGAGGCCTGGCGCAAGTCGATTTCGCAGCCGGCCATGATGACGTTGATATCGCCGCCCTTGAAGCGCTGCGACGATACGCGCCGTACGTAGCCGCCCAGGATGGCCGTCACTTCGATGATGCTGTCGTCATCCGCCTGGCCTCCGGCGCCGGGCGCTGCAGTGGCATCGGCCGGTTCCTTGTCGAGCGATACGGCGCCATTCCTGGCCTGGCCGAAGGAATCGGGCGCGGCGCTGGCATCGGGCGGCGCGGCAAAGTGCCGGCGGCGCTGCCGCTGCTGCCCGCCGGGCAAGGATTTCGACACGACGGCCACGCCGGCGGCAATGATGAGCAGCGGCCACAGCATGCTCCAGTTGATATAGAACAAGCCCATGGCTTTCAAGGTCCAGCTCAGGCCCAGCAAGACCATCACGCCGCCGACGATGTAGCCGGAGCGGGAATGGCTTTGCGATATTTTCAGCAAGCCGAAAATGATGAGGATGGTGGGCCAGAAGCGGAAGGTATAGCGCACATTGATGAAGCCGAGGTTATCGAGCAGGAACAGCAGCCCCAGGCCGATGACGATGACGCCCAGCACGATCTGCGATGGCGAGTGCAGCGGCGGTCTATTTTTCATGCTCGGACTCCCGGTAGGCAATAAAATGTTTGTTCAACAGCGGTTCCAGCACGAGGCCCACGCCCCAGGCAATCAGCAAGGCTGGCCAGCTATTGTAGAAATTCAAGTTCCACAGTTCTTCATACGATACATACCACCAGGCGGCGAAGAAAATCAGCCACAGGCCGCTCAGTACCTGCTTGGCGGACACGGGCGTGAGCAGCTTGTTCAGGCCGAAAACGGCCAGTATCACTGGCCAATAATGCCATAGTGCATAGTAATCATGGAGATAGATCACATCGAGCCGGTCCAGCAGGATGATGGCGCCGATGGCGATCAGCAGCACGCCCCACAGCAGCTGGGTACGGCGGTAATACGCTGGTTCAGGTTTCACGGTCACCCCTTGAAGTTGGTTGATCGTAAAGATACGCGGATTTCGGGCGCGCGAAAACACCGCTTCGGCGAATGGCGGACAGGTGGCGGTGAATGGCGCAACGGCAGAAAAAACAGGCAAAAAAAAGACCGGCTAGGCCGGCCTTGAAGGGGTTCGCAGTATACACCGCGACCTGGAGTGGCAGTGCACGGCCGCAGAGCGCAAGCGCGCCGGCGGCGGAAATCTGGTGCCGATCCTCGAGGCGACCGGCTGACCTGCTGGAAGATCGAACATGCCGCCAACTTCACGGCAGTGCGTCTCAACCAAGCAAAGCCATCATACTCCCGATCGCAAAACAGCACCGTTCGCTAGCGCACACTGATGCGGTTTTGCTGAGCTGTATCAAGCAGGCGTGACGTGCGGCGAACGCAGCATGCCGTTCCCGATCCATGCCAGCACGGACGGTCCCTGCGGCTGCCAGCCCAGCAGCTTGCGTGCCCGCTCGCCGCGCACGCGGCTGTTGGAGCCGAGGCCGTAGGACGCCATCTCGTAGCCCCACTCGGCAATGGCCTCGGGCAACGGCCAGTCCTGTGCGGGACCCAGGTCCAGTGCGGTGGCGATGGCGGCCGTCATGTCGCGGAAAACCGCTTCGCCCGATTCGACGAAGTAAAAGGTGCCGGCGGGCGACTTTTCCAGCGCCAGCAGATACAGGCTGACGACGTCGTCGATGTGCACGTTGGACCAGATATTGCGTCCCGGCCCCACGTGGCGCACGATGCCGCTCTTGCGCGCCTGTTTCACCAGGCGGGGCAATTGCACGCTGTCGCGCGGCAAGGCGCCGTGGCCGTAGATCAGGGTGTTGCACAGCACGCTGGCGCGCACGCCCTTGCCTGCGCTGGCCAGCACCAGATCATCGATGGCGACCCGAGCCGCCTTGTCGGCCGTCGGTGCCGGCAGCTTGTCTTCAAAGTAAATCTGTTCCGTGCCCTCGCCGCCCGACGCATCGCCCACGATGGACGAGCCGCTCGTGTGCAAAAACACCTTGTTGGTGCCGGCCAGCGCTTCAAGGATCGCTTCGACGGCGCCGCGGTGATCGCTGCTGGCCGCATTGATGACGGCGTCCGCCGCCTTCGCCTGCTCAATGAGCAGTTCTCGGTCGTTCAAATCGCCGTGCACCCCCAACACGCCGATGGTGGCCAGCTCGGCCGCCTGCTCCGGTTTGCGCACAAGCCCCGTCACCTGATGGCCGGCCCGCACGAGGCCCGCCGCGATGGAACTGCCGATGAAACCTGCCGCGCCTGTCAAGAAAATCTTCATGCTTTACTCCTGTCTGGTTAGATTGCTGTCAATCACACCAGCCCAGTATGCCCGCTTTCGTCTTTCGCAAAAAGCCGCCGCACAGCAAAAGATCTATGACTTCGGCGCAATAATCTTCTGCTTGAGCTGCAGGGCGGCGATGTAGCGGCTACGGTAGGCGGGGTCTTCCGGCGTCAGCAAGGTCAGCCTGTCGCGCGCGCGCGTGGCGGCCACATAGAAACGGTTTTCCTCTTCCAGCGGGTCGGTCTTGCTGCGCGGGAATTCATCGACGGCCAGGTAGGGCAAGATCACGTGGTTGTATTCGAGGCCCTTGATCTGTTCGATGCAGGCGATGACCAGTTTGGCCTTGCCGGTCGAGACCGTCACCGCTTCTTCCATCTCGCCCAGCCAGCCCGCAAAGCCGCCCAGCGCCACGCCCGCTTCGCTGCACACGGCGATAAAACCGTGCAGGGAGCGGGCTACAACCCGCGCCTGGGCCGGGTCGACGTAGATACGGCGCGCCGTCTGTTCCAGCTGCATCAGACCAAAGATGTGCCGCAGCGCGTCACCCGCCAGCGCATCGGGAGGCAGCGCGCGCAGGTAATCGACGGCGGCCAGGGTCAGCGCCGCCTTGTCCTGGTTTTGCGACTTGGCCAGCTGGTTCGTCAAAAAGCCTTCCAGCAAGTCCGGATAGTTGGCCACGTCGGCCTTGGCTTGCTGCAGTTCCGCGCGCGTAAAAGGGATTTCCGCGAACGCCACCAGGGCTTCGAGGATCTCGCCGCGGCGCGGGCCGCTTTTGATCGCGTGCAAATCCTTGCGGGCGATGGCGACCATGCCGCGCAGCATCAGCACTTCCAGGCTCAGCAGATAGCTGTTCATGTCCACCAAGCCATATGCGATGCCGCTCTGGAACAGCGCCGTTTCCACGCGGATGGCCTGGTCGCGGTCGCGCAGCAAAATGGCCGTCGTGCCCGCATGCGCGTGTTCGAGGGCGGCGATCAGCTGGGCGCTGCATGCCTGCGGCTGCGCATGGTCATATTCCAGCAGCTCGATGTGGGTGGCGCGCGACAGGGCCGACACGCTGGCCTTGTTTTTCAGCACGCCCACGGCCTGCGCCAGCTGCGGGCCATAGCGGTAGGATGCCGTCAGCGGCAAGCGCTGCAAGGTGGGGAATTCCTGCTCGAAGCGCTGGCGCAGGAAGCGGTGGTCGGCGCCCGACCACGTGTAAATGACTTGATCCTTGTCCCCGGCGCCGCAGAAAAACGCGTTGCCGCGGCGTATGAGCATGGTCAGCAGGCGGAACGATGCTTCATTCAAATCGTGCAATTCATCGGCCACGATGATCTGGAAGGCCGGCAGTTGCTGGCGCAGCGGCTCGTCGCCATCGAGCATGCGCACGAGGTCGTAGGTGGCGTCGAATGGCGCGCGGAACTGGATGTCGCCCGTGTCGGCGCCGCGCAAGCCTTCATATTCGCGCAGCCACAGATAATGCGTGCGCGACATGCCCAGCAGCTCCAGGTTGTCGTCCAGGGAATTGCTCTCGAAGTCAGGATTCTGGAAATCCAGGCGCGCCTTGGTGCGCAGCTGCAATTTCAAAAATTCGGCGATGGCCCCGTTCGTCGTGTTGATTTCCAGCGGATAGCGGTGAGCGTACTTTTCCGACACCACTTCCAGCGCCTCCCAGGCTACCGGGCGCAGCTCTTCATCACTGCGCATGGCTGCCACCTGCATGTTTTCCATCTGCAGCAGCACCTTGGCGGCAAAGGCGTCGAAGGTGTCGATGGTCAGGCGCTTGACGACGCCGAGCGGCACGCCCACTTCCAGCAGGCGCTGGCGCAGGGCCACGCGCGCCGCTTCCGTGAAGACCAGGGCCAGCATGCGTTCGGGCGCGCGGCCCCGGTGCAGCGCTTCGGCCAGGCGCAGGGCCAGGGTCGTCGTCTTGGCCGCGCCGGCATTGGCGTCGATCAACACCACTTTCTTTTGCGCCGTCTGGATGGCGACCTGTTCCGGCGTGGGCGTGATGCGTTTGGGAATGAACTGCGGGGCGTTATCTGTACTCAAGGGTATCCTGAAATGATGTCTGTTCTCGACGCGCTACCAGGCGCAGGTGCGCAGGCCGGCAAAGATGTCGCCCCGTTCGGGCGCATGGAAGGCGCGCATGCGGGCCGAATGCAGGCGTGGCGGCGTGGCGAAGGCGGCGCCGCGCAGCACCTGGTGCCGCATGAAATACGGTGCGGAATATTCGCGCCAGGCATCCGCTGCAAAGCCCGGATATGGTTCGAACGGCGTCGCCGTCCACTCCCACACCTGGCCCCAGTGGAAGCGTGGATGGGCGGACAGCGCAGCATACTCCCATTCCGCCTCGGTCGCCAGGCGGCGCCCCGCCCAGGCGCAGTACGCCTGCGCTTCATACAGATTGATGTGGCGCACGGCTTCATTCGGCGGCAAGGTCGTGCGCTGGCCGAAACGCATGGTGCGCCACTGTGTTGCTTCGCGCAGCCAGTACAGGGGGGACGAGCGCTCCTGCTGCATCAGCCAGGCGCTGCCGGCCGCACTCCAGAACTGGCGGTTCTGGTAGCCGCCGTCGGCGACAAAATCGGCAAACTGGGCGTTCGATACGGCGCAGGCATCGATGGAAAACGGCGGCACGTAGCAGGCATAAGGCGGCGATTCATTGTCGAAGGCAAATCCGGCCCCGCGCGGCGAGCCCAGTTCGATGGTACCGCCAGGAAAAGCGATCTCACCGGCCCCTGGCGGCAAAGCCGGGCTGACCGCCAGCGATTCCGGCGCTTCCAGGCCCAGCCATTGCAAACCGGCCAGCATTTCTTCGCCACACAAGTCTTCATGGGCCAAGGCCAGCCGGTACGGCGCCAGGGCGCTGTCGACATTGGCTTCGCGCGACAGTTTATCGAGCACCCGGTCGAGCACTTCGCGGCAATACGTCTTCACGGCGCCCGGACTGGGCAATTCCAGCTTCCAGCGCGCGCGGTGCTCCACCATGTTGGCGTCGAACAAGTCATCGCCGCGCGTCAGCAGCGAGTTATAAATAGCGTCGGCCGGATGGCTGGAAGCGGCTTCGCGCAGGATGAACCACTCGGCAAACCAGGCAATGTGCGCGAGTTGCCACAAGGGCGGATTGAGGCGCGGATGACGGGGCATGCCGGCCACCACGTCCAGGCCGGCAGTAACGTAACAGTCGAACAGCGATAAAGTATCGTGGCGCGCAGCCTGCAGCGACTGGGCCAGTTGTTGCGCGCCGGCGTGGCGAAAAGAGGCGTTGATTAAAGTCATGGCCTGATTGTAACGACTTATACCAACCTTGCACCAGTCGCCGGGGAAACAAGGGGCGACACTGGCGCCCCCTGTGGCCTACTTGACCAGCAATTCGCCCTGCAGCGGCGTGACGACGGACTTGGGCATGCTGACGATAAAGCTGCTGCCCTTGTCGGCCACGGACTGGATGGCCAAGGAACCGCCGTGGCGCAGCAGCACGTGCTTGACGATGGCCAGGCCCAGGCCCGTGCCCTGGGTTTCGCGCGAGCGGCTCTTGTCGACGCGGTAGAAACGTTCCGTCAGGCGCGAGATATGCTCCTGGCTGATGCCGATGCCCGTATCTTGCGCGATGAATTGCGGTCCCGCCGGACCATCCTGCCAGCGCAGGGTGATGGTGCCGCCGGCCGGCGTGTAGCGCACGGCGTTCGACGCCAGGTTGCCGAAGGCGCTGTACAGCTCGTCATAGCTGCCCAGCACGTCCGGGCCGTCGCATTCCATGGTCACCTCATGCTTGCCGGCTGACAAACCCTTGGCGTCGCGCAAGACTTGCTGCATCAGTTTCTTGATATCCACGGGCTCGGGGCGCAGCGGGTAGTCGACCGATTCCAGGCGTGACAAGGTCAGCATGTCCTCGATCAGATGCTGCATGCGGTGGCCCTGCTCCGTCATCAGCTTGAGGTGGGAGGCGCGCGTGGTGGCGTCCAGATCCAGCTCGGCGGAAGCGATTTCCAGGAAGCCGACGATGACGGTGAGCGGCGTGCGCAGTTCGTGCGACGCGTTGGCGATGAAGTCGCGGCGCATCATTTCGATGCGTTCCGTCTCCGTCACATCGTGCGTGACGAGGATCTGGCGGCGGTTCTCGAAGGGAATGATTTGCACGATCAGCTTGCGGTTGCGGAAAGTGATCGTCAGCGGCTGGTCGTAGCGGCCCAGGATGATGTAATCCATGAACTCGGGGCTGCGGATCAGGTTGGTCACGCGCATGCCCTTGTCGCGCTCGTGCGTGAGACCCAAGTGTTTCTCGGCGGCGGGATTGCACCATTCGAGGAACAGCACGTCATCCATGATGACGACGCCGTCGGGCAGCAGATGCATGGCTTGGCGGAAACGCGCCAGCCATTCCGTCAGCTCGGCCTGGTTTTTCTCGTCGTCGCGGCGCATGCGGTACAGGCGCGCGAAAATACTGGTCCAGGCGCCCCAGCCGTCGGGCAGCTTGGCGCTTTGCGGATTGTCCAGCCAGTTACTCAGCTGGAACAGATACGACAGCTGCACGAACACCATCATGGCCATCAGCACGAAGGCGATGCCCAGCGCATACGTGGCGCCAAACAGATACCAGACGACGGCCACGCCCAGCAGCGCCAGCACCATGCGCAAGGCGGCTGGTACCCAGAACAGCAATTTCGGATTCATAGAGTCAAGCTTTACTTTTCAGACAACATGTAGCCGACGCTGCGCACCGTCTTGATCAGGCTTTCCGCCTCTTTCAAGGCCTTGCGCAAGCGCAATACGTGGACATCGACCGTGCGTTCCTCGATCACCACATGGTCGCCCCACACCTTGTCGAGCAGCTGGCTGCGCGAAAACACGCGCTCCGGATGGGCCAGCAGGAATTTCAGCAGCTTGTATTCGGCATGGCCGATATCGATCTTCTGTTCATCCATCATCACCGTGCAGCTGACGGGGTCCAGCGCCACGTTGCCGGCGCGCATGGGCGCCTGCGCGTGTTCCGGACTCTTGCGTCGCAAGAGCGCCTTGGCACGGGCCAGCAGTTCGCGCGGCGAGAACGGCTTGGTGACGTAATCGTCGGCCCCGCTGTTCAGGCCGGCCAGCTTGTCTTCTTCCATGCTCTTGGCGGTGAGCATGATGACGGGGATGGCGGCGAAATTGCGGTCGGCGCGGATGCGCGACAGCAGGCGCAAGCCTGTTTGATCCGGCAGCATCCAGTCCAGCAGGATCAGGTGCGGCGTGCGGTGCTGGATGAATTCCCAGGCATCGGCGACGTTTTGTACGGAACAGCAATTCCAGCCGGATTCGCGCAGCGAATAGGTCACCAGTTCAACGATGGCCGGCTCATCTTCAACAATCAATACCGTGGTTTTATCAGATGCCATAAAGCTTACTCAGGGAGCTCCTCGGAAATGGCGGGAGCAGCCACCTTGGTGTGGCGGATGTCCTTGCCTTCAACCACGTAAATCACGTATTCGGCGATGTTTTTCGCATGGTCGCCGATCCGTTCGATGGCCTTGGCCACCCACAGGGTGTCGAGCGCCGCCGAAATCGTGCGCGGGTCTTCCATCATAAAGGTAATCAGGTTGCGCATGATAGACCGAAACTCATGGTCGATGATGGCATCTTGCGCAATTAATTGTAATGCCTGTTTGCCATCGTTGCGCGCGAATGCGTCGAGCGCGTCGTGCAGCATGTCGGTGGCCGTATTGGCAATGCCGCGCACCATCTCGTAGTGATTGACGACGCCGTTGCCCCGCTTGTGCAGATTCTTCGCCACGCGGGCGATTTTCGTCGCCTCGTCGCCTACGCGCTCGAGGTCGGTGATCACCTTGATGGTGGCCATGATGGTGCGCAAATCGTTGGCGGCCGGCTGGCGGCGCACGATCAGATGGCTGCACGCGTCGTCCAGCGACACTTCCAGCTGGTTGACGACGTCGTCTTCGCGCATCACGCGGTCGGCGCGTTCCGGATTGCCGATGCGAAAGCATGTCATCGCGTCGAGGAACTGGGTTTCAACGATGCCGCCCATCAGGAGCACTTTCGAGCGGATCGCTTCGAGTTCGTTGTCGTATTGCTTGGATGAATGTTCGCCTATCATGCTGTCTCTCCGTATTCAGTTGTCTTGTATATCGTTATTCCGGGCGGATCAGCCGAAGCGGCCCGTGATGTAATCCTGCGTTTCCTTGCGGGCCGGATTCATGAAGATCTGGTCCGTTTCGCCGAATTCCACCAGTTCGCCCAAATACATATACGCCGTGTAGTCGGAGCAGCGCGCCGCCTGCTGCATATTGTGCGTCACGATGGCGATCGTGTAATCCTGTTTCAGTTCGCTGATCAGCTCTTCCACCTTCGACGTCGAGATCGGGTCCAGCGCCGAGGTCGGCTCATCGAGCAGCAAGACGTCCGGTTTCACGGCCACGCCGCGCGCGATGCACAAACGCTGCTGCTGGCCGCCCGACAACGACAGGCCGCTCTTGGTCAGCTTGTCCTTGACTTCGCCCCACAGCGCGGCCTTTTTCAGGGCCCACTCGACGCGCTCGTCCATCTCGCCCTTCGACAGGTCTTCATACAGGCGCACGCCGAAGGCGATGTTGTCGTAGACGGACATGGGGAACGGCGTCGGCTTCTGGAACACCATGCCGACCTTGGCGCGCAGCATGTTGACGTCCTGGTCCGCGTCGAGCACGTTGCGGCCGCGGTACAGGATCGAGCCTTCCGCGCGCTGGCCCGGGTACAGGTCGTACATGCGGTTCAGGGTGCGCAGCAGGGTCGACTTGCCGCAACCGGACGGGCCGATGAAGGCCGTGACCTTCTTCTCGTGGATGTCCAGGTTGACGTTATGCAAGCTTTGCGTTTTGCCGTAAAAAAAGTTCAGGCCCGAAATCTCGATGGTTTTTTTCTTTGGTGCCAGGTCTTGTGCTGGATGCATTTGCGTATTCATATGGGTTCGCTTCGCTCGGTATCTGTTTAATTAGGGACTTTTTGGCTGAACACGGTGCGCGACAGGATATTCAAGGCCAGCACGCTGAAGGTGATCAGCAGTGCGCCGCCCCAGGCCAGCGAGCGCCAGTTGTCGTACGGGCTCATCGCAAACGATGCGATGACGGACGGCAAGTTGGCCATCGGCGCATTCATGTTGAAGCTTTGGAACTGGTTATTCAGGGCCGTGAACAGCAGCGGCGCCGTTTCGCCGGCGATGCGGGCCAATGCCAGCAGTACGCCGGTGATCACGCCAGCTTTCACGGCGCGCAAGCGCACGAGGGTGGCGACTTTCCAGCGCGGCGCGCCGAGGGCAAACGCGGCTTCCAGCAGACTGTTCGGCACCAGACGCAGCATATTGTCCGTCGTGCGCACGACCACGGGCACGGCGATCAGCGACAGCGCGATGGCGCCCGCATAACCGGAGAAGTGTTTCACATGCGCCACGTACAGCGCATACACGAACAGGCCGATGACGATCGATGGCGCCGACAGCATGATGTCGGTGACGAAACGCGTCACTTGCGCCAGCTTGTTTTCTTCACCGTATTCGGCCAGGTAGATGCCGGCCAGGATGCCGATCGGGGTGCTGACGACAGTCGCCAGGCCCACCATCAGGGCGCTGCCGACGATGGCGTTGATCAAGCCGCCGCCTTCGCTGCCGGGAGCCGGCGTCGTTTGCGTGAACAGGTCGATGGACAAGGCGCCAAAGCCCTTGATCACCAGGGTGAACAGAATCCACACGAGCACGGCCAGGCCCAGGGCCATGGCGGCCACCGACAGGGCGATGCCGACACGGTGCATCAGCAAGCGCTTGCGGTAGACGGGGTTCATGGCCGGCTTGGCCGGAACGTCGAGAGTGCTTACTTGGCTCATTTCGTGCCTTCCTTGCGGGACATGCCAGCCAGCATCAGCTTGGCGGCGGATAAGACGATAAAGGTGATGACGAACAGGATCAGGGCCAGCGAGAACAGCGAGGACACGTGCAGCGCCGATTGCGCTTCGCCAAATTCATTCGCCAGCAAGGAGGTGATGCTGTTACCGGCGGCAAACAGCGACCACGACAGTTTATTCGCGTTGCCGATGACGAAGGTCACGGCCATGGTTTCGCCCAGCGCGCGGCCCAGGCCCAGCATGACGCCGCCGACGACGCCGGTCTTGGTGTATGGCAAGACGATCTTGCGCACCACTTCCCAGCGCGTGCAGCCCAGGCCGTATGCGGATTCCTTCAGCACGGCAGGAACGATCTCGAACACGTCGCGCATCACGGAAGCGATGAAGGGGATGATCATGATGGCCAGCACCAGGCCGGCCGTCAGCAGGCCGATGCCCATCATGGGGCCGCTGAACAGCTGGCCGATGACGGGCACGTTGCCCAGGGTGGCTTTCAGGATGGGCTGGACGTGGTCCGCAAACAGGGGCGCGAACACGAACAGACCCCAGATGCCGTAGATGATCGATGGCACGCCGGCCAGCAGCTCGACAGCCGTGCCCAGCGGGCGGCGCAGCCAGGCCGGGCAGATTTCCGTGAGGAACAGGGCGATGCCGAAGCTGACGGGAAAGGCGATCAGCAAGGCGATGATCGACGTCACCAGGGTACCGATGATGGGGATCAGGGCGCCGTACTGGTCATTGACGGGATCCCATTCCGCGGACACGATGAAATGCAGGCCGAAAGTCTTGAAGGCCGGTATCGATTCCATGATCAGCGAAATGATGATGCCGACGAGGACGATCAGCACCGACAGGGCGAACAGCATCGTCACCTTGTGGAACATGAAATCCTGGAAGCGCTGCTTGCGCATGGTGGAAAGCATTTGCGCGTGACTGATGGAATCGGTCATGGTGCCGCCTGGCATGGGGATCGTGGAGGAGGTAGATTGTGCGCTCATAGTGTGCCATATGGGTGGTACTGCAGGTACTGCTATTTTTATCGTGCTCTTTTAGCCGGGAACGCCTGCAAGGGCTTGCGGGCGGTCCTGGCTAACTCCCTGCCCCGCCGTGCTGCTGGCGGGGCAAGGATGTCAGGTACTTACATGGTCAAGCTATCGAATTAATAGATGGCTTTGCCCGATGCGTCTTTCAGATTGGCTTTCCACGACTCTTGCACCAGTTTCACGACCGATGCCGGCATTGGCACGTAGTCCAGTTCAACGGCAGCGGCGCCACCGTTTTTGTAGGCCCAGTCGAAGAATTTCAGGACTTCTTTGGCCTTGGCTGCGTCAGCCTGGACTTTGTGCATCAGGATGAACGACACGCCGGTGATAGGCCAGCTGTTCTTGCCAGCCTGGTCGGTCAGGACCACGCCGAAGCCCGGGGTTTGCGTCCAAGGTGCCGAAGCGGCTGCCGCCTTGAAGTTTTCGTCGTCAGGTTGCAGGAAGTTGCCGTCCTTGTTTTGCAGCTGGGTGTGCGACATCTTGTTTTTCTTGGCGTAAGCCCACTCGACGTAGCCGATCGAACCTTTGATACGCTGCACATTGGCGGCGACGCCTTCGTTACCCTTGCCGCCCACGCCCACGGCCCATTTCACAGCCGAGCCAGCGCCGATTTTCGATTTGAATTCCGGATTGGTTTTCGACAGGAAGTCGGTGAACAGGAACGACGTGCCCGAACCGTCGGCGCGGTGCACCACGGTGATTTCCGAGTCAGGCAGCTTGACGCCACTGTTCAGTGCGGCGATTTCAGGCGCGCTCCACTTGGTGATCTTGCCCAGATAGATGTCGGCAACGACTTTACCCGTCATTTTCAGCTGGCCTGGGGCCACGCCGTCCAGGTTGACGATGGTGACCACGCCGCCCATGATGGCCGGGAACTGCATCAGGCCCGCTTCTTCCAGCTCTTCCGCCTTCAAAGGCATGTCCGAAGCGCCGAATTCAACAGTTTTGGCCTTGATTTGCTTGATGCCAGCGCCGGAACCGACGGACTGGTAGTTCAGGCCATTGCCCGTGTTGGCTTTGTACGTTTCAGCCCATTTGGCGTAGATCGGGTACGGGAAGGTTGCACCAGCACCTGTCATATCTGCCGCCATGACGGAAGCGGAAGAAAATGCCATCGCTGCCGAAGCACCCACGACGATAAATTTGAACATTTGCTTCATTTGCATATCAAGTCCTCAGGGTTGTTAGGGCTCAAAGTCCCGGTTGAATGCTGCGCAGTCTAGCAAGCGAATATGACAGCTTTATGACATGGGTAAAAAATCCTGAAATAATTGCCTACGCCCCGGGGATTGCCATTTTCGGCGCGAAAAATGACAGCGTGGGCGACGCTTTATGACAGCTTATGTCACGCTTACGTCATATTTCATGATTACACTCACAACGCGTCATACATGATGAAATACGGCTAGAATTAACTATCTGCAAAGACAAAAGAATATGAAACCTGAACTGCACACGGAAGTGACCAAATCGGGCATCCTGCTTGACCGCGAGCTGTCGCAACTGACTTTCAACCGGCGCGTGATGGCCCAGGCGGAAGACCCGAACATTCCGCTGCTCGAGCGCCTGCGCTACCTGTGCATCGTCAGCAGTAATATGGATGAGTTCTTCGAAGTGCGCGTGGCCAGCCTGCTGGCGGCCGGCAGCATTGGCGGCTCCCTGGCCGGCCACCCTGCCCTGGCGGCCAATCTGGAGCGCATCGGCAAGGAATGCCATGCGCTGGTGGAACGCCAGTACGAGATATTAAATAGCGAAGTCTTGCCGGCCCTGCGCGAAGCGGGCGTGCATTTGCTGCGCGACAGCGACCGCAACGAGGCGCAGCGCGCCTGGGTCAAGCAGTATTTCGACCGCGAAGTACGCCCCCTGCTGACGCCCATCGGCCTCGACCCGGCCCACCCATTCCCGCAGGTGGTCAATAAAAGTCTCAATTTCATCGTCTCGCTGAGCGGCAAGGATGCGTTCGGGCGCGGCACGGCGATCGCCATCGTCAAGGCGCCACGCGTCTTGCCGCGTGTCATCAAGTTGCCGGACGAGATTTCCGGCGATGGCGTGTCCTTCTGTTTATTGTCGTCCGTCATCCATGCGCACATTTCCGACCTGTTCGCCGGGCGCGAAGTGATTGCCTATTCGCAATTCCGCGTCACGCGCGACAGCGACCTGTGGGTGGACGAGGATGAAGTCAAGAATCTGCGCCAAGCCCTGAAAGGCGAGCTGGTCGGCCGCCAGTTCGGCACTTCCGTACGCCTGGAAGTGGCCCGCAATTGCCCGCCAGAATTATCGCAATTCCTGCTCGACCAGTTCAGCCTGGATCAAAGCCGGCTGTACCGTGTCAACGGCCCCGTCAATCTGGTGCGCCTGTCGGAAATGATCGACCACGTCAAGCAGCCCGAGCTGCGCTTCCCGCCGTTCTTCCCCGGCCTCGCCCATAAAGCCATCGGCAACGACATCTTTGCCGCGCTGAGCAAGCACGACATCCTGCTGCACCACCCGTACCAGTCGTTCCAGACGGTGATCGACTTCATCCGCAGCGCCGCCTACGATCCGTCCGTCGTCGCCATCAAGCAGACGATCTACCGCACGGGCATGAACTCGGACCTGATGGAGTCGCTGATCACGGCGGCCAAGATGGGCAAGGAAGTAACCGTCATCGTTGAATTGATGGCGCGTTTCGACGAAGAAGCCAATATCAACTGGGCCGACAAGCTGGAACAGGCGGGCGCACAAGTCGTGTACGGCGTCGTGGGATTGAAAACCCATGCCAAGGTGGCGCTCGTCATCCGCCGCGAAGAAGGCGCGCTGCGCTTCTATGCCCACTTGGGCACCGGCAACTATCACCCGACGACGACCAAGCTCTACACGGACTTCGGTTTGCTGACGGCCAACCAGGACCTGGCCGTGGAAGTCAATGAAGTCTTCATCCACCTGACGAGCCTGACCAAGCCGCACAACCTGAACCACTTGTGGCTGGCGCCGTTCGGCCTGCAAAGCGAGATCATCAAGGCCATCCGCAACGAGGCGAAGATCGCCCGTTCAGGCCGGCGCGGACGCATCATCGTGAAAGTCAACGCGCTGGTCGATGAATCCGTGATCCGCGCCCTGTATGCGGCCTCGACCGATGGAGTGAAGATCGACCTGATCGTGCGCGGCGCCTGCACCCTGAAGCCGGGCGTGCCTGGCCTGTCGGAAAACATCAAGGTGCGCTCCGTGATCGGCCGCTTCCTCGAGCACAGCCGCATTTACTACTTCCGCAACGACCTGGCGCACGATGTCTACCTGGCCAGCGCCGACTGGATGAGCCGTAATCTGTTCCGCAGGGTGGAAGTGGCGTTCCCCGTGCTGGACCGGGCGCTGAAACGGCGCGTGATCGCCGAGGGCTTGAATCCGTATTTGAAGGATAATACAAATGCATGGGAACTGGAGCCGACCGGCCATTACGCGCGCCGCAAGCCGCGCGGCAAGCAAACACCGTTCAGCGCCCAGCAATACCTGATGCACACACTGGGCACGCCGGGCGCGGAGGTCGGCGAATAGGCAATTCTACACAGAGGAGTACAGCATGGATCTCATCTTGTGGCGACACGCAGAAGCCGAGCCGGGCGTCCCCGACCTCGAACGCGCCCTGACCGTCAAAGGCCAGAAGCAGGCGCGCCGCATGGGGGAATGGCTGGCCTCGCAACTACCGGAAAATTGCCGCATCCTCGTCAGCCCCGCCCTGCGCACCCTGCAAACGGCGGAAGCGCTGGGGCGCAAGTTCAAGCTGATGCCGGAACTGGCGCCCGGCGCCGAGGCGGAAGACATCCTGAAGGCGGCCAACTGGCCCGGCGGCAAGGAAACCGTGCTCATCGTCGGTCACCAGCCGACCTTGGGCCAGGCCGCCGCGCTGCTGCTGACGGGCGAGGAACAGGAATGGGAAATGCGCAAGGCCAGCGCCTGGTGGTTTTCGCAGCGCGAGCCAGGCGACCCCGTCAGCGTTTATTTAAAAGCCGTGATGGCGCATGATTTGGTCGTGAAATAGGCCACGGGGTCAGACCCGCCGGGTCTGACCCCGGATTGAAATGCGCAAAAAGTGCGCTGGGACAAATACTAGTGGCGTTCGCAACTCAGCAGCCTTGTAAAGCGCTGCCGATCTGCTAGAGTTTAATTGCATCAACTACGTGCAAGAGCCCTGCTCCCGCACATTGAGCAACCCAGCGGACAGCCGTCCAACGGCGGCTGAAAGACCATGTTAATCACCTTCCTCGTTTTTCTCTTCATCGCCATCTTCGCCGCCATCATCGGCTTTGTCGCCTTTGAACTGGTCGAAGAAATGCGCGGCAGCCACCATAAGCTGATGGACCGCTATCACGAGTAGCGCTCACCCCGGCACTATCGCATGGCGCCAGCGACGGTCAAACAGGCCCGTCCCTCGCGCCATCATCGTTTTTATACTCCCGTTTTGAACTTCGTATAGATGCGCGTCATCAGCCGGCGGATATCGGCCGTGGTCGCTTCTGGCGCGGCCATGCGCTGCTTGTCCGCGTCCGACAGGAAGATGGCCTTGTTCTCGCCGATGTCCTTGCGCACATATTTGATGCTGGCCAGATTCGGATTCGCATAAAACACCTTGTTGCTCAGGCTGGCATGCACTTGCGGACGCAAAATGTAGTTGATGAACAGGTGCGCATTGTTCGGATGCGGTGCGTCGGCCGGGATGGCCATGGTGTCGAACATCAGCGCGGCCGTCTTCGGCACCAGCACCTGGATCACATTGCCGTTCTTCGCGTCGATGGCGCGCTGGCGCGCGATATTGATGTCGCCCGACCAGCCCAGCGCCACGCAGACGGAACCGTTGGCCATGTCATTGATGTAGCCTGAGGAGCTGAACAGCGTCACGTAGGGACGGATCGCCTGCAGCACCTTGCCCGCTTCCTGGTAATCGGCGGCCGTTTTCGAGTACGCGGGCTTGCCCAGGTATTGCAGGGCGGCCGGCAGCACTTCCGACGGCGAGTCGAGGAAGGACACGCCGCACGATTTCAGCTTGGCTGCATATTTCGGGTCGAAGATCAGTTCCCACGCGTTGTCGGGCATGGGCATGCCGCCCAGCGCGGCCTTGACCTTGTTGACGTTGATACCCACCGTCGTGTAGCCCCACAGCCAGTCGACCAGGTAATCGTTGTTCGGGTCGATCTTTGACAGCTTCGCCTGCAGGTTCGGGTCCAGGTTGCCCAGGTTCGTCAGCTTGCTCTTGTCGAGCTTGCGCAGCAGGCCCGCATCGATCTGCAGCCGCGCCCACTGGGCCGTCGGCACGACGATGTCGTAGCCGGACTTGCCCGCCACCAGTTTCGCATTGAGGATTTCGTTGTTGTCGAAAACGTCGTAGCGTACCTTGATGCCCGTTTCCTTCTCAAAATTCTTGATCGTATCGTCGGCGATATAGTCCGACCAGTTATAGATGTTCAGGACCTTCTCTTCCTGGGCCTGAGCCTGGGCAGACAAGGCCAGCATGGCCGCAGCCAAGGTCAGTCCCAGTCCAATGCGCCGTCCTGCTTGCCATGTGTTTGCCATCGTACCGCCTCCGGAATTAGTCAGAAAATAGTGACGATGATAGCAAGAAGGGCGCGATCAGGTCTAGCCCGATCGCGCCCTGCTTTCACCGCTGGGGTCAGACCCCCAATACCGCCAACGCAAAGTTCAGCGCTAACAATAACGAGGGTCTGACCCCGGCCTTTGCCAACATTACACCTTGTCCAGCCCCACTTGCGCACCCGTAAACACCAGGTTGCCGTTCTGGGCGTCGATGCGGATCTCGTCTTTCGGACCGAAGCGGCCTTCGAGGATCAGCTTCGACAGCGGATTTTCGATCTGCTGCTGGATCGCCCGCTTCAAAGGACGGGCGCCATACACCGGGTCGTAGCCCGCTTCGGCGATTTGCTGCAAGGCCGCGTCCGTCAGGCTCAGCTGCATGTCCATGCGCGCCAGGCGTTCTTCGAGAATCTTCAGCTGGATCTTCGCGATCGCGCCGATGTTTTTCTCGTCGAGGCCGTGGAACACGACGATTTCGTCGATGCGGTTGACGAACTCGGGACGGAAGTGCGAGCGTACTTCGGCCATCACGGCCAGCTTCACGACACCGGGATCATCGCTTTCCATCGCCTGGATTTTATGCGAGCCCAGGTTCGAGGTCATGATGATGACGGTATTCTTGAAGTCCACCGTGCGGCCCTGGCCATCCGTCATGCGTCCGTCGTCGAGCACCTGCAGCAGCACGTTGAAAACGTCGGCATGCGCCTTTTCCACTTCGTCCAGCAGAATCACGCTGTACGGCTTGCGGCGCACGGCTTCCGTCAGGTAGCCGCCCTCGTCGTAGCCCACGTAGCCCGGTGGCGCGCCGATCAGACGGGCCACGGAATGCTTCTCCATGAACTCGCTCATGTCGATGCGGATCATCGATTCTTCCGTATCGAACAGGAAGGTCGCCAGCGCCTTGCTCAGCTCCGTCTTGCCGACACCGGTCGGCCCCAGGAACATGAAGGAGCCATATGGACGGTTCGGATCGCTCAAGCCGGCGCGCGAGCGGCGGATGGCGTCGGCGACGGCCGTGATCGCTTCATCCTGGCCCACGACGCGCTCATGCAGCTTCTCTTCGATGTGCAGCAGCTTGTCGCGTTCGCCCTGCATCATGCGCGACACGGGTATGCCCGTCGCGCGCGACACCACTTCGGCGATTTCCTCGGCGCCCACTTCCGTGCGCAGCAGCTTCGGCTGATCGGGGTCGAGTTTCGGCATGCCGCTGTCAGCCTGCTTGAGCTGGGCTTCCAGCTGCGGCAGCTTGCCATACTGCAGCTCCGACACTTTCTGCCAGTTGCTCTCGCGCGTGGCCTGCTCCATCTGCAGCTTGACGTTCTCGATCTCTTCCTTGATGTGCGTGCTGCCCTGCACCACGGCTTTTTCCGCCTTCAGGATTTCCTCGAAGTCATTGTATTCGCGCTGCAGCTTGACGATCTCTTCCTCGATCAGGCCCAGGCGGCGCAACGATGCTTCGTCCTTTTCCTTCTTGACGGCTTCGCGCTCGATCTTGAGCTGGATCAGACGGCGTTCCAGCTTGTCCATCACTTCCGGCTTCGAATCGATCTCGATCTTGATCTTCGCCGCCGCCTCGTCGATCAGATCGATCGCCTTGTCGGGCAGGAAGCGGTCCGTGATGTAGCGGTGCGACAATTCCGCCGCGGCAATGATGGCCGCGTCCGTGATTTCCACCTTGTGGTGCAGCGCGTATTTATCCTGCAAACCGCGCAGGATGGCGATCGTCGCCTCCACGGTCGGTTCGTCGACGAGCACTTTCTGGAAGCGGCGTTCCAGCGCGGCATCCTTCTCGATGTACTTGCGGTACTCGTCGAGCGTGGTCGCGCCCACGCAGTGCAGCTCGCCGCGCGCCAGCGCGGGTTTCAGCATATTGCCCGCATCCATCGCGCCGTCGGCCTTGCCCGCGCCCACCATGGTGTGCATCTCGTCGATGAAGACGATGGTTTGCCCTTCATCCATGGCCAGTTCCTTCAGCACGGATTTCAGGCGCTCTTCGAACTCGCCGCGGAATTTCGCGCCGGCAACCAGGGCGGCCATGTCCAGCGCCAGCACGCGCTTGCCTTTCAGGGACTCGGGCACTTCGCCATTGACGATGCGCTGCGCCAGGCCTTCGACGATGGCCGTCTTGCCCACGCCCGGCTCGCCGATCAGCACGGGATTGTTCTTGCTGCGGCGCTGCAGGATCTGGATGGTGCGGCGGATTTCATCGTCGCGGCCGATCACGGGGTCGAGCTTGCCCTTGCGCGCCCGCTCCGTCAGGTCCAAGGTGTATTTTTTCAAGGCTTCGCGCTGGCCTTCGGCCTCTTGCGAATCGACCTTGTTGCCGCCGCGCACGGCGTCGATGGCCGCTTCCAGGGCCTTGCGGGTCAGGCCGTTTTCGCGCGCCAGCTTGCCGCAGTCGGACTTGTCGTCCGTCATCGCCAGCAAGACCATTTCGCTGGAGACGAACTGGTCGCCCGCCTTTTGCGATTCCTTGTCTGCCAGGTTCAGCAAGGCCACGAATTCGCGGCTGACCTGCACGTCGCCGCCCGTGCCCGATACCTTGGGCAAGCGTTCGATCGAGGCGCCCAGGGCTTTCGACAGGCCGCCCACGTTGACGCCGGCACGCTGCAACAGCGAGCGGGCGCCGCCGTCGTCCTGGTTCAACAGGGCCGTCAGCAAATGGACTGGTTCGATATAGGGGTTGTCATTGCCCACGGCCAAGCTTTGCGCATCGGCCAGGGCTTCCTGTAATTTGGTAGTGAGTTTGTCTTGTCGCATGAAAAGCGCTCCCGGTTAATTAGTTGTTAACCAAATTGGGGTGAGAGAGTACTTTTCAAGCATACACAAAGCAGAAAACCGATGCATTTGGGCAAAAGCTACGGTGCGGGGCAGGCACGCTTCAAATGGCGCTTGCTTTTGCGGCCCACTTGTTTAACGCCGTCTCATCGCTGTCGCGCGCATCGACCCAGCGCGCCCCTTCGGGCGTGTCTTCCTTCTTCCAGAATGGCGCTTCCGTCTTCAGGTAGTCGATGATGAACTCGCAGGCGGCGAAGGCCTCGCCCCTGTGGGCGGCCGAGACCGCCACCAGCACGATCTGCTCCTGCGGCAGCAGGGGGCCTACACGGTGGATCACCAGCGCGCCGGACAGGGGCCAGCGGCCCCGCGCCTGCTCGACGATGGCTACAATGGACTTTTCCGTCATGCCCGGATAGTGCTCGAGCTCCATGGCCGCCACGTCCAGTCCTTCGTTCATGTCGCGCACCGTGCCGACGAAGCCGACGACGGCGCCCACCTTGGGGTTGCCTGCACGCAATTGTGCGATTTCTTGACTCAAGTCAAAATCAGCTTGCTGGACGCGCACGGTGGTACTCATTTGACGTTGCCTCCGATACGGCGCAGCAAGGTTTCGATGCGGCTGGCCGTGCGCGCATCGGTGGCGGCCGCGATCGCGCACAGCTGCATCAGCTGCGACACTTGCGTGAGCGGCTTCTGGCCTGATTTCAGCGACGATTGCAGCACCTCCACCTGCATTTTCAGGCGGTCGCGGGCAAACTCGGCGCCGCTGTCGACGCCGGCGACGATTTCCAGGCGCAACACTTCGTCGAGCAAGCGCTCCTGGTTTGCCTGCAATTGCCGCACGTAGGCGGCGCTGCCCTCGCCCAGCGCGGCCTGGGCGGCGGCAAAGCGCTGCTGCAGGCTGCGTTCGTACTGGGTGTCGAGCGGCGGCAAGGCGCTCCAGCGCTCGCTCCATGCTTGCGCATCGGTGCCAGCGCCATCGGCCAGTGAACCTTCCAGCGATTGCACCAATCGCAGCTTGTCGCGCAGTGCATTGGCCTGAGCGGCGCCGGCCCGTTCGGCGATGGCGTCCGCCTGCGCCTGCACGCCGGCGACGGCCGCCTGGTAACGCTGCTCGATCTTCGCTTCGCTAGCGCGCGGCACGGGACCCGTGGCGTTCCAGGCGGCGCGCGTGTCGCGCAGCAAGTGGTTGATGAAGGTGGTGCGGCTCTTGTCGTCGCCCTCGGGCACGATGGCCGTTTCCAGCGCGGCGCACAGCGCTTCGCGCGCATGCAGGTGTTCGCGGCGCTCGTGGTCGGCCGCGTGGGCCGTTTCCTTGCGCTTGGCGAAGATGTCGTCGCAGGCGGCGCGGAAACGCTGCCACAACGCCTGTTCCGCGCGGCGTTCGAGCGGCAAGGCTTTCGCCAGTTCCTGCCATTTATCCTGCAAGGCTTTCAGCATGTCGACCGTGTTGCGCTCTGACGGCTTGAGCAAGCCCACTTCGACGATCAATTGTTCGCGGCGCGCCGTCTCGATCTGGCGCTGCGTATCGAGCGGCTTCGACAGGGCATCCAGCGCGGCGCCAAATTCCGCATCCAGACGTTTCTTTTCCTTGCGGTCGATGGTGCCCAGGCGCGTCCACGCCTGGCGCAAGCGCTGCGAGGCGGATGCGACGTGTTTCCAGTCGGTGCTCTCCTCGGCCGCCAGGGCCGCCGTTTCCGCGATCAATTCCTGGGCCTTGGCCGCATTGCCGTGGCGCTCTTCGGCCAGTTGCTTGAAATGCTGGGCCGCCGGCGCATAGGCCACGCTGCAGGCCGCGTCGAAACGTTCCCACAGGGACTTCGGTGCGGGGCCGGACAGGGTGTCGAGCGACTTCCAGCGCTCGCGCAAGCTGCCCACTTTCTTGGCCAGCTCGGCCATTGGGAGTTGCTGCGCCGGCAATTCCTCGCCCGCCTTGACCAGTTCCTCGCGCGACACGTTGCCGCCCCAGCGCGCCCAGTCGGCCAGGCGCTTGAACTCTGCGCGCACATGGGCCAGGCGGTCCGCTTGCGCCGGCGTCAAACGGCCGTGCTTGGTGTCGCGCAAAGTCTTGTCGTGTTCGGACGCCACGTGCAGCAAGCCATCCTGCAGGGCCGCTTCCATGGCGTCGAGCGTCTTGAAGAATTGCTCCGTCGCTTCTTTCGACACGGGCGCGTGTTCCTGGCGCGGCTTGCGTAATACAGGTATAGATACAGGCTCGGCATGGGCCGCTGCGGCCTCCGTCGTCGCTTGCACGGGCGCCGGCGCGCTGGCCAGCACGGCCGCAAATTGCTGCTGCAAGCTGTCGGACAATGGCGACTCGGGCAGGCGCGGCAAGGCTTGCCATGCGCGTTTCAAGACATCCACGTCGAGGGTGGCGGCGTCCTGCGCCTGCCATTCGGCCAGCGCGGCCTGGCGCGCGTCGAACACGGCCTGGTGCTGCTGCAGCGCCTGCAAGGCGGACTGCGCCTGCTCGCGCGCCTGCGTGAAATCGGTTTCCAGGTGTTTCGGCAAGGAGGCGCGCTCGGGCGATTGCGCATGCTGCGCATGTTCCGCGTCCAGGCGGGCCAGCGCCTGCGCCAGCTCGCCGGCGGACTGGCCGCTGGCAGCCAAGGCGCGCGCGGCGGCGACGGCGTCGATCACGGCACGCTGCAGCCCCACTTGCGCTTCCAGGCGGGCGGCCAGCGCGGCGCGCGCGGCGGCAAACGCCGTCGCCAGCTCGGGCGTGGCCTTGATGACTTGCCATTGGCGGTCCAGCTCGGCCACCTGGTTCGGGCTCAGTTTTTCATCGTTCAACAGGCGCTGGGCCGTGGCGATGCTGGCCTGGGCGCGTTGCGTCTCGGCTGCCTGGTGGCGGATCAAGTCGATGCGGCCCTGCATCAGTTTGGCAACGCGGCGGTCCGTGTTGCGCATGGCGTGGTGGACTTTTTCCAGCAAGGGCAAGGCGTGGACGTGTTCGGCCGCGATCAGACGGGCATCGGCAAATTCGCTGGACATGATGAAATCGGCAGCGGCGGCTTCGTCGCCGGCCACAGCATGGGCACGCGCAACCTGTTCGGCGCGGCGCGATGCGCTCTGCGCCGAGGCGGCGGCCTGTTCTGCCACGACAGGATCGGGTGCGGCAGTCTTGCTGGCAGAACGCTTGAAGAGAAATTCGAACATGACGGGTTTCGCGTGGATCAAAACCACCATCATAACAAAGCCCGGGGTATTGCATCGGACAGGTATGTACAAGTTACCAAATCAGTAACATAGTGAGCAAGCTGGCATTTCTCCTATGAGAGCGCCAGTGCAAAACCAGGGACGCGGCCCCGGCGCAAACGGGCGAACGGGGTGTGCGCTCGCTCCCCGTTCAAGCCTGTGCGCGCAGCGGCTGCGGTGGCACGGGCGACGCGGACTCTGTGCCATCCGCCATCGTTTCGGCGCTGCCGCCGGCTGCCGGCAAAACAAAGGGCAGCACCTGCGCCTTGCCACGGCGCGCTTCCTGCGCGCGCGCGTCATGGGCGAGGAACTGGTAGGCGATGGCAAACCACGTTTCACCGACGATGACCTTGCGCGCCAGCGCGAACAGTTCGCGCTCTTCTTTTTCCAGGCGCTGCAGCAAGGCCGCACAAAAGGCGTCGATGGCCGCGCACAGCTGCTCGGCCTGCGATTCGGAATGGTCGATGGCGGCGCCCGCGCGCTGCTGCACGACGTTGATGCTTTCCAGCGCCGCATGGTTCAAGCCGCTGAGCTCATTGAGCAAACCGTCCGCATGCGGCGCGGCCTGGCGGATGGCGGGGATCAGATACATCTCCACCTTGCGCCAGTAGCCCCCTTGGTACAGCCGGCTCAGCCAGTCGCCCGCATACTGCAACTGGGCCAGATTGAGCCTGCTCTGGTGGCGCAGCTGCACATGCATGTATTTCTGAAAAGCCAGCAGACTCATGCGGATGCTGGCCTGTTCCACCGACAGGGAAACCAATATATATGTTGCCGTAAGCATGCACTCACTCCCGAAAATGGGCTGGATGTCTGATCCTGGAAGTGAAAGTGTAAAGACTACCGACAGCGGCCGGTTTGATCCTGCACAAACCCGCGGCGGGCCAGCCGCGCTTTCTTTTACGGCGCGCGCAAGCCGATATGCAGATTGACAACGCCAGGCTCTTCCGATGGCGTGACGTCCCCGCCAAAGCTTTTCACCAGCCGCTGCATGCCCTTGTTGCGCGCCATGGCCTCGCCCACCAGCGCTTCCGTGCCACGGCTGCGGAAGTAGTCGACGAGCTTCTCAAACAGGATGTGGCCCAGTCCCTTGCCTTTCAGGGCCGAGCGCACGGCGATGGCGAAGTCGGCGTGGATGTTGTCCGGGTCGGCCACGGCGCGCACCACGCCCAGGGTTTCCGGCTTGCCGTCCGGGCCCGTGTGCGTGGCGATGAAGGCCATGGCGCGGTCGTAATCGATCTGCGTCAGGCGCGCCAGCTGCGACACGGGCAGCTCGCGCATGGACGTAAAGAAGCGCAGGCGCACGTCGTCCGGGTCCAGCGCGTGGAACAGGTCCAGGTGCTGCGGCGCGTCTTCGGGGCGGATGGGGCGCAGCAAAATCGGCTGGTCCATCCACGTCACCTGCTCTTCCAGTTCCTGCGGATACGGGCGGATGGCCAGACGGTCGCGCTGCTGGCCCGGTTGCAAGCGGATGCGCGCGTCGAGGGCGATCACGCCATCGGCGTCGGCCACCAGCGGGTTGATATCGAGTTCGGCCAGCTCGCCGATGTCGGCCACCAGTTCGGCCACCTGGATCAGGGTGTAGCAGATGGCGTCGATGTCGGCCGGCGGCTGGTTGCGGTAGCCGGCCAGCAGTTTCGACACGCGCGTGCGCGCCAGCATGTCGCGCGCCAGCACCATGTTCAGCGGCGGCAGGCCGATGGCGTGATCGGCCGTCACTTCCACGGCGATGCCGCCCTGCCCCACGAGGATCACGGGGCCGAAGGCGGCGTCGGTCGTCACGCCGACGATCAGTTCATGCGATTGCGGCCGGCGCGCCATCTGCTGCACCGTGAAGCCGTCGATCAGCGCGTCGGGCCGCATGCGGCGCACGCGCTTGAGCATGGCGGCGGCGGCCGTGCGCAGGATGTCGGGCGTGTCGAGGTCGAGCGCCACGCCGCCCACGTCGGATTTGTGGGCGATGTCGGGCGAATGGATCTTCAGCGCGACGGGATAGCCGATGTCGGCCGCCACGGCCAGCGCCTCTTCCACGTCGGCCGCCATGCGCGTGGTGGCGACGGGAATGCCGTAGGCGGCCAAAATCTCTTTCGAGCGGCATTCGCCGAGCACCGTCTGGCCGGCCGCCAGCGCGGCGGCGACGATTTCGCGCACGCGCGCGCGGCGCGGCGTGGCCGACATGGGCAACTGCGCCGGCACCTGCATCAGGGTTTCCTGGTTGCGCCGGTACTGCACGATCTGCATGAAGCCATGCACGGCCTTTTCCGGCGTGTCGTAGGTGGGAATGCCGGCCCGGTTGAAGACCTGGCGCGCGGGCGCCACGGTGGTGCCGCCCAGCAGGCATGACAGCACCGTGCGCGAGGTGGCCTTGATCAGCGGCGTGACGGCTTCGGCGATGTCGATCGACGAGACCATGGCCGTGGGCGCGTGCAGCAGCAGCAAGGCGTCCGCCTGCGGCTCGTCGAGCAGCGGCTTGATGGCGTCGGCATAGCGCTGCACGGCCGCGTCGCCGGGCAAGCCCACGGGGTTGTCGTGCGACCAGCCGCGTGGCAGCGCCTTTTCCAGCGCGATCACGGTGTCGGGCGACAGCTCGGCCAGCTTGCCGCCGCCGCTCACCAGCGCATCGGTCGCCATCACGCCCAGGCCGCCGCCGTTGCACAGGATCGCCAGGCGCTCGCCGCGCTGCGAGCGGATGTGCGTGAGGGTTTCCACGGCGTCGAACAGTTCTTCGGCCGAATACACGCGCAGCATGCCGGCGCGGCGGATGGCCGCGTCGTACACGGCGTCGGAACCCGCCAGCGCGCCCGTATGCCAGGCCGCCATGGCCGCGCCTTCCGCCTCGCGCCCCGCTTTCAGGACGATCACGGGTTTGCTGCGCGCGGCCGCCCGCGCGGCGGACATGAATTTGCGCGCCGCCTGGATATCTTCCATGTACAGCAGGATGGCGGCCGTGTCGATGTCGCCGGCCAGGTAGTCGAGCAGGTCGCCGAAATCGATGTCGTAGCTGGCGCCGAGCGAAATGAACTTGGAAAAGCCCACGCCGTGCGCGTTGGCCCAGTCAAGCACGCCCGACACGAGCGCGCCCGACTGCGACACGAAGGCGATCTTGCCGTTCGTCGCGCCGACATGGGCGAAGCTGGCGTTCAAGCCCAGTTTCGGCACCAGCAGCCCCATGCTGTTGGGCCCCAGGATGCGCAGCAAATGCGGTTTTGCCGCCTTCAGCATGGCCAGGCGCAGCGACTGCTCGCGCACGGGGTCGAGGCCCGACGTCATGACGATGGCCGCGCGCGTGCCCAGCGCGCCCAGTTCGCGGATCAGCGCCGTGATGGTGGCGGGCGGCGTGCAGATGATGGCCAGGTCCGGCGCCTTCGGCAAGTGCGCCAGCTTGCGGTAGCATTTCAGGCCCATCAGTTCGTCGTACTTGGGATTGACGGGCCAAAGATCACCTTTGTACTGCGCGCCTTGGTCGCCGCCGCCCAGCAGGTTGTACAGGGCGATGGCGCCCAGCTTGCGCTCGCGCGCCGTGGCGCCGATCAGGGCCACCGAGGCCGGCTTGAACAGCTTGTCGAGATTACGGATACTCATGTTCTGGCCTCATGGTTTGCCGGAGCGGCTTGGTCACGTCCCAGTGTATAGGATGCGTTGCCAAAAAAACTTGACCTTGTCGCGCGTTTCGCAAAAAATCACGCGCTTACCAGCGCGAGCGGTGGCTTTCCGTCACGCCCGCCAGCTGCGCCACGATGCGCTTGGGAGACTCCGCGCTGGTGCGCACCCAGCCGCTGAACGTGCCGATGGGCTGGATGTAGCGGCTGGCGGCGATCCACAGGTTTTTGTCTTCGCGCCGCGCGCCTTCCGGCTTGAAGTGCAGGTCGAGCAAATCGTCGTCCGTCCACACATGCCAGGGCGCCAGCGGATTGTCGGGATTGAAATCGAAATGCGCGCGGCCCAGCGGATACAGCTGGCCATCGAGCCACAGCGCGTTTTCATGCGCGCCGAAATAGCCGGCCTGCAGATTGAATCCGAGGTCCAGGCTGTGCGCCGAAGCCCAGCGCCATTCCGTCTCGCGCGCCAGCAGTCCGTTCGAATAATCGAAGCTGGCCACGCCATCGTCCAAACTGTAGCCGACGGCGCCGCAGCGCACGGTGCCCCACAAGGGCAGACCGCCCGACTTTTGCGTCGCGTGCACGCTGCCGCCCTCGCCCACGGGACCGATGGCCAGCAAGGTGGGCGCCACGGGCGGGCCCCATTCCGCATCGATGCCGAAATGGCCGCAATTGAGCCGCAAACGGTAGCGCTGCTGCGGCTGGGCCTCGATGCTGATTTTTTGCGACAAGAAACGGAAACGGCTGCTGGCGCCCGCATGCGGCGCCACCGATGCGCACAGGCCGGGGATGCCATCCTGCGAAAAGGTCGCCACGATCTTGCCCTTGTGGCGGTCGAAGGCATACGCGAAGGCCGTGCTGGTCCAGCCCAGGTCGACGATGGCCACGCCGCAAAATACGGCTGGTGTCGACAGGGCCACATAATGCCAGCGCTTGTGGTGGAACAAGCGCCAGAGGCCGCCGCGCGCATAGGGCGGCGCCAGCGCGGCCCAGTCGAAAGCGTCCAGCTGGCCCGTATAGCGGCCAAAACATGGCTGACCACCGGCGTCGAGCAGGTGGGAAGGAGCCGGCGGCAGCATCATGCGGCCCGCCTTGCGGCGGCGCCGCCGTCGTGCAGCGCCTCGGCCAGCAGCGCACCGAAGGCTGCCGGCTGCGCCTGGGCTATCTCAATATCCGGGCAGGCATGCCAGAGCGCCAGGCGCCGCACGGCGCCCGCCACGTCCTGCACCAGGCGGGGGCTGACGCGCACGCCGTCTTCCAGCGCCAGCGACTTGATTTCGAAGCGCCCCTGCGCGCGGTGCGCCTTGGCGTCCAGCCGTCCCACGAGCGCGCCACGGCGCAAGATCGGCAAGGTGAAGTAGCCGTAGCGGCGTTTTTCAGCGGGCGTATAGCATTCCAGCCGGTAGTCAAAGCCGAACAATTCCAGCGCGCGGCGCCGGTCCCAGACGACGGGATCGAACGGCGACAATATCGTCGTCAGGGTGGGCGCCAGCTTGCCGGCGGCGGCGGCGTGCGCCAATTCCGCGTGGTCGGCATGCACGTAAACCGCATCGTCCCAGCCAGCTACCGTGCAGCGCAGCAGCGCCCCCTCGTCCACCAGCGCCTGCAAATCGTGCGCCAGGCTGGCGCGCGGCTGTTTGGTGCGGAAGTAGTCGCTGATCCAGCTGGCGCGCGCCAGGCCCAGCGCCTTCACGCTGGCCAGCAGCAGGCGCCGGCGCACCTGTTCTTCGGGCGGCAGCAAGCCGTCGTGCCAGCCCGGCAGCACCCGTTCGGCCAGGTCGTAATAGCGCTGGAACTGATGGCGCTTGGCGATCATCAGCACGCCCGAGGTAAACAAGACTTCGAGCGAGCGCTTTTCCGGCTTCCAGCTCCACCAGCCGCCCGCCTGGCCATCCGTGCGCTCAAAATCGGCCGAACGCGCGGCGCCGTTGGCGCGGATATGTTCGAGCACCGAAGCGACGGCCTCGCCCTGCTCGGCCATCCATTTGACGGAATACTTCCAGCCCATGGCGGCCGGGTCCAGCATGCGGTGGCGGTACAAGCCATAGTCTTCGATGGGCACGAAGCACGCTTCATGCGCCCAGTATTCGAACAGCGCGCCCTCGGCCAGCAATTGCTCGAGCCACGGCTGCGGATAGTCGCCCAGCCGGCTCCACAGCACCAGGTAGGGACTGCGCGCCACCACGTGGATGGTGTCGATCTGCAGCACGCCCATCTGGCGCACGGCGGCCAGCACGTCGGCCTTCACGGCTTTCTTGCGGCGCGCCTGCAGCAAGCCCTGCGCGGCCAGGTGCAAGGCGCGCGCGGCGGCCAGGGAGAGCGGAGGGAGGTCGGAAGGCGGGTGCTTGTCTGGTCTGTGCATAACAGAAAGATACCGCATTCTGCCCGCGCATTGTGCGTTTTATCGCTATCGGATCGCGCAGCCGGCAGCCACGCTACGCGGCGGGAAGAGCAAGGTCACGGCCAGCCCCCTGCCCTGCAGCCCGGCGCCCAGGACAATGTCCGCGCCATGCCGTTCGGCGATGCGGCGCACGATGGACAGGCCCAGGCCGCTGCCGGGCAGCTGCGCGCCGCCCAGACGCACAAAACGCTCGAACACCCGCTCATGCAATTCCTGCGCGATGCCCGGCCCCGTATCGGCCACGCGCAGGTAGCTGCGCCCCGCCTCCACGCCGCAGCTGACGGCCACAACGCCCGGCGCAGGCGTGTAGCGCAGCGCATTCTCGACCAGGTTGCGCAGCAGCATGTGCAAGCTGTCCGCATGCAGCGCGCACGGCGCCGGCGCCATGTTCACGTTCAGCGACAACCGATACGGCGCGGCCAGCGCCTGCCATTGCCCGCCCTGCTGCGCCAGCAGGTGCGCCAGGTCGCCCGGCGCCAGCGCCAGTACAGTATCGTGCGCCTGCGACTGCGGATCGAGCCGCGCCAGCGCCAGCAACTGGTTGACGAGGCGCGTGGCGCGCTCCACGCTGGCGCCCAGGGCGGCGATGAATTCCTCGCGTTCGTCCGCGCTGCGGGCCCGCTGCAGCACTTGCAGATTGGTCTTGATGGCGGCCAGCGGCGTGCGCAATTCGTGCGCCGCATCGGCCGTAAAGCGCTGCTCGTTGTCGCGGCTTTGACGCACCCTGCCGAACAGGCGGTTAATTTCCAGCAGCAGCGGGTGCAGCTCGGCAGGGGCGCCAGCGAGCCTGACGTCGGCCAGTTCATCGGGTGTGCGCGCCGACACTTCATCGGCCGACGCCTGCAACACGCGAAACACGCGGTGGATGCTCCACCAGATGGCAATCGTGGCCAGCGCCACCAGCAACAGGCCGAACAGCGCGATACGGTAAAAAAAGCCGCGGCTGATGTCGTCGCGGTGGCTGGTCGGCTCGGCCACCAGCAGCTGCAGGCTGCGCTGCGGGTCCCACAGCGAAAACAGACGCCAGCGCTGGCCGGCTATGCTGGTCCAGGACAGGCCGTCCGGCGCGCTGCGCGACAGGGCGATGTCGGTCGCCGCGTCATTGCGGTACAGCACGCGCTGCTGCGCGTCGCGCACCTTGAACAGCAAATACTGGTGGGGATTCGGATGGCCTCGCAGCGGCACGTCGATGGGACCCGTCAAGCCGTGTTTGCGTGCATCCTTTTCCACCAGCGACAGCAGCAAATGGCCCGTCTCGATCAGCGACTGGTCGAACAATTCCTGGCTTTCACGGCGCGCTTCCACGTACACGATGGCGGCGCTGCCCACCCACAGGGCCAGGGTCAGGCCCAGCAGCACGGCCAGCAGGGTGCGCCGCAAGGACCAGGTTTTCACGCCACCGCCAGCCGTTAAGAATCTCTTAAGAACTTCTGCGCAAGATCCGGAGCGAAATATTTTTTGGGTAGCCATGGGCGCAATTGTAAATGATTCTTATTGCGTCAATGATTCCCATTAGCCGACACCAGCAACATACGCCAATAACTCATCCACCCTCAGGAGTTTGCATGTCCAACAGCACCCGCCGCGCGCGCCTGCCGCGTCCCACCACCCTGGCCCTGGCCGTGGCCGCCCTGTCCTGCCTGCCGGCGCACGCCCAGACGGGCGCGCCTGCCAGCATGCCGGAAGTGGTGGTCTCCGCCTCCGGTTTCGAGCAGGATATCAAGCAGGCGCCCGCCTCGATCACGGTGCTGACGCGCCAGGAACTGTCGAAGGAGCGCTTCGGCAACCTGACGCAGGCGCTGGAAAGCGTGGAAGGCATCGACGTGGGTGCGGCGGGCGACAAGACGGGCGGCATGAATATCAGCATCCGCGGCATGCCCAGCGACTACACCTTGGTGCTGATTGACGGACGGCGCCAGAACGCGGCCGGCAATGTCACGCCGAACGGCTTCGGTGGCACGCAAACGAGTTTCATGCCGCCGCTGGCCGCCATCGAGCGCATCGAGATCATCCGCGGCCCCATGTCGACCCTGTACGGCTCGGACGCCATGGGCGGCGTGATCAACATCATCACGCGCAAGGTGGGCAAGCAGTGGATGGGCTCCGTCTCGGCCGACTACACCGTGCAGCAGGAATCGGACTTCGGCGACGTGAAAAGCGGCCGCTTCTACCTGAGCGGTCCCATCGCCACCGACCTGCTGGGCCTGTCCCTGCGCGGCAGCAAGCAGCGCCGCGATGCGGCCGATATCCGCTCCCCGAATGCGGCCGGCGGGAGTACGGCAGCCAGCATGGGCGCCAACCCCGTGCGTGCGGACATTGAAAACTTTGGCGCGCGCCTGGCCTTTACGCCGAACCGCTACCACACCGTTATCCTCGACGCGGACGCGGGACGCCAGACCTACGACAATTCGAACGGCCAGCTCGGCACCAAGACCGTGCAAGGCGGCTACGGCCCGGAACAAAAATATAACCGCGACCAGTGGACCCTGTCGCACACGGGCCGCTTCGGCTTCGGCACCCTGGACAGCAGCTACATGGTGAACAAGACGGAAACCCTGGGCCGCACGATTCCGCCAGGCACGCCCGGCGCCGTCGCCGGCAGCGCGCGCACGCTGGAAGTGGAAAGCCAGGTGTTCGACACCAAGCTGGTCATGCCTTTGGGCAAGCACATGGCGACCGTCGGCGCGCAATGGTGGAAGGCGGAAATGACGGATGGCGTGGCACCGAAAAAATTCGAATTCACGCAAAAAGCCCTGTTCGTGGAAGACGAATGGCAAGTGCTGGAAAACGTCGCGTTGACCTTTGGCGCCCGTTATGACGACCACAGCATCTTCGGCGGCCAGACCAGCCCCCGCGCGTATGCCGTGTGGAACGCGACGCCGAGCTGGACCGTCAAAGGCGGCATCAGCAAGGGCTACAAGACGCCGCGCGTGGAGCAACTGTCGCCCGGCATCAACGGTTTCGGCGGCCAGGGCACGATCCCCCTCGTCGGCAGCCCGGACTTGAAGCCGGAAACGAGCACGACCACGGAAATCGGCGCGTATTTCGACAACCTGGCCGGCTGGACGGCCAGCGGCTCCCTGTTCAACAACGAATTCAAGGACAAGATCACGACGGGCACCGGCCTCGTCAACTGCGACTACCGTCCGTCGCCGAACCGTCCCGGCTGCGTCAGCTTCGGCAACTGGCCCAACGTCGACGCGTTTGGCCAGTCCGTCAACGTGGATGAGGCCGTCACACGCGGCGTCGAGCTGAACACGCGCTTCCCGCTGGGCAAGACCTTGTCGGCCAGCGCCAACTACACGTACACGGAAAGCGAACAGAAGAGTGGCAGCAACGCGGGCAAGCCCTTGAGCGACACGCCCAAGCACGCTGTCAATGCGCGCCTCTCGTGGGATATCTCGCGCGAATGGAACGGCTGGCTGCGCGCCGAGTACCGCAGCGAGCGCTTCCGCGATCCGGGCACCTCGGCTTCCACGCGCGCCGCCAAGGCTGCGCTGGGCGACTACAAGGGCTACACCATGCTGCACCTGGGCACCAGTTACCAGCTGAACAAGCGCGTGACCCTGAACGCGGCCGTGTACAACCTGCTCAACAAGGACTTCATCGACTACCAGCCGTACCGCGCACCGGCATTGACCTACGCCAACCGCTATGTCAACAGCCTGGACGGACGCCGTCTGTGGCTGTCGGCCACCGTCGATTTTTGATGAGTTGATGGCTGACCAGCCATAGAGCACAACGGGCTGCCTCAGGGCGGCCCGTTTTCTTTGTCAGGCCGCTTTCGGCTTGTCGATGCAATAACCGACCGCATGCACGGTGCGTATCAAGTCCCGCCCCAGCTTCTTGCGCAGGTGGTGGATATGCACTTGCACGGCGTTGCTTTCCACCTCGCCGCCCCAGCTGTACAGGTTTTTCTCCAGCTGTTCCCGGCTCAGCACCCGGCCGCCGTGTTCCAGCAGCAGTTGCAGGATGCGAAATTCCTTCACCGTCAGGGTCACGGGCACGCCCCGTTGCGTCACCTGCCGGTCCGCGATATCGAGCGCCAGGTCGCCGTGCACGAGGTTTTCGCGCAGGCGGCCGGCGGCGCGGCGGCAGGCGCTGCGGATGCGCGCGGCCAGCTCGTCGAGGTCGAACGGTTTCACGATGAAGTCGTCGGCGCCCGCGTCGAGGCCGGCGATGCGCTCGCCCACCTGGTCGCGCGCCGTGACGACCAGCACGGCGCCGCTGTAGCCGTTATCGCGCAGCACGCCCAGCGCCTGCATGCCGTCCTGCCCGGGCAGGCCCAGGTCGAGCAGGATGCAGCCATAGTCGTGCAGGCGCACGGCCGTGTGCGCGTGTTCGGCGCTCGTGACCCAGTCGACGGCGTAGCCGCCCTGTTCCAGGCCGATCTGCGTGGCGCGGCCCAACTGCGGGTCGTCTTCGGTCAGCAGGATGCGCATGGGGAAGCGGGCAGCCCGCTCAGTCCTTTTTCTTGATCAGGCCCGCCAGTGCGGCAAACGGATTGTGCGTGGCGGGCGCCACCTCGGCCGACAGCAGGCCGGCGCCACGGTCCGCTTCCAGGTAGCGCGAGTGTTCATTGTCGTGGCAATACAAGCACAGCAGTTCCCAGTTGCTGCCGTCGGGCGGATTGTTGTCGTGGTTGTGGTCGCGGTGGTGCACGGTCAGCTGCTGCACGTTGGCGCGCGTAAATTCGCGCATGCAGCGGCCGCATACCCACGGATACATCTTCAGCGAGCGCTCGCGGTAGCCGCTCTCGCGCTGGTCGGCGGCGCGGCGCGCTTCGGCCACGATCTTGTCCAGTCTTGCCGCGTCGGGCTTTTTACTCTGCATGACAACTTTCGATATGGGAGGAAGAAGCATCCATTTTAATGAGGATGGGGGCGCAATTGTACTTTTTCTGCCACGGCGCCAGCCCGTGCCGCCCCCGGCGTGCTTTTTTTAGCGTGCGCGGCACCACAGGTTCTTGATTTAACGCAAAATAAGCCCAGCGACAGACCACGAACAGACGCTAGGGCAGCAGGCAGCGCGCAAGTCAGCATATTTCGGCTATGATGCGCGCCACGCCGCCCTTCACCTTTCCATGACCCTAGCCTGCAAGCGCCCGTGATAGCGATAACAAGACCCCTGCAACGCCTTGCCCGCCGCCTGTACCGTCTCAGCCTGGTACCCCTGTTCGCGCTCATCTTGCTGCTGGCGCTGTGGGCGGCCGTCTTGTACCAGGTGGGCCAGGAACGGGCCAGCGCCGTGCGCGACGCCGTGGCCGTCAGCCAGTCGCTGGCGCGTACCCTGGCCGACCACACCAGTTTCACCTTGCGCCAGACCGATCACGCCACGCAATTGTTCAAGCTCAAATACGAGGAAACGGACGGCGCCCTGCGCCTCAATGAATTCACGCGCCGCCAGGGCTTGCTCGACAGCGTGCTGCCATCGAAGCTGGAACTGCCGATCGCCCTCATCGACGCGCAGGGCAATGTGGTCGACAGCGCCCATGCGTATCTGCCGGAAAACCTGGCCACGCAGCCATTTTTCAGGGCGCTGGCCGCCAATGCATCCGACACGGTCCTGGTCGACACGCCCATGCTTGACGCGGACGGCAAGCGCTGGACCATCCGCCTGGCGCGCCGCCTGAACGATGCGCGCGGCCGCTTCGCCGGCGCCATCGTCATCCACGTCGATCCCACGTATTTTGTCGACGACTACGACCGCCTGAACCTCGACGAGCATGGCGCGCTGATGCTGGTGGCGCGCGACAGCGGCCTGACGGTGGGGCGCATCGGCGAGCAATTGATCATCAGCGACCGCATCGACTTCCGCATGCCGGGTCCGCCGCGGCACGCCCCCGAGGAACTGCTGATCGAGCCGCCCGTAGACGCGACGCCGCGCATCTACAGCTACCACGAGCTGCCGCGCTACCCGCTGCTGGCCGTGGTGGGCGTGAGCCGCGCCGCCGCCCTGGCCCGCTTCGAACAGCGCCGCCTGTTGTATGTGGGCGCGCTGCTCGCCGCCAGCGTGCTCATCGCCGGCTTTACGGCCCTGCTGATGCGCCAGAGCGCGCGCCTGCGCCGCAGCATCCGCCAGGCCACGGAAACGCAGGCGCTGCTGCGCGCGGCGCACCACGGCAGCCTCGACTCCGTGCTGCTGCTGAAAGCCTGGCGCCCCGCCCAAGGCAAGCCGGTGGAAGACTTCATTTTCGCCGACGTCAATGAGCGGGCCGCCGACATGCTGGGCAAGCCGCGCTCCGAACTGCTGGGCCAGCGCGTGCTGGCGCACATGCCGCTGCTGCGCGGCGAACGTTTCTTCCAGCGCTTCGTGCAGGTGATGGAAACGCGCCAGCCGCTGGAAGATGAATTCGAACTGACCTTGGCCTCGGGCGCCACGCGCTGGCTGCGCCACCAGGTGGTGCCGATCACCGACGGCGTGGCCGTCACCTCGCGCGACATCAGCGCGCGCAAGCACGACGAACTGGCACTGCAGGACAACCGCAGCTTCCTGCAGTCGCTGATCGACCATTTGCCCGTGCTGGTCTACGTGAAAAGCGCGCGCCCGGAAAACTTCGGCCAGATGGAAGTGTGGAACAAGGCGGCCGAGGACATCACCGGCCACCTGGCCGCCGACGTCATCGGCAAGACCGATTGCCAGGCCTTCCCGCCCGACTTCGGCCTGCACGATGCCGAGGACGACCGCGCCATCCTGGCCGAGCACGGCGTCATCGACCATACGGAAAAGCCGCTGCGCCTGACGGACGGCAGCCTGCGCTACCTGCGCGCCGTCTCCGTGCCCGTGTTCGACGAGCGCCAGCAGATCGAACATATCCTGTGCATCGCCGAGGATATCTCGCAGCGCCGCCAGCAGGAACTGGAACTGCGCCAGAAACAGGCCGAGCTGGCCGCCGTCAACGACGCCTCGCCGCTGGGGCTCGTGCGCCTGGACCGCCAGCGCCGCTGCACCTATGTCAACCGCACCTTCGAATCGATCACGGGCCTCCCCCGCGCGGCCGCCCTGGGCGCCGGCTGGACCAGCGCCCTGCACCCGGACGATTATCCGCTGATGCACGTGGCGCTGGAACAGCTCACGCGCAGCCATGCGCCATTCCAGTCCACCTTGCGCTGCCTGCAGCGCGACGGCAGGCTGGTCTGGGTCTCCGTCAAAATTGCCCCCATCCTCATCGACGGCAAGATCGAAGGCTACGTGGGGACCCTGGACGACATCACCACCTTGCGCGAATCGGAAGTGGCGCTGCTGGAAAGCGAAGCGCGCCTGCGCACCATCGCCGACACCTTGCCGGCCATGATCGCCTACATCGACGCGGACCAGGTCTACCGCTTCCTGAACATCGCCTATGAACGCGAATTCGGCCTGACGGGCCGGCAGGCGCTGGGCAAGAGCGTGCGCGACACGGTGGGCGAGGCGCGCTACCGCACGGTGGCGCCGTATATCGAACGAGTGCTGGCCGGCGAAACCTTGAGCTTCGAGGAAGAAGACGAGAAGGAAGGCATCGAGCGCTGCATGGAAGTGATCTACATCCCGCAGATCGGCGAAGACAAGCTGCAGGTGGTGGGTTTTCACGTGATGCGCCAGGATATCACCGTGCAAAAGCGCGAGAAACAGCGCTTGCTGAAGCTGGCCCAGGTCGATGCGCTGACGGGCCTGTCGAACCGCGCCGGCTTCCAGCAAAAACTCAGCGACGCCATGCACGCGAGCCGCCGGCAGCAGCACCTGATGGCCGTCATGTACATGGATATCGACCGCTTCAAGCCCGTCAACGACACGCATGGCCACGGTACCGGCGACGCCCTGCTGCGCGCCTTCGCCCAGCGCCTGACGCAGACCATGCGCGCCACCGACATCATCGCCCGCCTGGGCGGCGACGAATTCACCATCATCATGGAGCAGATCGCCCGCCCCGACGACGCGGCCGTGCTGGCGGAAAAAATCGTCGCCGCCATGCGGCAGCCGTTCGAACTCGACGGCATCACCGTGCGCATTTCCGCCAGCATCGGCCTGGCCTTCTACCGCGACGAAGACATCCCCCCTGCCGTGCTGCTGCAGCGGGCCGACGTGCTGCTGTACCAGGCCAAGCAGGATGGGCGCAATACCTATCGCGCCGGCGCGCTGACAACTTGACATGGCCGCTGGCGCAGCGCGCGAGTCTGACCCCTGTCATTCCTGCTATATTGGCGCCTGTCCTCCCTACCCTTGCCACACCATGCGCCTGCTGCACACTTCCGACTGGCATCTGGGCCAGACCCTGCACAATTTTGAAAGGGGCTACGAACACCAGCGCTTCCTCGACTGGCTGCTCGACACGCTCGTGGCCGAACAGGCCGACGTGCTGCTGGTGGCGGGCGACGTATTCGACAACGCCAACCCATCGGCCGCCTCGCAAAAGCAGTTATATGTCTTCCTGCAGCAGGCGCGCGCGCGCCTGCCCGCGCTGCAACTGGTAGTCGTCGCCGGCAACCACGATTCGGCCGGCCGTCTCGAAGCACCCGGCCCCCTGCTGGCCGCGCATGGCACTCACGTGATCGGCCATCTGCTGCGCGACGAAGCAGGCAATATCGACCTGGAGCGCCTGCTGCTGCCGCTCACCGGCGGCGACGGGCAAGTGCAGGCCTGGTGCCTGGCCGTGCCCTTTTTGCGCCCTGGCGACGTGCCGAAACTGCCGACCGGCGACACGCAGGACGCCTACCTGGGCGGCATCGCCCTGCTGTACCGCCAGCTGGCGGACCTGGCGCTGGCGCGCCGCCAGCCCGGGCAAGCCATCCTTGCCATGGGCCACTGCCACATGGTGGGCGGCGAAATGTCGAACGATTCCGAGCGCCGCATCGTCATCGGCGGCACGGAAATGCTGCCGTCAGGTATTTTCGATACCGCCATCGCCTATGCGGCGCTGGGCCATTTGCACAAGGCGCAAGCCGTGGGTGGGCAGGATCACATCCGCTACTGCGGCAGCCCGATTCCCCTGTCGTTCGCCGAAGTGAACTACCGCCACCAGGTGCTGTGCCTCGATATCGACGGCGAAGCGCTGCAATCCGTGCGCGCCATCGAAGTGCCGCGCGCCGTGCCCCTGCTGCGCGTGCCAGGCACGCCGGCACCAATAGACGAGGTACTGGCGCAGCTGGCCGCCCTCGACGTGCCGGACGCGCCAGCCGAAGCGCAACCCTTCCTGGAGGTGCGCGTGCGCCTCGATGCGCCAGAGCCGGGCCTGCGCACGCGCATCGAAACGGCGCTCGACGGCAAGCCCGTGCGCCTGGCGAAGATCGAAACGTCGAGCGCCGCGCGCAGCAGCGCGCCCGAGAACCTGACGCTCGACCAGTTGGCCCAGCTGCAGCCCGACGACATCTTCCGCCGCCTGTACCTGCAAAAATACGGCCGGCCCGCGCCGCCCGAACAACTGTCGGCCCTGGCCGAACTGCTGCTGCCCGGCGCCTGACGTCCAGGGGCATTACGCCCACCATCCATTCTCCCACGGTACCATTTGAAAGGTTTTATGAAGAAAATCCGTCATTTCCCCCTGCTGGGCGTTTCGTTGCTCATATCGCTTGCCGGTTGCGGCCCAAGCGCCGAGTACCCGCCCCCGATGCCGGCCGAAAAGACAGCAGCGTCGCAACTGTCGAAACCCATCATGCTCAAGGACCTGAGCACCGGCATCAAGGCGGGGAAATCGGTGGCCGATGGCTATCTGGGTAAATGGAGCTATTTCGGCAAACCGCGCGTCGTCACCACCGAGCAGCTGGCTGACGGCACAGTGACGGCCATCACGGTCTTGCTGGAAGGGTCTGACTTATACCAGCTCCAGAAAGAGCTTGAGGAAAAATACAGCAAGGAAGAAGGGCATCCCGTCACATTCAGCTGCAACCGGGCGTACCGCCGCCTCCCCGCACTCGACAACTTGAGAATCGTCGATGAAAACTGCATTGTGTATCATGCCGATCAAATATTGCGCATTCATTCCCTCTCTCCGTATGACACAGAGATGATCAACAAATTGTGGTCCGCCAGAGCCCTGTTCTTCACCACCAAACTGACGCTGGTCGATGCCGGCCTTGAAACCAAACGCGAAGCCGCCATAGCGGCGGCGTCCGCCGAAAAGCACGCGGCCGAAGAAGCCAAGGCGAAAAAAGATCTGTAAGCGCACCCGTCGGGCGACTGCATCAGCATAAAGAACAGCATGAAAATCCTGAAAATCAGCGGCAAGAACCTAGCCTCGCTGGCCGGCGAATTTGAAGTCGACTTCCAGCAGGAGCCGCTGGCGTCTTCCGGCCTGTTCGCCATCAGCGGCCCCACGGGCGCGGGCAAGAGCACCTTGCTCGACGCCTTGTGCCTGGCCCTGTACGACGCCACGCCGCGTTTGCTGAAAGTGCTGGGCCGGGGCAGCGCCCTGCCCGACGTGGGCAAGGAAACCGTCAACGCCCAGGATACGCGCACCCTGCTGCGCCGCGGCACGCCCGACGGTTACGCGCAAGTCGATTTCGTCGGTAACGATGGCGGTCACTACCGCGCGCGCTGGAGCGTGCGCCGCTCGCGCACCAAGGCGGAAGGGGCGCTGCAGGCCACCGCCATGAGCTTGCACCAGCTGCCCGCGCTGCAGCCCATCGGCGGTACCAAGACGGAAGTCAAGGAAGAGATCGAAAAGCGCATCGGCCTGTCCTTCGACCAGTTTACGCGCGCCGTGCTGCTGGCGCAGAACGAGTTTTCCACCTTCCTCAAGACGGAAGACAATGAACGGGGCGAGTTGCTGGAAACCCTGACGGGCAGCAGCATCTATACCGATATCTCCATGCGCGCCTTCGAGCGGGCGAAAAAGGAAAAGCAGGTGCTTGAGCGCCTGGGCGAAAAACTGGCCGACCAGCGGCCCTTGTCGCCGGAAGAACGGGCGGAGACCGAAGCGCTGTGCAGCGCCGCCGAGACCAGCCTGCACACCATCGACTTGCGCAAGGCCGTGCTGGAACTGCAGCAGCGCTGGCATCAGGAAACGCACAAGCTGCAGGCCCAGGTGGCGTCCGCGCAGCAAGCACTGGACAGCGCGGATGCCGAACGGGCCGCCGCCGAAGAACGCCGTGCGGCGCTGGCGCAGTGGGAATTGCTGCAGCCGGCGCGGCCCCTGATCGACGACGTGGCGCGTCTGGCGAACGACATCGCCGGCACCGGCGCCGCGCTGGAAGCGTCGCGCATGCTGGCGGCGCAGGCCGTGGCCAGCGAAGCGCAACTGGCGCAGGCCGTGCAGCTGGCGGCAGCGGACTTGCTGGCGAAGGAAGCGGCGCAGCGCGATACCGCGCCCCTGCTCGACCAGGCCAAGGCGCTCGATGCCGGCATCCTGGCCCAGCTGCCCGCGCATGAGCAGGCAAAGCAAGCGGCGCAAGGTGCCGACCAGGCCAACGAGGCGGCGCGCGCCGCGCTGCACACGCTGCAGCAGCGCCAGCAGGCCGCGCAGGCGGAACAGGAAGCGGGCCGCCAGTGGCTGGCATCGCACCAGCAGTGGCAGGCGCTGGCGCAATCGTGGCAGTTGTGGGATCAATTGTTTGCCCAGGCCGGGCAAGCGGCCGCGCAAGCCGATGCGGCCGACGCCAGCATGGCCGAGTCAAGACAGCAGCTGCGCCAGGCCTTTGACGCCACGCAGGCGGCGCAAACGGCGCTGGCCAGCGCGGCCGCCGTCCTGGCCGTGCGCGATGCGGAAAGGCGCGAGGCGCAAGCGGCCGTGCAAGCCATCGATGGCCAGGGACTGCAGGAACAGCGCGGCCAGCTGGAGGCGCACGCGCGCATCTTGAGCAGCGCGGAAAAAACCTGGAGCGAACTGGCGCGCCAGCGGCAGGCGCTGGCGCACTGGCAAGCGAAGGCGGCCCAGCTGGCGCAGGCCGCGCAAACTGAAAGCACGGCATGGGCGGCGGAAGCGGCGCAAACGGCGCTGCTGGAAGCGCGCCTGGCGCAGGCGGAAAAGTCCTTGAAGGGCGCCGAAGCGGCATGCGCGGCCAGCGTCGAGCAGTTGCGGGCCAGTTTGCAGGATGACCTGCCCTGCCCCGTCTGCGGCGCGCTGGAACACCCGTACAGCCACGCCGACGACGCCTTGCAGGCGATGCTGGCCAGCTTGCAGGATGACGTGCTGGCCTGCCGCACGCAGGTGCGCGGCAATCTGGAACGGCTGGCCACGCACAAGGCGGCGCTGGCAGCGATGGCGCGCGAACAGGCGCAGACGGATGCCGAACTGGCGGCCCTGCCGCCCGCCATCGATAGCCTGAACGCACAGTGGCAACCGCATGCGGACACCCTGCCGCTGCCGCCGGAAGACGAGCGCGCGGACTGGTTCGCGCAGCAGCTGGCGGCCAATGCGGCGGGCTTGCAGGCGCTGGCGCAACAGGAAACGGCGCTGCGCCAGGCCGGCGCGCGGCGCGAGCAGGCGCAGGCGGCGCACGAACTGGCGTCCAGCGAGCACGCGCGCCGCACCAGCACCGTCGCCGAGGCGCAGGCGCGGCTGGCGCAGCTGCAGGCGCAGCAAGCCGGCAACGCGGACAAGGGCGAGACGGCGCGCGCCGCGCTCGACGCCTTGCTGGCGCAGCTCGATGGCGCCTTTGCCGACGCCGACGGCGCCGAGGACTGGAAAGACAGCTGGCGCGCCGGCCCGGCCGACTTCCGCGCCGCGCGTGAATCGGAGAGCCGGCAATGGCTGAAGCAGCAGGCGGACCAGGACAAGCGCGGCCACGCGCTGGCGACCCTGGCCGCGCAACTGGAAGCGGCGCTGCCGGCCGCCGCCAAGGCGCAGCACACGGCGCAGGAAGCCCATGCCGCCTTTGCCGCCGCCGACAAACAGCGCACGGCACTGCAAGCGCAGCGCAACGCGCTATGGCAGGGCCGGAGCGTGGCCGAGGTCGAGCGCGCGCTGGCGGGCGCCATCGCGCAGGCCAAAGAACAGCTGGCGCGGCAGCAAACGGCGGCGCAATCGGCCAGCCAGCAGCGCACGCGGCTGGAAGAAGCGTGCGCGCAGCTGTCGCAGCGCCTGGCCGCCTTGCGGGAACAGGAACGCGGCGCCACCGCCGCCCTGCACGACTGGCTACGCCAGTTCCAGGATGCTCATCCGGCCCGTGCGCCCGCCGACATGGACGCCTTGCGAGCGCGCCTGACCATCGCGCCGGACGCCATGCGCGCCGAACGCGACGCCCTGCAAGTGATCGCCGACCGCCACACGGCGGCCGTTTCCGTGCTGGCCGAACGGCGGCGGCAGCTGGCGGCGCACGTGCAGCAGCCGCCCGAAGCGCTGGAAATGGACGAGGCGGCGCTGCAGGATGCGCTCGACGCGCTGCTGCTGGAACGCCAGGCCGCGAACGAGGAAGCGACGCGCTTGCGCCTGGCCATCGCGCAGGACGACGCCCGGCGCCACAGCGCGCAAGCGATGCTGGCGCAAATCGAGGCGCAAGCCGTCATCGAACGGCGCTGGGCCAGCCTGAATGAATTGATCGGCTCGGCCGACGGCAAGAAATTCCGCAACTACGCGCAGCAATTCACCCTGGAAGTGCTGCTCGGCTATGCCAACGCGCACCTGAACCACCTGGCGCGCCGCTACCAGCTCGAACGCATCGACAATCCGAACAATCCGTCGCTGGGCCTGATGGTGCGCGACCAGGACATGGGCGGCGAACTGCGCTCCGTGCACTCGCTGTCGGGCGGCGAATCGTTCCTCGTCTCGCTGGCCCTGGCGCTGGGCCTGGCCTCGCTGTCCTCGAACCGCGTGCGCGTCGAATCGCTGTTCATCGACGAGGGCTTCGGCAGCCTCGATACGGAAACCCTGCGCGTGGCCATGGATGCGCTCGACGGCTTGCAAGCGATGGGCCGCAAGGTGGGCGTCATCTCGCACGTGCAGGAAATGACGGAGCGCATCGCCACCCGCATCCTCGTGCAGCCGGGCTCCGGCGGCAAGAGCGTGGTGACGGTGCGCTAAACCGCTAGCGGCTGGCCGGCTCCCGGCACAGCCTGAGCATATCCCAGCCCAGTTCGCGGCGGATCTGCTCGGGGTCGGGCGGGGGCCGGCGCTGTTCCAGCTCCGCTTTCAGCCACTTCCTGACCAGCTCCTTGGCGGGCTGTACAGGCTTTTCCTTGTCATGCTTGTCCATGGTGCTACCTCTTCAATGGCGGTCAGACGACCTCCTATATACGTTCAACGTCACGGCACGGATTCAGTTGACCTGCGCGTGGCGCAGATGCAACAACGTGTAACGATGGGCGGAGTGCGTTAAAATCGCCGCCTTCGCGTAACTACCCGCTACGCCCCGCAACAGTTCAAGGAAACCCATGAAAGCCGCCCGCAGCCTCACCTTCAAGTGCGTCAAATGTCACAAATCCATGCAGGTCTACCTGCAAAAAGTCTCCGCCTGCTCGCATATCCAGCCATACCAGGGCATTTGCGCATGCGGCGAACTCAAGCGCCACGCCACGGGCCAGGCCGATGCCGTCAAGTCCTATCTGGAGTCGGCGGACGGTAGCTGGTCGCACCACCACTAATGGTTAAAGAATGGGCGTAGAACGCCGTTAATAACGGTACTTCGCTCATTGAGAAACCGCCATGTCCCAGCTTCCCGCCCTTGCCAGCCGTCAACCCGCCTCGACTACGCTGGCTGGCCAGCAACCGTCCCGCACGGGCAGCGGCGCCACGGGCCTGGCCGGCTCGCCCCTGATGCAGCGCACGGCGCAAGACGTGGTGGCCCTGTCGAAAAATGGCCTGGACCTGTCGGCCAAGGGGCTGTCGCAACGGACCGATGCGCTGGGCAACGCGACCGTCGACGCGGCGCAGGATTTTCTCTCCACCATGACACGCCAGCTGTTCGGCGACGGCGCTACCGTCGCCTTCGATTCGGTCGATCTGCAAGCCGGTTCCAGCTTCAGCAGCGTCTCGGGCGCCGGTGGCGGCAGCCGCGCGGCCGCCTTCAGCCTCGATGAAAACGCGCATTTCATCGGCAAGGGCAAGATCACGACGGCCGATGGGCAAACCTTCGACTTCGAAGTGGAAGTGCAATATCAATCGAACATCAGCGCGGGCGTGCTTGAGAAAACGCAAGGTGAAGCGCCGGAAGCCACATCACCCGAAGACGACGCCCTGCCCGCCAAGGAGTTGCCCGCCACGCACTTCGGCGGCAATCTGCACGACCTGTTCAAGCTGCTGGGCCAGCAATTGCAAAGCAATCTCTATCAGGGCAAGTCCGATGGCGCCAGCGCCAGCGGCAACGATGGCGACCTGGCGGGCAGCCTGAGCTTGCGTTTGCTCAAGCTGGTACAGCCGGGCGCGGCGGTCAAAGCCGACCAGAAAGCCGTCGAAACGACGCCGGAAGAGCAGGCGCGCGCCCGCGCGCTGGCACTCGCCTATGGCACGCACACTGCTAACGGCACGGCCAGCGACGTATAATGGAAGACGGCCTGCGCAGGCGACCATGCCGCGCGCCCCCTTCTATCGATTGAAATCCATGTCCGACACTTCTTCCCCTACCGTTCATCCGCAGATCCACTGGAGCGAAAACGGCGCCGAGCATTCGGCCCGCTGGCGCTCGGAAAGCGGCATGCCGCCGCCCAGGCGCGTCGTCATCGCCGATGACCGCACGACGGCCGACCAGGCTTACCGCCTGGCCTGCGAAGGCACGGCCATGCTGTGGCGCGGCGACTTCCAGAACGCGCGCCAGCTGCTGCAGGCGCTGGCGCGGCGCGCCGACCACAAGAACGACAAGCCAAGCAAGAAGGCCAAGGCCGCCAAGCTGGCCAAGCCGGAACCGACCGCCACGGAAGCGTTCCATCTGCACCGCCAGGCGCAGTCGCAGCGCGCCCGCACCCTGGCCATGCTGCTGTTGCCGTTCGACGCCGACTACACGATCCCGCTGCGCCGCGCGCCGGACGTGAAACTGGCTTGCAATGAAGCGTATGGCCGTGGCGAGGAAGCGTTCGTCGCCTCGCTGCGCGAACTGCTGGGCCTGATCGGCGCGCACGAATGGCGCCGCACGGGCGTGGAACTGCCGGCCCTGGGCCAGCGCATCCACCCGCATTACGGCGTGTTCGCGCCGATCCGCGGCGAATACGTTGGCCTGGTGGCGGAAGCGCCGCTGCCCGCGCGCGCCAGCCTGGCCTTCGACATCGGCACCGGCACCGGCGTGCTGGCCGCCGTGCTGGCGCAGCGCGGCGTCCAACGCATCGTCGCCACCGACCAGGACCCGCGCGCCCTGTCCTGCGCGCGCGAAAACCTGGCCCGCCTCGATGTGGCCGACAAGGTCGACGTGGTGCAGGCCGATTTGTTCCCCGCCGGCCGCGCGCCGCTCGTCGTGTGCAATCCGCCCTGGCTGCCGGCCCGCCCGAGCTCGCCGATCGAATACGCCGTCTACGATCCGGACAGCCGCATGCTGCGCGGCTTCCTCGCCGGCCTGGCCGACCACCTGGAGCCAAACGGCGAAGGCTGGCTGATCCTGTCGGACCTGGCCGAGCACCTGGGCTTGCGCCCGCGCGCGCAACTGCTGGAATGGATAGAACAGGCGGGCTTGAAGGTCGTCGACCGCCTGGACGTGAAACCCACGCACCCGCGCGCACAGGACGCCACCGACAGCCTGCATGCGGCCCGCTCGCAGGAAGTCACGTCGCTGTGGCGCCTGGCGGCGGCGTAATCGAGGGTCTGAAACCCGGCCATTGCGCATTGCAGCAAACCCCGCTATAATTCGCCTGCGGGGTGGAGCAGTCTGGCAGCTCGTCGGGCTCATAACCCGAAGGTCACAGGTTCAAATCCTGTCCCCGCAACCAGATATATAAAAGCCGCTGATTCTTGCAAAGGGATCGGCGGCTTTTTCCATTGCGGCTCAGCATGCCCACTCCCCTCATGCAAGCCAAATGTCAATCCGCTCTTTCGCAATGCAACAAACTCGGTTATAATTCGTCCGCGGGGTGGAGCAGTCTGGCAGCTCGTCGGGCTCATAACCCGAAGGTCACAGGTTCAAATCCTGTCCCCGCAACCAATACATAAAAACCGCTGATTCCTGCAAGGGAGTCAGCGGTTTTTTCATTCCGGGTCAGGCCCACTTTTTACACGGCGACGCTGGCCCTGATCTGCCTGGCCGCCGCGTGCAGGCTGGCCGCTACCCGTTCCAGCTTGTCGGCTCCCGCCGTTTCGGCCAGGGCGGCGAACGCGCTGATATGAAACGTCGCCACCATCGCTGGCGACACTTCGAGCTCGAGCGCCGTCTTGCTCAGTTCCGTCGATGCCTCGAGATAGGGTTCGCTGCCCGCCTCGAACGCCTGCTTGGTTTCCAGCAATTCTTGGCCGCCTTCGGCCTTGGCCAGACAGGCATCGACTTTTTGCTGAAAGGCCGGCAAGGTGTCGCGCACGGGGCCGGCGTCCGGCGCCGGTTCCGGTTCCGGCTCCACTGGCGCAGGCGTAGCTGCGGCCGGCTTGCCCGCCGCCGGCATGTCGCGCATCGTCAGCCAGCGCTCGACAGCGAGGAAATCGGCAAACGGCTCGGCCACCTTGGGATTCATCAGCCAGACTTCGCCCGTGCGCCAGTCGATCCGGGCGCCGCGCTCATTTCTCGCCAACAGAATATCCTTGCCGCCATCGGGGTTCGACACCCGGCCGATATCGAGCCAGTTCATCAATTCCGCCTGGCGCGACATCGCGTTGACCCGATGAAAATAGGCCAGCCATAAAAATCTGGCGACCAATAGAATCAGGGCACCGCCAACCATCCACATCATTTTTCGCTCCGCTCCGCACCACATCGACAAGCCGCATTTTCTCACATGAAAGCTTGCGCCAAGGAAACTTTTACATCTGCCGTGCGCAGGCGCAAATCCGGCACCGCGCGGCCCGGGCGCGCAGTCGCATTTCAGCAACGCCGCGTTTTCCTGATTGCCTGGCGCGCGCCGCTGCGTTATTATGAGAACAATTCTCATTTAGATTAAGCTATCCCACCCTCTTCGCATGCTGTCCGCCCCGTCCCCGCCATCCGACTTCCAGGCCTTGTATGCCGAGCACCATTCCTGGCTGCTGCACTGGCTGAAGCGCCGCCTGCACGATGCGGGGCTGGCCGGCGACCTGGCGCAGGATACCTTCATCAAGATTTTCGTTGCGCGCAGCAGTGCGGGGATCGCGCAACCGCGCCCCTTCCTGGCCACCATCGCCAAGCGCCTGCTGGCCAATCACTGCCGGCGCGAAGAGCTGGAACGGACTTACCTCGACGCCCTGCTGCACCAGCCGCAAGCGTGTACGCCGTCGCCGGAAGCGATGTCCATCCTGCTCGAATCGCTGCAGCTGGTCGACCGCGCGCTGGACCAGCTGTCCGCCAAGGCCAGGGCCGCCTTCCTGCTGGCCCACCTGGACGGCATGACCTACGCCGAGATCGCCGCCGAACTGGGCACCACCACGCATTCCGTCAAAAAATACCTGAGCAAGGCCAACCTGCTGTGCTTTTTTGCCGTGCCCGATTTTGCCGCGTCCTGACATGCGCGGCGCCACCGTCTACGCACAGGGCCAGCCCATCGACCTGGCCATCGCCATGCAGGCGGCCGAATGGCTGGCCACCCTGATGAGCGGCGAAACGACGCCGACGGAAAAAACGGCCTGGCAGCAGTGGCGCCAGGCGCACCCCGACCATGAACGGGCGTGGAAACACATCGAAAGCGTCAGCGGCGGCTTGCGCGAACTCGATGGGCCAGCCAGTCGCCAGGCGCTGGCACGGCGTCCAGCCTCGCCCATCTCGCGGCGCGGCAGCCTGCGGCTGCTGGCGTGGGTATCGGCCATCGGCCTCACGGGCTGGTTCGGCGCGCGCTCGGAATATGCGCCCGGCATGGCCCGCGCCGCGCTGGCCGACCTGTCCACCGGCGTGGGCGAACGCCGCGAGCTGACCCTGGCGGACGGCAGCCGCCTGCATTTGAACAGCGGCAGCGCCGTCAACATCCGCTACACGGGCACGCAACGCCTGCTGCAACTGGTGCGGGGCGAAGTGTTCATCGCCACGGCCCGCGAAACGGGCATGCCCTACCGCCCCTTCCTCGTCGAAACGGCGCACGGCCACGCACAGGCGCTGGGCACGCGCTACTCGGTGCGCCAGGCGGACGGCAGCACCTTGGTCGCCGTCGAGGAAGGCGCCGTCCGGCTGATGCCGCGCCATGGCAACGCCAGCCCGGTGCTCCGCGCGGGCCAGGGCGGCGGCATGACGGCGCAGAATGCCTTGCCCGCGCACGCCGTCTCACCCGACATCTGGGCCTGGCGCCAGGGCTTGCTGCTGGCCGACGCCATGCCGCTGCGCGACTTCCTGCATGAACTGAGCCGCTACCGCCACGGCTTGCTGGGCTGCGACGACGCCGTCGCCGGCCTGCGCATCTCCGGCGTCTTCCCGCTGGCCGACCTGGATGCCGTGCTGCTGTCGCTGCCTGATTCCCTGCCGGTGGACGTGCGCCTGCGCACGCGCTACTGGGTGCAGGTCGAGGCGCGCCAGCCGCGCTGAAAATATATTTTGACGCTGGCGCAAAAAAAAGTACCCGCTTTCGATTCTCGCGTGACCTGTGTAGGCAACGTTCTTTTTGACGACTACACCACAAGGTAACCATGTCTCCTGCCATTCATTCCAAGCCGCGTATCAAACCCATGGCGTATGCCATCCAGCTCGTCTTCATCGGTTCGGCCCTGCTGCTGAACGTCCAGGCGCCAGCCCTGGCGCAGGAAAGCGCGGCCGCCGATGCGGCCAGCCTCGACTTCCAGGTGCCGGCCGGCGACCTGGCCACGGCGCTGCGCCAGGTCGCCAGCCAGTCCAGGGTCATCCTCAGTTTCACGCCGGAGCAGACGCGCGGCAAGACGTCGGCCGGCTTGAGCGGCCGCCACGACGTGCTGGCCGCTCTGAACGGCGTGCTGCGCGGCACGGGCCTGAAGGCCGAGCGCAGCGCCAACGGCAGCTATGTGCTGCGCCCGGCCGATCCGGCGGCGAGTGGCGAAGCGATGGCGATGATGCCGGAAGTGTCGGTCAAAGCGCAGCAGGATGCCACGGAAGGCTCGGGCGCGTATGTCTCCACCTTGCCGATCGCCACGGCCACGCCGCTGGGCCTGTCGGTCAGGGAAACGCCGCAGTCGGTCAGCGTCATCACGCAGCAGCGCATGCAGGACCAGGGCTTGAACACAATCGCGCAAGTGATGGCGCAAACGCCGGGCATCACCCTGTTCTCGCTGGGCAGCGAACGCTCCGGCTTTACTTCGCGCGGCTATTCAATCACCAATTACCAGCTCGATGGCGTCAGCACGCATTCGGAAAACCTGGGCCTCAATGCGATACCGTCGCAAAGCCTGGCCGACATGGCGCTGTACGACCGCATCGAAGTGCTGCGCGGCGCCTCGGGCCTGATGACGGGCGCGGGCGATGCCTCGGGCGCCATCAACATGGTGCGCAAGAAGCCGACGGCGCAGTTCCAGGCCGCGGTCGAGGGCGAGCTGGCTTCCTACGATGAGCGGCGCGCCATGGCCGACGTCTCGGGTCCGCTGAACGAGGCAGGCAGCGTGCGCGGCCGCCTGGTGACGGTGTACGAGGAAGGCGACAGCATCATCGACGGCTACAGCCGCGACAAGAAAGTGGTCTACGGCGTGGTCGAAGCGGACCTGTCACGCGACACGAAGCTGACGGCCGGCGTCACGCACCAGCGCAAGCGCTCGAACGGATCCTTGTCCTACCTGGGCTTCCCCCTGTTCTACAGCAATGGCGCCATGACGGACCTGCCCCGCTCTTTCAGCCCGGCCGCCAAGTCGAATCGCTTCGGCACCAATTCGACCGACCTTTTCGCCACCCTGGAACACGCGCTGACAAACGACTGGAAGCTGAAAATCTCGGCCAACCGCGTGCAATCGTCGCAGGAGGAGCGCGCCGTCTACATGAACGTGAGCGCTGGCTTCCCCGACCAGGCCACGGGCGATGGCCTGGGTTTGAGCGCCGATTACCGCGATTACCAGCTGAAGGTCAACAGCGTGGACGTCAACGTGCGCGGGCCGTTCAGCGCCTTCGGCCGCCAGCACGAGCTGGTGCTGGGCATGGACTACAGCCAATTCCAGAGCAAGACGGACGGGCGCTTCGACTGGAGCATCCAGGGCGGCGGCGTCAACCTGTACCGCTGGAATCGCCTGGCAACGCCCGTGTTTGGCGATACCTACGTCACCTACGACAGCACGCGCCGCCAGGCCAGCGCGTATGCCGCCACGCGCCTCAACCTTTCCGAGCGCCTGAAACTGATCGCCGGCGCAAAAGTGCTGCGCTACAGCGAGAACTACATCTCGGACGCGCCTTCCGTGCCGTTTTACAGCGCGTCGCCAGCCTCGGAAAGCCGCGTCTTCACGCCGTATGGCGGCCTGGTGTTCGACATCGACGCCACGCACAGCGCCTACGCCAGCTATTCCACCATCTACCAGCCGCAAGCCTCGCAAGACCGCTATGGCAAGCTGCTGGCGCCGCGCGAGGGCAAGACCTTTGAAGCGGGCATCAAGAGCGGCTGGCTCGATGGCCGCCTGAACACCTCCGCCGCGCTGTACCAGATCCGCCAGAGCAATCTGTCCGAATCGGACCCCGGCTACACCGTGCCCGGCACGAACAATCCCGCCAACCGCACCATCAAAGGCGCCAAGACCCAGGGCGTGGATGTGGAAGCGACAGGCGCCATCACGCCGGACTGGAACATCTCGGCATCGTGGTCTTACAGCCAGACGGAAAACAATGCCGGCAAGGCTATCCTGACCACCTTCCCGCGCCACCTGGTGAAACTGTGGACGACTTACCGCCTGCCCGGCGACCTCAATCGCCTGACCATCGGCGGCGGCGTGAACTGGCAAAGCCGCGTGCATTCCGACATCGACGCGTGGCAGATCAACAGCACTCTGCACTGGGAACAGAAGGCGTACTCGGTGGCCAGCCTGATGGCGCGCTACGACGTCAACGACAAGCTGTCTGCCACCGTCAACGTGGCCAATCTGTTCGACAAAAAATACACGGCTTCCGTGTCGGACTGGTGGTACTCGGGCATGTATGGTCCGGCGCGCAAGGTGGCGCTGAGCGTGCGTTACCAGTTCTAGCACCGGACTGAATAGTTCACACCGGCGCAGGGCCGGTGATACAATTTTCCCGCTTCACGGGCGTTGCCGGCCATTGCCGCCAACGCCCGTGCCCATAGAGACACCCAAGGAGAATGTGTGAAGGACCTCGCCCCCGCCCTGCCAGCCGATCCGGCCGACCAACCCGCCAATCCCTCGCGCCGGCGCATTTTCCAGGCTGCTTCCGCAGTCGGCCTGGCCGCCAGCCTGCCGGCGCTGGCCGACGCCGCGCCAGCCAAAAAAACCATCGCCAAGGGTTCGCTCGACGCGAAACTCAAGGCGCACGTCAAGAACGTGGTCGTGATCTACCTGGAAAACCGCAGCTTCAACAACCTGTTCGCCAACTTCCCCGGCACCAGCGCGCCCCTGTCCGCCGTCACGGCGGAACAGGCGCAGCAGCTGGACCGCGACGGCAAGCCGCTGGCCACCCTGCCGAAGATCTGGGGCGGCCTCGTGCCGAACCAGCAAAATATCGGCGGCACCGATTACCTGATCAAGGAAGACCAGATTTCCGGCCTGCCCAACGCGCCCTACAAATTGAGCGACGCGGCCGGCAAGCCCCTGCCCGAGAGCATCATCACGCGCGACCTCGTGCACCGCTTCTATAACAACCAGATGCAGATCAACGGCGGGAAGAACGACGGCTTTGCCGCGTGGGCCGACAGCGGCGGCCTGGTGATGGGCCACTACGGCGAAACGTCGAAAAACCTGAACCTGTGGCAGATCGCCGAGCAGTACACGCTGTGCGACAACTTCTTCATGGCGGCCTTCGGCGGCTCCTACATGAACCACCAGTTCCTCGTGACGGGCCGCGCCAACGAATACTTCAATGCATCCGAAACGGCGGCGAAGAAAAAGATCGCCGTGCTGTCCGACGGTCCGCAAGGCGTGCGCCTGGCGATCTCGCCCGATTGCCCCGCCTCGGCGCTCGATGGCAAGCCGAAATACGTCAATGACGGCGCCATCACGCCGGACGGCTATGCCGTCAACACCATGGCCCCGCCATATCAACCGAGCTACATCCGCCCCGCCTTCGACGGCGACCCGCTGCATGCCGACCCGGCCGACGCCAACACCCTGCCGCCGCAAACCTATGACACCATCGGTGACCTGCTGTCGCGCAAGGGCGTCAGCTGGGCGTGGTATGGCGGCGGCTGGCAAGCGGCGCTCGACCAAAAAGGCGGCGGCAGCAAGCCGAACTTCCAGTTCCACCACCAGCCGCTGAACTACTTCAAGCAGTTCGCGCCCGGCACGGCTGCGCGCGCCGAACACCTGCGCGACGGCGGCACGGGCGACAGCCCGATCTCGAACAAATTCCTCGCCGCCGCCGTGGCGGGCAAGCTGCCGGCCGTGACCTTCTACAAGCCGCAGGGCAATCTGAATCTGCACGCCGGCTATTCCGATATCGAATCGGGCGACCAGCACGTGGCCAACGTCATCCAGCACTTGAAGGAATCGCCGCAGTGGAAGGACATGATCGTCGTGATCACCTTCGATGAAAACGGCGGCTGGTGGGACCACGTGGCGCCGCCGAAAGGCGACCGCTGGGGTCCGGGCACGCGCATTCCCGCCATCGTCGTCTCGCCGTACGCGAAGAAAGGCGCCGTCGACCACAGTTTCTACGACACGACGTCGATCCTGCGCCTGATCACGCGCCTGCACGACCTGCCGCTGCTCGAAGGCCTGAAGGTGCGCAACGACGCATTCGCGGCACGGGGCGCGCTGCCGCCGGGCGACTTGACGGGCGCCCTGAGCTTCCGTTAATTGGGCAACGGCGCCCCACACGGTGCGGCACGCCTGTGATACACTGCGTGCCGCACTTAAATCCGCAGGACAGGTATTCCTGACGGTTGTTCCAACAATGAGCCCGACTCCAGTAGCCGGGCTTTTGTTTTGTGGACGAAGCGTACAGAGTATTCACACCGCGGACAGCTTTTTGCCCGCTCCCCGGCGCCATGTTTTCGCGGCCAGGGACCAGAGGTTCAGAAATGAGAGATAAAAAAGACAACGCCACCATCGACTTGCCCGGTTTCGGCCCGCCGCCAGCGCTCGAGGCGCCAGAGCCGGCGCCGGAGCCGCAGCGCCGCGCGCGCGCGCGCAAGGCGGCGCTGAAGCAGGTGCAGCTCGAATTGCTGGAGCCGACCGACGCCACGGGCCTGCCCGTATGGACGCGCGACGCCGGCCTCGACCTCACCGGCTTGCCCATCTGGGCGCCGGACAATTAGTACCCACGCCGGCGGCCGTTCGCCGCCGGCTTCCACACCACCATCCGCACAAGGGCGTAGAACGCCTGTAGACTGTGCCCATTCACCCGCTTTTTACCGGCTCCGCCCTTTATGAACACCACATCCGCCACCACTTCTTTTTCCAGCCTGCCGCTGACGCCCGCCTTTTTGGCCAACCTCGATTCGCTCGGCTACCACGAGATGACCACCATCCAGGCGCAAAGCCTGCCGGCGGTGCTCGATGGCCGCGACCTGATCGCCCAGGCGAAAACGGGCAGCGGCAAGACGGCCGCCTTCGGCATCGGCATCCTGCACAAGCTCAATCCGGCCTGGTTTGCCGTGCAGGGCCTGGTCCTGTGCCCCACGCGCGAACTGGCCGACCAGGTGGCCAATGAGCTGCGCCGCCTGGCCCGCGCGGCCGGCAACATCAAGATCCTGACCCTGACGGGCGGCGCGCCGATGCGCCCGCAAATCGCCTCGCTGGAACACGGCGCCCACATCGTCGTCGGCACGCCGGGCCGTTTGCGCGACCACCTGGGGCGCGGCACCATCAACCTGAACCACGTGCAGACCCTGGTGCTCGATGAAGCGGACCGCATGACGGACATGGGCTTTTACGAGGAAATCGCCGGCATCGTCAGCGCCTGCCCGGCGCGCCGCCAGACCCTGCTGTTCTCGGCCACGTACCCGGAAGACATCCGCCGCGCCACGGCGTCGTTCCTCGTCAATCCGCTGGAAGTGACGGTCGAAGCGCAGCACGACAACGACAAGATCGAGCAGCGCTTCTATGAAATCGGCTTCGACGAGCGCAATGGCGCCGTCGGCAAGCTGCTCAAGCACTTCAAGCCGGAATCGACCCTGGCCTTCTGCAACACCAAGGTGCATTGCCGCGAGCTGGCCGACGAACTGCGCCAGCAAGGCTTTTCCGCGCTGGCCCTGTATGGCGAACTGGAACAGCGCGAGCGCGATGAAATCCTCGTGCTGTTCGCCAACCGCAGCTGTTCCGTGCTGGTGGCCACCGACGTGGCCGCGCGCGGCCTCGATATTTCCGACCTGGGCGCCGTGATCAACGTCGACGTATCGAAGGACACGGAAGTGCACATCCACCGCATCGGCCGCACGGGCCGCGGCAGCAAGAAGGGCCTGGCCCTGTCGCTGTGCGCGCCGAACGAGAAAAAATGGGTCAAGCTGATCGAGCAATACCAGAACAGCGCCGCCGAATGGCACGACCTGAAGGAACTGGCGGAAGATGACGGTATGGAGGCGCTGCCGGCGCCGATGGTCACCCTGTGCATCATGGGCGGCAAGAAGGACAAGCTGCGCCCGGGCGACTTGCTGGGCGCGCTGACGGGCGACGCTGGCCTCACCAAGGAGCAGGTGGGCAAAATCAACGTATTCGAGTTCATGACCTACGTGGCGCTGGACCGCAAGGTGGCCGAAGCGGCCTTCAAGCGCCTGAACGCGGGCAATACCCTGGGCCGCGACTTCGGCAACATCAAGGGCCGCAGCTTCAAGATGCGCTTTATCGAAGCGTAAGCTGCTGCAATGCACGCAGGGCCGCCATGGTCCTGCGTCCCGGATAGTCGCCCCACACGGGGTAGCGCCCGCGGTGGTAGCAACTCCAGTAACTGATGCTGCGCCGCTCCAGCGTGTCCACATAGGCGGGGTTCTCCCGCAGGTAGCGCGCCAGCGCCGCCGCATTCCAGGCCGGCAGCGCCGCGCCAATTGCCTCGATAATCTCCAGCACGTATTCGCCGCACAGGTGCACGACGAAGGGCACCGTCCACGCCCGCTCCTGCAGCAGCAGCCGCCTTGCACACGCTTCGCGCACATGGCCGTCATGGTGGCGCGTGCCCAGGCACAGGGCGATCACGCCCGCGTCGCCTGCCAGCTTCATACAAGCCAACAATTGCTTGCTGTCGTAATACGTACGCACGGGGATGCGCAGCAGCCTGCCATCCTGATGCACGTCAAACGGTGCCGACGGTGCGTGTAGCTGGCCTGATGAAAGCACGGGCAGCAGCTGCGCCACAGTGCCTGCCAATGCGGCCGGAAAGGCATCCGCTTCAGCCATCGCGAGCTTCCTTGCACACCTTGCGCACGCCCAGCGCGGGCTTGTCGAGCTTTTCAAAGATCACATTCGAATACCATTCGGCAGGATCGCCTTCGGTAGGCTTGCCCAGCGAAATATAAAAGCCGCCATGCGTGAACAGGGCCGTGGTTTCCTTGCCCGGCCTGGCGGCTTGCAGGAAGGCGGGCCAGGCTGCCTTGTCCACCGGCGTGAAACGCGCGGCCAGCAGCGCCAGCAAGCGCGCATGCGTGGCCGGCGCATACGGGAACAGATACAGGTATTCGACCAGTTCACCGCCATCGGCCAGGCGCGTGACGGCGGATGTCGCTGCCTCCAGTTCACTGCCAAAACTGCACAGCACCCCGCCGCTGTAGGCGAAATCGATCACGGTCGCCGGCGCGCACGCCTGCCGTTCGCGGTCGATGCCGACGGGCGGCAGCGCGCGCACTTGCGCCAGCAACGCCTCGCCGGAGGTGGCAAGCGCGGGAAAGCCCGGACATTCGCTGGCCGCCCGGGCGGCAGAAAAGGCAAGGCAACAACTCAGTATCAGCAAACGGCGCTTCACGGCATCTCCAGTTTCATCAGGCGGCCATTATGCCGGACATCTTCACAAAGGCCGCGCCTGTTGCCCCTGCGGCGTATCGTCGATGTCATAGCCGGCCGCGCGCGCCAGTGCGCGCAAGCGGTCCGCCTCGGCCCACTGGCGCTGCGCGCGGGCAATGGCCCGTTCCGCCATCCACGCCTGCACGGGCTGCGGCACCTCTACCTGCGCCGGCTGCCAGGCCAGCAAGTCGAGCCCCAGGGCCGCATCGAAGCGGGCCATGGTGGCCTTTTTCACGGCGTCCGGCAGGCTGCTTTTCAGCAGTTCCCAGGCCACGGCCAGCGCGCGCGGAAAGTTCAGGTCATCGTTGACCTGCGCCGCAAAGCGCGCCAGCCATGCAGGATCAGGAGCGGCCTCACCCTGCGCTTCGCCAAGGCCATGCACGCTGACGCGCAGGCGCGCCAGGCCGCTGCTGGCGGCGCGCAACGCTTCGTCCGTGAAATTGAGGCTGCTGCGGTAGTGGGCGCCCAGGCACAGGTAGCGGTAGGCCAGCGGATCGATACCCTGCTCCACCAGGCTTTGCAGGCGTAAAAAGTCGCCCGACGATTTCGACATCTTCGCATCCTGTGTTTTCAGGAAGGCGCCATGCAGCCAGAAGTTGGCCAGGCGCGTGCCGTGGCGCGCTTCCGTTTGCGCGATCTCGTTGCTGTGGTGGACGGCCACGTGGTCTTCGCCGCCGCAATGGATGTCGAAGTACGTCCCAAGGTGCTTTTCCGCCATGGCCGAGCACTCGATATGCCAGCCGGGGAAACCCAGGCCCCACGGGCTGTCCCACTCCATCTGCCGCTGTCCCGGCACGCCGCTGAACTTCCACAGCGCGAAGTCGCAGATGTCGCGCTTTTCTCCGAGGTCCACCCTTTTCCCCGCCTGCAGGCCGTCGCGGTTCAGGCGCGCCAGTTTTCCATAGCTGTCCTGGCGCGTCGTGTCGAAATAGATGCCGTCGTCCGTGCGGTAGGTATAGCCCTTCGCTTCCAGGTCGAGGATGAAGGCGATCTGCTCGGCGATGTGGTCCGTGGCGCGGCACCAGACGGTGGGCGGCAGGATATTGAGCTGGCGCAGATCGTCCTCGAACGCGCGGGTAAATTCGAGGGCGATGTCCCAGGCCGACTTGCCGCTGCGGGCGCTGCGCGCCTCGATCTTGTCGTCGCCGCTGTCCGCATCCGACGTCAGATGACCGACGTCCGTGATGTTCATCACGTGGCGCACCTGCAAGCCGTTGAATTCGAGCGCGCGGCGCAAGCCGTCGACGAACAGATAGGTGCGCAGGTTGCCGATATGCGCGTAGTCGTAGACGGTGGGGCCGCAGGCGTACAGGCCCGCCTCGCCCGGGGCGATGGGTTCAAACGGGCGCAGGCTGCGCGCATAGGTATCGTACAGATGAAGTGTCATGCGGGGCTTTCATTAACGCTGCGGAAAAAGAAAATGGCCACAGGTTTTTCAACACTGTGGCCATCGAATGAGGAGTAAAACGTCAGCGGCGCGCAGCCGCATCCTCACGGGGCCAGGCGCACGGACACAGCGCAGCAGCGGCGCCGGATGCAGAAACTGGAGTGAGGGTGAAAGTGATCATGGGACGAATATCGCATGTACGCGGGCGGGCCGTCAAGCCCTCCCGCGTCACCCGCTTATTTTTTCGCCTGCTCGATCTGCGGCAGCAGCACCGTCAATATGCCCAGCAGCGGCAGGTAGGAGCAGATTTTGTACACATAGGCGATGCCGGAGATATCAGCCAGGTGCCCCATGGCGGCGGCCGCGATGCCGGAGACGCCAAACATCAGGCCAAAGAAAATCCCCGCGATCATGCCCACCTTGCCCGGCACCAGTTCCTGCGCGAAGACGACGATGGCGGAAAACGCGGATGAAATCACGAAGCCGATGATCACCGTCAGCACGGCCGTCCAGAACAGGTCGACATAGGGCAGCAGCAGGGTAAACGGCGCGGCGCCCAAGATGGAAATCCAGATCACGCGCTTGCGGCCGATGCGGTCGCCGATGGGGCCGCCCATGAAGGTGCCGGCCGCCACGGCGGCGAGGAACAGGAACAGGTAGAGCTGGGCATCGCCGAGCGACAGGTGGAACTTGTCGATCAGGTAAAACGTGTAGTAGCTCGACAGGCTGGCCATGTAGATGTACTTCGAAAACACCAGCAGGGCCAGCACGCCCAGCGCAGCCATCACCTTGTTGCGCGACAAGTTAGGTCCATGGCCGCCCGCCTTCGGCTTGAAGCTGGCCAGGTGGCCGCTATACCAGTGGCTGACCTTGTACAGCACGCCGATGGCCAGCACGGCAAGCAGGCCGAACCAGGCGATATTGCCGTGGCCACGGTTGACGATGACGGCGGCTGCCAGCAGCGGCCCCAGCGCGGAGCCGACATTGCCGCCCACCTGGAACAGCGACTGGGCAAAGCCGTAGCGTCCGCCCGAGGCCATGCGCGCCACGCGCGACGCTTCCGGGTGGAAGGTCGACGAGCCGACGCCGATCAGGCCCGAGGCGATCAGCAGGGTCGGGAAGGTCGAGACGATGGACAGCATCAGCACGCCGGCCAGGGTAAAGCACATGCCGACCGGCAGCAGGAATGGCAGCGGACGACGGTCCGTATACAAGCCGATCCATGGCTGCAGCAACGAGGCCGTGCACTGGAACGTCAGGGTTATGAGGCCGACCTGGGTAAAACTGAGTGAAAACTCGGCTTTCAGCATCGGATAAATCGACGGCAATAATGCCTGGATCAAGTCATTGAGCAAATGCACGAAGGCGACGGCGCCCAGGATGTGCATGGCCAGACCGGATTGTTGTTGGGAACTATGAAGCGAAGGAGCCGCCGGCACGGACTTGGCCAATGCTGGAGCAGTTGTGGTTGTGTGCATGTGTCATCCGCAATAATCGGGCTCGGCGGGCGGCCCGGCAAAGAAGCCAGTATAGTATGGCCACTGAACTGATAACTTCCAATAATCGTCGCCCAAGTGACAACCAAGTGACAATCCAACGACCAGCATGTACACCCAACCACTGATCCAGACTCACCCTGATGGGGTGCCGTTCAGCCGCAGCACCAGCTCGCACGATTACCAGCACGTGCCGCGCCCCGTGACGGCCATGTCCAGGCAATATGCGGCGGGCGACTATACGGCGCCGCACAGCCACGTGCGGGCGCAACTGCTGTATGCGACGGAAGGCGTGATGCGCGTGTCCACCGAGCATGGCGTCTGGATATTGCCGCCGCGGCGCGCCCTGCTGATTCCCGTGGGCGTCGTGCACGAAGTCCATATCTTGAGCGAACTGAGCATGCGCACCGTGTACATCGATGCGCAGGTGGCGGCCCGATATGGCGACGATTGCAAGGTGCTGGAAGTGAGCCGGCTGCTGCGCGAGCTGATCCTGGCCTTGCTGGCCGAACCGGTTGAATATGCACTGGCGGGGCGCGGCGACTGGCTGGCGCACCTGATCCTGTCGGAACTGGCGGCGGCCGATACCGTCCCCCTCGCCATCCCCTGGCCCCGCGACCGGCGCCTGGTGGCAGTCTGCTCGGCCATCATGGACGCCCCCGGCAGCCGGCGCAGCATCGAAGACTGGGCGCAGGACGCGGGCGCCAGCGCGCGCACCCTGATCCGCTTATTTCCCAAGGAAACGGGCTTGCATTACCGCCAATGGCTGCAGCAAGTCCACCTGGCCGAGGCCTTCTGCCGCCTGGACCGGGGCGAAGGCGTGGCGGCCATCGCCTATGCGCTGGGCTATGCCAGCCCCAGCGCCTTCAGCGCCATGTTCCGCCGCATCCTGGGCCGCACGCCGCAGCACTACCTGAGCGAATGGCGCGCCGCGTAGGTCGGCTTAGCGTGGCAACGCCGCGCGTAAGCCGACAAACTGCGTTGCCGGCAGTGTCGGCTTAGGCCCTCCGGGCCAAGCCGACCTACGACGATGCCTGCGCACCGGACAGGCGCCAATGACGGACGCCGCGTAGGTCGGCTTAGCGTGGCAACGCCGCGCGTAAGCCGACAAGCTGCGTTGCCGGCAGTGTCGGCTTAGGCCCTGCGGGCCAAGCCGTCCTACTCTTTTTCGCCGGCAATCAGGCGGTAGGCCAGCGCGCCCAGCAAGGCGCCGATGATCGGTGCCAGCCAGAACAGCCACAGCTGGCTCGTCGCCCAATCGCCCACGTACAGGGCCACGCCCGTGCTGCGGGCCGGGTTGACGGAGGTATTGGTGACGGGGATGCTGATCAGGTGGATCAGGGTCAGCGCCAGGCCGATCGGCAGCGGGGCGAAGCCGGCCGGCGCGCGCTTGTCGGTGGCGCCCAGGATGACGATCAGGAAGAACATCGTCAGCACGATTTCAATGACCAGCGCCGACAGCATCGAATAACCGCCCGGCGAATGAGCGCCGAAGCCGTTCGAGGCAAAGCCCTTGCTGACGTCGAAACCGGCCTGGCCACTGGCGATCACGTACAGTACGCCGCCGGCCACGATGGCGCCCAGTACTTGCGCGATGATGTAGGGCAACAGTTGGCTGGCGGGAAAGCGGCCGCCGGCCCACAGGCCGATCGAGACAGCGGGATTCAGATGGCAACCCGAGATGTGGCCGATGGCGTAAGCCATGGTCAGCACCGTCAAGCCAAACGCCAGCGCCACACCGGCAAAGCCGATACCAAGGCCGGGGAAGGCAGCTGCCAGCACGGCGCTGCCGCAACCGCCCAGTACCAGCCAGAACGTGCCGAGAAATTCGGCGCCATATTGTTTCATGATGTATTCCTTTACATTGTCGAAAAAACGTACCCAGGGGACGACCAGTCAGACCGCTCATTGAGCTCACCCTCACCGCGTGGCGATGGCAAGGCAAAACACCAGCAAAGTACGGCTGCGCAATCGCAGCAGAGCGCGCATAATGACATATTGTCATTATCAAGGCAATATTAATCTGATACGACAATATCAATAGTTTTTATGGAATCAACTATTATTTTGATAATTTTACTGGCGCCGGGCGGCGCATGTACTTTTGCGGTGCCTCCAACGGCGTAAAACCAAAGCCCGCATACAGGCCGTGCGCATCATCCGTCCCCAGCATCCAGGCGACATCGCGCAAGCGCTCATCGCCGAGCACGGCGGCCACCATCCGCTTGCAATATCCACGCCCCTGGTATGGCGGCAGCACAAACACGTCGCGCAGATAGGCGAAATCCGTGTAGTCGGTGATGACCCTGGCGAACGCCACTTGCTGGCCATCCACGTAGCCGCCAAAACACAGCGCGTTGGCGATGCCCTTGCGCACCGTTTCCAGCGCCACGCCACGTTTCCAGTATGACTGCTCGCTCAGGTAGCGGTGGATCATGGGCACGTCCAGCTCGTCGCGCTCGCTGGAAATGCGCAGTGGCGCGTGCATCAGTTCTTGTACAGCAGTTCGGCTTCGGCGATGCTGGGCTCGCCGAAATACACGGTGCGCAAGCCGCCCTTGGCATCGCTGCCCATGTACACGCCCGTCATGCTGCGCGCGGCCGGGTCGTACAGGATGGAATAGCGGTGGCCGCAATTGTGCGGTTCGCAGACACTGCTCAGCAGGCGCGCCTTGCCGTCGATCTCGACGGGCTTGAGCGGGCTGGCCACGCCATCGGGCACCCAGCGCTGCCGCTTCAGGCCCGCCTTTTTCAGGCCCACATTGAAAGCCTTGCGAAAGGCGTAGTCCGCCTTGTAGACGTCTGGGAAATACGGACAGGTATGGCCGCCGTCGCAGCTTTGCGCCTGCTCGATCAGCGACAGCCTGGGCGTACGCGCCTGCGCCGGCATGGCGGCCAGCGCCACGGCGGCGCCCAGGAACAGGGGCAAGAGCAAACGTGCGGACATGCAATCTCCTAAAAGCATCCAATAATGGGTGCAGCATAGCAGAATGGCATGCTTGTGCGCGCGCCTCAGGGAGAACAGCGGATGCCGACCACCCCGTTGACCTTGCCTTCCGGCCAGCCCGTCTCGCGCCAGCGGTACACGCCGGGCGCGACGATGATCAACTGCCATTCCACCAGCTTGCCAGCGGCATTGAGGCGGGTTTCATTGTCATAGCGTAACGTCAGGCTATGCTCCGTTTCCGCCACGACCGTCGCGGCAAAGCGGTTGGTTTCGCCCAGCTTGCTTTTCCACGTGCGGTCGTTGAAGATCGCCAGCCGCTGATGGTCGTCAGACAGCTGCATGCGCGTGAAGTGGCGTGCTTCTTCGCACACACTATTCGTATTCACGCTGTCGGACCAGCTGCCGGACAATTGCTCGGCATCGAAAGGAGTCGGGGTGGCGGCCACGGCGGCACTCAGCAGCAAGGTTGCAAGCATAATTTATCGAAAGAAAACGAAAGGAATCATCATGGTCGACGCAGCGCCAGGGTGATGCTCGATGGCAGTGCGGGCGTGCGCCGGTGCAAAGTCGCCTGCTCATAGGCATACGCCATCGCAATGAGCGGCTTCTCGCCGTGGGCAGGACCGATGAAGGACAAGCCGACCGGCAAGCCCCCGAGCGCGCCGGCAGGCACCGTGATGTGCGGCAAGTCGGACTGCGGCTGCGCTACGCCGTGGCAAGTCGGCCCCACCAGCGCATCGAGGCCATGCGAGCGCAGCAGCGTTTCAATGCCGCCCGGCCCGGGCGCGGGAGGCAATTCGATCAGTTCCGCGCCCTGCTCGCGCAGCACGTTCAGCGCCTGCTCGATCAGGGCATCGGTCCCGGCGCACACGCCGAACAGGCTGCGCGCCACGCCGATGCGGCGCCCCTGCAGGCCGGCGGCATCGAACACCATGCCATCGGCCAGGCGCTCGCCGCTCAAGGCGGCAAGCAGCCAGGCCGCCTCGCGCACGCTGGGCGCCATCGGTCCGGCAGTGGCTGGCTCACCGCCCTGCCCGCCAGCGGCCCTGCCCGTGGGTTTGATGGCGACCAGGCCGCAGTTTGAAGCAGGCGCGACGATGGAGCCGTCCGCCGCGCTGTCGACGGCCAGGATGGTGAGTCCGGCCCAGCTGGCACTGGCATGCGGCACGCTGACGGCCGCCCACTGGCGCAGATTGCTTTTGCCGATGATGACGGCGCCGGCCGCGCGCAAGCGCGCCGCCACGAAGGAATCGCAGCTGGCATGCGTGGCCAGGGGCGCCTGGGTGCGCGTCTTCATGCGGTCACCCGTGGCGATGTTGTCGCGCAAGACGACGGGGATGCCGTGCAAGGGGCCGCGCACCTTGTGCACCTGCCGCTCGCGGTCCATTTCCAGGGCAATTTTCAAGGCGTCGGGATTGATTTCAATGCCGGGATAGGCACGCGCGCCGATGCTGCACAGGGAGCGGATGCGGGCCAGGTATTGCGACGTCAGCGCATGCGAACTGAGTTTGCCTGCCTGCATCATCTGCTGTTGCGGCAAAACGCCGGCGTCGAGCAGATGGGCCATGGGACTGGCCGGCGCCGTGGCTCGGGCCAGTACGGGGCGCGACACGCTCCGGGACGCGCCACTGCGTAACATCTGACTGCGCTGCATCGTATCTCCAAGAAACTTCAATGTTTCTACCGCAATAATGTGCTAGCCATAGCATAGCAGTCCTTGCAAGCTAATAGTTATGATAAGGAATTATTTTCCAAGCAAAAAAAAACGCCGCCCGAAGGCAGCGTTTCTTGATGGTCCGGTACTGGAGAAATTAGTTGCGTACGACACGCTTGTATTCGTTGGTGCGGGTGTCGATTTCGATGACGTCGTCCTGTGCCACGAACAGCGGCACTTGCACGGTGTGGCGGTGCGCGTCGATGGCGTTTTCGATCTTGGCTTCTTTCAGGACGTTGCCAGAGGTATTGCCCTTGACCGCCGGCTCCGAGTACACCACTTGACGGGCGATGGTCGTAGGCAGTTCAACGGAGATAGCTTTGCCGTCGTAGAAAATGGCTTCGCATTCCATGCCATCTTTCAGGTAGTTCAGCGCTTCGCCCAGGTTTTCTTCTTCGATTTCGTACTGGTTGTACTCGGTGTCCATGAACACGAACAGCGGGTCGGCGAAGTACGAATACGTCACTGGCTTTTTATCCAGAACAACAACGTCGAACTTGTCGTCGCCGCGGAACACGTTTTCCATCGGGGTGTTCGTCAGAAGATTTTTCATCTTCCATTTGTAGGTGAAGCCCGTGCGGCTCGAACCGTTGACATCAGAACGCAACACGATCATTGGCTTGCTGTCGACCATGATGATATTGCCAACACGAATTTCTTTTGCGGGTTTCATAGGAATGTACGTAAAAAGTGGGTTGCATGAAGACCATCTGCCGCCTGTGCGCCATCAGCGCCGCAAGCTTGCGTTTGATCGGTTAAAAATACGTTAGAAATAACCGGGCATTTTACCTTAATTTTGGGCAAGCGCCTATCTCGTCGCGCCGGCGAACGCCAGCAAGTTACTTGCCAGATCGCCATTAGCCTGCATCTGCCGCTGCCAATCATGCGCGCGCGCCCGGATGCGCGGCAAATCGGCCTGCAATGCGGGCCACAGCTGGGCCCACGGCAAGGCGTCCGCGCTGGCGCCATTCCAGGCCAGCGCCGCCTGCACCAGGCTGTCGATGGGGCCGTCCGCATCCACGGCATAGCGCTGCAGGAAGGCGCGCAATTTCACGTGATGCAAGTTTTCATCCTGCAGATAGATATGCCAGAGAAACGGCTGGCCTGCCCATTGCGCGCGCACGAACGAATCTTCGCCACGCACCAGGTTCACGTCGCAAGCCCACAGCAGGCGGTCGTAATCGTCCTGCGGCACGAAAGGCAGCACGCGCACGGTAAGCGCGCCGCGCGTGCGCGCCGCCCCGACCACCGCCGCATCATCGCCGATAAACGCTTGAACGGCATCGAACGCGACGCCTTCCGGCACCAGGCACGTCACGGGTGCGCTGCCCGCCTGCCACGCCGCAAACAGCCCGGCGACGGGAGCGGATGGATAGCAGAACAGCGACACTTTCAAGTCGCGCATGTCCGCCGCCGTCACGCCGAACCGCCCGAGGAATGCCGCCATGGCGGGCGCATCGGACTGGAACGCCAGACGCCGCTCGTCGAGCGCCGCTTCGCGCAGCAAGCCACCCGTTTTATCCGTGAAGCCGGGGAAGAAGAAATGCTTGATCATGCCGTGGCGCGGCGACGTCAGCGCATGGCAGCCCTCGACCCACTCTTCCGCCGTCAACCCTTCCAGGTTCAGCCACACGGGCTGCGGCGCGCATTGCGCCATGGCGGCGATATAGCCGGGCGGAATGTCGCAGGCAAAGAATTCGATGACGATGTCGGCGATATCGGCCGGCGCAAACACGCCATCCTGGCCGCGCCAATGGCGTATCGTGACGCCGGAGACTTGCTGCGCTTCGGCTGCCACGTCGATCGCGGGGCTAATGCGCTGGAAGCTGACCAGATCATCTACCCACAGGGTGACGGCCACGCCGTGCTCGCCGCTCAACTGCCGCGCGAGGCGCCAGCAAATGCCGATATCGCCGTAGTTGTCGACGACTTTGCAGAAGATGGCGAGGGATGACGCGCGATCGGTAGCTAATGGCATATTCAAAGGAAAAGAGGAAAAGTGACATGGCAACCCATAACAAAAAAGCCGCACTGTTACCAGGCGGCTTTTTTGTTGGCTGATTCAGCCGGTCTGGCGTCCCCAAGGGGATTCGAACCCCTGTACTCACCGTGAAAGGGTGATGTCCTAGGCCTCTAGACGATGGGGA
>NZ_JACYMG010000004.1:0-442721 GCF_020858035.1 Janthinobacterium sp. EB271-G4-3-2 | reverse complement strand
TCTTCGCCGACTTTGACAATGCCGCGCTCGATACGACCGGTCACAACGGTACCGCGACCCGAGATCGAGAACACGTCCTCCACTGGCATCAGGAATGCACCGTCAACAGCGCGCTCTGGCGTTGGGATGTAAGCATCCAGCGCATCGGCCAGACGCAGCACTGCGTCAACGCCCATTTCGCCTTCTTTGCCTTCCAGCGCCATACGTGCCGAACCTTTGATGATAGGCAGGTCGTCGCCTGGGAATTCGTACTTCGACAACAGCTCGCGCACTTCCATTTCAACCAGTTCCAGCAGCTCTGCATCGTCGACCAGGTCGCACTTGTTCAGGAACACGATGATGTATGGAACGCCAACTTGGCGGGCCAGCAGGATGTGTTCGCGGGTCTGTGGCATTGGGCCGTCAGCTGCGGAGCACACCAGGATCGCGCCGTCCATCTGGGCTGCACCGGTAATCATGTTTTTGATGTAATCGGCGTGGCCTGGGCAGTCAACGTGCGCGTAGTGACGCGTTTCCGTTTCGTACTCGACGTGGGCGGTGTTAATCGTGATACCGCGCGCTTTTTCTTCTGGAGCCGCATCGATCTGGTCGTATGCCTTGGCTTCGCCGCCGAATTTCTTCGACAGAACCGTTGCGATTGCAGCGGTCAGCGTGGTTTTACCGTGGTCGACGTGGCCGATGGTGCCGACGTTGACGTGCGGCTTGGTCCGTTCGAATTTACCTTTTGCCATTTTGAACTCCTAATGATTTGATTAGATTGCTCAGGCACACGCCCGACGGTCTGGTTTGAATTGCTTCTGTGCTGCCTGCTGCGAATTCTGGTGCCCTTGACGTGGATCGAACACGTGGCCTCTCCCTTACCAAGGGAGTGCTCTACCACTGAGCTACAAGGGCTGTAATTTGTTGCATGCGATGCATCAAGCATCTGAACGGAAACTGGAGCGGGTGAAGGGAATCGAACCCTCGTCGTAAGCTTGGAAGGCTTCTGCTCTACCATTGAGCTACACCCGCGAGGTATCGTTCACTTTTCTTCACTTGCTTTTTGCTACTACCCAGTTTTCCTTGCAAAAACTTGGTGGAGGGGGCTGGATTCGAACCAGCGTACTCATAGAGAACAGATTTACAGTCTGTCGCCTTTAACCACTCGGCCACCCCTCCGCGGGAACCGCAGAGTATGAAGCATCTACTCACAACTGTCAACCTTATTTACTGATGCCTGACTGCTGCATTTGCGTATAAAGAAGAAGTTGGCTGCTTCGGGGCGTGATTATAAGCTCCCGATTTGAGAAAGTGCAAGGGTTGGCGCGAAAAAGTCAGCTTTTTTCGCATTTTTTTTATCGCCCCTGCCGGCAAGCCGCATTTTCCCGTCATTCGCCCCGCATTTCCCCCTTTTACCTTGCGTCAGGCGGATGCATCCAGGAGTTGCCCAGCGGCTTATATTTACGCAACAGCTGCTGATGCAGGCCCGACAGCACGGGCAATTTGGGGTTGCGCGGGTCCAAACGGCGCACGCCGGCGATAAAGCTCAGCGCCTGCTGGCCCATGCGCTCATCCCAGCCCTCGTGCTCCAGGCATTTCAGCACGGCCACGGCCGCATTGAAGACCACTTGCGGATTATCGGGCAGGCGCGTGACGGCTTCGCCCATCAGATCAACGGCGCCGCGGAAATCGCCCTCTCCCGCCCGGGCGGCGCCGGCCGCCACCATGTCGGCCACCTCCTGGCGGCTTTGCCGCGCCAGCGCCTTGGCCAGCTCCTCGCGCCCCGCCTGTTCGAACACGGCCATGGCGCGCGTCATGGCGGCGCTGTCGGGCGCGTTGCGCATGACTTCGCGCATCACCTCGGCCGCGCCATCCTCGCGGCCGTGCGCCAGGCAGTGGCGCGCCAGTTCGGTTTTCAGCATGTTTGAGCCGCCCACGCTGTGGCGGTTGGCGGCCAGCGCTACGTCCAGCGATTGCTGCAGACGCTCTTCGTTGCCCGTATGCGCATGCAGCATGGCGCTGCACAGGGCGCTGCACAGTTCCGCATGCTTTTGCCCGCCCATCGACTTGTCGAGGTCGCGGATCACGGCGCCCGCCTGCAGCGGGTCGCCTTTGCGCACCAGGGTCTGCACGAGGCGCACATGGTCTTCCGGGTCGCGGAATTCCGAATACTTGGCCTTGCTGACCACCAATTTGAGGGATTTTTCCGCCATCTCGATATCGTCGGCCGCCAGGGCCGCCTCACCCAGGCGGCGCAAGCGGCGCACGGCGTGCGGCGACAGGGCCACCGCTTCGCTCAGGGCTGCCTGCGCCAGTTCCGGCTTGCCTTGCGCCAAGTGCGTGCGCGCCAGCCAGTCATAGGCGTCGAGAAAACGCTTGTTGTTTTCCAGCAGTCCTTCCAGGGTGCCCTGCGCCGCTTCGTATTCGCCCAGCAGAAATTGCGTCTTGGCCTGTCCCAGGCGCGCCCAGCCGATGGACTTGGCTTCGTACAGGCCCGCGTAGATCGGCTCGGCGTCAGCCGCCTCGCCCAGCAGCAAATGCAATTCCGCGCGCAGGCGCAGGAAATCCGTGGCGTAGCGCGGATACAGGCTGGCGCCCTCGGCGCAGGCGGCAATCGCCGCGCGCTCGTTGCCCACGTCGATCAGTGCATACACGGGCACGAAGGCATTGCGCTTGTCCAATGCGCGGCCGATACGTTCGAGCATGTTGTCAGCGGTGAACGGTTTGAGGATGTAATCGGTGGGCAAGAGCTCGACGGCGCTGACCACCTTGGCGAAGCTGCCTTCGCCCGTGACCATGAAGAACATGGTCGACGCATGCATCAACTTGTGGTGGCGCAAGTCTTCCAGCATCTGCTGGCCATCCTGCCCGCCGTCGAGGTCGTATTCGCACAGGATCAGATCATACGATTTGCTGCCCAGCATGCGGATCGCCTGGCCCGAGCTGGCCGCGTCGTCGATCTTCGCCAGGCCGCACAGGTTGAGCATATTGTGCAGGCTGGCGCGCATGCCCGGATGCGGCTCGATGATCAGTGCGCTGAGGCCCTTGAGTTCTTTCATGTCGTGATGTCCGAAAACTCCGCGGCGCGCCACACTGGTGCGTGGCGCCGGCCAGCATGAGGCTGCCGAGTATATGACGGCGCCGCGCGCAAGGGAATGGCGGCGTGCCGAAAAGCGCCAACGAAGTCGCGGCTCAAGCGGTGGCGCGCTCCGGATGCCACAGTTGCGGCTCGTTGTCGATCAGGTCGAGCAGCGCCGTCACCACTTCCGGATCGAACTGGCTGCCGCTGCGCTGTTCGATGTATTCGCGCACCTGCGGATACGGCCACGGCTCCTTGTAGGGCCGCTCGTGCAGCAAGGCATCGAAGACGTCGACCACGGCAACGATGCGCGCGGCCAAGGGAATGTCGCGCCCCTTCAAACCGTTCGGATAGCCGGCGCCGTCGAAATGTTCATGGTGGCCACCGGCGATCTGCGCGCCATACGTGAGGTAGCTGATGCCGTCGACCATGTTGGCGGCCCGCTCGAGGATGGTGCGCCCGACGCTGGCATGCAGCTGCATCTGCGCCCGCTCCTCGTCCGTATGCCGGCCCGGCTTGAGCAGCACGGCGTCCGGCGTGGCCACCTTGCCCACGTCGTGCAGGATGCTGGCCAGGCCGATCATGTCGAGCAGCTGCGGGCTGAGCTCGTCGGCATACACGCCGCGCTGCTGCATGCGCTGGGCGATGGCGTCGGACAAGAGCTGCACGCGCCGCACGTGGCCGCCCGTGTCGCTGTCGCGAAATTCCGCCAGGTCGGCCAGCGCCACGACGGTCGCTTCCTGCGCCTTGCGCAGCTGGCCGAACATGTACAGGTTGTCGAAGGCGGCGGCGATACGCTGGCAAAATACTTCCAGCAAGTCGCGCTGGATCTGCGCCAGCGGCCATGGCGGCGTAACGGAGATGGCCAGCTCGCGGTTGCCTTCCGTATGGATGAACAGCACATTGGCCGGATGCTCGAACTGGCTGCGCTTTTCCGCGAACGCCTTGTCGATGGTGGGCGTGAGCGCGTGATCTGCCGGCATGGCTTCCGCCTCGGCCAGCACGGCATACGTGCCCGTGGCGGCCACCACCTCGGGCCTTCCGGCGCCGCCCTGCATCAGGCACAGCACGCCGTCGGCGCCCACGTCGAGGATGGCGCTGACCTGGTTCAGCACGCCGGAGGCGAATTCGCGCAGGGAATGGATCTGGTACAGATTGGTGGCGCCAGCGAGGATCTTGCCCAGACCGATGCGGCTGCGCTCGAGCATCATCAGGCTCTCGTAGGCGCGCAGGGCCGAAATGACGGTGGTAAACAGCTTTTGTGTCGTCAGTTCCGTCTTCGCCTTGTAATCGTTGATATCGTATTCGATGATGACGCGCTGCTCGGGCGCCTGGCCCGGCTGGCCCGTGCGCAGCACGACGCGCACGATGGAGTTGTTCAAGTCGGCGCGGATGCGCTTGGCGAGGATCAGGCCCGCATCATCCGTTTCCATCACCACGTCGAGCAGCACCAGCGCGATGTCGGGCGTGTCGCGCAGGATCTCGTACCCTTCGCGGCCGCTGTAGGCGGAAAACAGTTCCAGTTCACGGCCCTTGAAACTGACATTGCGCAGCGCCAGCCGCGTGACCGCATGCACATCGACGTCGTCATCGACGATCAGCACACGCCACAGGCGCTGGTCGGGCGCGGCCAGCCCCGAGGGACTGGCCACCGGCTCATCTTCGTCGAGCAGCCAGTTATCATCTGCATCGGCTTTGAGGTCGGTCATGAATACTCCTAAGGGATAAGTTCGATGTGGACGCTGCGTTGACGCATATCAAGCATAATCAGATTAGATGCTGCTTACAACAGGATTCTGCGTACCGTCCTCTCCCGCGGCCGGTGCCGGTATCGAGGCACCGCTGCGCGTGGCGCCGCCGCAATTGTCCTGGCCGGGCCCGACGGCCTGGTAGCGCACTTCGTACTTGCCCGCGCTGAGCTGCTCCACCGTCAGCTTGTCATTGGCCAGGATGTACAGGTAGCGCACATTCGAGCGCCGCTCCTGGTCATACAGCTTGACGAAGACGGGCGCCGTGTTGCTGCTGTTGTCGATGGTCAAGCTCAGTTCGTCACCCTTGTTACCGATCGGGAAGCCATCGACATAGCCGGACCGCGCCGGCCAAGGCTCGCCATTCGGCGCCACCAGCCCCGCCGACTCGGCCTGGCTGGCGCCATCGCAGGCGGGCCGGCTGGCTTTCAGGCTCAGCTGCGCCACGGCCAGTACGCGGATCTCGGGCGCCTTCGCTTGCGCGGGCTCGGCCGCATACGGCTTGCCCACGGCCCAGCTATCGATAGCCACCGCCTCGTTTTTTGCCGGCGGCGTAGCTGCGCTCTCCGCCGTTGCCGTGTCCGGATGCGCCTTGGCGCCATCGCGGGCCAGGCCGCTCCAGGCCGAGGCCAGCGCGGCAGGCACGGGCTGCGAGGTATCGAGCATCAGCAAGGCGCCCAGCCAGCCCAGCAGCAGGCAGACAAGCAAACTCAGCCACCAGCGCCAGTTGCGCCAGATGGGCGGCGCCGCGCTGCGCGGCTTGCCCTTCGGCGGCGGCACATCCTGCGCCCAGGCGTGCTCATGCGATTGGGCATGGCCTTTCGCACGGCCATCGCGGGTCTTGCCTTCTTCGTGGCGGGTGCTTTCCAGCCATTCGATTTCCCACTCCTCGGCGGCGATCCACTCGTCATGTTCCTTGCGGCGTTGTGGATCGGACAAGGTGCCATAGGCGCTGTTGAGGATGGCCATGATGCGGGCGGCCTTTTCGTCGCCGGGATTCTTGTCTGGATGGTATTTCTGGCTGAGGGCTTTGTACGCGGCACGTATGACTTCCTGCGGCGCCAGGCGCGCCACCTTCAGGTTGTCATAGTGTGTATGTATCTTTCCCATCGTTCTATCTTGAAATCGGTGCGCGGCGACGGGTTCTTGCAGGATGGAACCGTGCTGTGTCGGTCATCATATACGATATGACAAGATAATAACCACCGGCGAACAGGAAATTGCAGGGCGATACTGCCCCGCCTTGATATTGCCGGCGCTTACAGGCAGTGACTGCGGTCGCTGGACAACAGCGCTTCCGGCAACGCCACGCGGTGCCCCACCGCCAGCACCTTGAACAATTCCCCCATCTCGGCCGGCGACACCAGCTTTTGTACGGCGCTGGCCTGCGGCAAGTACGTTTTGACCTGCTCCGGGTCGGTACGCAGCAGCAAGTCGCCGATACCGGAGCCCAGCAGGAAGGACGCCTGGTTCATGTAGGCGAGCACGTCGAGGCCAGCGTCCTGCGCCGCCACCGCCATGGCCGTAAAGTCCACGTGGGCCGTGATGTCCTGCAAGCCGGGCAGATAAAACGGTTCCGCGTGGGCGTGGTGGCGGTAATGGCACATCAGGGTGCCCGTGGCGCGCAAGTCCAGATAATACTCGTGCGCAGGAAAACCGTAATCGAACAGCACGGCCGCGCCGCCCTTGCCATTCGTCAGCATGCGCGCCAGCGAGCGCATGAAGCCGCAGGCCACGCCATGAATTTCCGTGACATAACCGACGGGCAAGTCATCGGCGCCGGGCACCTGGGCGGCGATCTGCGCGGCCACGTCGGCGCCGGCCGGGCGCTCGACAAACACGAACTGGCCGTCGGCAATGCTGACGTCGAGTTCGCACCAGCCTGCCGGCGTCTTGCTGATCAGGTTGACGGGCATGGCGTCGAGTACTTCATTGCCGAACACGGCGCCTTCGAAACTGTCGGGAAAGCCGTCGAGCCACACCACTTGCGGGAAGGCGGCCAGCGCCAGCTCCTGGCGCGCGCGCAATTCGCCGGACAATTCGACGATCGCATACTGTTCGATCGCGATGCCGGCCTGCGCCGCTTCCGTCAGGATGTCCAGGGCCAGCTTGCCCGTGCCGGCGCCGAATTCGAGGATGCGCGGGGCCGTTTGCGCCATAATAGCGGCTGCCACATGGGCCAGAGTGGCGCCGAACAGGGACGAAATCTCCGGCGCGGTTGTAAAATCGCCATCTTTGCCCAGCTTGGCGGCGCCGCCGCTGTAATAGCCGAGGTCAGGCGCATACAGCGCCAGCTCCATGAAGCGGACAAAGGGAATGGCGCCGTCATTGCGCGCGATTTCGGCGGCAATCTGGTGCTGCAAGGCATGGGACGCGGCCAGCGCGTCGCTATCGGGTGCGGGAAGAGACATTCCCGCATTGTAGCGAATCGGCGGCGCATGCCGCCAGTGTGGCGTCCACCGAATATCTCAACCATAGCAAAGACATGACAGAAGCAACGACAACGCCCTTCGACAGCACTCCCCGCGTCGCCCTCGTCACGGGCGCGGCGCGCCGCATCGGCCGCGCCATCGCGCTGGGCCTGGCGCGCGACGGCTGGGATATCGCCGTCCATTACCGCGACTCGCGCGAGGAAGCGCAGAGCCTGGTGGCGGAAATCATCGCGCTGGGCCGCCGCGCGCAAGCATTCCCCTGCGACCTGGCGCAGGAAGTGGCCGTGCGCCAGCTGTTGCCGCAGGCACAGGCGGCGCTGGGGCCAGTGACTTGCGTGGTCAACAACGCATCGTTGTTTGAATACGACAATGCCGGCAATTTTTCCTTCACCGCGCTCGACGCCCACATGCACGCCAACCTGGCCGCTCCCATCCTGCTGGCGCAAGCGTTGTACCAGGCCACCCCAAGCGGCGGGCAAGCCGTGGTCATCAACTTGCTGGATCAAAAACTGTACAATCTCAATCCTGATTTTTTGTCGTACACCCTGTCCAAGGCGGCGCTGCTGTCGGCGACCACCATGCTGGCCCAGGCGCTGGCGCCGAAAGTGCGCGTGGTGGGCATTGCCCCCGGCATCACCATGGTCTCCGGCGAACAGACGGAAGCGAACTTTGCCAAAGCGCATGAAAACACGCCGCTGGGACGCTCCAGCACGCCAGAGGATGTGGCCGACTGCGTCTGTTACGTGGCCGGCGCGCGCGCGCTGACGGGCACGACCCTGCTGGTCGATGGCGGCCAGCATCTGATCGGTTTGCCGCGCGACGTCATGTTTTTGACCAAATAATCAGCAGCCGCACCAAACAACCAGCATTCCAGCATTCCCTAAAAGGTAAAACTATGTCGTCCGCCCTGTACCACCCTCGCCTGGCCGATTGCCGCCGGCTGTTCCTGCGCAATTACGAAGTCCTCATCAACATCGGCGTCTACGACTTCGAGAAAAAGGGCGAGCAGCGCGTCCTCATCAACGTCGACCTGTACATTCCCCTGGCCCTGTCGACGCCGAAGGATGACCAGCTGGAAGAAGTGGTCGACTACGACTTCATGCGCGAAACCATCGCCAAGCGCATGGCGCAAGGCCACGTGCAACTGCAGGAGAGCCTGGTCGACGACGTGCTGGCCGCCATGCTGGCCCACCCGCGCGTGCGCGCCGCGCGCGTGTCGAGCATGAAACCGGACGTGTATCCCGACTGCGAAGGCGTGGGCGTGGAAGTATTCAAGATCAAGGATGAAGTATGAGCAATATGAACGACACCGCAGTCATGGAAACCGCCGTGGAAATTCCGGCCAACGTGGAAGCGCAGAAACTGGCGCGCAAGAAGGCGGAAAAGATCGCCCTGGAAAACAACAAGCTGCACAAGCGCCTGTGCCGCCTGGTGGGCCAGGCCATCGGCGACTTCAATATGATCGAAGACGGCGACAAGGTGATGGTCTGCCTGTCGGGCGGCAAGGATAGCTACGCGCTGCTGGACATTTTGATGACCTTGCGCGAACGCGCGCCGATCCACTTCGATATCGTCGCCGTCAACCTGGATCAAAAGCAGCCGAATTTCCCGCCGGAGATCCTGCCCGCCTACCTGACGGAACTGGGCGTGGCTTTCCACATCGAAAACCAGGATACCTACAGCATCGTCAAGCGTTTGATCCCGGAAGGCAAGACGACTTGCTCGCTGTGCTCGCGTCTGCGCCGCGGCATCCTGTACCGCGTGGCCGACGAGCTGGGCGCCAACAAGATCGCCCTGGGCCACCACCGCGACGACATCCTGGAAACGTTCTTCCTGAACATGTTCTTCGGCGGCAAACTGAAGGGCATGCCGGCCAAGCTGCAATCGGACGACGGCAAGCACATCGTCATCCGCCCGATGGCCTACGTGAAGGAAGAAGACACGCAACGCTATGCGGAAGTCAAGGGCTTCCCCATCATTCCGTGCGACCTGTGCGGTTCGCAGGAAAACCTGCAGCGCAAGCAGATCAAGGGCTTGATGCGCGACTGGGACAAGAAATTCCCCGGCCGCGTGGAAAGCATCTTCTCGGCCCTGTCGAACGTGGCGCCATCGCATCTGATGGACCCGAAACTGTTCGGCTTCAAGGACTTGAAGGCGGACGGCGTGGCCAACCCCATGGGCGACATCGCCTTCGACGAGGAGCCGTGCTCGACGCCGACGACGTTCGGCACGATTCCGCTGCAACAAGCCTGACCGTGCGCACGCCGCGCGACTACTGGATCGCGCAGTGCGCCGGCTGGGGCGCGCTGGCGGCGCTGGGCGTGTACGCCTCCTGGGGCGGCGGCTACACAGACCAGGTGCTGTGGTTCTCGGTGGCAAAGATCTTTTGCGCACTGACGGGCCTGGGCCTGTCGCACGGCTGGCGCAACCACCTGCGGCGCCATGGCTGGATCAGAGGCCCGCAAGACAGATTGCCGCTGGCGCGCATCGCCGCCGGCCTGCTGCTGCTCAGCGTGCTGCAAACGGGCGCCGTGCTGCTGGCCGAGCTGCTGTTCCGCAACGGCGCCCTGCTGCAGGACCGCGCCGAACTGCCGGCCACCGTGGCGATCCTGACGGTGATCTGGTTTATCGTGTTCGCGCTGTGGACGCTGCTCTATACCCTGGCGCTGGCGCGCCGCCACGCCACGCAGCTGGCGTTCGACAAGCTGCAGCTGGAAATCCATGTCAAGGACGCCGAACTGCGCGCCTTGCAGGCGCAGGTCAATCCCCATTTTTTCTTCAACAGCATGAACAGCATCCGCGCGCTGATGTTCCAGGACGTGCAGGCGGCCGCGCGCGCCATGAACCAGCTGGCCGCCATGATGCGCCACAATCTCCAGACGGGCTTGTCCGACACGGTGCGGCTCGATGCCGAACTGGCCGCGCTGCAAGCCTATCTCGGCATGGAAAAGCTGCGCTTTGAAGAGCGGCTGCAACTGAGCCAGGATATCGCCCCCGGCCTCGACGCCGTGGCGCTGCCGCCGATGCTGCTGCAAACCTTGGTCGAAAACGCGATCAAGCATGGCGTCGAACGCAGCACCGGTCCCTGCGCGGTGCGCATCGAGGCGCGCCGGGCCGGCGACACCGTGCTGTTGCGCGTGGCGAACCAGGGCAAGCTGGCAGAGGACAGCGGCTCGACGCGCGTGGGCCTGACCAATGCCGGCCAGCGCCTGCATCTGCTGTTTGGCGCGGGCGCCAGTTGCCGACTGGCCGAACAGGACGGCTGGGTCGTCGCCACCGTCACACTACCGTGGGTGAAGACATGCGCGTGATGATCATCGACGATGAACGGCTGGCGCGCGACGAGTTGCGCCGCCTGCTGCTCGAGCATCCATGGGTCAGCGTGGCCGGCGAAGCGGCCAACGTGGAGGAAGGCGTGCAGCAGATCGCGGCGCTGGCGCCGGACCTGATTTTTCTCGACGTGCACATGCCCGATGGCAGCGGCTTCGATCTGCTGGCGGCGCTCGCGCAAGCGCCGGCCGTGATCTTCACCACGGCCTACGACCGCTATGCGCTGCGCGCCTTTGACGTCAGCGCGCTCGATTACCTGCTCAAACCCATCGATCCGCCACGCCTGGCGCAAGCGCTCGAGAAGCGCCGTCCCGTCCCGCAGGAAGCCGGGGCGATCGCCGCCGATGGCAAGGTCTTCATCAAGGACGGCGAGCGTTGCTGGTTCGTGGCGCTCGACGATATCGCGCTGTTCGAATCGGAAGGCAATTACACGCGCGTGTATTTCGATAGCCACCGTCCGCTGCTGCTGCGCTCACTGGTGCAGCTCGAAGCGCGGCTGGACGCGGGAAAATTCATGCGCGTCAGCCGCAGCCGCATCGTCAACCTCGCCAGCGTGACGGGTATCGCGCCAGCGCCAGCGGGCGGCATGACGCTCACCCTGCACGGCGGCCTGCGCGTGGGCATGTCGCGCCGGCGCGCCATCGTCTTCAGGCAGCTCAACCGCCTGTAAGCTGCACGCGCCGGCGGTTGTCCAGCCCATTGCGCTCGATCAGCAGCTGTTCCGGGTCCAGCACCGCTTCGCCCGGTGGCGCATCGACCGTCACCGTCACCGACGCAGCGCCGCCGGGCAAGCGGTGCTTGCCGCGATACAGCAGGCGCTGCGGCGCGCCATCGGCATACACCGCCAGATCGACCGGTTCATCGTAGACGCGCGGCGCATCGCGTCCCTTGCCGTCGGCTTCCAGTTTGGCCAGCTGCACCTGCAAGGTCACGTCCCAGCGGCCATCGGCCCGGCGCACTGCGCTGGCGCCGGCCAGGCGGTTGTCGTACAGGACGACGCGCTCGAACAGGTCGGTCAGCAATTGCTGCTGCGCCGCCGGCGTTTCGGCGCGGATAAAGGACAGCAGGTCGCGGCTGGTCGCATAGGGCGAGCTGCGATAGCGATGCTGCGCCAGGAAGGCTTTCAAGGCGCGGTTCAAGGCCGCCTCGCCGATTTCGGCGCGCAGGCGGTAGAACGCCAGGCTGCCCTTGCGGTACTCGATATACGCCTGGCCCTCGCTGCGGAACAAAGGCAGTTCCCGACCCTGCTCCCGGCCACGGCCGGCCAGGTAGGCATCGAGGTCGAAGCGCAGGATGCGCCGCACCTTGTCGGCGCCGAACTGCTTCTCCACCGCCATCAGCGCCGAATACTCCGCCAGCGATTCCGTCAGCATGCCGCTGCCCTGCACGTTGGCGGCGATCAGCTGGTCGCCCCACCACTGGTGCGCCACTTCATGCGCCGTGACATAGAACACATGGTCGACGCCATCGGGATCGCGCAAGTCGCTGATGAAACCGAGCGACTCCGAAAACGGGATCAGGCCCGGAAAGCTGCGCGCATACTGCTGGTACAGCGGGAACTCGACGATGCGCAAGTGCCGGTGCGGGTAAGGGCCGAAGTGCGCCGTATTGTAGGCCAGCGCCTGCTGCGCGCCGGCGATCATGCTGCCCGTATTCCATGCGTGCTTCGCATCGTGATGGACCTCGATCGCCACGTCCTGCCACTGCGCGCGCTGCACTTGCCAGCGGCCGGACTGGAAGGCAAAGAACGGCAGCGCCGGCTGCGCCATGCGGTAGCTGAAATAGCGGCGGCCATCCTTTTCCCAGCTGCGCTCCAGCGTGCCCGGGGCGAGCGCCACCTGGTCCGCGCTGGTGGAAATGGTGGTCTGAAAGTCGACCAGGTCGCCATCGATGCCCCACTGCTTCCAGTAATTGCTGTAGCGCGCCTGCAGGTCGTCGAGCTTGGGCATGCCATGCGGCGCGCCCAGGCCACGCTGCCGGCGCTCGCCAGTGTCCGTGATGTCCTGTGCCGCGTTATAGCCCAGGTGCGGAAAGTACTGCTCGATGGTGAAATAGCTGCCGTTGTGCCGCACGCCCTCGGGCTGGCCGCTGGCCGTAAAGCCCTGCTGGCGCACGTTCACGAGAAACGCGAGATCGAGCGTCGCGCCCGGCGCCAGCGCCTGCGCCAGTTCGACGATGCGCACGCCATGGCGTTCATCGTCGACCAGCACGCGGTGCGCGGGCAAGGCCTGCCAGGTGGTCCGCGCCGCCGTATCCATCTGCAGGTACAGCGTGCGCAGCGGCGCAGCGCCACGGTTCTTCAGCCGATAGCGGCCGCGTATCGCCGCGCTGCGTTGCGCCGGATACAGGTCGACGTTGGCCGCAATGGACGTGATGCCGGGCTGCGGCATCGCCAGATACTGGCGATAGCGCCGTTCATGGTCGGCGCGCGCATCGAGCAGCTGCGCGCCGGACTGATAGCGGTTCAGCACGTGCATGTTATAGGCGATCCAGCTGCCGCTGGCGGCGAAGCCGGCCAGGCTCAGAGCCAGGGCCCAGCCGCTGGCGCCGCGCAGGCGCCGCACGCCCTGCGGCCAGCGCACGCGCCAGCGGGCGGCGCGGCCCGACGGGCGAAAAGCCTGCGCCACCAGCAGCAGCGCCAGCGTGCCCAGCGTCCAGTACAGCGCGAACCACAGCCAGCCGGCCACCAGGCCGCCATAGCCGTTCAAGTCCGAGTACACGAGTTCCGGCAGCGACGCAAAGCGGTACAGCGGATGCTCGAAGCCCAGCGCGGCCAGCAGCGGCTTGAGCATCACCAGCAGCAGCGAGAGCGCATATGCGACGTATTTCTGGTTGACGACGACCTGCAGCGCCAGCATGGCCAGCGCCATCAGCACGAACCAGGCGCCGTTCATCAGCGTGCCCCGCAGGTACAGCAGCGGTTCCGGGCGCACGCCGCCCTGGACCAGCTGCACCGCCAGCGCGGCCAGCACGCCGGTGCCCAGGAACACGGCCACCACGGCGGTCAAGGCGCCGCACTTGGCCAGCAGCGGCAGCCAGCCCGTCACGGGCAAGGCATCGGTCAGGTCGGCGATCTTCGCCTGACGGTCGCGCCATACCAGCTCGCCGCTGTAGAACATCACGACGATGGCCAGCACGAAGTTCAGGCTGTCGGCCAGTTCGACCAGCATCAGGCGCGTCAGCGGATACGGCACGCTGTCAAAGCGCAAGCCGCCAACGCTGACATTGGCGATGAAGTTGGCCAGCGCCAGCAGCAGCATGACGAGAAAAGGCACGCTTTTCAGCACGCCCATCGTGTCAAAGCGCAGCACATGCCAGAACTGCCGCCATGCCGTTGCCATGCCAAACCGCGGCGTGACCGGGCGCAGCACGGGGGCGGCCGCGGCGATGGCAACTGACGCCGGCTGCGCGCGGGTGGTGCGCCGGAACCAGCCGCGGGCGGCACCGGCGCGCTGCGGCTTGAACAGCCAGATCGTGGCCGCCAGCAGCGCCAGCGACAGCACGCTCCACAGCAGGCGGTTGGCCAGCAGCAGGCCGGCCAGCGGCGGCAGCGCCGTATTCATTTCAGCGCTGGTGAAATAGCGCGTGGCCAGCGCCAGCGTGCGCACGCCGAACGGGTCCAGCAAGGCGGCCGTCATGGCCAGCGCAGGACGCCCTGCCAGCAGGCCGGAAGCGGCCCACAACACGAAAAACGCCAGCACGCCCACGTACACGAGCAGCATCGAGCGCACTGCCACGGCCAGCAGCATCAGCAGCGCGGCGACGAACAGCACATTGGGCACGATAAAGACGGCAAAGCTCCACAGATAGGGCAGCGGCGTGACGGGGTTGAGCCGCTCGGGGTCGGCGGCGGAAGTGAGCGACCCGAGCATCATCGCCAGCACCACCAGCACGAAGACCAGCAGGCAAGCCGCCAGGCCGGCCAGGAAGCGCCCGCCCAGATAGTCGCGCTTGCGCATCGGCGTGGCGTACAGCAGGTCGGCGATGCCGGCATCGCTGTCGCGCAGCACGGCGCCGGCGATGAACACGGCCACCAGGAACATGGCAAGCATGCTCAGCACGCCAAGCTGGTTGGCGATCACGGCCGGTGCGTTCAGGTGCACATTGCCGATGCCGCCACCGAGGCGGAAGGTCGGGCTGCCTGCCGTCAAAAAGGCGCCGGCCATCAGGGGCACCGTCATCAGCCACAGCAAGGGCTGGCGCAATTGGTAGCGCAAGTCGAAGCGAAAAAATTCCTGCCACATGGTGTTCTCCTCAGGCCGCGCGCAGTTGCAGGAAGTAGACGTCTTCCAGGTCCGGTTCGACGCGGCGGAAACCATCATCGGGCTGGCTGTCCGCATACACGTTGATCTGCGTGCGCCCCGCCACCAGGCGGCTCGACAGCACCGTGCAATGCTGCTGGTACTGCGCCAGTTCGGCATCGCTGACGCTGCGGCGCCAGACGCGGTCCTGCAAGGTGGCGATCGCCGCCTGCGGCGCGCCGTCGATCAGCACGCGCCCCTTGGCGATCATGGCCATGCGGGGACACAGATTGGTCACGTCTTCGACGATGTGGGTCGACAGGATCACCACCACGTTGTCGCCGATGCGCGCCAGCAGGTTCAGGAAACGCTGGCGTTCATCGGGATCCAGGCCGGCGGTCGGTTCATCGACGATGATCAGGCGCGGCGCGCCCAGCAGCGCCTGGGCGATGCCGAAACGCTGGCGCATGCCGCCCGAATAGCTGGCGACGGCGCGCTTGCGCGCCTCCCACAGATTGGTCAGCTGCAGCAGCGCCTCGACCGCCTCGCGGCGCTCGCCCCGCTGATGCAGTCCCTTCAAGATGGCAAAGTGATTGAGCAGCTCGACCGCGCTGACCCTGGGATAGACGCCGAAATCCTGCGGCAGGTAGCCGAGCTGGCGCCGCAGCGCCGCCTTGTCGCTGGCGACGTCGACGCCATTGAAGTGCATGCTGCCGCTGTCGGGGTCCTGCAAGGTGGCGATGGTGCGCATCAGCGAGGACTTGCCGGCGCCATTCGGCCCGAGCAGGCCAAACAGGCCGGCGGGAATCTCCAGGCTGACGTTATTGATGGCGTGAACGCCGTTGTCGTAAGTTTTATCGAGCGCTTTGAGCGATAGCATGGCGGGGCTCCAGGAAAGAAGCCCCCAGCCTATCGGCGCGCCGCCGCTGCCGCCAGCGGCGCCACACGAACGGCGCAATGCGCCGCGCGAACGGTCGAAAAGCGTGACGAACGGTGCGGCGACTGCCTTTTAAAACTCTTCCCAGTCATCACCGGCTGCCGCCTTGGCCGGCGCCAGCTTCCTTGGCGGCACGGCGGCGCTGCGCGCGGTAACGCGGGCGGGCGGTGCTGCCGGCGCAGGACGCGCGGCTGCCGGCTGTGGCGCCGGGCGGCGCAGCAAGCCTGGCTGTTCGCGCAGCTTGAATACGCTCACCACTTGCGCCAGGCCGTTCGCCTGCTCTTGCAGCGAACCGGCGGCGGCCGCCGCCTCTTCCACCAGTGCCGCATTTTGCTGGGTTACCTGGTCCATCTGGGTAATCGCCTGGTTGACTTGCCCGATGCCATGCGTCTGCTCCTGGCTGGCGCTGGAGATCTCGCCGATGATGTCGGTCACGCGCTTGACGCTGGAAACCACTTCATCCATCGTCGCGCCAGCCTGGTCGACCAGCTTGGCGCCTACGCCCACCTTGCTGACGGAATCGTCGATCAAGCCCTTGATTTCCTTGGCCGCCGCGGCCGAGCGCTGCGCCAGATTGCGCACTTCGCCGGCCACGACGGCGAAACCGCGGCCCTGCTCGCCGGCCCGCGCCGCTTCCACGGCCGCGTTGAGCGCCAGGATATTCGTCTGGAAGGCGATGCCGTCGATCACGCTGATGATGTCGACGATCTTGCGCGACGATTCGTTGATCGAACCCATGGTCTCCACCACTTCGGCCACCACCGCGCCGCCGCGGCTGGCGATACCGGCCGCCGCGATGGCCAGCTGGTTGGCCTGGCGCGCGTTGTCCGCGTTCTGCCTGACGGTGCTGGTCAGTTCTTCCATCGACGAGGCGGTTTCTTCCAGCGAACCGGCCTGCTGTTCCGTGCGCGATGACAGGTCCAGGTTGCCGGCGGCGATTTCCGACGAGGCCGTGGCGATGCTGTCCGTGCCGCTGCGCACCTGGCTGACGATGCCGACCAGGTTGTTGTTCATATTGCCCAGGGCCGTCAGCAGCGCCCCCGTTTCATCCTTCGCCGTCGTGGCGACGGTCTGCGTCAGGTCGCCGGCGGCCACCGTTTCGGCCAGCGCCAGCGCCTGGCGCAGCGGACGCGTGATGCCCGTCGTCAGCAGCCACGAGCACAACACGCCGAACGCCACGGCGAACAGGGTCAGCAGGCTGATGACGGTGGTGTCATGCACGGCGGAAGCGTCGATCTGCTTGGCCGTCGCATCGATGCTTTCGCGCTGCATGGTCACCAGTTCCTGCAGCAAATCCTGGTAGACCTTGGCGGCCGGGGTGAACGCGGTGTCGAGGATGTGCGCCGCGCCTTCCACGTCGCCATCGGCCTTGGCCTTGACGGCGCCATCGCGCGAGGCGCTGTACACCTTGCGCTGTTCGAGGATCTTGGCGAACAGGGCTTTTTCCTTCTCGCCCGCGACCAGCGGCTCGATCTGCTTGAGCAATTCGGCCGCCTTCTTCACGGACGCGGCCGAGTCTTCCTTGAAATACGGTCCCAGCGCCGGGTCGCTGCTCTTGACGATGGCGGCCGTGCGGCGGATCGAGGCAAAGTTCAAGCCATACCAGTCGGTAATCAGGCGTTCCTTGGTCAGCGGTTCGGCCATCATGGCGCGCGTGGACGTCGCCACTTCATTGAGGCGCCACACGCCTACGGTAGCTATCAGAACGGTCATTGCCAGGATCAGGACAAAGCCGATGCTCAGGCGTTTGCCGATCTTGATATTTGCGATAAAGCCCATGGTGTCTTTTCTCTCAATAAGTGCATCGAAGATATATTTAATTCCATATGGAATTTTTTATCTTGCAGATTATACATTGTTGAAATATATGTAGCTGATTTATTGATTTTGAGAAATGTTTCTGTTAAGTTAAAAGTCTTCTCCGCAACTACGGGTACCGCGCATGTGCGCGCACCTGTTTCTCAAAGAAACCTATGAAATTTTCCGCATTGTCCCTGAAACAAATCACCTTCGCCGCCGCCCTCGCCTGCGCCGGCAGCGTCCACGGCGCGGCCCTGCCGCCCGCCATCGCGGCCCAGCTCGCCGCCAATTACCCGGCCGTGGAAAGCCTGTACCTGGACCTGCACCGCCACCCGGAACTGGCGTTCCAGGAAGTCGAGACAGCAAAAAAACTGGCCGACAAGGTCAAGGCGCTCGGTTTTGACGTGACCACGGGCGTCGGCGGCACGGGTGTCGTCGCCATCTTGCGCAACGGTCCCGGCCCCGTCGTCATGCTGCGCACGGAGATCGACGCCCTGCCCGTGCTGGAAAAAACCGGCCTGCCGTTTGCCAGCAGCGCAGTGGCCAAGAACGCGGCCGGCGAAACCGTGCCGGTGATGCATGCCTGCGGCCACGACGTGCACATGTCGGCCTGGTATGGCAGCGCCAAGCTGATGGCCGACAACCGCCAGCACTGGAGCGGCACCCTGATGCTGGTGGGCCAGCCGGCCGAAGAGCCGCTGCTGGGCGCTGCCGCCATGCTGAAGGACGGCTTGTTTACGCGCTTCCCGAAACCGGACTACGCGCTGTCCTTCCACGATGAAGCGACGCTGCCATCGGGCACGGTGGGCTACCACGCCGGCTACTTCCGCGCCGCCGCCGACACCATCAGCATCACCGTGTACGGCCAGGGCGGCCACGGCGCCGCGCCGCACGACACGCGCGACCCCGTCGTCATGGCCGCGCGCATCGTGCTGGCATTGCAAACCCTGGTCTCGCGCGAAAACAATCCGATGGATCCCGTCGTCATCACGGTGGGCAGTATCCATGGCGGCACGCAGGCCAACATCGTGCCCGACCAGGTCACCATGCAGCTGACGGTGCGCACCTTCAAGGACGCCGTGCGCAAGCGCGTGCTGGCCAGCATCGCGCGTGAAGTCAAGGGTGAAGCGTTTGCCGCCGGCGCACCGAAAGAGCCGCTGGTGGAAATTCGTCCCGGTACGGACGCCGTCTACAACGATCCGGACCTGACCCTGCGCATGGTGTCTACCCTGCAAAAATCGCTGGGCGCGGCCAACGTGACGGAAATGCCGGCCAAGATGACGTCGGAAGACTTCGCCAACTACGGCCAGGCCGGCGTAAAAGCCGTGCTGCTGCATATCGGCGCCGTGGAGCCGGCCAAGCTGGCCGCGGCCAAGGCCAGCGGCAAACCGCTGGCCGGCCCGCACTCGCCGCAATGGGCGCCCGAGTACCAGCCGACCATCAAGGCGGCGATCACGGCGGAAACGTCGATCCTGCTCGATTTGCTGGGCAAGAAGCAGTAAGCATGGCGTACGCGGGGAAGCCAGCCTTCCCCGCTTCCCTCCCCCACGTCCGAAATGCTTTCCTTCATCCCCCTGCTGCAGTAAGCTCGGTGTCTGCCGCCACGCCCGTGCCGGCGTCCCTTGCAACCAGACCATGAACGGATACTGTATGCCGACACCCGCGCTCAAACGCCCCGTACTGACCCTGCTGGCCCTCGGCTTTGCCCTCTCCACCGCCTTCGCCGCCCCCACCGACCGCCAGGCCGACCGCTGGGATTTGACGGCGCTGTATCAAAACGACGCCGCGTTCGACGCCGACGCGAAAAAGCTGTCGGCCCAGCTGCGGCAACTGGGCGCCTGCAAGGGGCAACTGAAAACCTCGCCGGCCCGCCTGAAAAGCTGCCTGGACTTGTACGCCGAGGCGCGCAAGCGCGTCAACACGCTGACCACCTATGCGGCGCAGTATTACGACCAGGATACGGGCGACAGCAAGGGCAACCAGCTGAACCAGCGCGCCGCCCTGCTCGGTAACGACTTCAGCCAGGCGACGACCTTTCTGCAGCCGGAAATCCTCGCCCTGGGCAGCAAGCGCATCGACGCCATGCTGGCGCAAGACAAGGGCTTGCAGCTGTACCGTTTTCAACTGAGTAACATGCTGCGCAGCGCGCCGCACACGCTGGACGCGGCAGGCGAACAGCTGGTGGTCCAGTTCGGCCTGGCAACAAGCTCGGCCGCCAGCGTCTACCGCACCCTGGCCAATGCGGAAATCCCGTGGCCCACCGTGAAACTGTCGGACGGCAAGGAAGTGCGCCTCGACCAGGCGGCCTATACCAAATACCGGGGCGACGACCAGCGCGCCGACCGCAAGCTGGTGTTCGACGCCTTCTTCGGCAAGTGGAAAGAGTATGAACGCACGTTCGGCGAAACCCTGTACGGCCAGCTGAAAACGGACGCCGCATATGCGAAAGTGCGCCGCTATCCCGACTCGCAAAGCGCGGCGCTCGACGCCGACAATTTACCGCCGGCCGTCTACCAGACCCTGATCGCGCAAACCAATGCCAACCTGCCCACCTTGCACCGCTACTTCAAGCTGCGCGCGCGCATGCTGGGCGTCAAGGACCTGGCCTACTACGACATCTATGCGCCGCTGCTGAAAAGCGACCGCAGCTTCCCGCTGGCCGAAGGCAAGCAGATGATGCTCGACTCCGCCGCGCCGCTGGGCCCCGACTACGTCAGGGCATTGAGCGCCGCGGTGGAGGCGCGCTGGATGGATGTGTATCCGCGTCCGCGCAAGGTGGCGGGCGCCTACATGAATGGCGACGCGTACGACGTGCATCCGTTCGTGCTGCTCAACTACACGGACAACTACGAAGCCGTCAGCACCCTGACGCACGAATGGGGCCACGCCATGCACTCGGTGCTGGCCAACAAGGCGCAGCCATCGATCTATGCGCCGTACAGCATCTTTGTCGCGGAAATCGCCTCGACGACGAACGAGGCGCTGCTGCTCGACGCGCGCCTGAAGCAGGCCAAGGATGACGACGAGCGCCTGCTGTACCTGGGCGCGGCGCTGGAAAACCTGCGCGGCACCTTCTTCCGCCAGGCCATGTTCGCCGAATTCGAAGCGGCCATCCACGGCAAGGTAGATAAAGGAGAGTCGCTGACGGGCGAAGAGATCACGGCCATCTATGCCGGCATCCTCAAGCGCTACCACGGCGAAGCGCAAGGCGTCATGACCATCGACCCGGCCTACGCGCTGGAATGGGCCTACGTGCCGCATTTCTATCACGGCTACTATGTGTTCCAGTACGCCACCTCGATCGCGGCGGCGCAGGATTTCGCGCAGCGCATCCTCGACAAGGAACCGGGCGCCTTGGCCGCCTACCTGAAGATGCTCAGCGCGGGCGGCTCGGCCTACCCGTATGAGCTGGTGAAGGCGGCCGGCGTCGACCTGGCCTCGCCGAAACCATACCAGGCGCTGGCGGCGCGCATGAACGGCATCATGGACCAGATCGAGGCGATTGAGAGCAAACGGGGCAAATAAAGCAGAGGCCAAACGTAGGTCGGCTTAGCGCAAAGCGCGTAAGCCGACAGCACCAGCAACGCCAACACGATGTCGGATTACGCGGTTCCCGCTAATCCGGCCTACCGTTCTCCGCTTCCGCCGCCGCAAACGCCGCCGCATCGCTCTCGAACATGTCTTCCAGCTCCTCGCGCGCCTGGCGCGTGAGGGACATGACTTTTTGCTGGTCCTGGAAGTGCGGCGCCACTTCCAGCAAGGTCTTCAGGTTATGCCGGCCAAAGATGCCGGCCGCGCGCTGCGCCCGCTCCTCGCTGAAGCCCACCTGGCGCAAGGTCTGCTCGCCCAGCAGCAGGGCCGCGGCAAACGTCTCGCGCTCGATCAGGGTCACGCCGCGTTTCATCAATTCATAGTAATGCGTGACGTTGCGCGCGCGCGCCAGTATCGTCAGTTCGGGCAGGCGCAGGCGCACGGCGTCGACCAGGGCCAGGCTATCGTCCACGTTGTCGATGGCGATCACCAGCGCCCTGGCCTTCTCGATGCCGGCCGCCACCAGTAAATCCACGCGCGTGGCATCGCCATAAAACACCTTGAAGCCGAATTTGCGCAGCAGCTCGATCTGGTCCGGGTCGTGATCGAGCACCGTCACGCCGATCTTGTTCGCCGCCAGCAGGCGGCCGATGATCTGGCCGAAGCGGCCGAAGCCGGCGATGACGATGGGGTTGTCCTGCGCCTCGATATGGTCGTCGGGACGGCGCTTCTTGTCGCCCTGCAGGCCCGGCGCGACGAATTTGTCGTGCGCCAGCAGCAGCAAGGGCGTGGCTACCATCGACAGGGTCACCACCACGACCAGCAGCGCGGCAGTCTCCGGCGCAAACACGTGCGCGGCCTCGGCGGCGGCAAACACGACGAAGGCGAATTCGCCGCCCTGCGACAGCAGCAGCGCAAAGAACAGCTGCTGGCCGCGGGGAATGTCGACAAACTTCGACAGCAGGTACAGCAAGGCGATTTTCACCACCAGCAGCCCCGCCACCAGAGCCAGGATCAGCAGGGGCTGGGCGCGCAGCACGCCGAAATCGACGGACATGCCCACGGCGATGAAGAACAGGCCCAGGAGCAGTCCCTTGAATGGTTCCAGGTCGGAAATGAGCTCATGGCGGTATTCGGAATCGGCCAGCAGCACGCCCGCCATGAAGGTGCCCAGCGCCATCGACAGGCCCACCGATTCCATCAGCACGCAGATGGCGATCACCAGCAGCAGGGCGAAGGCCGTGAAGATTTCGCGCAAATCCGTCCGGGCGATGAAGCGCAGGATGGGGTTCACGAGGAAGCGCCCGCCGATCACCAGCGCCGCCAGCACGGCGGCCAGCTTGGCCACACGCAGCCAGCCCGGTTCGCCGCTGTGCGTGACCAGGCCGCCCAGCAGCGGCACCAGCGCGATCATGGGAATGGCGGCGATATCCTGGAACAGCAAGATGGAAAAGCCGGCGGAACCGGCCGGCGTGCTCATCAATTTACGTTCACCCAGGGTGGCCAGCACGATGGCCGTCGACGACAGCGACAGCCCCAGCGCGCCGACCAGCGCCGTGCGCCAGTCCACGCCAAACGCCATGGCCACGGCGCACAGCCCCGCGCTGACGACGCCCACCTGCGCCCCGCCCCAGCCGAAAATCGGCCGGCGCAGCAGCCACAATCGCTTCGGCTCGAGCTCCAGGCCGATCAGGAACAGCAGCAGCACCACGCCGAATTCGGAAAAGCTGAGGATCACCTCGACATTCTTGATCAGGCCCAGTCCCCACGGTCCGATGACGACGCCGGCCACCAGGTAACCCAGCACGGCGCCCATGCCCAGGCGCTTGGCCAGCGGCACCATGATGATGGCCGCGACCAGGTAAAACAGTATGTTGATGAGAAAGCTGTGGTGTTCCATGCGGATTCCGGGCAGATGTGTGGATGAGACAACATCATGCCTGAAGTGGCGCGCCGGCGTGAAGTGGCTGCCGCGCCACGCCGGCTATTTGCGCGCAGCCACCCGTGCCCGCAGCGCGTCGAACATTTTCGGAATGCTGTCACGGCTCATGCTGTCGACGATCCAGCCCAGGCCCATCGGTACCGGACCCGGGTCCGTGTACACCTGGTACTTGACGGCGGCGCCGCCCGCGTCAAACGGATCCGGCGACAACTGCCAGTAGCCGCTGGTGTCGGCGATGGTGTCTTCCACCTTCAGGCCCTCCATCGGCACCAGCTTCCAGGCCAGGCTGCAGCTGGCATCGAGCACCTTGGGCGTCATTTTCAGGCGGTACTGCTTGATTTTCCCCATCGGCAGCTTGAGCGTGACGTCGACCAGCGAGGCGCCGCCGCCGGCGGCCGTCACCTTGATCTTGTCCACGTTGGGCATGAACTGCGGATAGGCGGCGAAATCCTGGATGGCCGCGCAGACGGTGGCCACGCTGGCCGGCATGCTGGTCGCGGCGGCAAAAGTCTTGCCGGGCATGCCAGCCTTGCTGACGTCGCGCACCTCGAGCGCCGGCGCGGCCGCCACAGTGGCCAGCGGATAACAGGCGGAGCAGGCGGCCAGGGCGAACAGCAAGGTCTTCATGGTTTTTCCTGCTCGATCTGCGCGCGCAGTGCCGCCACGTCGACGCGCTTGAGGTAGCTTTCGATATTTTTCCACACGGCGTGGTAGCCGTAACCGCCGTTTTTCAGCTCGTCGATCGCCTTCTCGCGCGGCCAGCCCTGATACAGCATGCGGTACATGGCGGCCATCATGCCCGTGCGGTCGGCGCCGTGCAGGCAATGCAGCAGCACGGGTCCCTGCTGCTCTGCGGCGCGGATACTGCGCATGGTGTCGACCACGTGCTTGTCGCGGATGGCCCAGGTATTGATGGGAATGCGCACGGCGCGGATGCCGCTGCCTTCAAGCACCTGCGTATCGGAGTGGAAGGAGCGCAGGCTGATCACCGTCTTCACGCCCAGCGCCTGCAGCTGGGCCACGTCGCTGCTATCGAGCTTGGCGCTGCGGTACAGGACGGGCGTGACCTGGTGCAGGTTCGACACCTGCGGCAGCGGCGTGGCCCACTCGGCATTGCGCTCGGGCGGCAGGGGCGCCTGCGCGCCGGCGGAACCGGCCGCCAGGGCCAGGGACAACAGCAGGAGATACGGCAAGGTCATGACTTCCTCTTGTATGAAAACCACAGCAGTACGCTGGCCAGCAGCAGCGATACCCAGTAGTCGGTCGGGGCCCACCACAGCCAGTGCTTGTGCCAGGCGATGTGGGCCGGATTGAAGTGCGCCACGCCATAGGCGGGATTGAGCACGAACCACAGATAATCCTCGATGATCCAGAACAGCATGATGCAGCCGATGGCCCGGCATTCGAGCCGCAGCGACCATTGCGCCAGGAAGATCATGGGGAAATGGAAGAACAGGGCGATGAAGGGAAAGACCCAGGCATGGTAGCCGGTCATCGGCCGCCCGCCCCAGAAGATATCGAGCAGCCAATGGCTTTCGATGCGCCAGGTGGGCAGGTTCGCGGCCCAGCCGGCCGCCCCTTCGATCTGGATTTCCACCTGCGCGAAAAATAGCCCCAGCAGGGCTACCCAGGCCAGGGTCAGGCCGATCTGCCAGGGTTTTACTACGCCCCCCGTCAAGCCAGCACCTGCGCCAGTACATCCAGGGCGGCGCGCGGACGGCCCAGGGCCAGCGCTTTTGCGCGCATGGCTTGCAACTGCTCGGGATGATCGAGCAACAGGCGCACGCGGTATTCCAGGGTGACGGCGTCGAATGCCTTCAAGGCCACGCCCTGCTCCAGCAGATAGTCGGCATTGCGCTCTTCCTGCCCCGGAATCGGCGAGTTGACGATCATGGGCAAGCCCAGCGCCAGGCATTCGGACGTGGTCAACCCGCCCGGCTTGGTGATCACCAGATCGGCGCACGCCATCAGGCGCTCGACTTCGCTGGTAAAGCCTTGCGCCAGCAGACGGCCCGGATACTGGCCGGCCAGCGCCTGCAGCGCCGCCAGTGCGGCCGCGTTTTTCCCTGCCAGCACGATCAGCTGGAAGTCGCCCGGCAAGGCCAGCAGGCGCGCGGCGACCGTTTCCAGGCTGCCCAGTCCCGCCCCGCCGCCCATCAGCAAAATCGTCGTGCGCCGCGGGTCGAGGCCAAACACCTGTGCGCACTGCACGCGCTCGGGCAGCTGCGCGAACGCGGGCATGATGGGGATGCCCGTCACGTGGATGCGATCGGCCGGGATGCCTTCATGGCGCATGCGGAACGCCACTTCGTCGGTGGCGGCGAAATAGCCCTGCATCTGTTCATGCACCCACATGCGGTGCAAGTCGAAATCCGTGACCTGCACCCACACGGGGCAGGACAGCTGGTGCTGGCGCAGGGCGCGCGACAGCAGTTCGGCCGGCAGGAAATGCGTGCAGATGATGGCGTCGGGCTGGAAGGCGGCGATCTGCGTCATCAGCGCGCGCGTGTTGAGGCGTTCGACGGCGCGGCGCAATCGCTGCATCGAGCTGTCGCGCGGCGCATCGTGGGTGGCGTGGTACAGATAGCCCCACAGCGCGGGCGCCTTGTTGACCAGCTTGATATAAAAATCCGTGTACAGCTTGCGGAAGGCAGGCGTGACGAAATCCATCACGTCGAGATGCAGGGCCAGCGCTGCGGGGCCGCCGCCGCCATCGTGCGCCGCATACGCTTCGATGGCTTGCGCCGCGCGCATGTGGCCGGCGCCGGCCGAGACGCTCAGAAGAAGAATTTTTTTTGTCATGGAAAACCGATGCATGATACGGGTTGGCGCGGACGCGAAAAAAGTATTGGCAGGATAACATTGCTGCAAGCTTTACGGCTTGATCCGGCCATGCGCGCGTGCAGGCCGGCGCTAGCCATTCACGGGGACGGGCAAGGCCGACACTTTCCAGCTACCTTTGAGCTTGCGCTCCATCAAGGCCGGCAAGGTGCTGGCGCCGGGCGCGCCTTTTTTGGTGAACGTGACGGGCACCAGCAGATAGATGGTGACCTTGTCATCGTCGGCAATGTCGTCTTCCTCCGGCTCGGGGTTCCAGCGCTTGTCGATGGCCAGCAGCGCATCGACGCCGTCCGGCCACGCCAGGTCCGCCAGATACGGATCGTCGCGCCGCAGCAGCTCGCCCGCCGCCAGGCTGGCCTGGTCGAGCGTGCGCCGTCCCAGGCGTGCCAGCAGTTCGACGGGAAAGCGCCATGGGCTGCACGCCGTAAAGCCGTTGACGGTCAGCGGCCAGCGCGTCGGCAGGCAGACGGCCAGTTCGGTCATCGGCGATTGCTGGAACAGGCCGGCCGTAAACAGCAGCTTGAACTCGCGCTTGCCATCGATGCAGCTGATCCCCAGCGAAAAGCGCGCGTCGCCGCTGTCCGGGCTGAACACCGCCGGCAGTACCCAGCCGGCGCTGTTGTGCATGAAGGTGCGGATGACATCCTGCGGCGAGGCGGCCGCTTGCTGCGGCACGTCGAGTATGCTGACGCCGCCAGCGGCGGCGAGCATCTGGACGATAGCGGGAAAGCCCCAGCCGCTGGCGATATCGATCGGCGCCTGGTTCCAGCGCGTATGCAAACGGTTCGGATTGGCGCCCCGCTGCAGCAGCAGGGCCACCACGTCCTGGTGGCCGTCAACGCAGGCGCTGTCCAGCGGCGACAAGATATTGTCCGGCAAGCCATCGACGGCAGCTCCCTGCTCGAGCAGCCAGCGGCAGGTATCGAGGTGGCCATGGCTTGCCGCCGCATCCAGCGGCGTAAGGTTGCGGTAACCGGGCAGGGGCAGATCGACGTCCATGCCCAGCGACACGAGCAGCGCGCAGACCTCGCGGCTGCCGCCGGCCGCAGCCAAGTGCAGCAGCGATTCGCCGTCTTCCATATTGTAGCGGCGCAAGGTCAACAGCAGCGGCATGGCCTCGAGCAGGCTGCGCACCTGTTCCACCCGATTCTCGCCGACGGCGTCGCAGAGGCGAAAAAACGCCTCGCGGTGCTGGTTATAGAGTGACTTGTTGACCATGCATGTTCCCTGCTCGTGGTGGCGGCGCCATCATCGAGCGGAGAATAGCATTTTCTTTCGATTAATCTGCGCGATTTGACAACTTCGGTGTGCGCGCAGGCGGCGATGCCAGGCCGGCCGGCGCGGCATCCGTGCGCAGCACCGGATACAGGTTCAGACGCTCATCCCAGGAAGCATGGCGGCGGGCGAAGAACTCCAGGCGCGCGGCCGGGCTTTTGGCAAATGCGGGATCGCTGGCCAGCTTCTCGTGGAACTGCGCCGCCAGCGCCGGATCGGCCGCCAGCTGCGCGCGCGCCACATCTTCGGCCACATATTCTTCCATGTATTCCTTACGCTCGAAGGCCGTATTGAAACCGCCCCAGGCCAGCAGGGAATCGGGCGCGCGCGGCTCGAGCAGGGCCACGACCAGGCGCGCCTTGGCCTGGCCGACGGGCACGTACAGCGCGCCCGCACCGACCACGCGCTCCTCTTTCTGCCACTCGCCCTGCACGGCCGCCGTCTGGCGTCCCTCGAACGACTGCGCGCCGAATTTCACGGCCGTGGCGCGGAAGGTTTCGACCGGCAACCTGCCCGGCGCGGTAGCCAATACCTGGTACGACACGCCATGCTGGCGCAGCTTGGCCGCCACCATGGCTGACTGCGCGGCGGGCACCAGGTAGCCGGCCTTGGGCGCAGCCTGCTGCAGGTCGGGCACGATCTCGTCGCGCAGGGGCACGTTCCAGATCTGCGGCGTGGTTTCGTCGTAGCGCGTCATCAGCGCGCCCGACACTTCGGACGGCGTGCGCGTATAGGCATAGCCGCGAAACGCGATCATGCGGCTCTTGTCCGTCGTTTTATACGTAAGCGGCAAGGTCGTGCCGGCCAGCTGCGCGGCGCGCGCGTCCGCCTCGAGCGCCGTTTGCCGCCACTGCGCGCCATGCTGCGCCACTTGCGACAGCAGCGAGACGATGGTGTTGCGCGTGATGCGCACGCGGGTCGGATAGTCTTTCCACGAATGGGTTTCCACCAGCATGCCGAAGCGGTTGCGCAGCTGGAAATAGCCATGCGAGAAGCGCGGATTCGGCGCCGAATCGACAAAACCCGATTGGGGATTGTCGTTCTCGGCAAACGAAATATAGAACGGTTTCGGATCCGAGCCCTGCTTGGCCAGGTCGGCCAGGACCTGATCGCGCAAGGCCGTGCCGGCCGCGCGCAGGGCCGCATCGCCCGCATGCACGGGTTCGACCTGGATCGAGATATCGGGTTCGAACTGGGCGCCGTCGGTGACGTGCAGGTCGACATAGGCCAGCGGATCCCAAGCGTTCACCAGCGCCAGCATGTGCTGCATCTCGGGCGTATCGGCCTTCATGTATTCGCGGTTCAGATTGTAGTTTTCCGCCGTGCTGCGCCAGCCCATTTCCACAGGGCCGCGCTGGTTCGGGCGATTCCACTGGCCAAAGCGTTCATGGCCATCGACATTGAAGACGGGCACGAACAGCAGCACCTGCTTGTCGAGCGCGCCGGGTGCCGCCTTGCCCTCCAATACTTCGCGCAACGCAAGGAAACCCGCATCCTTGCCATCGATTTCGCCCGCATGGATGCCGCCCTGTATCAGCAGCACGGGCAGCTTGCGGCGCGCCGCCTCGGCCGGCGTCAGGGCGCCCGTATTCGAGACGGCCAGCGCCAGCATGGGACGGTTTTCCGGCGTACGGCCGAATTCCACGCAGCGCACCTGCTTCGGATAGCGCGATTGGAACTGGCGGCACAAGGCTTCCACTTCCGCATAGCGGCCCGTATGCAAAAAGCCCGAGCGTTCGGCCACCGTGGTCAACGGCGAGGCGGCATGCGCAGGCAAGGCAAAGGTGGACAACAAGGCGGCGGACAGCAGGGCGTGGCGTAGCATGGGTCAAACTCCATCGAGAGAGAACAAGCGGGCAATTATAGGGGTGGTGGCGCGTGTAAAACTGCAGCGGAAAATAAAAAAGCCGGAACAGCGTCAGCTGCTCCGGCCTTGCTCTGGCAAGCGTGGATTATGAGCCAAAGTGGTAATTGAATTCGACCCAGCCCTGGCGTCCCTGCGGGCTGTAGCTGCCCACCGGGTAGTACGGCCAGCCGCCGCTGTCGTCGCGCTTGATCTTGTCGAACACGTTGTTGACGATCAGCGACAAGGTGGCGCGGTCGTTGATGCGGTACACGGTGCTGATATTGGCCAGCGCCGTCGGCGTCAGGTAGCCGGTGCCGGCGGCGTTCGGGATCTTGCTGTAGCGGCTGACCAGCAAGGTGTTCGACCAGTCGCCCGCAGCCCAGTTGACGCTCAGGTTCAGCTTGTCGCGCCAATCTGAATTGTTCAGCGATTTGAGCTCGTCGATTTCTTCGTCGCCGGCAAATTGCTGCGATTTATTGCTCAGCACCTTGGCGTAATTGGCCTTGAAGGCAAAGCGGCCATAATCCGCCGTGCGCAGCAAATACTTGACGCTGACGTCGATGCCGCTGCTGCTTTGCTTGGCCGCATTGATCGGATTGACGGTGATGGTCTTGATCTCGCCGGCGCGGTTCAGGGCATTGGCCGCGAAACGCTCGACGCGGCCCAGGGTATCGGCGCAGGTCGGCGAATTGATGTCGAGCTTGCCCAGGCGGCAATCGGCTTCGTCGCGCAGGATCTTGTCGTCGCTCAAATTCGTCACCAGGTCGTCGATCTTGATGTTCCAGTAATCGACGGAGACGTCGAAATTCGAACTTGGCGACCAGACGGCGCCCACGCCGAATGACTTGCCCTTTTCCGACTGCAGATCCTTGCTGCCGTTCTGCACATAGTCGGCGCCCGGCGATTTATTCGCGTAGTCGCAGTCCTCGATGGCCTGTCCGGCGGCGCCGCAGCGGTAGTAGTCGGTGGTGCTCGAATAGTAGCCGGTGCCGCGCGCCTTGTAGATGTAGTTCATGTCCGGTGCGCGGAAGCTGGTGGCGTAATTGGCGCGGAACAGCAGCTCCGGCGCGGGACGCAGTTCCAGGCCGCCGTTGTAGGTGAACTTGCCATCGCTGCGGCCGGCAAAGTTGTAGCGGTCATAGCGGCCAGCCAGGGTACCGATCAGCTTCTCGTGCAGCGGCAGGTTGATCTCGGCACCCAGCGCATAGCGGGTACGCGTGCCGGCCGTGATATCGGATTTGGTGGCGACGTTGAAATAACCATCGTTCAGGCGCGCATCGGGCACATTGCTGAAGCCCTGCTTGCCCGCTTCGGCGATGGTGGCGATCTTCGCCACGCCAGCGGGCAGCTGTAACAGGTCGCCATTCGTGGCCAGGCTCAGGGTATTCGTCCAGGCCTTGTCGTCGCTGTCGGAATTGCCCGTGATGCTGTCGAATTCGGCCGCCGTCAGGCGGCGCGACAGGCGGGCCGGGTCCGGTGCGTAGATCGGCACGCCGGCGGCGTCGGTGCCCAGTTTCGGGCCCAGGAAGAAGCTGTCGATATTGGCCAGCGCGCGCGGCGTGTGGCTTTCGCTCTTGTACACCGAGGCGTTGTAGTTCGCTTCATACTGCCACGATGACGTGCCGGGAATGCGGCCCTTGGCGCCCAGCGAGATGGCCGTGGCCAGATCATCCCACTTGCGGTTGTAGCGCTCCACGCCGCCCATTTCCTCGGGCGAGATATAACGCGTCCACGCTTCGTAGCGGTTGGTATTCTGGTTGCGGAAATAGCTGCTGCCCGTCGACGACGACGTCCACGTCGGGCCGCGCGTATTGTTCTCGGTCGAATTCTTGCCGATCAGGAAATCGGCGAACAGGGTCGTTTCCGGCGACCACTCATAGTTGGCGCTGCCAAACACGTTCTGGCTGCGGTTCTTCGTTTGCGTGGTCCAGTAAGTGGGGCCGACTTTCGGACTGGCGCAATAGCTGCCGTTCTTCGCCTGGTACTTGACGACGCTGCCGCCGAACAGGTCGCCAAATTGCTTGCAGGTGTCGCCCAGGTCCACGTAGCTGCCCGAGGTGCCCGCCTGCACCACGCGGCGCGAGGCGATATTCGTCGGCGTGCCCGAGCGCGTGGCCATGAAATCGCGCTGCAGGCTCGACAGCGGATCGCGCTGGCTCAGCTCCACGCTGAACAGGGTATGCAGCTTGTCGAAATTGCCGCCGCCCGTCAGCTGCACGCGCTGGTTGCCAGCGCCGCCGCGCGAGGTGCCGCCCGCCTTGACGTTGATATCGAAACCTTCCGTCTGCTTTTTCAGGATGACGTTGACCACGCCGGCGATCGCGTCGGAACCATAGATGGCCGAGGCGCCACCGTTGAGGATCTCGATGCGGTCGACTATGCTCGACGGGATATTCGCCAGATTGGTGAAGTTGACCGTGCCTTCGTAGGCGACGGGGAAGTCGGCCAGGCGGCGGCCATTAAGCAGGATCAAGGTGTGGTTCGGGCCCAGGCCGCGCAGGCTGATGGTATTGGCCGACGGCGTGAACGTGTTGCCGAAGTCCTCGCCTTGCGTGAAGCCGCTGTTCTGTACCTGGTTGGTCAGCGCATCGAAGACGTTCTTGTAGCCTTGCTTGGTGATTTCATCGCCCGTCAGGATGGTGACGGACGATGGTCCCTCCAGGCTGGCGCGGGGAATCCGCGAACCGGTGACCACGACGGCTGGCGGGGTGGCCACCAACTGCTGATCCGCTGCGGGCGCTTGCGTTTGCGCGTGCGCCTGCCATGCGGAACCGCCCAGGATGGCCAGTACGGCGACGGTGAGCGGTGGTAACTTGAATTGTATAGGCATCTTTGTGCTTCTCAAGGTTAGGGAGAAGGCGAAAGATATCAAAATGCCAGTAATTGCAAAACGAATGGATTCATCTTTCTATATATCAAAATTGTTATATAGAAATATTTCTGAGCAGAAAGCTCCCCCTCCTTCGCCAAGGAAGGGGAGCAAAATCGGGCTTTAGCGTTTCAATACAGCAATTTCCTTGTAGGCAGGACGCAGCAGCCGCGTGGCCGTGTCGGCCGGATTCTCCATCGAACTCAACAACCTGAGCGCGCCCGTGGCCGGGCTACAGCTGCCGCTGCTGCGGTAACGCAGCGCCGCCGCCAGCATGCCTTCGGCAGGGTCGCCCAGCGGGTTCTGGTAATCGTCGGCCACGTCGCAGGTTGGCGCCATGCCATCGGCGAAGTCGCCAAAGCCCTTGGCGTTGACGCCCTGGAACTGCACGGCGAAATACGTGGTGCCGCAATTGGGCGTGGGATAGAAACCGTAGGGCTTGCCGCACGTCGTGCCGCCGATCAGGTTGACCTGCACGTCCACGCCGCGCAAGCCGTTGATGATGGCTTCGCTGGCCGAGCAGGTATTGCCCGTCGTCAGCAAGGTCACGCGCTTGAGGCCCAGCGAGGGCAACGGCGTGCCCTTGGGCAGAGGGTTCGGCCCGGCGAAACCCTGGCTTTGCGCATGGAATGGCACGGGCGCTTCCGGCCGCGTCTTGTCATTGGCCAGCACCTGCTCGAAGGTCTTGCCGGTGGTAACTTGCGGACCGGCAATCATGTAAGCGAGTTCGCTGGCGACATCGAGGTAGCCGCCGCCGTTGTAGCGCACGTCGAGCACCAGGTCGCTGATGCCGGCCGCCTGGAAGCGGCCCATGGTCTCGGCCAGCTGGCGCTCGGCCACGTTGTTGTGGGTGTTGAAGGTCAGATAGCCCACCTTGCCCGTGGGCGTGTCGATGATGCGCTCGTTTTGCACGGAACTCGTGCTCACTTCCACCGCCTGCAGGCTCGCGGAGATGGGCGCGCCATTGCGGCTGAACGCCAGCGTGTGCGTCCCTTGCGCTTGCGGGAACAAGCCATCGTTGACGATTTTCACGCTGGCAGCGTCCGGGGCATTGACGAAATCGACGCCATCGACGGTTTGCAGCGCATCGCCGCGCCGCAAGCCCGCCAGTGCCGCAGGCGAGCCTGGCTCGACGATCGTGACCACGGCCTTGCGCGGCGGCGTCGTGCGCGTCAGCGCCAGCAGCATGCCGTAGCCCAGTTCCACGCCATTGAGCGAGGCTTCCCATTCGGCCGTCGTATACGTGAAATGGAACTGGTCCTTCGGCTTGCCGGACGCCGTCGTGGCCGTTGTTTTGAGCACATCGAAATACGCCTTCGCCGTGGCAAAGCTTTGCGGCAGGTAGGTGGTCGGTACTTCGCGGTACCACAGATACGTTTCATCGATCCAGCTGCGCACCCACGTCCGCTCATCAAGCAAGGTGCCCGGCTTGTCGATGCTGCTGCCGCTGCGCGGCGCCTCGCAGCGGTTCGCGACCGTGGAGGAAGCGACCAGCGCCGTCGGCCCGGTTGGCGCCACGGGCGGCACGACGGGCGCGCTGCCGCTGCTTCCTCCTCCTCCTCCACCGCAGGCGCTCAACACTAATCCGACGGAAACAACGAGGCAAGGAAGGCGCAGGGAATGCATGAGAAACTTTCCATAAAGAAATTATCGAAAAATTATAATGCGTTTTGCCCGCAAGCGTTGTTTTCTTTGACACAAAAAAATGGCGCCCGCAGGCGCCATTGCTACAAGGTCATGCGCAAACCGTTACGCCACGGTGGCCGCCACGGGTGCCGCCACGACGGGCGGCAGCGGCGTCGGTGCGTTGAAGGCGATCAGCAGACTCGCTTCCTTCTCTTTCGCCGCCTTCAAATGACGCTCCTTCACGTGGCCATAGCCGCGGATGTCTTCCGGGATGCTGGCGATGGCCACGGCTTGCGCCAGCTTGGCCGTCGTCAGTTTCGGCAGCAAGCCGCCCACCGTCGCGCGGTACTCAAGAATCAGCGCGCGCTCCATCTTGCGCTCGGCCGTGTGGCCGAAGATGTCAAACGCCGTACCGCGCAAGCCCTTGAACTTGGCCAGCACGCCGAACGCCTTCATCATCCACGGGCCGAATTCCTTCTTCACCAGATGGCCCTGGGCATCCGTTTTCGCCATGATAGGCGGCGCCAGGTGGAACTTGAGCTTGATGTCGCCTTCGAACATGGACGCGATCTTCGCCTGGAAGGCGCCGTCCGTGTACAGGCGCGCCACCTCGTACTCGTCCTTGTACGCCATCAGCTTGTAGAAGTAGCGGGCCACGGCTTCCGTCAGGCGCAAGTGCGGGCCGTTCAGGGCGCTTTCGGCGGCGCGCACCTGTTTGATGAAGTCCAGGTACTGCTGCGCATACGCGCGGTCCTGGTAGGCCGTCAGCAGTGCCACCCGTTTTTCGATGATGTCGTCGAGCGTGTCGATACGCTTGAATTCCACCACCTTGGCTGGCGTTGTCATGCGCACCAGGCTGGCCGCATCGTGGGCGCCGGCGCGGCCCCAGTTGAAGGCCGCCTTGTTGAACGCCACCGAGACGTTGTTCAAGTCGATGGCCTTCATGATGGCAGCTTCCGACAGCGGCACTTTGCCCTTTTGCCAGGCGTAGCCGAGCATGAACATATTCGTCGCGATCGAGTCGCCCATCAGCGCCGTGGCGATCTGGCCCGCGTCGATGAAATCCACGTGGTCGCTGCCGCAGGCCTTTTCGATTTCCATGCGCGCCGAAGCGCCGGGGAATTGCCAGTCCGGGTTCTTCACGAAGGCGGCCGTCGACGAGCTGGTCGAGTTGATCATGGCCCAGCTGCGGCCCTCTCCCATGCGAGACAGGGCATCGCGGCTGGCCGTGACGATCAGGTCGCAGCCGATGACCAGGTCAGCCGCCCCCGTGCCGACGCGCGTCGAGTGGATATCTTCCTGGCGGTCCGCCAGGCGCACGTGCGACATCACGGGGCCGCCCTTTTGCGCCAGGCCGCTCATGTCCAGCACGGAACAGCCCTTGCCTTCCACGTGCGCCGCCATGGCCAGGATCTGGCCGACGGTGACGACACCCGTGCCGCCGATGCCGGTGACCAGGATGCCGAATGGCTCGGCCGTCGAAGGAATCTGCGGTGTCGGCAAGGCTGGCGCGGCTGGCGCATCCTTGTCGGCGGCGGCAGCCTTCTTCGGCTTTTTCAAGCCGCCGCCTTCCACCGTCACGAAACTGGGGCAGAAACCCGTCGTGCACGAAAAATCCTTGTTGCAGGACGACTGGTTGATCTGGCGCTTGCGTCCCAGTTCCGTTTCCAGCGGCTCCACCGACAGGCAGTTCGATTGCACGGAGCAGTCGCCGCAGCCTTCGCAGACGGCTTCGTTGATGACGGCGCGCTTGGCCGGATCCGGGTATTCATTGCGTTTCCGGCGGCGGCGTTTTTCCGAGGCGCAGGTCTGGTCGTAGATCATGGCCGACACGCCGGGCATGTCGCGCAGTTCGCGCTGCACGTCCATCAGCTCCGAACGGTGGCGCACGGTGACGCCTTCGGCCCAGGCGTAATCGTCCGGGTATTTTTCCGGTTCGTCCGTGACGACGATGATGGGACCGACGCCTTCGGCGGCGATCTGGCGCGAAATGATCGCCGGCGACAGGGGACCGTCGAATTCCTGCCCCCCCGTCATGGCTACCGCATCGTTGAACAGAATTTTATAAGTGATGTTCACCTTGGCCGAAACGGCCGCGCGGATGGCCAGGATGCCCGAGTGGAAATACGTGCCGTCGCCCAGGTTGGTAAACACGTGCTTTTCATTCGTGAACGGCGCCTGCCCCACCCACGTGACGCCTTCGGCGCCCATGTGGGTAAACGTCGACGTTTCGCGGTCCATCCATAGCACCATGTAGTGGCAGCCGATGCCGGCCAGCGCGCGCGAGCCTTCCGGTACCTTGGTCGAGCTGTTGTGCGGGCAGCCGGAGCAGAAGAACGGCGTGCGGTCTTTCTGCGGATCGGGCTTCACGCTGATCGCTTTCAGCACATTCTCTTTGGCTTCCAGGTAGGCGATGCGCTCCTTCACGCGCTGCTCGACGGGGTGGCCCGCGTAGTAGCGCGAAATGCGGCTGGCAATGGCGCGGGCGATCATGGCCGGGTTCAGCTCATACGTGGCCGGCAGCAGCCAGTCGCCGTGACCGGTGCCCTTCTGGTTGCTCCATTCGCCCGTATCGTCGAACTTGCCGACCACGCGCGGACGCTCGCCATCCTTCAGGTTGTACAGTTCTTCCTTCAGCGCGTACTCGAGGATCTGCCGCTTTTCTTCCACCACGAGGATTTCATCGAGGCCCTTGGCAAATTCGTGCACGCCGTCCGCTTCCAGCGGCCAGGTCATGCCGATCTTGTACAGGCGGATGCCGATGTCGGACGCAGTCTGCTCGTCGATACCGAGGTCGGCCAGCGCCTGGCGCGTGTCCAGGTACGATTTGCCGGCCGTGATGATGCCGATGCGCGCCTTCGGGCTGTCCCAGATGATTTTATTGAGCTTGTTGGCACGCGCATACGCCAGCGCCGCATACCATTTGTAGCTGTTCATGCGCACTTCTTGTTCCAGCACCGTGTCGGGCCAGCGGATGTTCAAGCCGCCGGCCGGCATCTCGAAATCGGTCGGCAAGGTGATCTGCACGCGGTCCGGGTCGAAATCGACGGCGGCGCCCGACTCGATGATGTCGGTCACGCATTTCATCGACACCCACAAGCCCGTGTAGCGGCTCATGGCCCACGCATGCAAGCCGTAGTCGATGTATTCCTGCACCGACGACGGGTACAGCACGGGAATGCCGCAGGCGTTCAGGATATGGTCGGACTGGTGCGCCGTGGACGAGGATTTGGCCGCATGGTCGTCGCCGGCCAGCACCAGCACGCCGCCGTGCTTGGCGGAACCGGCATTGTTCGCGTGTTTAAAAACGTCGCCGCAGCGGTCGACGCCGGGGCCCTTGCCGTACCACATGCCGAACACGCCATCGTATTTCGCGTCTTCGAACAGATTCGTTTGCTGCGTGCCCCAGACGGCCGTGGCGGCCAGGTCTTCGTTCAGGCCCGGGTGGAATTTGACGTGGTGTTCATCGAGATATTTTTTGGCCTTGATCGCCGTCATGTCGACGGACGTCACAGGCGAACCGCGGTAACCGGTGATGTAGCCGGCCGTATTCAGGCCCGCCTTGAGGTCGCGCTCGCGCTGCAGCATGGGCAGGCGGATCAGCGCTTGGGTGCCCGTCATGAAGGCGCGGCCACGCTCCAAAGTGTATTTGTCGTTCAGGGAAATTTCGGACGCGTGCGCGCCCGGCTCAAGACTCGAGCCCTTGATTGGTGCATTCATTACTTGTCTCCATTATTCTCTGTGCTACGCGTGCAAAGTCGGTTGAACTCACACGTACCGGCCGCGCTTTGTGGGCAATGCCGGTGCGGAAAAATGACTTGTTTGTCGTAGACTACCACAGGAAGGCGCGCAGTTCTTTTGCTGCACTGCACTCCCGTGTTTGTACTTTTTGCTGCTTTTTAGTGCTTCTTTTTGCGGGCATGTCGGGTTACGCCATTCTGGCTAACCGGACCTACATTACTGGCCCCAGCTGTAGGTCGGATTAGCGCAGCATAATCCGACATCCCGGGCATGAGTCGGCTTACGCCGCGCTCGTATCTTTCAATACGCCGCGCTTGATCTGGTCCAGCTCGATCGATTCGAACAGGGCGCGGAAGTTGCCTTCGCCGAAGCCCTGGTCGCCCTTGCGCTGGATGATCTCGAAGAAGATCGGGCCGATCACCGTCTGCGTGAAGATTTGCAGCAGCAGTTCGCGTTCGTTTTCCGTGCTGTGGCCATCGATCAGGATGCGCAGACGGCGCAGTTCTTCCAGCTGCTCGCCATGGTTCGGCAGGCGGCGGTTGACCAGCTCATAGTAAGTTTCAATCGTGTCCTGGAAATCGATACCCGTATCGCGCATGCCTTGCACGGAAGCGTAGATATTGTCCGTCCCCAGCGCGATGTGCTGGATGCCTTCGCCGTGGTACTGGTCCAGGTATTCGGCGATCTGCGACTTGTCGTCCGACGATTCATTGATCGGGATGCGGATCTTGCCGCACGGCGAAGTCATGGCTTTCGACTTCAGACCAGTATGCTTGCCTTCGATATCGAAGTAGCGCACTTCGCGGAAGTTGAACAGGCTTTCATAGAAATTCGCCCATTCCTTCATGCGGCCACGGTGCACATTGTGCGTCAGGTGGTCGATATAGGTCAGGCCATGGCCGACCGGGTTGGCGACGGCGCCGGGAATGGCGACGAAGTCGACGTCATAGATGCTGATGTCGCCGATGCCGCCCGGAGCGGCCGCGTCCGGCTTGTCGGCGCCCTTGCCGCGCCAGCGGTCGACGAAGTACAGCAGGGAATCGCCCACACCCTTGATGGCGGGGATATTCAGTTCCATCGGACCTGTTTTATTGTCGAAACCCCAGGCGCCCAGTTCCAGCGCGCGGCGGTACACGAAGGCCGCGTCGTCGACGCGGATGGCGATGGCGCACACGGACGGGCCGTGATGGCGGGCAAAACGCTGCGCGAACGAATCTTGTTCGGCATTGATGATGAAATTGATGTCGCCCTGACGGTACAGGGTCACATCCTTGTGGCGGTGGCGCGCGATGGCCGTGAAGCCCATGTTCTCGAACAGCTTGCCCAATGCTTTTGGGTCTGGTGCTGCATACTCGACGAACTCGAAACCATCGGTACCCATCGGGTTATCCCAAGGCTGAAATTGCATGATGTCTCCTCCAAGAAGTAGCGCACAGTATAGGCGCGGTCTGTGGGCATTAAATGCCAAAGATCTCCCGAACATCCATGATTTGCGCAATAATATTGCGTGAAACAAGAACCACCGGAGGAAGCATGAGCAAAATTACGCTGGATAAAACGGACCGCAAGATCCTCGCCGTCCTGCAGGCCGATGGCCGCCTGTCGAATCAGGACGTGGCCGAGCAGGTCAGCCTGTCGCCGTCGCCATGCTTGCGCCGCGTCAAACGGCTGGAAGAAGCAGGCGTGATCCGCCAGTACGTGGCCCTGCTGGACCCGGAAAAGATCGGCCTGGGGCTATTGGCTTATGTCAACGTGCGGCTGGAAAAGCACAGCGACGCCACCGCGCACAGCACGGCAAGAGTGCTGGCGCCGAATCTGGTGACGAACACGTCGCCGCGCGCCGACTTCGCCGTGGCCGTCGCGCAATGGCCGGAAGTGGTGGCCTGCTATGCGATGACGGGCGAAATGGATTACCTGCTGCGCGTGCACGTGGAAGACATGGAGCACTTTTCGCGCTTCATGATGGCGACCCTGCTGCGCCACCCGGCCGTGCTGGACGTGAAGTCGAGCTTTGCCTTGCAGCGCATCAAGGATACGACGGCCCTGCCCTTATTGTGACGGCGGTGACGGCGGCCCGGGCTTCTTCTTGCGCCCTGGCAAGCGGTCCCACAGTTTGAACGCGGCGCGCGCATTGGCCTTGAACGTGTAGTCGAACATGGCGAACTGCTCCTGCACGGCTTCCTGCAGCATGCTGCTCGGATTCGGCGGCAATAGTTTCAGATATGCATCGGCTTCGCCATAGTCGCGCTGGATTTCCATGCCCGCCTTCTTGGCGATATGCATCATCGTCTTGTTTGACGACAAACAATGCATGTACAGGGTATCGACATCGTTGTTGCGGCAGTGGATCGCCGCCCGCTCGAACAGTTTCGATCCCACGCCCATGCCGCGCATGGATTTCGATACGGACACGCCAAACTCGGCCACCTGCTCCTTGTCCGTCACCACGCTTTTCGCCGGCGACGTGTCTTTCGGCGCGAACGCCAGATGCCCCACGCCCACCAGCTTGAACAGGCTGTTGTAGACGCCGTAGACCATGTCGCGCGAGAAATCCATCTTTTGCACGTACTGGGCGACGAGCTCATCGGGCAAGGCGCTGCCGAAGCGCAGCAAGCGGTCGCTTTTCTCCAGATTCAGGAAATGCTTCATCATGCGGCGACGGTCGCGCTCATGCAATTGCTTGACGAGCACGCTCGGACGCCCGCCGCCGCTGCGGCTGAGCCAGCGGCGAAACGGGTTCTGGAACAATTTGGGCAGGGTCATGGCAGCTCCGTGCCGCTGATCGCGTTCGTGACGGCTTCGACCCGCGCCGCATGGATGAGCTCGGGAATGCGCTTCGGTTCGTGTGCGCAAGCTTGTGCCAGCGCGCCCGCATCGACGCCGCGCACGGCCGCCAGCATGGCTTGCAGCCAGGCGGACTGCGGGAACACCGGATTCTGGGCCTGCACGTCGCAGGCGATGGCGTCCAGCATCTGCACGAAGCGCTGCGGCTTGCGCAGTCCGTCGCAGCGTTCGCACAAGCGCACCAGTTCCTCGGCGCTCAAGGCCAGCGCACCGGCGACGGCAGCCTGCTCGCGCGCCGCCATCACGGCCAGCTCGCGGCAATCGTTGGGCACGCGCAGGCGCTCGCTGAGCGCATTGATCTGCTCAAGCGGCACGGCCAGCATCAGCACGGCAAAGCGCACGCACAGTGCGTGGTCCGCGCCCGCCGCCCTGTCGATCACGCGCAGCAAATGGTCGTTGATTGCCAATTCCGGCAGGATGCGCGCCAGGGCGCCGCACTCGTGCAGCACCGTCAGCATGCGCGACGGCCGCGCTTCCATCAATCCTTTCGCCACTTCCTGCCACACGCGCTCGGCCACCAGGGCGTCCACTTCGCCGTCCAGCACCATTTGGCGCATGAGGGCCATGGTGGCCGGCGCCACCGTAAAAGTATCGAAACGGGCGGCAAAGCGGGCCAGGCGCAAAATGCGCACGGGGTCTTCGCCAAACGCGTCGGAGACGTGGCGGAACACTTTGTTTTGAATATCGTCAATGCCGCCGAACGGGTCGGTCAGGCTACCGTCCTCGGCCTGCGCGATGGCGTTGATGGTCAGATCACGGCGCACCAGGTCGTCTTCGAGGGTGACGTCGGGCGCCGTGTGGAAGACAAAGCCCCGGTAGCCGGGGGCAGTCTTGCGCTCCGTGCGGGCCAGCGCGTACTCTTCCTGCGTCTTCGGGTGCAGGAAGACGGGGAAATCCTTGCCCACGGGCCGGAAACCCCGGCGCAGCATATCGTCCGGCGTGGCGCCGACGACGACGTGGTCGTGGTCTTTCACGGGCAAGCCCAGCAGTTGGTCGCGCACCGCGCCACCGACCGTGTATATCTTCATAACACTCTTTTCTTAATCAGGCAGTTCCGCGTCGTGCTTGGGCGCCGTTTCCGTCTCCGCCAGCGCTTCCGCGATCCAGCGGGCCACGGCCGGGTGCGCCTGCACGCGCTCGCAATACGCGTTCAGCGCCGGCGCCAGGCTCACGCCATACGTGCGGAAACGCATGACGACGGGAGCAAAGTACGCATCGGCGATGGAAAAGTCGCCGAACAGGAACTGGTGGTGGCCAAAGCGCGATAAACACTCTTCCCATATTTCGCTGATGCGGCCGATGTCCGCCTGCGCGGCGGCCGTGCGGCCACGTCCCGGCAACTTGGCCTTGATATTCATCGACATGTCCGTGCGCAAGCCCGTGAAACCGGAATGCATTTCCGCGCAAACACAGCGCGCCATGGCGCGCGCGGCCACGTCTTGCGGCCACATATGTTTGTCAGGGAACTGCTCGGCCAGGTATTCGCAGATGGCCAGGCTGTCCCAGATCGTGATCTCGCCCGCCAGCAGCACGGGAACCCGGCCGCAGGCCGAATACTCGGCAATTTTGGTCGCCGTGTCCTGCTGGTCGAGCAGCACGCGCACTTCCTGGAACGGGATGCCGAACGCCGTCATGGCCACCCACGGGCGCATCGACCACGATGAGTAATTCTTGTTGCCGATGATGAGGGTCAGGCCCGGCTCGCGCGCGGCGGCCAGGGTTTGCGTCAGGCTGGGATCAAGGATGGTCGTTTGCATGGTCGGCTATCAAAGGTATGGGTCAAGGCAAATCGGCCGCGATGGCGCTGTTTTTCGGCCCGACGGTACCCAGGCGCGCTTTCAGCGATTGCGGACTCTTCTCGAACAGGGCCGCGTAATACGTGGCGTTGGCCATCACGTTTTTCACGTAGCCGCGCGTTTCCGTGTACGGAATGATCTCGGCAAAGACGGCGCCTTCCAGCGGACGGGTCATGGTGGCGCGCCAGATGCGCAAGCGCCCCGGTCCCGCATTGTAGGCGGCGCTGGCCAGCACTTGCGAACCGTCCAGGCCGCCAAGCACCATGTTCAGGTAATTCGTGCCCAGCAAGACGTTGGTGCGCACATCGCTCAAGGTTTCCGTGACGAAATCGGTGAGGCCGATCTTCTTGGCCACATAACGGGCCGTCGACGGCATCACCTGCATCAGGCCGGACGCGCCCACGTGCGACTGCGCATCCATGATGAAGCGCGATTCCTGGCGGATCAGGCCGTACACCCAGGCTTTGTCGAGGCCCAGGGTTTGCGTGGCCGGGTGCATGACGTCGTCGTGCGGCGTCGGGTAGCGCTGCGTATAGTCCACTTCCAGGCGCGTGCGGTCCGAGGTATTGACCATGCGGTCGAGCACATTGTTCTGGCGCGCAAATTCCGCAGCCGCCAGATGCTGGCGGTCCGTCATCGAACGCAATTCCCAGTTCCACTCGCGCGTGCCTTCGAAGCGCAAGCGCATGTTGAAGAATTTCAAGGCGCGCTGCAAGCCTGGATTGGCGGCCATGGCGGCGATTTCCGCCGGCGTGATGGGCTGGCCCGGCGGCGGCAGCACCAGGTGCTGACCCAGTTCTTCATTGGCCAGCAAGCCGTAGAAATTCGATTGCTCGGCAATCGTGCGGTACAGGGCGTCCGCCTGCGCGTTCGGGCGGCCCGGCGTTTCCGCCTGCTGCGCGCGCGCCAGCCAGTAGACCCAGGTCGGATCGGCGCGCAAGGACGCCGGCATGGCCTGGATGGACGACTTCACCACGGGCCAATTGCCTTCACGCAAGGCGATACGCGCCTTCCACTGCATCTGCTCCTGGGTCAATGGCGCGCCATTGGTTTTTTGCCAATAATCGAACGCTTCCGGCGCCAGCGAATACGACGCTTGCAGGGCCAGACTGGCCCAGCCGATGGCCTGTTCCTGTGGCGTCAGCTGCGCACTGGCTTTTTGCAAGGCCACGACGCCCAGCTTCAAGGTGCTTTTCGCCATGCGGCCGACGGCCACCAGGTACATCTCGTGGTCGGCGCGACTTAGACCCGGTCCCTTGGCCAGCACCAGCGCCGGCAAGTCGATCGCTTGCGCCATCTTCGCGTCGGACGCGCCCAGCAACAGCGCGATGCGGCGCGCCGGGCCCGTGGCGTTGGTTTGGCCCGCCAGGCGGATCTGCGCCCACAGGTCGTTCGTGTCAAACTGGCCATTTTGCGCCAATGCCGCGATCAGGCTGCCGCACGCTTCGCCATAGCCGGGCGGCGAGACGAGCAGGTTGCGCGCCTCGGGCGCCACGTTCTGTCCCTTGGCGGCGCGCGACATCAGCGCGTAGCACTTGAGCTGGGTGTCGTCATCGAGAGCGAATTGCGGGTATTGTTCATCGAACACGACCCAGTCACGCTTGCGGCCCAGTTCCAGCAGCCAGTCGTTGCGGAAACGGTCGGCGATGGCGCTGCCCTTGTAGCGGTTCAGGTAATCGCGAAATTGCGCCTCGCTCAGCAGTTTGATGCGCGGTTTCAGCCGATAATAGTCAACATACGATGGAATCTGGTAATTCGTCAGGCGCCCCGCATAGAAGTCGGCTTTTTCGACGTCATCCTTGCGCGCGGCGTCGCGCAGCAGCAGGAAGGCATCGTCCTCGCTGCGCGTGTCGGGGGCGGCTGGGGATACGGTGGTGGAAACCTGGGCCAGGGCGGCCAGGGGAGACAAGGCCGATGCAACACACAGCATCGTGCCGGCAATCCATTTCAGTGGGGAAATCAATGTACGACTCTCAATCTTAACTTGATGGTGATATGAATAGCGACCCTAGAATAACATGCGATCCGGCTACACGGCCACCCATTGCGCCACAGGAAAAAGCCGGCTTGCGCAAAGCCTTGCTGGCGGCCCGGCGCGCGCTGCCCGACGCCACGCGCGCGGGGTGGGATGCGGCCATCGCGCAACGCCTGCTGGACTGGTGCGCACAGGAAAACGTCAAGGAACTGGGCGTGTACTGGCCCCTGCATGGCGAGCCGGACTTGCACGGCGCGTACGCGCAACTGGCCGCGCGCGGCGTGGCGCTCAGTCTGCCCGTGGTGCTGGAAAAACATGCGCCGCTGGCCTTTTCCGCCTGGACGCCCGGCGAGCCCATGGTCAAGGATGGCATGGGCGTGGCCGTGCCGGCCCGGCTGCGCCTGCGCCCGGCACCCGCCACCCTGCTCGTGCCCTGCCTGGGATTCAATGAGCAACGTTTCCGGCTCGGCTATGGCGGCGGCTATTACGACCGCACGCTGGCGGCCGCGCCGCGTCCACGCACGCTCGGTATCGCCTATGCCTGCCTGGCGGCCAGCTTTCCCAACGGCGAATACGACATCGCCCTCGATCACATCGTGACCGAGGGCGATCTGTACTGACGAATCAGACGGCGATTACTTGACCAGGCGCTGCCACAGTGCGGTCGTGGGCGCCGCCTGGTTCATGCTATAGAAATGCAAGCCTGGCGCGCCGCCTTCCAGCAAACGCTCGCACAAGCCCGTCACCACGTCCAGGCCGAACGCCTTGATGGACGCGCTGTCGTCACCGAAACTGGCCAGTTTCAGACGCACCCAGCGTGGAATTTCCGCGCCGCACATGTCCGAAAAGCGCATCAGCTGCGTGTAGTTCGTGATCGGCATGATGCCGGCCACGATGGGCACGTTGATGCCCATCTTCTGCGTCTGCTCGACAAACTGGAAATACGCGTCGGCATTGTAGAAGTACTGAGTGATGGCCGCATTCGCGCCAGCCTGTACCTTGCGCGCGAATGCGTTCAGGTCGTCCTGCGGCGAACGGGCTTGCGGGTGCATTTCCGGATAGGCGGCCACTTCGATATGGAAATGGTCGCCCGTCTCGGCGCGGATGAATTCCACCAGCTCGTTGGCGTAGCGGAACTCGCCCGAAGCGCCGTAGCCGCTGGGCAAGTCGCCGCGCAAGGCGACGATACGCCTCACGCCGGCCGCCTTGAAGTCGGCCAGCACGGCGCGGATCGATTCGCGCGAGCCACCGACGCACGACAGATGCGGTGCGGCCTGTTCGCCGGCCGCCAGGATCTCGCGCACGGTGTCCAGGGTACCTTGCTGCGTCGTACCGCCGGCGCCAAACGTCACCGAGAAATACTTCGGGTGCAATTCAGACAACTTGACACGCGTGGCGCGCAGCTTTTCCGCCCCTTCCGGGGTTTTCGGCGGGAAAAACTCAATACTGAAATTATGCTTTTCCATCGTCATTACTCAAAAGTAAGGTCGACAGGGCCCAGGAAATGACGCTGTACAGCAATGCACCACCCACGGCCGACCAGAAACTGGCGACATGGAAACCATCGATCACCTGCGCCACCAGCCAGAACATGAAGCCGTTGATGATGAAAATGAACAGGCCCAGCGACAAGAACGTCACGGGCAGGGTCAGCAGGATCAGCAAAGGGCGGATCAGCGCATTGACCAGCCCCAGCACGGCAGCGGCCAGCAGCGCGGTCCAGCCGCTGCTCATCGTCACCGAGTGCATCAAATACGGGACGGCAAACAGGGCTGCCGCATTGATAAACCAAATCAGTAGCAAGCGCATTTCTCTAGCCTGTCAAAAATGATAATAGACCGGCGACGGCCGGACTTTTCAGATTACACAAGTGTGCCTCCTTGCCTCGCGAACCGTAGCGAGCGGATGCGCGGCGTGGCCGAGAAGCGCAGCTGTACCAAGGTACAGCGAGCATCGCCGGCCGCGCCCCGCGCCGCGCAGTAGGTTCCCGAGGCAAGCAACCGATTAATAGCGGTAGTGCTCGGGCTTGTATGGACCTTCCGTGCGCACGCCAATGTAGTCGGCTTGCTCTTGCGTCAGTTCCGTCAGCTGCGCATTCAACTTTTTGAGTTGCAAACGGGCGACTTTTTCGTCCAGGTGTTTCGGCAGGGTGTACACGCCGACCGGGTAGTTGGCCGTGTTTGCGTACAGTTCGATCTGGGCGATCGTCTGGTTGGCGAACGACGAGCTCATCACGTACGACGGGTGGCCCGTGCCGCAACCGAGGTTGACCAGGCGGCCTTCGGCCAGCAGGATGATGCGGCGGCCCGACGGGAAGATGATGTGGTCGACTTGCGGCTTGATGTTTTCCCACTCGTATTGTTTCAACGAAGCGACGTCGATTTCATTGTCGAAGTGACCAATGTTGCAGACGATGGCCTGGTCTTTCATGCGCGTCAGGTGATCGTGCGTGAGGATGTGATAGTTGCCCGTGCAGGTGACAAAGATGTCGCCGTGTTCGCACGCGTAATCCATCGTTACCACGCGGTAGCCTTCCATCGCCGCCTGCAGTGCGCAGATCGGATCGACTTCCGTCACCCATACTTGCGCCGACAGGGCGCGCATGGCTTGGGCCGAACCCTTGCCGACATCACCGTAACCGGCGATGACGGCCACTTTACCGGCGATCATCACGTCGGTGGCGCGCTTGATGCCGTCGACCAGGGACTCGCGGCAGCCATACAGGTTGTCGAATTTCGATTTCGTGACGGAATCGTTCACGTTGATCGCAGGGAAAGCCAGCTTGCCTTCCTTGTGCATCTGATACAGACGGTGCACGCCGGTCGTCGTTTCTTCCGTCACGCCGAGGATTTCAGGCAGACGCTTCGAGTACCAGGTCGGGTCGGCCAGCAAGTGCTTCTTGATCGAGTTGAACAGGCAGATTTCTTCGTCCGAACCGGGATTCGCCAGTACCGACAGGTCGGTTTCCGCGCGCACGCCCAGGTGCAGCAGCAGGGTGGCATCGCCGCCATCGTCGAGGATCATGTTCGAGTAGACAGCCTTGCCGTCCACGTTCGGCCATTCGAAGATGCGGTGCGTGTATTCCCAGTAGTCGTCCAGCGACTCGCCCTTGACGGCGAACACAGGCGTGCCGGCGGCGGCGATGGCGGCGGCGGCGTGGTCTTGTGTCGAGTAAATGTTGCACGATGCCCAACGCACTTGCGCGCCCAGTGCTTCCAGGGTCTGGATCAGCACGGCGGTCTGGATGGTCATGTGGATGGAACCGGTGATGCGCGCGCCTTTCAGAGGCTGCGCTGCCGCGAATTCTTCGCGGATGGCCATCAGGCCAGGCATTTCCGTTTCAGCAATCTTGATTTCTTTGTCGCCCCATGCGGCCAAGGTGATATCGGCGATGGTGTAGTCGTGTTGCGATTTGAGTACGGCGTTCATCACGCCCTCCTTTCAGTTGAAAAAGGTACGTGAGCGCAGTTGCAGGATATTCCGAGCCTGGCGAATTTCTTCGTCGCAACGCTCCTCGGACGGGGAATTTTAACATTGTCAAGGCTGGTGCGCCAGCTTGTTCGCCATACATTGCCATGTAACAACACATAAAAAAGCGCCCGCGGCCAGAAGGCCGGGGCGCTTTTCTTGCAAATCCAACTAGATTACTTCAGGCCGGCGGCGTCGCGCAGCAGGGCGACCTTGTCCGTGCGTTCCCACGTGAATTCCGGCTCTTCGCGGCCGAAATGGCCGTAGGCGGCGCTCTTCTGATAGATCGGGCGCAGCAGGTCGAGCATTTGCACGATGCCTTTTGGACGCAAATCGAAGTGCGCCAGCACCAGCTTGGCGATTTCCGCGTCGGGAATCACGCCCGTGCCTTCCGTGTAGACGGTGATGTTGATCGGCTTGGCCACGCCGATGGCGTAGCTGACCTGCACCTGGCATTGGCGCGCCAGGCCGGCCGCGACGATGTTTTTCGCCACGTAACGGGCCGCGTAGGCTGCCGAACGGTCGACTTTCGATGGGTCCTTGCCCGAGAACGCGCCGCCGCCGTGCGGGGCTGCGCCGCCGTAGGTGTCGACGATGATCTTGCGGCCGGTCAAGCCGCAATCGCCTTGCGGACCGCCGATGACGAAACGGCCCGTCGGGTTGACGAGGAATTTCGTGTCCGTCAGCCATTCGCGCGGCAGGATCGGCTTGATGATCTCTTCGATGACGGCTTCTTCGATCTGCTTGTGCGAGATTTCCGGCGCATGCTGGGTCGACAGCACGACCGTGTGCACGCCGACGGGGCGGCCATCGACGTAGCGCAGGGTCACTTGCGATTTTGCATCCGGACGCAACCATGGCAAGCGGCCATCCTTGCGCAGCTGCGACTGGCGCTCGACCAGGCGGTGTGCGTAGTGAATGGCGGCAGGCATCAGCTCGGCCGTTTCATCACAGGCGTAGCCGAACATCAGGCCCTGATCGCCGGCGCCTTGATCCAAGTCAATACCCGCACCTTCATCGACGCCTTGCGCGATATCGGGCGACTGCTTGTCGTAAGCCACCAGCACGGCGCAACCCTTGTAGTCGATGCCGTATTCCGTATTGTCGTAGCCGATGCGTTTGATGGTTTCGCGCGCAACTTGAATATAATCCACATTGGCGTGAGTGGTAATCTCGCCAGCCAGCACCACCAGGCCCGTGTTGCACAGGGTTTCGGCAGCCACGCGGGCGGTCGGATCCTGGGCCAGGATGGCGTCAAGGATGGCGTCGGAAATTTGATCGGCAACCTTGTCGGGATGGCCTTCCGAGACGGATTCGGAAGTGAAGAGATAGTCGTTTGACATTGCAAGCTCCTGTTTACTATGTGAATGTTCTGTCGCAGTAAAGAGGATTTTGCCTGCGACGCTTTAGCGATATTTATATTCCGCTTCGCAAGTTGTCTATTAACTCAGCGGTTACTGCATACGTGGTATTTTACGCTTCTTAAAAAATTTTGGCACAGCAACACGCCATTCCTGGAAACCGCTTATACATGTTAGTCCCAATTTTTCGCTTCTTGTCCGTCTTTCCCCTGCCCGTCCTGCATGGCCTGGGCGCTGCGCTCGGCTGGGTGATTTACGCCATTTCCCCATCCTACCGCCGCCGCATGCGCGAGAACATGCAAGGTGCGGGGTTTTCGCAACACTTGCACACGGCCGTGGCCGAAGCGGGCAAGAGCGTGCTGGAATTACCGTTCATCTGGTGCGCGCCGGCCGAGCGCGTCGCGCGCCATGCCACGGTGGAAAACTGGGAACTGGTGGAAAAAGCGTTGCAGCATGGCCGCGGCATCGTCTTCCTGACGCCGCATTTGGGCTGCTTTGAAATCGTCGCCCAGCAAATCGCGCTGCGCACGCCGCTCACCGTGATGTACCGCCCGCCCAAGCGCGCCGCCTTGAAACCGCTGATCGAAGGAGCCCGCGCGCGCGAAAACCTCATGCTGGCGCCAGCCAATATGTCGGGCGTGCGCATCTTTGCCAAATGCCTGAAAAAAGGCCAACCGATCGGCCTGCTGCCCGACCAGGTGCCGCAGGAAGGCGAAGGCGTGTGGGCCGACTTCTTCGGCCGTCCCGCCTACACCATGACCCTGCCTGCCAAGCTGGCGCAGATGGGCGGCGCCGAAGTCATCATTACCTACGCGGAACGCCTGCCGGGCGGGCGCGGCTATGTCGTGCATTTCGTGCCGTTCACCGAATCGCTCGACAGCACCTCGGCCGAACAGGCACGCACCATCAATGCGGCCATGGAACAATTGATCGCGCGCAGCCCGGCACAATACCTGTGGAGCTACAACCGCTATAAAGTGCCGCGCGGCGCACCGCCGCCCACGCCCGCCACGTCCGATGCCGCCGGGGAGCAGGCATGAGACTGCTGATCGCCTTCATGTGGCTGCTGCACTGGCTGCCCTTGCCTATCCTCGGCCGCTTCGGCGTGGCCGTCGGCAGCGTGCTGTTCATCGCCATGCCCACGCGGCGCAAGATCGCCCTGACGAATCTGCGCCTGTGCATGCCGGAATTGACGGAACAACAGCGCGTGGCGCTGGCGCGCCAGCATTTCCAGGCCTATTCACGCAGCGTGTGGGAACGCAGCATCCTGTGGTGGTCGTCGGAAGCGCGCCTGAACCGCCTGATCAAAAAGGTGCCCGCCTTCCCGGGCCAGCAGATCGCGGCCAAGCCCACCATCCTGCTGTGTCCGCATTTCGTCTGCCTCGACGTGGCCGGCGCCGCCACAGCCATGGAAATTTCCGCTTCATCGATGTACGTGCAGCAAAAGAACGCCGCCTTCGACCAGGCTTTGCGCAACGGCCGTTCGCGCTTCAAGCCGCCCAAGCTGTTTACGCGCCAGGACGGCATCAAGACGATTTTGCGCGCGCTGCGCGACGGCTTGCCGTATTTCATGCTGCCGGATATGGATTTTGGCGAAAAGGATGCGGAATTCGTACCCTTCTTCGGCGTCCCCGCCGCCACCCTGACGGCCACGGCGCGCCTGGCGCTGGCCGCCAAGGCACAGGTGATTCCCGTCATCGCCACCTTCCTGCCCAACTACCAGGGCTGGCAAGTGACCTACTATCCGGCGTGGGACGATTATCCGGGCGACGATATCACGGCCGCCACGCGCCGCATGAACGAGTTCATCGAGGAGCGCGTGCGCGAAGCGCCGGCCGAGTATTTCTGGACCCATAAACGCTTCAAGACACGTCCGGAAGGCGAAGCGTCGTTCTATAACCAGCACAAGTGATACGGCAGACCATGAAACTCCACTTTACGAAAATGCATGGCGCCGGCAATGACTTCATCGTCGTCGACGCCATCAACCAGGATATCAACTTCACGCCGGCCCAGTGGCAACGCCTGGCCGACCGCCGTTTCGGCATCGGCGCCGACCAGATCCTCGTGGTGGAAAAGCCGCGCCTGCCCGGCTGCGACTTCCGCTACCGCATCTACAACAACGATGGCGGCGAAGTCGAGCAATGCGGCAATGGCGCGCGCGCCTTCGTCAAGTTCGTCAGCGAAAAAGGGTTATCCAACAAGGCCAGCATCCGCGTGGAAACCATGGCCGGCGTCATCGCGCCGCGCCTGGAACTCGACGGCAGCATCACGGTCGACATGGGCGCGCCCGTGCTTGAACCCGCGCTGGTGCCGTTCGATGCAGCCGGCCTCGATGGTGTGGCGCAAGGCAGCGACACCTTGTGGCCGCTGGACCTGGCGCTGCCGGGCCAAACGGCGCCCGTGCTGGTATCCGTCGTCTCGATGGGCAACCCGCATGCCGTGCAAGTGGTCGGCGATGTCGACGCACAAGACCTGGAACAATCGGGCCCGCTGATCGAGCACCATCCGCGCTTTCCCCGCAGAGTCAACGCCGGCTACATGCAGATCGTCGACCGCCAGCACGTGAAATTGCGCGTGTTTGAGCGGGGCGCCGGTGAAACACTGGCGTGCGGCACGGGCGCCTGCGCCGCCGCCGTGGCCGGCATCCGTCGCGGCTTGCTCGATTCCCCCGTGCGCATCAGTGCGCGCGGCGGCGAACTGTCGATCGCCTGGCAAGGCCCCGGCCATCCCGTCCTGATGACGGGCCCGGCCGTGACCGTGTTCGAAGGCACGATCGAGCTGTAAGCGCCTAAAAGTCAGGCCGCCAGGAACTGCTGTTCCTGCGCGACATCAAATTCGGCCAGGTAACATTTCAGGCGGTACAGGCGCTGCCGGTAATTGCCTTCCGGTCCCGCCACGCCGCAATCGACGCGCTCAAACAGGCGCACCACCTGATCGAGCAACTGGCGCTCCTGCGCCGTGCGGATCAGCACGAGGCGCCGCTTGCCGCGCCCATGCGCGGCGCTGATATCGATCAACAGACAATGCCCCTGGTCGGCCGCATGGATATCGAGCAGCAGCGCCTCGGCACGCGACAGATGAAAGCAGCGCGCCAGTTCCAGGCGCGCCGCCAGCAAGGGGTGGCTCTGGCCCAACTGGCGCAGTTGTCCATGCGCATGCATGGCGGTGCACTGGCCCCAGTCGCCGGGTTCGCCTTGCGGCGCGATTTTCGCCAGCGCCGCTTCCGCTTCACTGCTGCCTTGCGCCTGCGCCTGCAGCAGCCAGTACGCGGCACGCACATCGTTGTTGACGCCGTCGCGGCGATTGCGCCACGCATGCATGCCGCACTCGAGCTGGGCCGGGCCATGCCCCAGGTCGGCGGCCCGCTCCAGGCAGAAATGGGCTTCGACCACATTGCGCTGGGAAAATTCCGGTTTCGTGTAGATACGCGACAGCACGAACCAGGCTTCGGCCAGTCCCTGCTCGCCCGCCTGCGTCAGCCAGCGCACGGCACGCTTGAAATTGGCCGCGCCATTGCGCGTGGCCAGGCGCTGGCCATGCGCATCCATGCGCGCATAGCCGAGCCCCAGCTCCAGCTGCGCCGTGCGGTCGCCGCCATGCGCGGCCAGCTCGCAGCACTGCCACCCTTCGGCATCGCCGCCGGGCGCCAATGCCTGGGCGCAGCGCGACAGCAACAGCACCTGTTGCGCATCGAGGGCGATCGTGCGCGTACCGGCCGCCGCCTGGCGCTGCAGCAACTCGCGCGCCAGCGGCAAGCCTTGCGACAGGAAACCCGCATGGTTGCCCTGGCTCCACGCCTGCTCCAGCCAGACGTACAGCGGCGCGTCGCCATCGAACGCTTGTTCGCCAGCCACGCTGCTGTCCTGCCCGGGTGTTGCCGATGACCTTTCTTGCAGGGATAGCAACCATTGCGCATCGGGCAAGCCGGCGCGAACGGCGGCGTCCAGCGCCACGCGCGCCTTGGCGCGCAAGGCTTCACTACTGCTGGCGGCATTGCCCAGCACCAGTTGCGCCAGCACCAGGCCCGCCTGCACCAGACCCGCATCGAACGCATGCGCGTAATACGGGATCAGCGCCTTGGCTGCCGGTTGCGCCACTTCGAACGGCACGTGCGTGCCAATCAGCAAGCACGCCTCCTGGCTATCCTCCTGGGCCGCCCGCGCCAGCCAGTGCAAGGCCGTCGGCAGGCTTTGCGGCACACCTTGTCCAAACAGATACAAGCGCCCCAACGCCAGCTGGCAAGCCACATCGCCCGCACGCGCCCCCTTGATCAATCCTAATGTTTCGCGATTTGCCATCGATTCTCGATATTGAGTCAATGATTCTAATAATAGTGAGTCGTCTCCAGGCCCATCAGTGCAGGCCGTCCCTTAGTGTAACGTCCTTGTGTCATAAATCCGCCAAAGCGGCCGCAAGAACTTGATTCAACGCAACAATCTCGCGGCCAGGACATGCCAATATCACAAGGCGCCGATACCGTGGCGATGGGAGAACGCGTGCCATCGGTGCAGGATCGGCAGAAACCGCGCGTTACAAAAATACAACAGGGGCATGCAGTTATGCCGCTTTTCACCAATCTTTTCACGCATATTTGACCAATCCCGCACGTCTAGCGCGCCGACGAATTAAGGTTCATTCATCGAAACGCGGCAGTTGGCGTGTTTCAATCTGCTCGGATCTCGGACGGAACTCACTTTTAATAGGGAATAAGACATGAAAAAATCACTCGTTGCCCTCGCACTCTTCGGCGCCTTTGCCGCAACCGCACAAGCGCAGTCGTCCGTCCAAATCTACGGCACGATCGATGCTGGCCTGGGCAAGTCGACCGGTGATACCACCAAGGTCACCAAGCGCGACAACAACAAGCTGGGCTTCAAGGGCACGGAAGATCTGGGCAATGGCTTGAAAGCTATTTTCCAACTGGAAATTCGCTATGAATCCGACACAGGTACGCTGGAAAGCAACGCCCGTCCGCTGTTCCAGGGTCAAAGCCGCGTCGGCCTGCAAGGCAACTTCGGTACCGTGCGCCTGGGCCGTGGCCTGACCGCCTTCCAGGAATCGAGCACCGCGTTCGAACCATGGTCGGGCATGCCTACGCCAGCCGGTTTCCAGACCGACCTCACCGTAGCCGCCTACACCAGCGATCCGCTGAGCCCGGCCGGCAACTCGCGTAACCGCTTCTCGAACGCCGTGTTCTACAACTCGCCAGTGTTCAGCGGCTTCCAGATCAACGCCACCGTCGCCGCCAAGGAAGCCAATGGCAACGCTGCCGTCGCTGCCACGGCTGCCAACCGCGCCGTGCCGGCCAATGCCACGCCCGATTCGAATCCATATTCGGTCTCGGCCACGTACACGAACGCGCAATTCGCCGCCATGGCCGCTTACGAGCGCAATGCGCTGGAAGCGAAGCTGTGGTCGGTTGCCGCATCGTTCAATCCGATCACGGAATTGAAACTGATGGCGTCGTACCAGCATCAGGATGACAGCAACTTCAAGCTCGTCAACACGGACACCAAAGCATGGCTGCTCGGCGCCAACTACGACGTCGGCCCAGGCAAGGTTCGCGCTGGCTACGGTCAAAAAACACCAGACGGCGTGACCAAAACCAAGCAGGCATCGCTGGGCTACGACTACAACCTGTCGAAGCGCACCTACCTGTACGCGGACATCTCGAACCGCAAGGCAGCAACGTCGGTCACCTACATCGGTCTGGGCGTACACCACAACTTCTAATGGCCCGCCTGTCACCCTCCGCGGGTGACAGCTGACCAGGAAGACAAAGCGGCATGGGCAACCATGCCGCTTTTTTCATGGGCGTGCGGAAAATGCATCGGCGCCACGCCCTTTGCGCCTATGCCGCCGCACTCTCGGTTAGAATGAAGCGTTCAACTTTCACTGACAGATATTCTCAATGACCGCCACACTCGATTCCAGCACCGTCGCCCAGTACCTGAGCGAGCACCCGAATTTCTTCGAAGAGCATACCGCGCTGCTCGGTGAGGTCAAGCTGAGCAGCCCGCTGACGGGACGCACCATCTCGCTGCAGGAGCGGCAGATGGAAGTGATGCGCGACAAGTACAAGGCGCTCGAGCTGCGCATGTCCAAGCTGAGCCGTATAGCCGAGGAAAATGGCGACATCGCCAGCAAGTTCCACGGCTGGAACCAGGCCATGCTGCAAGTTCGCAACGATGCCGACATGCCGCGCGTGCTGGTCGATGCCCTGCAAAGCAATTTCGACGTGCCTTGCGTCAGCCTGCGCCTGTGGCAAGTGCTGCCGGAACACGCCGACGCCTGGTTCACGGAAGACGTGACGGCCGACGTGCGCATGTTCGCCAACAGCCTGCAAACACCGTACTGCGGCAGCAACCGCGATTTCGAAGCCGTGCACTGGTTACAGGCAGATAAAATCGAATCGACCGTCATGATCGCCCTGCGCGCCCCGAACACCACGGGCACCTTCGGCTTGCTCGTGCTCGGTTCGCCCGACAGCGAACGCTTTACGTCGAGCATGGGCACGGATTTCCTCGTGCATATCGGCGCCACGGCCAGCGCCGCCCTGGCCGCGCTGCGCGCCGGCTCGCCTGCCTGAGCACGCCATGAATGCGGCGCGCGGCAAGGCCGAGTGGCTCGACGCCTACCTGGCGCAGCTGGCCACGCAGCGCAAGCTGTCGCCGCATACCCTGGACGCCTACGGGCGCGACTTGCGCGCCTTGCTGGAACTGAGCGGCGATACGCCGTGGACGGCGCTGGCGCACAACGAAGTGCGCCGCTACACGGCCAGGCTGCACGCCGGCGGCCTCGACCCGCGCTCGATCGCCCGCAAGCTGTCATCGTGGCGGGGCTTTTTCAACTGGCTCAGCGGCGAGACCACCCTCGACGCCAATCCCGTCGACGGCATCCGCGCCCCCAAGCGGGCCAAAACCTTACCGAAAGCCCTGTCGGTGGACGACGCCGTGCGCCTCGTGGCGCCCGCGCAACATCAGCAAGGCGGGGCCGAGCCGGAGCAGCTGTGCAACCGTGCCATGTTCGAACTGCTGTATTCGAGCGGCTTGCGCGTGTCCGAATTGACCAGCCTGGACACCCATTACTGCAAGGCCGAGAACGGCCAACCCACCTCGCTGGGCTGGCTCGACATGGCCAGCTTCGAAGTCATCGTCACGGGCAAGGGCAACAAGATGCGCAAGGTGCCCGTCGGCAAGGCAGCGCTCGTGGCCCTGACTGCCTGGCTGGCCGTGCGTCCGCCGGCGGCCGATGGCAGCGCTGCCCTGTTTTTAAGCACGCGCGGCACGCGCATCTCGCCGCGCGTGCTGCAGCTGCGCCTGAAGGCGCACGCGCTGGCCACGGAAATTCCCGCGAACGTGCACCCGCACGTGCTGCGCCACTCGTTTGCTTCGCACGTGCTGCAATCGTCGGGCGACTTGCGCGCCGTGCAGGAGATGCTGGGCCATTCCAGCATCACCTCGACCCAGGTCTACACGGCCCTCGATTTCCAGCACCTGGCGCACGTGTACGACCAGGCGCACCCGCGCGCCAAGGTCAAGTAGGCAACCGCGCCCGTTGGCCAGCCTGATCCATATCAAGCGGATCGGCGCGCATTTGCAAGCTTTTGCAAAATTCCGGCATAATCGTCCGCATTCTTCCGCTTGCGCGGCGGCACCACCGATTACAGCATAGGCATCTTCATGGCACTGATTCCAACCACCATCCTCACCGGCTTCCTGGGCGCAGGCAAAACCACCTTGCTCAACCGCATACTGCAGGAAGACCATGGCATGCGCATCGCCGTGATCGAAAACGAGTTTGGCCAGGAAAACATCGACAATGAAATCCTGGTGCAGGATAGCAACGAACACATCATCGAGATGAACAACGGCTGCATCTGCTGCACCGTGCGCGGCGACCTGATCGTTGGCCTCACGGAACTGGCGCGCAAGCGCGACGCCGGCCTGCTGGCATTCGACCGCGTCGTCATCGAAACGACGGGCCTGGCCAATCCCGGCCCCGTGGCGCAAACCTTCTTTGTCGATGAGGAAGTGGGCAGCCACTACATGCTCGATGCCATCATCACGGTGGTCGATGCCCGCCATGCGATGAAGCAACTCGATGAATACGAGGAAGCCCAGCGGCAAGTAGGCTTTGCCGACAAGCTGCTGCTGTCGAAAACCGACCTCGTCAGTGAAGACGACGTGGCCGCCCTGACGCGCCGCCTGAAGCGCATCAATCCCCGCGCACCGATCGCCAAGGTCGATTTCGGCCGTGCGCCGCTGGCCGAAGTGCTCGACATCCGCGGTTTCAACCTGAATGAAAAGCTGGAACTGGACCCGGATTTCCTCGCCACGGAAACGGCGCACGTGCACGATCATGACCATGCGCACGACCACGATCACGGCCATGAGCACAAACATGAACATACCGAAGCCTGCGCCACCGATTGCGGCCATGCCGACCACCACCATGCGCAGCACAGCGACGATATCGCCGCCTTTGTTTTCAAGAGCACGCAACCGTTCGACAGCGCCAAGCTCGACGAGTTCCTCGGCGGTCTGGTACAAGTGTATGGCCCGCGCATGCTGCGCTACAAGGGTGTGCTGCTGATGCAGGGCGCCGAGCGCAAGGTGGTCTTCCAGGGCGTGCACCAGCTGATGGGCAGCGACCTGGGCGCCAAATGGGGCGAAAACGAAGTGCGTGGCAGCAAAATGGTGTTTATTGGCAAAAATCTACCAAAAGACATTTTTATTCGCGGACTCGAACAATGTTTGGTATAAACTAGCCGGGTTTTGCAAAGTACCCGTTGCAAAGCAGAAACAAAAGGGAAAGTTAAGCACGCTTTCCCGCTGTCCGACACCCATCTTGCTGGAATAAACCAACAAGTAGCCGTCTCTGATCGGCTAGTCAACAAATCGGGATGGCAATATAAAGCAAAGCGTGCCAAAATCAGCGACGAAAACGGCCCATGTCGTTAGCCTGTCATGAAATGCTGGCAAACTGCCGCTGGCCGCATGCCAGGCATGCAACCGATCCACCCAACACGCCTGTTGACGCGCGCATAGCGCGACTGGCATAGAGCGGTAAAAAGTTATCAACATGGCACCTTAGCCGGCCGGTAATCCTGGCTTACGCCGGCAAGCCAAGGTCGCACGCAGTACAGCGGGACAGCAATGCCAAGCGGAACCTGTACAGTTGCTCGGTATCGCCGCATCAACTGATCAATTTGAAAACTCTGTCGTATCGAAGGTAAGCGAAGTTATGACCAAAACTAATAAATCGACCCCGGCCGCCAACCAAGACATCCCTCTCATCAGCGAAGATCAAATTCGCGCCATGAGCGAAGATGACTACATGAATCCGGCACAACTGGCATTCTTCAAGGCGCGTCTGCAGCAGCTCGAAAAAGACCTGCTGAAAAACGCCGGCGAAACCACGGAACATTTGCGTGAAACCGTGCTCGTACCGGACCCTGCCGACCGCGCCACCATCGAGGAAGAGCATGCGCTGGAACTGCGCACGCGCGACCGCGAGCGCAAATTGCTGAAGAAAGTACAGCAATCGATCGCCAGCATCGACGCCGGCGACTATGGCTGGTGCGAAGAAACGGGCGAGCCTATCGGCATCCCGCGCCTGATCGCCCGTCCGACCGCCACCCTGTCGCTGGAAGCCCAGCAACGGCGCGAACTGAAGCAAAAACTCTACGGCGACTGATCGCCCCTCCCCTTGCACGGCCGCCCCGGCGGCCCCGCGATGGCGATAAAAAAAGCACACAACCCCGGTTGCGTGCTTTTTTTTCGTCCCGCGCCGGCCTACACTGAAGCAGGCACGGCAGCGGCAAGTGCCGCTTGCAATTGCCTTTTCCATCCCCACTTTTGAAGCATGGGCGCGCAATCGCATGGCCTTGCACGCATCGGCACGAATCTTTTGAGGTCACTATGGAACAATTTCACGGCACCACCATCCTCTGCGTCCGGCGCGGCAAGCAAGTCGCCCTGGGTGGCGACGGCCAGGTAACGCTCGGCAATATCGTCATGAAGGGCACGGCCCGCAAAGTGCGTAAGCTGTATCAGGGCAAAGTCCTGGTCGGCTTTGCCGGCGGCACCGCCGACGCCTTTACCCTGCTCGACCGCTTTGAAGGCAAGCTGGAAAAACACCAGGGCAATCTGCTGCGCGCCTCCGTCGAACTGGCCAAGGACTGGCGCACCGACCGCGTGCTGCGCCGCCTGGAAGCGATGCTGCTGGTGGCCGACAGCGAATCGACCCTCGTCATCACGGGCAATGGCGACGTGCTGGAACCGGAAGACGGCATCGGCGCCATCGGCTCGGGCGGCACCTACGCCCAGTCCGCCGCCAAGGCGCTGCAGGAAAACACGGACTTGTCGCCGGCCGAGGTGGTCAAGAAGTCGCTGACCATCGCCGCCGAGCTGTGCATCTACACGAACATGTCCCACATCATCGAGACGCTCGACTAAGCGTCCGCGAGCAAAGAATAGAAAGCCAACTATGATCATGAACATGACCCCGTCGGAAATCGTTACCGAACTCGACAAGCACGTGGTGGGCCAGGCCAAGGCCAAGCGCGCCGTCGCCATCGCCTTGCGCAACCGCTGGCGCCGCCAGCAGGTGGCCGAGCCCCTGCGCCATGAAATCACGCCCAAAAACATCCTCATGATCGGCCCCACGGGCGTCGGCAAGACGGAAATCGCGCGCCGCCTGGCCAAGCTGGCCGAAGCGCCCTTCATCAAGATCGAAGCGACCAAATTCACGGAAGTCGGTTATGTGGGGCGCGACGTCGACACCATCATCCGCGACCTGATCGACATCGGCATCAAACAGACGCGCGCGCTGGAAATGAAGAAAGTGCGCGCACGCGCAGAAGATGCGGCCGAAGACCGCGTGATCGACATCCTCGTGCCGCCGGCGCGCGACTTCGGCTTCACGCCGAATACGGCCGCGGCCGTGGATGCGGGCGGCAGCGGCGACAGCACGCGCCAGACCTTCCGCAAGCGCTTGCGCCAGGGCGAGCTCGATGACAAGGAAATCGAGATCGAGCTGGCCGAGGCGGGCCCGCAGATGGAAATCATGGCGCCGCCCGGCATGGAGGAAATGACGGAGCAGATCAAGTCCATGTTCTCGGGCGTGGGCGCGCAGCGCAAGAAGGCGCGCAAGGTCAAGATCAAGGAAGCCTTGAAACTGCTGGTCGAGGAAGAAGCGGGCAAGCTGCTCAACGAAGATGAGCTGAAACAGAAGGCCATCCAGAACGTCGAGCAGAACGGCATCGTCTTCCTGGACGAAATCGACAAGATCGCCTCGCGTTCGGAATCGGGCGGCGCCGACGTTTCACGTGCGGGCGTGCAGCGCGACCTGCTGCCGCTGGTCGAAGGCACGACCGTCAACACCAAGTACGGCATGATACGCACGGACCACATCCTGTTCATCGCCTCGGGCGCATTCCACCTGTCGAAGCCGTCGGACCTGATCCCGGAACTGCAGGGCCGCTTCCCCATCCGCGTGGAACTGGAATCGCTGTCGATTGCGGACTTCGAGCGCATCTTGACGAGCACCGACGCCTGCCTGACGATGCAGTACGAAGCCTTGCTGGCGACGGAAAACCTGAAACTGCAGTTCGCGCCGGAAGGCATCACGCGCCTGGCGGAAATCGCCTATTCGGTCAACGAGCGCACGGAAAACATCGGCGCGCGCCGCCTGCACACGGTGATGGAAAAACTGCTGGAAGAAGTGTCGTTTACGGCCAGCGAAGGCAGCAGCAGCTCGGAAAACCTGCTGGTGATCGATGCCGCCTACGTCAACGAACGCCTGGAAGCGCTGTCGGTCAACGAGGACCTGTCGCGCTACGTGCTGTAAGAAGGAAGGGGTAAACCGATGGCAAACAAGGCCTTGGCGACGCGGCAGAAAATGCAGTTCCGCGTCGAACCCTCGCAAAAACCGCGCAACCCGGTCGCCACTGCAGCCCTGCAGCGCGCCGCCGGAGCGCACGTGAAAACCGTGTCGGGCCAGCGCCAGCAGGAAAAACGCCTGCTGGCGAAACTGCTGTTGAAAGTCGAAACGGACAAATAGGCCGCCCGCGGACACCCCGTTCCGGGGCGTCCGCCATCAGGCCATCGTCTGCTGAACGTCCCCTTTAGAAGCGGTAGGACGCGCCCAGCGAAAACATGTCGACCTTGGTCGTTTGCTTGCTGTTGTACTTGACGGGCACGCGGTCCCAGTCGAGGTGCAGCGACCAATTCTTGTTCAGCGCATACGCCGCGCCGATGCCGTAGGTCAGGCCGATCTTGCTCTTCTTGTCCGAACCGCCGCTCAGATAATCGACCTTGCCCTGCGTGTAGGCCGCACCGGCGCGGCCGCTCAGTGTAAACGCGTCAAACTGGTAACCGAGCACGCCCTGCATGCCGAGGCCCGTGAACTTGCCGCGGCCAGCGCGCTTGCCGGCGTCCGTGTCGAAGCCGGACTTGACCTCGCCCCCCATGTACCCCACCAGTTCAATCGAAGGCACGGCCACGCCGCCCTGAAACGGCAGCGCGTCGAAACTGTAACCCACGTAGGCCTTGCCATTGCGCTTGCTGCTTTTGTCGCAATCGCTTTGTCCGGCGATGCAATCGAGGCCGCTACTGGCGCGAAAGCCATAGCTGGCGCCCGCATAGATGGGGCCCGGTGCGGCTTCGGCTGCGTTGGCGTGCAAGGGAGCGATGGTGGCCAGCGCCAGCAGCGCTGCGGGGAAACGGAAAGATGGGAACATGGATAACCTCTACAAGTGGATGGATTGCCTGGTTGTAGCGCGCTGCGCGAGCCACAAGCGGGAGTGTCATCGCTTTTGCCGAAAAGTACTATCACCTTGTGCAAAGTGCCATTAAGGGCTACATTCGGTACCGTCACCCGCTACCAAACTTGTAAAAGAGGATATCCCGTGAGTTCACCTGAACTGGTTTTGCGCGTGCTGCGCACCCAACTGCGCGCCGCCGGCATCACCTACAAGGTATTGGCCGAACGCATCGGCATGAGCGAGTCGAGCGTCAAGCGCATGTTTGGCCAGCACGACATGTCGCTGTCGCGCCTGGCCCTGATCTGCAAGGCCTCGGGCATCGCCATGGAGGACGTGCTGCGCGGCGCGGCCGACATCACGCCGCATGCCGACACGCTCACCCTGGTGCAGGAAAAATCGCTGGTGGCGCATCCGCGCCTGCTGCTGGTGGCGATCTGCTGCCTTGGCCACTGGAGCCTGGAGCAGGTGGTGGAAACGTATGCGCTGACGCAGGCCGAATGCATCGGCTGCCTGGCCGAACTGGACCGACTGGGCTTGATCGAACTCAAACCGCTGAACCGCTACAGCCTGCGCGTCTCGAACGCCTTCCACTGGCTGGCCGACGGCCCGGTGCAGCAGTACTTCCGCGAACACGTGGTGGCCGATTATTTCAGCGGGCATTTCGACGGCGCCGGCGAAACCCTGATGTGCATCCCGGCGCGCCTGTCGCTGTCGAGTGCGCAGGAGCTGGTGCAGAAGATCCGCCAGCTGGCCGAGGAACTGGCGCGCCTGCACCAGAACGACCGGCGCCTGGCGCCCGCCGAGCGCGATGGCTTTACCCTGCTGCTGGGCTTTCGCTCATGGGAATTTGCCGCCTTCACGGCCCTGCGCCGCAGCTCGTCGTCCGCCGCCCCGGCGGCGCCCTACCAGACCGGTCCCAGGAACAGATAAAACGTGCTCTCGCCGCCCTTCGATGCGCCCGAGGCCACGTACACGGGACCGAAGCGCGTATCGACAGAGATGAAGGCGCTGCCGGCTTGCGTGAACTTGGTGGATTTCCAGCGCTCGCTCTGATCGAAGCCGCCGCCCATCTCCAGCGAAAAGCCGGCCCGCACGGCGCCGCCCAGGGTGCTGGGCAGGGAACCGATGCGGCGCGCCATCACGAAGCGCGCCAGGGCCACGCTGCGCCCCGTCACCGACTCGAACTGCGTGCCGGACAGGCGCAGGAAGCCGCCCAGGCTGAGCGGCGCCTCGCCGCGCTGCGCGCGCGCCCATTCGCCATACACGTGGCCGGCCCAGTTGCCGCGGCTAAAAGCCTGCATGCCGGTGATGGAGGAGCGGCCCAGGGCCGCTTCGCCCGAACCCGTGCTCGAATCGCGCGTCCAGGTGGCATCCACCAGCATGCCGCGCGTAGGGAAACCCGGTGAATCGAGCGTATCGACGCGGAGCTGCACAAACTGCGTGGTGCCCAATGCGCGCGATTCCGGCAGCGTAGGGTCGGCCGGAATCGCCAGCTTGCCCTTGACCTCCGTGCGCGTGACGCCAAACCGCAGATCGCCCCAGGTCCCGAACTGGCGTCCCAGTACCAGCGCCGCCGTCTGGCCGTTATACGTCACACGGGAGCTGCGCCGGCCCTTGTCGAACAAATCCATCGCCGACGAGCTGTACTGCAGTTCCGGCGCGATATACCACGGGTTGCCGGCCCCAAGCGGCTGCCAGAACTGCACGCCATAACCGCGCTCATTGCCGATCTGCGCCATGCTGCGCAATTCGCCGCCCCAGCTGTTCAAGTTCGAGCGCACGTGCAGCAGCTTCAGGGCAAAGGTATTGCTGTCCCTGAAATCGCTGGCCATTTCCAGGCCCACGCGCAGGCGGTTGCTGGCCCATGGCGCTTCGACCGCCTTGATGTTGACCGTGCGCTGGTCGCCCGCGTCGACCACTTCCGTCTCCACGCGCGCCACGTCGCCACGGCCATACAGCCTGGCGGCCGCCTTGAGCACATCTTCCTGGCTGACGGGCTGCCCTTCCACCAGGCCCGATTGGGCCTGCAGGATGCGCGGATTGATATCGCCTTCGCTCTCCACGGCCAGGCGCGTGAGCGGCAGGGCCACGTCCAGCAGGGCCGGCGCCGCCAGGCGCAGCTGCTCGCGCGCCGCATACTGTTCCGGCGGCAGGGCCAGCGGCGCCAGGCGGGCGGCCAATGCCTGCGCCGCCTGTTCGCCGGCGCGCATGGCGCGCGCATAGTTTTCAAAGTCGAGGAAACTCACACCTGTCAGGTCGGGCGCCACGAGGATATCCTGTGATTGCAGCTCCTTGAGCGAGCGCTGCACGTTCTGCTCCGTGAGGATCTGCAGCATCTGCTGCGCCACGCCGATGGCGCTGCCCAGCTCTTTTTCCGGCGCCAGCGGCGTGCCCACGTTGACGGCGATGATGACGTCGGCGCCCATGGCGCGCGCCATGTCGACGGGCAGATTGCGCACCAGGCCTCCATCGACCACCAGCCGGTTGTTCACGCGTACGGGCGCAAACACGCCCGGCACGGCCAGCGAGGCGCGCATCGACAGGAACAGCGGCGTGTCGACCAGTTCCACCAGTTCGCCGTTGACCAGATCCGAGGCCACCGAGCGGAAGGGCAAGGGCAGTTGGCTGGCCGGGCGGTCGCGCATGCCGGCCGGCAGCAGCCGGTTCAAGGCCATTTCCAGCGCCGCATTGCTGGCCGCCGCCGGCGGCGTGGAAATGCCGTTGCGGCTGGTGCCAAACTCGATGCGCGACGGCAGCAGCAAATCTTCCTCGCGGCGGCGGAACGCCAGTTCGTCGCGCGGCGGCCGGTCGGCCACCACGCGCGCCCAGTTGGTCTCGCGCGCCATTTTTTCCAGGTCCGCCACGGAAGCGCCGGCCGCATACGCGCCGCCGACCACGCCGCCCATGCTGGTGCCGACCACCATGTCGATCGGCACGTGCAGCTCCTGCAGCACTTTCAAGACGCCGATATGCGCGAGGCCGCGCGCGCCGCCGCCCGACAGCACGAGGGCGATGCGCGGGCGCGCCGGCGCGGAGGCAGGAGTGGCCACGGTGGAAACGGGGGAAGGCGTGACGGCGGGAGCGTCGGCTGCGGCGCCGGCTTGCGGCAAGGCGCACAGCGCCGCCACGCAGCCCGCCAGGACGGCACGGATCGAGAACATGAAGACTCCAGTCGCGATGGCGGCACGGCGCCATCGGCAAAATACGATAAGAACGACGTTAATGAGCGTTAATTCGACGGCGGCGTGCTGGTGGTGGTCACCTGCGGCGCGGCCGGCATGACGGTGGCCGGACGCTGCTGCTCCATCGGCAGCGGCGGCGGCACCAGATTCGATGCCGGCGCCGGGGCCGGTGCCGGCGTTGGGGTGGCGGACACGGGCCCCGGCAAGGCCAGCGCCTTGTCGTCGGCCACCAGGTCGATGCGCTTGCTCACGCCGCCATCGCGCAGCAGCACGTGGCGCGCATGCACTTCCAGCACCGTCACGCCGGGCACCACCTCGGCGCCTTCCGGCAAGGCCACGGACGGCTTGCCATCGGTCGAGATGATGGCCACGCTGCCGCGGCCATTGCCGGCGGCGACCACGCCCTTGAGCTGGTAGTTGCTGGCCGTGGCCACGCTGACCTGGCCGCCGAACAGCGAGGCGCCCGCCTCCACGCTGGCATCCTGCACCACCGGCACAGCCGGCGGATTGATGGGGCGCTGCGGCGCCTTGAACAGCTGCATGGCCCAATAGGCCAGCGATACGGACAGCGCCACGACGGCGAGCAAACTTGTAAATTGAGGCAAACGCTTCATGGCTTCCTTGGGTTTCTTATCTGACGAGCTGATTGATTTCGATAATCGGCATCAGCACGGCCAGCACGATCAGCAGCACCACCACGCCCATGGCCAGGATCAGGGCCGGCTCCAGCAGGCCGGCGATGGTGAGCGTGCGGCGTTCCAGGTCCTGCTCCTGCGCGCTGGCGGCGCGTTCCAGCATGGCCGGCAGCTCGCCCGTGATTTCGCCCGCGCGTATCATGTGGATCAGCATCGGTGGAAAATGCTTTTGCGCCGACAGCGCGCGCGCCAGGCTCACGCCCTCGCGCACGGCGCCGCTGGCTTCCTGCACCAGTTCCTGCATCGCCACGTTGGTGAGCGTGTCGCGGCTCGTGTCGAGCGCACGCAAAATCGGCACGCCGGACCCCGTGGTGATGGCCAGGGTGCTGGCAAAACGCGCCGTATTCAGGCTGCGTTCGAACTTGCCGTACAGGGGCGCCGTCAGCAGCCAGGTATGCCAGCGCCGCTTCAGGGCCGGCTGCCGCAGCGCGCGGCGCCAGGCGAACCAGGCGCCGGCAAGGACGATCGCCACGACGATGCCATAGTTGCGCACGAAGTCCGACAGCGCCAGCATGATCACGGTGAGCATGGGCAGCTTTTGCTTGGTATTGGCGAACACGGAGACGATCTGCGGCACCACGTAGGTGAGCAGGAAAATCACGATGGAAAACGCCACCACCGTGACGATGGCGGGATACGTAAACGCCAGCTTGACCTTCTGCACCAGCGCATTGCGCCGCTCGATATAGTCGGCCAGGCGCGAGAGCACGCGCGACAAATGGCCGATCTGCTCGCCCGACGCCACCAGCGCCCGGTAGATCTCGGCGAAATCGCGCGGATGGCGCGCCAGCACGTCGGAAAAGGCGGCGCCGCCGATCACTTCCGAACGGATCGAAGCGATCAGATCGCGCAGATACGGCCGCTCGGCCTGTTCCAGCAGCGCGGAAAACGCCTGCTCCAGCGGCAGGCCCGCTTCGAGCAAACTGGCCAGCTGGCGCGTAAACAGGGCCAGCTCGGTGCTCGACAGGCGCTCGCCGAAACCGCGCCGCTTGGTCACGCCGGCGGCGTCGACCTGCGCGGCGATCGGCTCGACGGCCAGCGGCACCAGGCCTTGCACGCGCAGCTCGGCGCGCGCGGAACGGGGACTGTCGGCATTGAGCACGCCCTTGCGGGTGGCGCCCTGCGCGTCGACGGCTTCATAGCGGAATGCGGGCATGGTGGCGGGCCTAGTCTTTGGTCACGCGCAGCAATTCAGCCTGCGTGGTGGTGCCGTCGCGCAGCCAGCGTTCGCCGTCCTCGCGCATGCTCGTCATGCCGTCCTGCAGGGCGACGGCGCGCACTTCCGCTTCCGACGCGCGGTTGTGGATCTGCGCGCGGATCTGCTCCGTCGTGCGCAGCAGTTCATATACGCCCACGCGGCCCTGGTAGCCCGTCTGGCCGCAATGCTCGCAGCCGACCGCCTGCCAGTACTGGCCGTCGAAGGTCTTGCACGAACCGCACAATTTGCGCACGAGGCGCTGCGCCAGCACGCCCAGGAGCGACGACGACAGCAGGAACGGTTCGATGCCCATGTCGAGCAAACGCGTGACGGCCGCCGAGGCGTCGTTCGTGTGCAGGGTCGCCAGCACCAGGTGGCCCGTCAAGGATGCCTGCACGGCGATCTGCGCCGTTTCCAGGTCGCGGATCTCGCCGATCATGATCACATCGGGATCTTGCCGCAAGATCGCCCGCAGCGCCTTGGCAAAGGTCATGTCGATGCGCGGATTGACCTGCGTCTGGCCCACGCCGGCCAGGTCGTACTCGATCGGGTCTTCCACCGTCAGGATATTCGTGGTGGTGGCGTTGAGCATCGACAGCGCCGCGTACAAGGTGGTGGTCTTGCCCGAGCCGGTGGGGCCCGTGACGAGCACGATGCCGTGCGGCTGCGTGATCAGGCCATCGAACTGCGCCAGCATGGGCGCGCTCATGCCCAGGTGCTGCAAGTCGAGGCGGCCCGCTTCCTTGTCCAGCAAGCGCAATACGGCCCGTTCGCCATGCCCCGTGGGCAGGGTCGAGACGCGCACGTCGACGGGTTTGCCGCCCACGCGCAAGGTGATGCGGCCATCCTGCGGCAAGCGCTTTTCGGCGATGTCGAGCTGCGCCATGATCTTGATGCGCGAAATCAGCGAGCCGTGGATGGCTTTGCGGGGACGCACGACGTCGCGCAGGCTGCCGTCGATGCGGAAGCGCACGACGGAGGTCTGCTCGAACGGCTCGATATGGATGTCGGACGCGCCTTCGCGCAGCGCCTGCGTCAGCAGCGCGTTGATCATGCGGATGACGGGCGCATCGTCGGACGATTCGAGCAAATCCTCGATGGCCGGCACGTCCTGCAGCAGCTTGGTCAGATCGAGGTCGGCGTCGAATTCATCGGCCATCTGCGACGCGTCGCCGCCGCCGCCCGCGTAGGCGCCGGCAATGGCCGCATCGAGTTCGCCGCGCGGCAGCACCGTCAGCTGGATCTGGCCGAAACGGCGCGACACTTCGGCAATGGCCGCCGGCGCCGTCGATGCGGCCACCAGCACTTCGACGGGGGCGCCGTCGATGGCGCCGGGCCGGGCCAGCAAGCCGAAATCGCGCGCGTAGGCGTAGGGAAGCAGATTGCTCATGACTGCCCCATCACTTCTGCTGCTGCGGCAATTGCTGCTGCTGGTATTGCTGCAGCAGCGGCTGCGGCGGCGTGGCCGCGTTGGCCGGCGCGCCTGGCGGCGGCGTCGGTGCCGGCGGCACGGGACGCGTCACCATGCTGCCGCCCACCGGCTGGCCATCCTGCAGGGCAGGCAGTACCGGCGTGCCCAGGTCTTTCAGCATCAGGTTGCCCGTGGCCGGCACGGCGGCCGTCTCGGCCGAACGCATGTAGTCGTAGCGGTCGGCCGCCAGACTGCCGCTCTGCTCCTTGTTGCGCACGATGACGGGGCGCAGGAAGATCATCAGATTGGTTTTCTTGCGCTCGCGCGTCTGGTACTTGAACAAGTTGCCGATCAGGGGGATGTCGCCCAGGCCGCGTACTTTTTCCGCGTTGTCGCCCGTGCTGTCCTCGATCAGGCCGCCGAGCACGATGATCTGGCCATCGTCGGCCAGCACATTGTTTTCGATCACGCGGTTGTTGATGGTGATGCCGCTGACGGCGGCTGCCGTGGATTTGTCCACGCTCGAAGTCTCGTGATAGATGCCCAGCTTGATCGTGCCGCCCTCGGAAATCTGCGGACGCACCTTCAGGGTCAGGCCCACTTCCTTGCGGTCGATGGTCTGGAACGGGTTCGTGTTGGTGCCGGCCGTGCTCGTGTACTGGCCCGTCAGGATAGGCACGTTCTGGCCGACCTTGATGGTCGCCAGTTCATTGTCCAGCGTGATCAGGTTCGGCGTCGACAGGATGTTGGCGTTGCCGTCCGATTCCAGCGCATGCGCCACGGCGCCCAGGCCCAGCGCGCCGTTGATCTGCTTGAAGATGCCGACCGTCAGGCCGCCCGTCGGCAAGACCTTGCCGCCGCCCGTGGCGATGGCGGCGATGTTGTTGCTGGTGCCCGAAGCGAACGACTGCAGCGCGCCCACGCGGTAGTTGCTGGTGCTGTCGCCGGAAAGGCCCAGCCACTGCACGCCGAATTCGGAGGCCTTGGCCGACGTCACTTCGACGATCAGCGCCTCGATGTAGACCTGGGCGCGGCGCACGTCGAGCTGGTCGATCACGGCGCGCAGGTTGCGGTAGACGGCTTCGTTGCAGGTCAGGATCAGGGTATTCGTCGATGCGTCGGCCTGGATGAAGCCGGCCGCGCCGCCCGACGACAGCTGCTGCGGCCCGTTGTTCAGCGACGCGCCGCCCGTGGTGCCGCTTTGCGTATTGCCGCCCAGGCCAGTGCTGTTCATGCCGCTGTTGTTCTGGTTGATCTGATTATTCGTGGCGACATTGCTGGTGCCCTGCTGCGCCGAAGCGGCCGTGCCGTCCGACGTCACCACCGAGCGCAGGGTCTGCGCCAGCTTGGTGGCGTCCGCGTTTTTCAGGTACACCACGTGCACATTGCCCAGCTGCGTGGTGGGCTGGTCCAGCTTCGAGATCAGCGACTTGGCCAGGTTGGCGCGCGCCGCCGACGGTGCGCGCAGCACCAGCGAATTGGTGCGCGGGTCGGCCAGCACGGACACCTTGCCCGCATCGGCCCCTGCGGCGCCGCCCGCATTGCCGCCCTCCATCAGTTTGTTCACCATCGAGGCCAGGTCGGACGCAATGGCATAGCGCACGGGGATCACGTCCAGGTCCGTCGACGCTGGCACGTCGAGCGCGGCGATGATCTTCGCCAGGCGCTTGAGGTTATCCGCGTAATCGGTGATCACCAGCGAGTTGTTGCCCGGGTTGGCGTTGATCGTGTTGTTCGGCGAGATCAAGGGGCGCAGCACGGCCAGCAGGTTGGCCGACGATTCGTAATTCAGGTAAAACACCTGGGTGGCGATCTGGTCGCCCTTCACCTGGCTGGCGCCATTGCCCACCTGGGTCGGCACGGATTGCAGCTTGGCGTCCGCTTCCGGCACCACCTTCGCATAGCCGTCGCCGGAGACCACCGCATAGCCTTGCAGGCGCAGCGCGGAGGCCAGCAGCCCGAACGCCTGCGTCTTGCTGATCGACTTTTCCGACACCAGGGTGATCGTGCCCTTGACGCGCGGGTCGATGACGAAATTGATGTTGGTGTAATGGCCCACCGCCTTGATCACCGATTCGATGTCGGCGCCGACGAAATTGAGCGCCGCTTCATCGCCGGGCGCGGCCCAGACGGGCGCCGGCATGCCGGCCACGGAACAGCACAGCAAGGCGGCGGCCGACAGGCGGCGCAGCGAGAAGGAGGAGGTAATTGGGCTCACGGATGGTTTTTTCATTGTCTGAACTCTAAGGCGATGATGTTTTTTTCGCTATTGCTACGGCGCTGTCCCAGCAAATTCAACAAACTCGCCAAGGTCTCTTCATATCCTGCTGCGGCCTGGGCCTGGCCGGAAAACTGCATGCGCCCCTGTTGCAGGCTGCCGCTGCCGTCAAGCAGCAGCGGTCCCTTGATGGAGCGCAGTGTCAACGTCGCCTGCTGCCCCTGCCAATCGAAATCGAGCTCGTAGCTGCCCAGCGGACGCAGGGACGACAGGCGCGACGCCATGTCCGTCATCTGCAAGGTGGTGCGGCCGATGGCGGAAAACTGCCGCTGCTCCAGGGCCAGCTGCAAGGTGCTCCACGACAGGCGCATGCTGCCCGTCGGCGCGACGGTATTCAAAGGCGCACCGAGGCCGCCGAGGCCATCGGCCGGCAGCAGCAGGGCCGCCGGGCTGACTTGCCAGTGCGACCACGAGCCGCGCAGGTTCACCGGCTGCGACAGCGCCTGCGGGTTTTGCAGTTCCACGTCCGCCGATCCCCACAGCACCGAAGGCGAAATACGCCAGCTGAAGCGCCCCGGCAGCAGCGGCGTCACGGCGCCATTCGCGCTGGACGCTCCGCCGATAAAGGCCGAGCCGCGCCACAGGGTACCTTGCGCGTCGCCCAAGGTCAAACGTCCGCCCGTCTGTTTTTCCACGATACTGGCCACCCAGCCGGCCGGGAAAAACACCAGCAGGGTGACGCAGACGCTGACGATGATGGCCAGCAGCCAGCCAAGCAGGCGCATCATCGTGCAGCGCCCGGGCTCTGGTGCAGGGTCAGGCTGGCGTCGACCAAGCCCGCCTTGCCCTGCGCCGTGATCTTCGCTTCCTGCACCGCCACGCGGCCTTCGCGGCGCAAGCCGTCGAGCCACAGCATGACGCTGGCGAACGGCACGCCGGTCAATTGCACGCGCGCGTACTCTCCCGTCAGCGACAGCGATTGCGGTGCCAGGCCGCGCGCTTTCAGCGACGCGTCGAGGCTTTCACGGGCCATGGGAGCGACCTGCACGGGCGCCTGGCGCGCCAGTTCGCCCGCTTCACGGGCCAGCGCCTGCAGCTGGGCCGCGTTCTGGCGCAGCTCGGGCAAGCTCTTTTGCAAGGCGATGCGGCCCGTCCAGGCCGGCTCGAAAAACACCGCGTAGACGAGGGCCAGTCCCGCCACGACGCCGCCGATGGTCAAGAGCTTGCGTTCCTGTGGCGTGCGTTCGGCCCAGAAGGCCTGCACGGCCTGCTGTTGTCCCGCCAGCGCGGCGCGCGCCTTGTTGACTGCTGCACTCATGCTTTTGCTCCCGTGGCCGGCGTGATCTTCCACACGCCCGGCGCCGTTTCATTCAAGGTCAGCTTGCGCGCGGCCAGGCCGTCGCGCACCTGCGCCTGGGCGCTGGCGTCGACCATGTCCGGTTTCAGCTTGACGATCAGACTGCGCTCGCGGTATTCCAGCGAGGCCACCACGCCGCGCCCGGCCAGGCCGCCCAGCGCCTCGCCCAGGGCCGCGCTCATGCTCGTGAAATCATCCATGCTCGCTTGCCCGCCCTGCAGGCGGGCGGCGGCGATATTGCGACGCATCTGTTCCGCTTCCAGGCCATACACGGGCGCTTCGTTCGGATACGCGGCCTTGAAGGTTTGCTGCATCGAGGTGCGCACGGTGGCGGCCTCGCGCTTCAGGCGCATCCATTCGATATTCATGCCGGCCAGGTTGACGACCACGGCCAGCAGCGCCAGGCGCAGCGGCCAGCGCCAGCGGCGCCACTCGGTGGCCGATCCCGTCGCCGTGCCCAGGGCACTCGCCAGATCCAGCCCCGCGCCCTTGGCGCCGGCGATCCAGTGCGCCCAGTGATCGAGCTCCACCGTCACGCCATCCATGCCGGCGGCCAGCTGTTGATACTGCGCCAGTTCGGCCTGCGCCACATAGACCGTCAGCGGCACGTCGCCGGCAAACGCGCGCGTCGTCAGCAGCGCCTGCTGCGGCTGCGCCGGCAATACGAGGCCCAGGCCCTCTTGCGGCGCCTGGCGCAAGGCCAGTTCCAGGCCGTCGCCGCTGGCCTGCAGGGCGGCCGTCACGCTGCCCGGCTGCAAGGGCAGGCACAGCTGCGACGGCAGCAGCGCCACCTTGCGCGCGCCCTGCGCCAGCAAGGCTTTCACAAGGACCTCGGCCCAGGCGCGCTGCGCCACGGCCACCGTGCGCATGCCGTTTGCATCGGGCGCGCCGGCGGCCAGCAGGCAATCCTGGGCGTCGCCGAGGATATGTTCTTCCACCAGGCCCGGCAAGGCCGCGCGCAAGCGGGCGCCTGCCAGCGGCGGCGTTTTCAGGCGCAGCAGGGTCACGTCGGCCGCCGCCAGCAGCAGCACCACCTGCTTCGCGCCGGCGATCAGCTGGCCCAGGCTGCCCAGCGGCGCGCTGCCCTGCTGCAGCAGGGCGCCGCCGTCGCCGGCCAGCACGAAGGAGCAGGCGGGCGCGCTGTCGGTGGACGCCTTGGCCGGGTGACGCATATACAGTATTGTCAAAGTGACTCGCTTTCAGCTGTTAATTTTCCCGCAACCAGACCAGGCTGGTGGTGCGCTGCGGATTCGGCTCGCGCCACACCAGTGCCTGCGCATCGAGCGCGGCGCGGTCCAGGCGCACGCGGATCACGGTGAGGAAGTACTGACTTTTCACATCGATCTCCACGCCGTCGATCGGTTTCTTGCCGTTGATATTATTCTGGAAATTTGGTCTATCGACAAACTTTTTACGCGGGTTGCTCAAGGTCAGGGCGCTGGCCTCGGAGACTGACATGTCGGTGATGGCCGACAGCACCTCGGCCGGCGCCGTATTCACGTTCACCGCGGTCGGTTTCGGCAGCACGATGATGAAGTCGCGCAGTTTCTCGATCATCTGCGGCGTATAGCCGGGCACGGCCAGCAAATCCTCGACCTGCGTAAACGCCACCGGTTCGCTGCCGCCGCCCGTGGCCGGTTTGGCGGCGGGCGTCTTGCCGTCCGCGCCGCTGTCGGCAGTGCGCGGTTTCGGCCGCGCGCGCAGCACGGCATCGGCCGTCGCTTGCGCCAGGGAACTATCGAGCTGCAAGTTGGACAGCAGCCGCTGGTAGGCCTGCACGTTGGGCGGGCTGATGGCGCCCGCGGCAGTGGCCAGGTTGGTGATATTGAAACGCGCCTGCGCATCGAGCGCGCGGCCCGAGACGGTGGCGTCGAATTTTTCCGTGTCGACCTTTTCGCGGTCCACGTAATCGTCAAGCCGCGCTTCCTCGATGGGCGTGGCCCAGACGCCGTCCAGCGCCGTCAGCGTGACATTGTCCTGGCGCAACCAAAAGCGGGCGAAGTCGACCATGCCGCGCATGGCCCACTGCGTCTGCAGGCGCAGGCGCTGGTTTTCCATCGAGCGCACTTGCACCTGCTGCTGCCAGAACAGGCTGGCGACGACGGTAATGGCCAGTGCCGTCAGCAGCAGGGCCGTGATGACGGCCACGCCGCGCTGGCGCGCCGGGAGCTTGATGAACTGGATGCGCTTCATCCCGGCCCCAGTAAAAAGACCTTGGACAGGCCCGCGTCCTGGCCCGGCATCTGCAAGGTCACTTCCAGGCCCGGCACTTGCGCGGAGATGGCGGCGCCCGCCGTCAGCACGTTCCAGGCGCCATTGCTCCAGCCGCGCATGACCATGCTGTCGACGCCGCGCATCAAGGCCACGTCGGCGCTCGAGGTATCGGTATCGTCGCGCGCCGCCTGCCACAGGGTGTCGAGCACGGCCAGGTCGCGCGTGCCGTTCGACTCGCGCCGCGTCAGCACGCCGCCGCGCAGGCGGTAAGTGACCACTTGCAACTGTTGCGGCTCCTGTTCCGATGCGGCCAGGCGCACCAGGGTCAGGCGGTCGGTCTCGGCTGTCAGATTGGTGCGGCCATTCAGCAGGCTGGCATTCTGGCCGGCGCCGGCCAGGTGGTCGCAATCGCTCTGCATCTGGGCGAACGCCAGCTGCATGCCGCGTGCCTGCTCGAGCTGGCTGGTCAGCACTTCGCGCGAGCGCATGATGCTGTCCAGGCCGCGCCAGCCCAGCACGGCGACCATGGCCAGGATGCCGATCGCCACGAGCAGCTCGATCAGGGTGAAACCGCCGGCAGGGACAGTGCGGCGCGCCATCAGTCGTTGAACGCCAATAACACCAGGCGCACGATGCGCCGGGCCGGATATTGCGCGTCATACACGTTGACGCGCACTTGCCGGATGCGGGGATTCGGCGTGGCCACCACTTCCTCTTCGCAGATCAGTTTCAAATCGCCTTGCGGGCAGTCGACCGTGCGCTTGCCCGTCTGCGGGAAGGTTTTTGCCAGGCGCAGGCGCACCAGATGGTTTTCCGCCGACCAGGTGGCCATCATGGCGCTGCGCAAGCCATCGCTGTTCTGCGTCAGGCTGCCGACGGCGCGCAAGGAGGCGCCCAGGGCCGTGCCGACGATGACGAGGGCGACCAGGACTTCGAGCAAAGTGAAGCCGCGCTGGCGGCGGCGGAATGAGCGTCCCATCATTGCTCGACCGTGAAGTGGCCGATGCCGTCGGCGCGGATGGCCACGCTGCGCTCGCCGCTGGACAGGGTCAAGACAAAAGGCTTGTCGACCGGTTCGCGGCCGAAGATGATGCGCAGCGGCTGGGCCACGCTGCTCGATGGCTGCACGCTGAGCAGCATGGGCGTGTTGGCAAACGCCCGCTCGCGCAGCAAATCGTCCTGCGTCACCGGTTGCCACAGCTTTTCATTGAGAACCAGGAAACGGTATTGATTTTCGTCCGCCTCGAACGCCACTTGCCGGCTGCGCACGATGGCTTCATCGCGCGCCAGCTGCAGCAGCAGGGCGATGCGCTCGGCTTCCTTTTGCAGCGCTTGCTGGCCATTCGGCATGGCATTTAGCGAGACCAGGCCCAGGGTGACGCCGATGATGACCATCACCACCAGCAGCTCGATCAGCGTGAAGCCGCTGGCGCGTGGCCGGGGCAGTGCGCGACCGGTGCTCATGGCTGGCATGCAATGGAAAACTTACAGTTCCCAGGAACCGATATCGGCGTCGTCGCCGCTACCGCCAGGCTGGCCGTCGGCGCCCAGCGAGATCAGGTCGACTTCGCCTTTCACGCCTGGCGACAGGAACTGGTACGGATTTCCCCATGGATCTTTCGGCATCTTTTCCAGGTAGCCGCCCGCTTTCCAGCCATTCGCGGCCGGTCCCGTGGTCGGTTTTTCGATCAGCGCCTGCAAGCCCTGCTCGGTGGTCGGGTAGCGCTGGTTATCGAGGCGATACAGTTTCAACGCTTGCATCACGGTGGCGATGTCGACTTTCGCCGCCGCCACTTTCGACTCGCCCGTGCGGGCGATCAGCTTGGGCACCACCAGCGACGCGAGGATGCCCATGATCACCACCACGACCATGATTTCGATCAAAGTGAAGCCGCGCGCGCGGCGCTGGCGTATCGGATGGTTTGCTGCGTTTTGCATAAGAAAGAGAGAAGAAGGTGAGTAATGAGAGCAGAGTATAAAGCGGAAATATGACAAAGCCTGTCATATAGGGAAAAATTTCTGCAGGGGCTGTCAGGCCGGCAAGACCACTTTGCCGCAAACGGCGCAACCGGGGTCGCGCGCGACGCGCATGCTGCTCCATTCCATGTGCAAACCGTCGAGCAGCAGCAGCCGTCCGGCCAGCGATTCGCCCGCGCCCATGATCAGTTTCAGCGCTTCGGCCGCCTGCATGGCGCCCACCACGCCGACCAGCGGCGCGAACACGCCCATGGTCGAGCACGCCTCGTCCGTGAACTGCTGCTCCTGCGGAAACAGGCAGGAATAGCAGGGCTGGGTGCCCGTGCGCGGGTCGAACACGCTCACTTGCCCGTCGAAACGGATCACGGCGCCCGACACCAGCGGCACCCTGGCCGCCACGCAGGCGCGATTGACGGCGTGGCGCGTGGCGAAGTTGTCGGTGCAGTCGAGCACCACCGTGGAGGACAAGACCAGTTCGGCCAGGCGCGCGCCGTCGAGGCGCTCCTGCAAGGCCACTATTTCAATCTCGGGATTAATGCCGGTCAAGGTTTCACGCGCCGACAGCACTTTCGGCTGGCCCACGCGGGCCGTCGTGTGGGCGATCTGGCGCTGCAGATTGGTCAGGTCGACCGTGTCGTCATCGACGAGGGTCAGCTTGCCGACGCCGCTGGCGGCCAGGTACATGGCCGCAGGCGAGCCGAGCCCGCCCGCGCCGATCACCAGCACATGCGCATCGAGCAAGGCTTGCTGGCCTTCGATGCCGATCTGATCAAGCAGGATGTGGCGCGAGTAGCGCAGCAATTGATTGTCGTTCATGGTTTTACGTTTACTGCAAACCCAGATCACACCCTGGGGTCGGACCCGCCGGGGGGATGCGCCCCAATGGGGCACATCCCGATCGCGAAGCGACTGACCCCAGCTTTTGCATTGGTTTAAGCATCAAGGCTTCCGCACAGGAATCTTCTTGTCATCGGCCTTGATGTCGGAAGCGATTTCCGGCTTGGCGCCGATCTTTTCAACCTTGGCGTCCACCTTGGCCAGCTGCACCGGCAAGCCCTGGAAGTGGTTCAAGGCTTGCTGCAGCTGGAAATCGTCCTTGGCGCCATATTCGAGCGGCTTGCGCTTTTTCGCCGTGGCGATCAGGCGCTGCTCTTCTTCCAATTGATCCTGCATGCCTTCCATCGTCGGCTTGGCCGCTTCCGGCTTGCCGTCGTTGCTGCTCAAATGTTTTTCCAGGTCCGCCTCGCGCACGCGCAGGCTGTTCCAGCCGTCGCCCTCGGCCGTTTCATCGACCAGCAAGTCGGGCACGATGCCGCGCGCCTGGATGGCCCGGCCTTTCGGCGTGTAATAGCGGGCCGTCGTCAGCTTGACGGCCGTGTCGGCCGTGATCTGGCGCAAGGTTTGCACGGAACCCTTGCCGAAGGTCTGCGTGCCGATGACGGTGGCGCGCTGGTAATCCTGCAGGGCGCCGGCGACGATTTCCGAGGCGGACGCGGAACCGGCATTGACCAGCACCACCAGCGGCACGGTTTTCAGCGCGGCCGGCAGCTTGGCCAGCGGGTCGGCCTTGGCGCCGGGCGGCGCATAGAATTCGCGGCGGCCGTAAAACACCTGTTTCGACTCGGGCAGCTGGCCCTTGGTCGAGACGATCACGGAGTTGCCGGGCAAAAATGCCGTGGCCACGCCGATGGCGCCCGGCACGACGCCGCCGGGATCGTTGCGCAAGTCCAGCACCAGGCCCTTGAGCTTGGGGTCTTGTGCATACAGCGCGTTGATCTTTTTGACCATGTCGTCGACGGTCGGTTCCTGGAACTGGGCGATGCGCAGCCAGGCATAGCCGGGCGCGACCATCTTGGCCTTCACGCTTTGCACGCGGATTTCCTCGCGCACGATGGGGAACACCAGCGGCTTGCTTTCGCCCTTGCGCGACATCGTCAGCACCAGCTTGCTGCCGGGCTGGCCGCGCATCTTCTTGATGACCTCTTCCAGCTGCAAGCCTTTCAGCGGAATGTTGTCGAGACGGGTGATCAGGTCGCCCGCCTGGATGCCGGCCTTGGCGGCCGGGCTATCCTCGATGGGCGAGACGACTTTCACGTAGCCGTCTTCCATGCTCACTTCGATGCCGATGCCGACAAACTTGCCCTGCACGCTTTCGCGCATTTCCTTGAAGGCATTTTTATCGAGGTAGACGGAGTGCGGGTCCAGCGACGAGACCATGCCGGAAATGGCTTCCGTCAAGAGTTTCTTGTCTTCCACCTTCTCGACGTAATCGGACTTGATCAGGCCGAAGACGTCGGACAGCTGGCGCAGCTCGTCGAGCGGCAGCGGGGCATTCGTGATTTTTTGCGCCACGGCCGGGAACTGCAGCGACATGCCGATGCCGGCCAGTACGCCCAGACCGATCAGGCCGATACTTTTGACTTTGATACCCATGTATTCTTCGCAATCTACAAATTCGCTGCCGCAGCAATGGTGGGAACTTAAAACTTCACCCAGGTGGCGGGATCGAAGGCGCGGCCCTGATGACGCAACTCAAAGTATAGCCCTGATTCCTCGTTGCCGCCGCTGTTGCCCGCGCTGGCAATGGCGTCGCCGCCCTTGACGGCGTCGCCCACCCGTTTCAGCAAGGATTGGTTATTGCCATAAATACTCATGTACTGGCCGCCGTGGTCGACGATGATCAAATTGCCGAATCCGCGCAGCCAGTCGGAAAACACGACGCGGCCGCCGGCGATGGCGTGGACTTCGCTGCCTTCGCCCGTACGGATGAACACGCCCTTCCAGCTGGGGCCGTCACCACGCTTGCTGCCGAAGCGGGCGGCGATCTTGCCCGCCACAGGCGCGCGCAACTGTCCTTTCAGGCTGGCAAAGGCGCCGGCCGGCGCGGCCGGGCCCAGGCTCGGGCGTTCCGGCTCCGGTTCCGGCTTCGGTTCGGGTTTCGGTGTCGCCTTGGCCACTTGCGGCGGCTCGTCGTCGTCGATCGGTTCCAGTTTCACGGGTGGCGGAGGCGGCGTCTGCGGCTTGATCTTGCCCGATTTGTTTTGTTGCTCTTTGGCAATGCGTTCGCGTTCGGCCTGCGCCTGGGCGGCCTTGGCGCGCGCGGCCAGCAGGCGTTCGCGTTTTTCCGCCGCGATCTTCGCGTCGGCGGCCGCTTTGGCGGCGGCGCGCTGCTCGGCCAGCAATTGCTGGCGTTTCTTTTCAGCCGCGGCGGCCGCGGCCTGCTCTTCGATCAGCTTTGCCAGCTTGTCGACCAGGTTGCCCATGCGCTGTTCATCGCGCTCGACATTGCCCACTTCCTTGCGCTGTGCCACCAGGCGCTGGGATAGGGTCGTCAGCAAGGCGGCGCGGCGCGCCTTCTCCTGCACCAGCAGGGCCTTCTGGTCGCGCTCTTCCTGCGCGATTTCTTCCAGTTCGTCCTTGGCGTTCTGCACGTCCGCCTGATTTTTCTCCACGGCCAGCAAGTTGGCGCGCAAGGCTTCCAGCAGGCGCGCCTGTGCCTGCGAGACATACGCCATCAATTGCAAGTCGCGGTTGATGCGGTTGGGGTTGTCGCCCGACAAGAGCAGCTTGATGCGGTCTTCGTTGCCGGCGACATATTGTTCACGCAGCAACTTTGACAGCTGCGTCTTTTGTTTCTCGACGGTGGCCGTCAATTGCTGGTGCTCTTGCCCCAGCGCATTGAGTTTCACGCCTGTCTCGCTTTGTTCCTGCGCCAGGTCGCGCAAGGCGCGGTTGGCGTTGGAAATGGCTTCTTCCGACTCGGCCAGGGTATCGGCCGCGTCATCTTTGGCGCTTTCCGTGCGGCTGATGTCGCGCTTGAGCGCCGTCAGCTTTTGTTGCAATCCAGCACGTTGTGCTTCCGCGGCCGCCTTCTGCTTGCTGCGTTCGGTGGGCTTGGCGCCCTGCGCGGCGCCGCTGGAAAGCAGCAGCGCCAGGCACAGCATGGCACCGGCGCGCCACGCCGGCAGGGGTCGTTCAGCAGAGGGGGCGATGGCTGTGCCGCGGAAGAAAGACGACAAGTTACTTGGCCTTCCCTTGGTTCGCCACGGCTGCTTGCGCTGCCGCAATCGCTGCCGGGTCGCCCAGGTAGTAGTGACGGATCGGTTTCAGGTCGGCGTCCAGTTCATACACGAGCGGCTGGCCGTTCGGAATGTTCAGGCCGACGATGTCGCTGTCGCTGATACCGTCGAGCATCTTGATCAGCGCGCGCAGGCTGTTGCCATGGGCCGAAATGATGATCTTTTTGCCAGCGCGGATGGCCGGGGCGATTTCGTCATCCCAGGCCGGCATCACGCGCGCCACGGTGTCTTTCAGGCATTCGGTCAGCGGAATCGACGCTTTCGGCAAGCCGGCGTAGCGCGGATCGTTGAATGAGGCGCGGTCATCGTCTTCCGCCAGCGGCGGCGGCGGCGTGTCGTAGCTGCGGCGCCACACCAATACTTGCTCGTCGCCATACTTGGCGGCCGTCTCGCCCTTGTCCAGGCCTTGCAGGGCGCCGTAGTGGCGCTCGTTCAAGCGCCAGTCGTTCTTGATCGGCAGATACATCATGTCCATCTCGTCGAGCGCCAGCCACAGGGTGCGGATGGCGCGCTTCAGGACGGAAGTGTAGGCCACGTCGAACGTAAACCCTTCCTGCTTGAGGATCTGGCCGGCGGCCTTGGCTTCGTTGACGCCCTTTTCCGTCAGATCGACGTCGGTCCAGCCGGTGAAGCGGTTATCGAGGTTCCAGGTGGACTCGCCGTGACGCATGAAAACGATTTTGTACATAGTTCTATCTTCTCAAGGGGTTCAAATCAAAAAAGCAAAACGTAAAAAGACCTCGTCCAGCTTCTATTTTATAATGCGCGGATTGACTTAAACCATTGGACCCTACGTGAAATTCATTATCGACCACATTTTTCTGTTTGCCATCGTCATTATTTCCGGCGGCGCCCTCCTCTGGCCACTGCTGTCGATGCGCGGCAAGCGCGCGACCGTGCTGGAAGTCACGCAACTGATCAACCGCGGCAAGAGCGCCATCGTCGACGTGCGCAGCGCGGAAGAATTCGCCACGGGCCACTTGCCTGACGCAAAAAATATTCCGCTGCCGGAACTGGCAAAACGCCTGGGCGAGCTGGAAAAATTCAAAACGCGCCCCATTGTAGTGGTTTGCCAGAAAGGTTCGCGTTCGGCAACCGCCGTCGGCCTGCTGGGCAAAGCTGGTTTCGCTGAGGCAACGAGTCTGGAAGGCGGCCTCGACGAATGGAAAAAGCAAGGTTTGCCATTGAAAACCTTGTCGCTGGCCAAATAAGCCAGCCTTAACTGAAGGAATGATCATGACCGTACCTGTTATTGTTTACAGCACCGCCGTGTGCCCGTATTGCGTGCGCGCCGAGCGCCTGTTGGAAGCCAAGGGCGTCGCCGTGCAAAAGATCCGCGTCGACCTCGACCCGGAAGAGCGCATCAAGATGATGGAACGCACGGGCCGCCGCACGGTGCCGCAAATCTATGTGGGCGACACCCACGTGGGCGGATTCGACGATTTGTATGCGCTCGATCAAGCTGGCAAGCTCGACCCCTTGTTAAATGGCACGGCAGCCTGATATAAAGCTGGTTCGAGAAATTGCTTGGTTTTTTGTCGTATTGTTTTGATACAATTGCCCTCGCACCTGATCTGGCCGCGCCTATCCGGCGCGGTTTACATACCGCAAGCACCATATTTGAACGGTGTGCCGTTCTTGTCCTTTACAACGAAAGCGTTCCATGTCTGACGAAAACCTGCAACCAGTCTTCCAAATCCAACGCGTCTACCTGAAAGACATGTCGCTGGAACAACCAAATTCCCCAGCTATTTTCCTGGAACAAGAAGCACCAGCGATCGAAGTCGCTCTGGACGTGGGCGCTGCGCCTCTGGCCGACGGCATCTTCGAAGCCACCGTGACCATCACCGTCACCGCCAAAGTCGGCGATAAAGTCGCTTTCCTGGTTGAAGGCAAGCAAGCCGGTATCTTCGAAGCACGCAACATTCCTGCCGATCAACTCGATCCGCTGCTGGGAATCGGCTGCCCGAACATCATCTACCCTTACCTGCGCGCCAACATCGCCGACGTGATCACCCGTGCCGGCTTCCCGCCAGTGCACCTGGCCGAGATCAACTTCGAAGTGTTCTACCAACAACGTCTGCAAGCTATTGCTGACGCCGCTGCAGCAGCTCCCGCAGCCAGCGAAACGCACTAAGCTCTTGCAAGACCCCGCTGGCCGTCAAGGCTGGCCTGACACGGCGGCCTGGCCGCCGTGTTTCGTTAAGGTTCAAAATATCATGTTGAAAAGTGCGCTCTTGAGCAAGTTCCGCTGGATGGCCGGCGCCGTGCTGCTGCTGGCGACCGCCGCCAGCCACGCCGTCGATTTCAAGACGGTGGGAGCAGCCCCCGTGATCCTGTATGACGCGCCGTCCGCCAAGGGCGGCAAGCTGTACGTGGCGCCACGCGGCATGCCGCTGGAAGTCGTGCTCAGCTACGGCGAATGGGTCAAGGTACGCGACGCCAGCGGCGAAATGGCCTGGACGGAAGCCAAAGGCCTGTCGGCCAAGCGCAACGTCGTGGCGCGCGCCGCGAACCTCAAGGTTCGCGCCAGCCCCGACGATACCGCCTCCGCCATCCTCCTCGTCGACAAGGGCGTGCTGCTGGAAATGAGCGAGCAAGCGAGCTCCGGCTGGGTCAAGGTGCGCCACAAGGATGGCCTGAGCGGCTACGTCAAGACCAGCGAAGTGTGGGGCTTGTAAGCACCGTGCCCGTTTCCCCTGCCCCGTTGAGGTTGCATGCAAGTTTCTCCTGAAGTCACTCCCGATAGTATTCCCGCCGCCCGCAAGATCACCCTGCTGGGGGCCGGCGCCTGGGGCACGGCCGTGGCCATGGCCCTGGCCGGCCGCCACGACGTGCTGCTGTGGGGCCGCAACGGCGACGCCATGGCCGCCATGGCCGCCAACGGCGAAAACAGTTATTTGCCCGGCTTCCCATTGCCGCCGCAATTGCGCATCAGCGCCGATTTCGACGCCGCCGTCGCGCATGCCAGTGGCGAACACGGCCTCTTGATCGCCGCCTGCCCCGTGGCGGGCTTGCGGCCCATGCTGCATCAATTGAAAGACAAGGCCATCGGCAACCTCGTGTGGCTCTGCAAAGGGTTCGAAGGCGGCACGGGTTTGCTGCCGCACCAGATCGTGCAGGAAGTGCTGGGCGACACTATCCCCGGCGGCGCCCTGTCCGGCCCCTCGTTCGCGCAGGAAGTGGCGCGCGGCTTGCCGTGCGCGCTGACCATCGCTTCGCACAATGCCGCCTTGCGCGGTGCCGTCGTCTCGGCCTTGCATGGCGGCACCATCCGCGTGTATGCGAGCGACGACCTGGTAGGCGTGGAAGTGGGCGGCGCCGTCAAGAACGTGCTGGCCATTGCCACCGGCGTGGCCGACGGCCTGGGCCTGGGCTTGAATGCGCGCGCCGCGCTGATCACGCGTGGCCTGGCGGAAATCACGCGCCTGGGCACAGCCTTGGGTGGCCAGACGGAAACGTTCATGGGCTTGACCGGCATGGGCGACTTGATTCTGACGTGCACAGGCGACCTGTCGCGCAACCGCCGGGTCGGCCTGGGCCTGGCGCAAGGCAAGGCGCTGGAGACCATCGTGGCCGAACTCGGTCACGTGGCCGAAGGCGTGCCCTGCGCCAAGGCCGTGCGCGAACTGGCGCGCCGCATGGGCGTCGACATGCCGATCACCAATGCGGTGGCCGGCGTGCTGTTCGATGGGGATTTGCCGCACGTGATGGTGCAGCAGCTGCTGTCGCGCGATCCGCGCGCCGAGGCGGCCTAAGGCGACCTGACCCGCCAGGGAAACCTAACGCCCCGCTTTGGCCATCAAGATCGTCAGCAGCAACAGACTGTCTTCGCGCGCTTCCAGGGCGTGCGCCTGGCCGCCGAGCAGGTACAGCATCTGCCCCGGCCCCAGCAGGTGCACGCCGCCATGCGCTTCCACCGCCACCTGCCCTTGCAGGCACAGCAAGGTGATTTCACCAAGCACATGATGCTCGGGCATGGTCTTGCCCTTGGGCATGCACATGCGGATCAATTCCAGTTCATCCGTCTTGGCCAGCGCGATGGCGGAAAACTGCGACAGGTCGTCGCCGTCCCTGCGCAGCACGTCGATCACCTGTCCTGAACTTGCGTGCTCCAATGCCATCATGTGCTCCTTCAGCAATTATTCGGTGACTTCCTCCGGCTCTTTCGCGCCGCGCATCCACTCGACCAGCGGCCACGCATCCTTCAAGCCTTCCGCCAGGGTCGGCAGCAGTTTCTCGGGGGCGTTGACGGGCAGCGGCACTTCGGTCCAGACGAAAAAGCTCTTCAGCTTGATGAATTCGATATGTTCGGCGTCCGCGTCAAACCCCTTCGGCGGGCGCTGCAGCTTGCCCTCGTTCTGGATGGAGCCGAAACGGGCCTTCAAGCGCTTATTTTTCAGCACTTTGGAAAAGCCTGGCGCATCGTTGACCATGTGCTCGCGCAGCGCCTTCAGACGGCCCGGCGGCGGCATGTATTCGCCGGCGCCGAACAGCAGGTTCCCCTGGCCGTCGATCTGCAGATAATACGTGGGACCGCCCGCCTTGCTGGGGCGGCGCATGTCGTTCGGCGCGATGGCGGCCGAAAAACGCGTTTTATACGGGCTTTTATCATGGGCAAAGCGCACGTCGCGGTTGATGCGGAACATGGCCTTCTTCGGATTGCAGTATTTCACGGCCGGGTCGAACTTGCCCAGCTCGCCGATCAGGCTGGTGACCAGGGCCAGGAATTCCTCGCGCAGGATGTCGTAGCGGGGCTTGTTCATCACAAACCAGGGACGGTTGTTGTTGTCGCTCAGTTCACGTAAAAATTGGGTCAAATCACGCACATGCATGTGTCAAATTCCGATCAGCAACTATTTGGAAAGCTCTTTCGGGATGGGGCGCTTGCCCACCATCACGTCGAGTGCCGCTTCGCGATTCTTGCGCAGCACCGTCATTTTAGCTTTTTCGCCGGGCGGCAGTTGGGCGATCAGGTTGAGCATTTCCGTCGTGTCGCCGACGGGCTTGCCTTGCACCGTCAGCAGGATGTCGCCGGGCACGATGCCCGCCTTGTCGGCCGGGCCGTTGCGCACCACGCCGGCGATGATGGCGCCGCTGGTGCGCTGCAAGTTGAAGCTTTGCGCCAGCTCGGGCGTGATGTCCTGCGTTTCCACGCCGATCCAGCCGCGCACCACGTGGCCATCCTTGATGATGGCTTCCATCACCGTCTTGGCCGTCGACACGGGAATGGCGAAGCCGATGCCGACCGAGCCGCCGCTTTGCGAATAAATCGCCGTATTGATGCCGATCAGATTGCCGCGCGTATCGACCAGGGCGCCGCCCGAGTTGCCGAAGTTAATCGCCGCATCCGTCTGGATGAAGTTTTCAAAACTGTTGATGTGCAGATTGTTGCGCCCCAGGGCGGAGATGATGCCCATGGTCACCGTCTGGCCCACGCCGAACGGATTGCCGATGGCCAGCACCACGTCGCCCACGCGCGCCAGTTCCGACTGGCCCAGCACGATGACGGGCAGCTTGTCGAGGTCGATCTTGATGACGGCCAGGTCCGTTTCCGGGTCCAGGCCCACCACCTTGGCCGGCGCCTTGCGGCCATCGGTGAGCACCACTTCGATTTCATCGGCGCCTTCGACCACGTGGTTGTTGGTCAGCACATAGCCTTCATGGCTGACGATGACGCCGGAGCCGAGGCTGTTTTTCAAGTCGTCGTCATCCCCGTCGTCCGGGTCGCGGTCGCCGAAGAAACGTTTGAAGAAGGGATCGCGCGCCAGCGGATGGGCGCCGCGCTTGGGGACTTGCAGGGTGAGGATGTTGACGACGGCGGGCATGGCGCGCGCCGCCGCGTCGCGGTAGGAGCCGGGCGCCAGGCTGCTGGACGCCGTTTCCACCACGGGCACCGGTTTCGCGGGAGAACCCAGTTGCTGTACCCGGCTCGCCGGGCGCAGCGCGCCGTACACAAAGTACAGCGCCAACGCGATCGTCACGGTTTGCGCAAACAATAACCAGAATCGTCGCATACAGTTCTCTGCCCAAATCAGCCGGCCCGTGCCGGAACGACTTATTTTGCCAGATCGTTGCTATTCTGTCCGTTCTTCTGCAGCGAGTCGCGGATTTCACGCAGCAGCACGATGTCTTCCGGCGTGGCCGGTGCCGCTGCCGGCGCGACCGGTTCGCTGCGGCGGGCCTTGTTCATCAGGCGTACCATCTGGAAGATGATGAAGGCCAGAATGACGAAATTGAGCAGAATGGTCAGGAAGTTACCGTAGGCCAGCACGGCGCCCGCCTTTTTCGCTTCCACCAGGGTCAGGGTGGTGGCTTGTCCATTCAGGGGCAGGTAGTAATTGGCGAAATCGAGGCCGCCGAAAATGCGGCCAATGGGCGGCATGATCACGTCTTGCACCAGCGAATCGACAATCTTGCCGAAGGCGCCGCCGATAATGACACCGACCGCCAGATCGACGACGTTACCCTTCATTGCAAATTCTTTAAATTCTTGCATCATTGCCATGAATTTCTCCTTCGGATAGATATAAAAACATGCCGATCATACTATTGATTCCTGGGGACACCAACTTGTGGTTGCCGACAGGACCAATTCCGGCACAGCCATGCGCATCTAGTTCGAAAGAACTAGCCACCTCCTGCAAAAGTATATAAATTATGGTACAAGCAACGTTTTTGTTTTATTCGTTGTTTGCTTCACTTATAATTTGCGGTTGCCAGAAGTGGCTTTTTCACTTCCGGATAATCAACAAGAAACTGGCACGGGCTGCGCCATTGGCCGAAGTTCCGCAGGGATGTTGCCACGTTACCGTACAAAGATGCGGATCGCGGCAATCAGTGGGATAGAGCTTCGGCGACGGGTTTTTCGCGGCTGCCACTCATAATAAAGATTCGCATTTTGACTGATTGGGGTTTGCATGAGTAACGAAAAGCAGGTCGATTCAGGCCGTCGCGGCTTGCTCGTCGCCACGTGCGCGGCGGGCAGTGTAGTTGGATTGGCAACCGCGGGAGCCTTGGTAAGCACCTTCCAGCCGTCGGAGCGCGCGAAAGCGGCTGGCGCGCCGGTCGAAGTAGACATCACCACCTTGCAACCCGGCGAAATGCGCACCGTCGAATGGCGCGGCAAGCCGGTCTGGATTCTGAAGCGCACGCCGGAAATGATCGCGTCCCTGAAAAAGACCGACGGCAAAGTCGCCGATGCCAATTCCCAACGCAATCCCGCCGAATTCACGCCGGAATACTGCATGAACGAGGCACGCTCGATCAAGCCTGAAATTCTCGTCGCCGTCGGCATCTGCACCCACCTGGGCTGCTCCCCTTCCTCGAAATTTGCCCCCGGCCCGCAACCGTCGCTGCCCGATGACTGGGAAGGCGGCTTCCTGTGCCCTTGCCACGGCTCCACCTTCGACATGGCAGGCCGCGTGTTCAAGAACAAGCCGGCGCCGGACAACCTGCAAGTGCCGCGTCATATGTATCTGAGCGACACCAAATTGCTGATAGGTAAAGACGAGAAAGGCGAGGCTTGATCATGGCTGCTTTCAAAGAGACGAAATTCCCGGCAGACGCTCCCGTCGCCGAAAAAGCGCTGGGCTGGGTCGATGACCGCTTTCCCCTGACCAAGCTGTGGAATGACCAATGGGGCAAGTACTACGCCCCGAAAAACTTCAATTTCTGGTACATCTTCGGCTCGCTGGCCATGCTGGTGCTGGTCTTGCAGATCGTCACCGGCATCTTCCTGACCATGCACTACAAACCGGATGCGGCCCTGGCCTTCAACTCCGTCGAGTACATCATGCGCGAAGTACCGTGGGGCTGGCTGGTGCGCTACATGCACTCGACGGGCGCCTCGGCCTTCTTCATCATCGTCTACCTGCACATGACGCGCGGCCTGCTGTACGGCTCGTACCGCAAGCCACGTGAACTGATCTGGCTGTTCGGTTTCGCCATCTTCCTGTGCCTGATGGCCGAAGCGTTCTTCGGCTACCTGCTGCCATGGGGCCAGATGTCGTACTGGGGCGCCCAAGTGATCGTCAACCTGTTTGGCGCCATCCCGCTGATCGGCCCTGACCTGTCGCTGTGGATCCGCGGCGACTACGTCGTCTCCGACGCGACCCTGAACCGCTTCTTCGCCTTCCACGTGATCGCCATCCCGCTGGTACTGCTGGGCCTGGTTGCAGCGCACTTGATCGCCCTGCATGAAGTCGGCTCGAGCAATCCGGACGGCATCGAAGTGAAAGAAAACCTGGGCGCCGACGGCCACCCGGTCGATTCGATTCCTTCGCATCCTTACTACACCGTGCATGACCTGTTCGGCGTATCGATCTTCCTCGTCATTTTCAGCGCCGTCGTCTTCTTCGCGCCGGAAATGGGCGGTTACTTCCTGGAATACAACAACTTCCTGCCAGGCGACTCGCTGAAGACCCCGCTGCACATCGCGCCAACCTGGTACTTCACGCCGTTCTACTCGGTGCTACGCGCCACCACGGCCGACTTCATGTACGTGCTGATGGGTGTCGTGGCCGCCTACGTGGTGTTCATCTGGCTCAAGTCGCGCCTGTCGACGACCGTCAAGTCCATCATCGCCGGCATCGCCATCGTCGCCATCATCGGCATGCTGCCGCAGGTGCTGGACGCAAAATTCTGGGGCGTGGTGTTCTTCGGCGGTTCCGTCGTGATCCTGGCGTTCCTGCCATGGCTGGATCATTCGCCGGTGAAATCGATCCGCTACCGTCCGACCTGGCACAAATACATCTATGCCATCTTCGGCCTGTCGTTCCTGATCCTCGGCTACCTCGGGACCCAGGCGCCAACGGATGCAAAAACCATCGTGTCGCAAGTGTGCACCCTGATTTACTTCAGCTTCTTCCTGCTGATGCCATGGTGGAGTGCCATGGGCAAGTTCAAGACCGTGCCGTCGCGTGTGACGTTTCACCCGCACTAAGCCGCTCTCACGCCACGCTCAAAGGACATACATCATATGAAGATTGCAAAAAAACTGCTCGCCATCCTGGCACTCGTGCCCGCCATGGCTCTCGCCAGCGAAGGCGGCTTTCCGCTGGACAAGGCGCCTGACCGCCAGACCAACATGGCGGCGCTGCAGCATGGCGCCAAATTGTTCGTCAATTATTGCTTGAATTGCCACTCTGCCGTGTCGATGCGCTACAACCGCCTGCGCGACCTGGGCTTGACGGAAGACCAGATCAAGCAGAACCTGTTGTTCACCAGCGATAAAGTGGGCGACCTGATGACGACAAGCCTGGCAGCGCAGGACGCCAAGGCTTTCTTTGGCGTCGTACCGCCCGATTTGTCGGTAATTTCGCGCGCGAAATCATCTTCCGCTGGCACAGGCGGCGACTACCTGTATACTTACCTGCGTACGTTCTATAAAGACGACACTCGTCCGACCGGCTGGAACAACATGGTCGTGCCGAATGTTGCCATGCCGCATGTATTATGGGAATTGCAAGGTGTCCAGACTGCCAAGTTCGTGGAAGAGAATGATCCGCACGAAGCTGGCAAGAAGATCCACAAATTTACCGGCTTCGAGCAGGTCAAGCCAGGTACGTTGAACAAGATCGAGTATGACAATGCGGTAGCCGACCTGGTCGGTTACATGGAGTGGATGGCCGAACCGGCACAGCAGACACGCAAGCGCCTGGGCGTGTGGGTGCTGCTGTTCCTGTCGGTCTTTGCTCTGCTGGCATGGCGCCTTAACGCGTCGTTCTGGAAGGAAGTCAAATAAGTGAGGCGCCGGCCATAGGCCGGTTTATGCCTGTTTCTGCGTTGTCCGCATGAGTGGACAAGCGACCTGGGGTGAGCCGTTCGCGGCTTCACCCCCTTTGTTTCTAAGGAACTATAAAAAATGATGGTTCTCTATTCGGGTACAACCTGCCCATTTTCGCAACGCTGCCGCCTGGTTCTGTTTGAAAAAGGCATGGACTTTGAAGTGCGCGACGTCGACCTGTTCAACAAACCGGAAGACATTTCGACCATGAACCCGTATGGCCAGGTGCCTATCCTGGTCGAGCGCGAACTGATCCTGTATGAATCGAACATCATCAACGAGTACATCGATGAGCGCTTCCCGCATCCGCAACTGATGCCGGCCGATCCGCTGATGCGTGCCCGCGCGCGCCTGATGCTGTTCAATTTCGAAAAAGAACTGTTCGTGCACGTGCACGTGCTGGAAAGCGAACGCGCCAAGAGCAACGACAAGGCCCACGACAAGGCACGCGCGGAAATCCGCGACCGCCTGACGACCCTGGCGCCACTGTTCCTGAAAAACAAGTACATGCTGGGCGACGAATTCTCGATGCTCGACGTGGCTGTCGCACCGCTGCTGTGGCGCCTGGACCACTACGGCATCGAACTGTCGAAGACGGCCGCACCGCTGATGAAATACGCCGAACGCATCTTCTCGCGTCCAGCGTACATCGAAGCACTGACCCCTTCCGAAAAGGTCATGCGCCGTTAAGATATCCCCATAAAGCTACTGCGCAGCCCGCTCTCGACTTGGCTTACTCGCCGTACTGAAGTACGGCTGCGTTACTGAAGCCGATATCGGGCTTGCTCGCGACGCTTTCTGGGGCATCTTGGGCCAACTATCATTCTTTGTTTTGTATTGAGCTAGTTGCCCTATCGCCTCATTGAATTACCGGTGCGCCCGCCTTGTGGCGGCGCTCCCGCCTCACAGTGCCTACCATGTCTGAAATCTCAACCAAACCTTATATGCTGCGTGCCATCTACGAGTGGTGCACCGACAGCGGCTACACGCCTTATCTCGCGGTCAAAGTCGATTCGCGCACCACGGTACCGATGGAATACGTGAAAAAGGGCGAAATCGTGCTCAACATCAGCTTCGGCGCCACCAGCGGCCTGAAGATGGACAACGACGCCATCCGCTTCCACGCCCGCTTCGGCGGCGTCTCGCGCGAAATCTATGTGCCGGTCGACAACGTGATGGCCATCTACGCCAACGAAAACGGCCAGGGCATGGCTTTCGAGCCCGTGCTGGGCAACGATGACCCCGATGCGCAACCGACGGACAGCCCGGCCTCGGCCGACGTGCCGCCGCCAGTGCTCGCCCCCGCCGCCAGCGGTCCGACCCTGTCGTCCGTGCCGGCCAGCTCCCCCGAACAACGCGACAGCGCCACACCAGGCGACGACGAGCCACCAAAAAAAGGCGGCCGCCCGACCCTGACACGCATTAAATAGCGTATAATTCGCAACGCGCAGTTTTTGCCGACTTAGCTCATTTGGTAGAGCAGTTGATTTGTAATCATCAGGTGGCCAGTTCGAAACCGGCAGTCGGCACCAGAATTCAGTAGAAAATCAAAGGGTTACCCGCTTCGGCTGGTAGCCCTTTTTTCTTTTCTCCCTTCTGCGAACTACTCCTGTGATGGATTGCTGCACCGCGCAATGACTATCAGCACGTTTAGGCGCAAGATGAGCACGTACCTGCGCAAAGCAGGCTCCCGATGTCTGGCTTGCCTACCTGGGGAAATATCATGTCCGCACACACTTACAAGTTGATCGAACTGGTCGGCACGTCGACCGAGAGCAGCGATCAGGCGATACGCGATGCCATTGCCAAGGCGGCGCTGACGGTCAAGCACATGGACTGGTATGAAGTGACGGAATCGCGCGGCCATATCGTCGACGGCAAGGTGGCGCATTTCCAGGTCACGCTCAAGGTCGGCTTCCGGCTCGAATAAAGGGATCGAGCAAGGCGGGCCGCGCGCTCAGCGCCGCCCAGGTACTCCCCGGCTCTCCAGCCACTCCCGGCCGCCGCCGTCCAACGCGGTTTGAATGACCTTTTCCGGCAAGCTGTAGACGGTCGCCCAGCTGGCGCGGCCGTCCTGCGTATTCGCGGGAAAGCTGTGCGTTTCGATGGGCCAGTGGTATTTGCGTTTCAGCGCCTTGACGATGGCGGCCAGCGAGACGCGGCCTTGCAGCGGCTCGGCGCCGGACTGGTCGCGGTTCGACAGCAGCACGGCCAGGACCTGGCCGCGGCCCGTGCGCGCGCCGGGGAAGGTGGGGGTTTTGTTTGCCATGGCCTATTTTACCGGGCAAGGCGCGTTGTGCCGCACCTTTGATCTGGCGCAAGCGCCGCAACGGCGTTGCGGCCACGATGAGCATTTCGCCAGGCGTGACGGCGCCCCTCCGGCAGCCTGGGCTAGCGACAAGGGGCACAGGAGAACATCATGCACAGCCTGAACATCCACGCCATGCAATGGCAGCCCGTCGCCGATATTTCCGCCGTCAATCCGCTGCTGCCCGACGACCTCGCCTGCTTTCGCGAATTGCGCGACGTGCTGCAACGCTACGGCGCGCTCGACCGCTTCGGCATTTCCCTGATCCACCGCCATTTCGACATCGCCGACGACGAGGAATTGATGGAGTACACAGATGCGGAAGCACGCACCTTGACGGTAAAGCCTGTCAAGAAAAGCGACATCGACTGGCAGCACACGACGATTACCAACTGGAAACTGACGGAAGACGAGGAAGTGGCCCGCATCGGTTGCGGCTGCGCGCGCAATTCCGGTGGCCACCTCGGCTATCACCGGGGTACCTGACACTGACCGGCACCGCCGGCAAAGCGGCGTCGGCCTTTCTTACACTTTGCTTCCACCGGCTCAGTCCGCTTTGCGCAAGCCCTTGATTCAATATGCTTTTTTTGTATGGCACGCAAGCTGCTTATCACTGTCTACGAGATGAATCCAGGCAGATCATTCTGGATTCTTTCTCCCCCGGATTTTCCGAGACTGACTACGATAAGAGGCTGCGATGAACGTCGATCACACACGAAACAAGACCCTGGGTTGGCTGGGCGCACTGGCGGCGGCAAGCTTGCTGGCCAGCGGTCAGGCGCAGGCCGGTGCGTACGGCCTGGCCGTCAATGAGTTGAACAATTTCCGCATCGCCACCAGCGCCGGCGCGCTGTCGCTGGCTGGCGCCAACCGCAATGCCAGCGACAGCGCCTTCTTCGAAGGGGGCGTGGCCGTCAATCCGCGCGCCGTCAATACGGGGCCGGCCGCCAATGCCGACGTGCTGCAAGTGTGCTCGGGCGGCGGCTGCGGCGGCTTGCCGCAAAATAACTACGCACCCAGCCCCAGTTCCACCCTGGAGTTCGCCCGCGGCGATGCGCACGCCTTCGGCAACATGCTCAACGGCGGCGGCGCCACCGTGCGCGCCGTCTCGGAAGCCCAGCGCAACACGGTGGGCGCCGCCACGTCGACGGCGGGCGACACGCTCACCGGCTCCGTCAACCTGACCCTGTCGAGCGCCGGCTTCATCACCTTCAGCTTCATGGGACGGCGCGATCTGCGCACCAGCGTGACGACGATGGGCGACAAGTCGAACGTGTCGATCATGGATATCTTCAATATCTCCTGCAACAGCGCCAGCCCCGTCGGCTGCCTGTCGAACGCGAATGCCGATGGCGTGATCTTCCAGTTCGCGCCCGATGGCGACGCCAACAATGGCAGCGACGTCAATGGCAACCATGCGGTCGGCAGCCTCGATCCCTTCAGCCTGAACATGACGACCGGCACCAACGATCCGGCCACCTCGCGCGCCTTTGCGAACGGCTTCGCGATGTTTTCGCTGACCTCGAATTTCGCTTTGCCCGCCGGCAGCTACACCTTGAACTTTTCCAAGTCCACGCGCACCGATATCGTCGTCATCGATCCCTTGCAAGTACCGGAGCCTGGCACCCTGTTCCTGCTGGGCATGGGACTGGCGGCCCTGGCTTTTACGCGCCGCCGCTTGCCGAAATAATCCGCAGCATGAAAAACACGCGGCGCCCACAAAAAGCGCCGCATTTTTTTATGCCGATAAAAACGTGTTAACCGAGCCGTGCCAGCGCCCGGCGCGCCAGCTGCAATTGCTGCAGATAATAGCGGTGCAGCATGGCAGGGTCGGTGAGATCGCGCCCCAGTACCAGGCGCAGCTCGCTGGCGGGGCAGTCCGCGGCCTGGGTCTGCACTTGGGCGCCCAGCTGGCGGGCCAATTGGCGCGCCGCCTGCTCCTGCGCGGGCCGGTATTCGACGCGCGTGCGCGCCACCTGGAAGCTGGTTTCATTGGCCAGGCGCACCACTTGCACGGGCGCACCGGCCAGACTGCGCGCCAGCGCGGCGGCCAAGCCAGGCACGCCGTTGCCGTTCACAATTTCCAGGCGCGGATGCGGCGCGCCGGCTGCCGGTGCAGGCGCCACAGGCACCGACGCGGCAGCGGGCACGCTGCGCACGACGGCCGACGGCAGGCGCCGCAGGCGGGCCATGCCATCGCTCTGCGTGATCTCCACACGCGCCATGGCGGGCGCATCCGGCACAGGCTCGGGCGCAAGCTTCGGCCGCGCCTCGCCGCGCAACAAGGCCATGTCGCGCCGCACATCGTGTTCCTGCAAGCTGGCCGCCTGGCGCCGCATGACGGCGGCGCGCTCGTGCTGCCCCAGCCGTTCGAGCACCTGCGCCAGGTGCCGCCAGGCCTGCGCATGGAGCGGATCGAGCAGACACGCCTGCTCCAGCGCAGTCAACGCTTGCGCAGCGCGTCCGCTCAAATAATAGGCATGACCGAGATTGCTGAACAGATAGGCTTGCCGCGGCTGCGGCGTGCCCGCTTCCTGCGTCAAGGCCAGCCAATGGGCGATCGCCGCGTCGTGTTCGCCACGCTGCGCATGCAGCACGGCCAGGCCGTTGCGCGCGTTCACGTGGCGCGGCGCATGGCGCAGGGCTTGTTCATAAGCCGCTTGCGCCGCAGGCAAGTCGCCCCGCTCGAAATGCTGGCGCCCCGCCGCATAGGCGGTATCGGCGTCGGGCCACGCCGCCACCGGCACATGGGCCAGCTGCGTGGTACAGGCGGCCAGGCCCAGGCAGGCGCAGGCGGCGGCCAGGCGGGAAATCGTCAAGCGCATGGTGATTCCTTTCAGCGGCTGGCCATGGCCGGCACGAGCACGCGATAGACTTCGATCACGGCCGGCCCCATGAGCACCAGCATCAGGGTGGGAAAGACGCAAAAGATCAGCGGGAACAGCAGTTTCAGGGCGATCTTCGCTGCAGCCTCCTCGGCCAGCAGGCTGCGCTTGCCGCGCAGGTTTTCCGAATGCACGCGCAGCGAATCGCCCATGCTGGTGCCGAAGCGCTCCGATTGAATCAGCATGGCAACGAGAGTGTCGACGTCTTCCACGCCGCTGCGCAGGGCCAGGTTGCGCAGCGCCTTTTCCTTGGAAAAGCCGGCGCGCATTTCCATCAGCACCAGCTGCAATTCCTGCGCCAGCACCATGCTCTTGATGTGGATTTCGCCCGACACCTTCACCAGCGCGCGCTCCAGGCTCAGGCCCGCTTCCACGCACACGGTCAGCAAGTCGAGCGCGTCGGGGATGTTCTCAAAGATGTCGCGCTGGCGCCGCTTGGCCGTGCTGGCCAGCACCAGGTTGGGCAGGTAATAGCCGATGGTGGCGCTGACGCACAGCAGCAACAGCAGCACGCTGCGCAGCTGCGCCGCCATGGCGCTGGCCGCGTACAGGCCCAGCACGGTGGGAAACAGCAGGGCCAGCACGGATTTCGCCGCGAAGTACAGGGCCGGCGCGCTGGCTTGCCGCCAGCCCGCGTTCATGAAGCGCGTACGCAGCGGCGAACGTTCCCAGCCCTCTTCCGGCAGCGACAGCTTGCTGAACGGCTGCGCCACGCGCGCCACCCTCTCCACCCAGCCATTTTCCACCACCGCCTCGCTGGCGGCCGGCGCCGTGGCGCCAAACAGGCGCTGGCGCAAAGTGCCGGGAAAGAAGATCACCCACGCCAGCAGGGCCAGCGCCACCACCACGGCAAAGACGATCACGAGAAACAGCAGTTGTGCACCGCTCATAGCACCTCCTGTTTTAGATGCGGATGCGGATCACGTTGCGCATCCAGACCACGCCCAGCGCCACCATGCCGGCCGCGTACCACAGCAGTTTGATGCCGCTGGGATCGGTCCACAGCAGGCGGATGTATTGCGGGTTGACCAGCGCCATGACGCCGATCATCACCACGGGCATCAGTCCCAGCACCCAGGCCGACATGCGTCCCTCGGCCGACAGCACGCGCACCTGCCCCAGCAGCTTTAGCCGGGCGCGGATGATGCGCGCGATGCTGACCAGCACCTCGGCCAAATTCCCCCCCGATTCACGCTGCACCAGCACGGCGATGACGAGGTAGCGCAAGTCCGTCAGCGGAATGCGCGCGGCCAGGTTTTGCAGCGCCTCGTTCATCGGCACGCCGTAATTGATCTCTTCGTGCGCCATCTTGAATTCGCCGCTGATCGGCTCATTGAGTTCATCGCCGACCATCTGCAGCACGTTCGAAAACGAGTGCCCGGCGCGCAGCGCGCGGGCCAGGAAATCGGCCGCTTCCGGCAGTTGCGCCTCGATCTTTTTCAGCCGCGCCGCGCGCGCGCGCAGCACGCACAAACACGGTGCGCTCGCGGCACAGGACAACAGCAGCACGGCGCCGGGCACGGGCATGGACCAGGCCGCCAGCAGCAGCAAGGCCGCCAGCAGCAAGGCGCCCGTGCCGCCGAGGAATTGCGCCACCGACCAGGACAGGCCCGATTGCAGCAGCAAATGGTCGAGCTTTGCGGCCTGCGGCGCGCGCCGCAGCAAGCGCTCCAGGCCAGGCGAACGCGCATAGCGGCGCTGCTTGAGGATGGAGACCCGCTCGCCGCCGCCCTCGCCGCGCGCCGCCATCAGCCGCAAGCGCCGGTTGATGCGCCGCGCCGCGCCGCCATGCGTGCCCGACCACCACAGCCAAACGCCTTCCACCATCAGGATGCAGGCGGCGAACAGCAGCACGGCAAAGCCGTAGAAGACCAGGTCCATGGTTCCCTCCTTACTCGTAGATGCGGTCGGGGTCGAACACGCTGTCGGGCACCGGCGCGCCGAACATGCGCAGGCGTTCCGTAAAACGGGGCCGCACGCCCGTGGCGCAGAAGTGGCCCTGCACCTTGCCGTCGGCATCGACGCCCGTCTGCTCGAAGCGGAAGATTTCATGCATGGCGATGATGTCGCCTTCCATGCCCGTCACTTCCTGCAGGCTGACCAGCTTGCGCGCGCCGTCCGTCAGGCGCGACACTTGCATCACCACCGTCACGGCCGAACAGATCTGCTGGCGCGTGGCGCGCGGCGTCAGGTTCACGTTGGCCATGCCGACCATGTTTTCCAGCCGCGCCAGCGCGTCGCGCGCCGTGTTCGAGTGGATGGTCGCCAGCGAACCCTCATGACCCGTGTTCATCGCCTGCAGCATGTCGAGCGCCTCGGCGCCGCGCACCTCGCCGAGGATGATGCGGTCGGGCCGCATGCGCAGCGCATTGCGCACCAGCGCGCGCTGGCTCACTTCGCCCTTGCCCTCGATATTCGGCGGGCGCGTTTCCAGGCGCACCACGTGCGGCTGGCGCAGCGCCAGTTCGGCCGCATCCTCGATGGTGACGATGCGCTCGCTGCCGGGGATGAAGCCGGACAGCACATTGAGCAGGGTCGTCTTGCCGCTGCCCGTGCCGCCCGAGATCAGGATGTTGACCTTGGCCTGGCCCAGCGCCTGCAGCACCTGCACCATGGGCGGCGTCAGGCTTTTGTAGTCGAGCAGGTTGGCGATGGTGAGCGGCTGCACGGCAAAGCGCCGGATCGACAGGATCGGCCCATCGACGGCCAGCGGCGGAATGATGGCATTCACGCGCGATCCGTCGGGCAGGCGCGCGTCGACCATCGGGCTCGATTCATCGACCCGTCGTCCCACGCGCGAGACGATCTTTTCGATGATCTTCATCAGGTGCGCATTGTCGTGGAAGGTCACGTCCGTCAGCTGCAGCCGCCCGCCCCGCTCCACATACACCTTGTCGCAGGTGTTGACGAGGATATCGGACACGCTGGCATCGGCCAGCAGGGGTTCGAGCGGGCCAAAGCCCAGCATCTCGTGCTGGATGTCGAGCACCAGGCTGTGGCGCTCATGCTGGTTCAGCACGATGCGTTCTTCCTCGATCACGCGCTGCACCAGCAGCGCCAGCTCGTGCTTGAACTGCTCGGCCGTCAGGCGTTTCAGCCGTTCCAGGTCGATACGGTCGAGTATCGTCTGGTGCATGGTTTTTTTCAGTTCCTGGTAGGCGTGCAGCGCCAGCGCGCCTTGTCCATTCGTGGCGGGGCGCACCGTTTCATTCGCCGCCAGGCGTTCGCGTAAAGTCATCTCGGCTCCCATGATGGCCCCCGGCGGGGGCCTTGACATCTATCCTGTCCTAGGCCTCGCTGCGGCTGAACAGGCGATCGAACAGGCCGCGGCTTTCCGTCACGCGGCGCGCCGTCACCAGCTCCACCAGTTCGGCCAGGCTGCGCGCCACGGCGCTGGTGCGCGACAGCTGCAGCAGCGGGATGCCCTGGTTGACGGAATCGGTGGCGGCGGTGTAATCGTTGGGCACCGTGTGCACCACTTCCGCGCCCAGCGCCTGTTCCAGGTCCGCCAGGCGCAGGCGCCCGCCCTTTTCATAGCGGTTGACGATCAGGCGCAAGCGCTCGCCCGGATAGCCGAGCGAGCGGAAAATGTCGAGCAGGCGGCGCCCGTCGCGGATGTCGGGCAAGGCCAGCTGCAGCACCGGATAGATGGCGTCGGCGTTATCGAGCGCGCGCAGCGACAGCGCATCGATCTGGCGTCCCACGTCGAGCACGATGTAGTCGTAGTGCTGGCGCGCCACGGCCAGGATGCGGTCCATGTGCTCGGGCTGCATGTCGACCTTGTGCGACGGGTCGTCGGCCGCCGCCAGCACGCCGAAGTTCGGCGTCACGTGCACCAGGCACGAAGCGAGGAAGGCGCCATCCATGCGCGCGATCTGCGCGCAGATGTCGGACAGGGTCATGGCCGGCTTCTGGTCCGACACATACAAGGTGGCGTCGCCGAACTGGCCGTGCAGGTCGATCAACAGCACCTTGCAGCCGGCCAGGCTGGCCAGCGCGTAGGAAAAATTCGTCGATAAAAAGGTGGCGCCGCTGCCGCCCTTGCACGAGATAAAGGCGAGCACTTTACCGTCGCGCATCTGCGTCACGCCGGCCTGGATATCGACCCTGTCCATCGCCTCGTGAAAAGCCTTGTGCACCAGCGGCAGCTGCAGCACTTCGCGCATGCCGGCGCGCATGGCGCGTATCAAGACATCCTGCTGCTGGCCGCGCGTGAGCAGCATCAGCACGGCCAGCGGATACTGGCGCGCCAGCCGCTCGAGCAGGTCGGCTTCATCGGCATCGATGCCGCTGGCGTCGACGATCACCAGTTCCGGCGCTTCCGGCAGCATGCGCTCGACGGCGTCGCGCAGGCCGCTGCGCCGTTCCAGCAGGCGCAGCACGGGCATGCGGGCCGCCCCCTGCGCGGCAATTTCATCGTGCAAGCTGGTGTCGCGGCTAATCATCAAGGCTTTCATCGCACTTCCTCGCTTCTTTCAGGTCTACACATTCGGCTGCGCCGCCAAGTGGCGCTCAAGGACAAAAACCGGGATTGTCCGGATAGCCCAGCGACTCGGCCACCGCCATGGTGGCGCCGTTGGGCAGGCGCACGGCGCCTGCGCCGGAGGGAAACATCACGTTCAGCAGCGGCAGGATGGGCCGGTACGGCACGCTCTCGCAGCGCCCGCCGTCGCCAGGCACGCACAGGCGCGCGCGCACGAAACGGATGCAGCTGGCGCCATGCGGATCGTCCAGGCAATTGATGCGGTTGCGTTGCGGGCAGCCGGGCATCACCGTCACCGGCACGGCCGCCAGCGCGGCGCCGCCGCTCGACTGCGACAGATAATCGATGCGCACATACGCGTCGCTGATGCCGCCGCCCAGCGGCAGCACACCCGGCGCGGCGCGCAGCACGGCGTGCGTGCGCACGGCCTGCAGCGCACTTGCATTGCTGAAATCGGTGACGGCGGCGCCGCGCGCGGCACGCCGGGTAATCTCATGCACCATATTCCATAGATACACGGCGCGCGCCACTTCCAGCATGGCGAACAGGAAGAGCAGGAACAACAGCGCCAGCATGGCGAACTCGACGGCAAAAACACCGCCCTGGCGCAGCCGGCGGGGAGGCGGGTTAATTGACATAGCGTAATGTCGCGTTGGCGCGCAGCGGGATCGGCGCCAGTTGCGGCAGCCACTTGCGCGTCAGCTCGGGCAAGATATCGACGGGCATATCCACGGACAACTTGATGCGCACCTGCAGCGGCGGCGTCGCATAAGTGCCGCAGCTGTAGGAATCGTCGGCATAGACACAGTCCACGCTGACCCTGACGGCCTCCATGGTGGGCCAGCTTTCCGCCATCGCCTCGGTCACCATCTGCCGTGAAAATGCGACCGCCTGGGTCGCCGTGCCGATACCGGCCATCTGCGACAGCGGCATGGTTGCCATGTAGCGCGCCGCATCGTGCGTGCTTTTTTGCAGGGCCGTGTACACCAGCAGCGCGCGGCCGAACAGCAGCACGAAGGGCAGCAACGCCATGAAAAACAGCAAGATCAGCGCCAGCTCGATGGCGGCGACACCATCCTGGCGGCGTGGCGCGCGGCAGCGCGGCCTCATTGCAGCAACTCCGCAGGGCCCACCAGCGTGCCCTCGGCCACCAAGCCGTCAAACTCGGCGCTCAACACGCCATTGCTGGCAGGCGCCGTCATGAAGAAGCGGCCGATGCCCCGCACCTGCGCCAGCACGTCGCTGCCGGCCGGCAGCGGACAGGCCAGCAGGGCAATATGCAGCAGGCGCCGCTGCGCCACGCCCGTATTGCCGGTCGGCGCCGTCTGGTACGCCAGCGTCTGGTACGGCGGCGTGGCGGGATAGCCGGACTTGGCGGCCGGCGCGGCAGGGCTAGCCGGATACAGCTTGGCCCAGTCGCTGGTGGCAAACGGCAGGTAGCCGCCGGCCGGCTTCACACTGCTGTACTTGACCGCCTTGGCAAACGACCACAGCGGCCCGTAACTGCCAACGGCGGGCGGCGTCGCATTCGATTCCGGATCGGCCACGGACAGCAGCGGATTGCCGGTGCTCAGGGCGCTCGGTGCGTCGGGCGTGTTCGTCATCCACCAGTTCGCGGCCGTATTCGGATAAGCGCGGATATTCGTGTCGGGCGGTGCCGTGACGGGATGACAGCCACTGCCCGCGTGCAGATTGAAGCGCGCGTTGAAGGCCGGCCACAAGGTGGCGGGAAACGGCCGGTGCACGTGCACTTGCGCGCCGCCGATGCGCGGGTACAGCACCGTGCCGCTGCACACGAACGGCAACACGCTGGTCTCGCCAATCTGCAGCGACGCGCCCACCACACCCGGCTGGCCCAGCGGATTGAGCACGAAATGTTCGGCCGCCGGGCCGTGCGGATTGAGTTTCAACAGGTTATATGCCACGCCACGGCGAAAACCATATTCCAGCAGCTCGACGGCCGGCAGCAGCGCCGCATTCGTGCGCGCACTGGCCGCGCTGGCCGACAGCGCGCAGACGGCCAGCGGCGTCAGGTTCAAACTGGTACGCCCCGCCACGGCGCGCGCGCCCGTGTCCAGCGTGCGCAGCGCAGGCGACCAGGCGCCCAGGAACGCCGTCGCCACCCGCCCCAGCGACGGGTCATTGGCCTGCGTATCGACACGCACGAACAGCGCCGTGGCCGCATCGGGCACGGCGCCCGCCGCATGCCATTCGCTGGCGGGCGCATCGGGCGCGCTGGCGAAGCGGATGCTGGCGTCCGACAGGATCGCGCCCTGCATGCGGCGCCGCCACGCGCTCTTGTCGGCCGCGCTGCTCTTGGCCTGCGTCACGGCAGCAAGCAAGCCTTCGGGCGTGCCCACCAGTTCGGCGGCCGCCGCCAGCGCCGCGTTGTCGGCCAGGTTCTGCAATTCCGTCTTGCGGCCGATGACCTGGCCCACGTCGAGCGCCAGGCCGATAAAACCCAGCACCAGGATGAGCAGGATGGAAAAGGCGATCAGCATCGCCCCGCGCTGGCGCCGGCGTCTATTTGCCATTGCCGCCTCCCAGCATGAACTGCACCGGCTGCGGCGCCTGGCCGTTCGGTTCGACGAACGAAGCGCGGTAGCGCTGCATGACGGCGTGCGCGCTGGGGCCGTCCAGCCCGTCGGCAGGCTGGCGATTGCCCGCGCTGGCCGGATAACGAACCTGCTGCGCCATGGAAAAGCGCACGGCATTGCCGAAACGCGGGTCCAGCTGCGGCGTGCTGCTGTGCGCGCAGGCGGCCAGCTGCATGACCAGGGTCAAGGCGGCCAGGCGCCGCAGCGGTGTCAGGAACGAGTTCGGCATGGCGTATCTCCCCGTCTCATTTCAACTCGAAGCCGTTGGCCGCGCGCGGTGGCGGCACGGACGGCGGCGCCAGCGGCAAGGTACCTTCCATCTTGCCGCGCAACATCAAGTCCGTGCGCGAAGGCGGCGCCAGCTGCGCCGTCGGCAGCACGGCATCGACCGGCAAGGGTTTGACCAGGTGCGCGGTAATAACGAACAGCAATTCCGTGCGGTCATGCTGGAAGTCCGTGCTGCGAAACAGCGCGCCGAGGATGGGCAGCTCGCTGAGCCACGGCACGCCCGTGATGTTGCTCACCTGGTTGTTTTTGATCAGGCCGCCGATGGCGTAGCTCTGGCCGTCGTACAGCTGCACGGTGGTCGAGGCGCGCCGCGTGGTGATCACGGGCAAAATAGAGCGTCCGCTGACGCCGGCGGCGGAAATACCCACGCCTTCGCGCGACAGTTCCGACACTTCCGGCGCCACCTTCAAATTGATGCGCCCGCCCGACAGCACGGTGGGCGTGAAACGCAGGCCGACGCCATATTCGCGCTCTTCCAAGGTGATCTTGTTGTTGTCCTGGCCAACGGGAATGAAGATCTTGCCGCCGGCCAGAAAACTGCCCTCCTGCCCGCTGATCGCCATCACGGTCGGCTCGGCCAGGATGCGCACCAGGCCATCCTGTTTCTGCGCCTCGATGGTCAGCTGCTGGCCATTCGACTTGCGCACGTCGAGCAAGCCATTGGCCGTGCCGCTCAAGAAATTCGACAGCAAGGTGGTGGCCCAGCTGCCGGACGCGAAGCGCAAGGTGGCACCCACTTCCAGGCGTTCCAGCAGCGACTTCGACACTTCGGCGATCTGCACGGCCAGCATCACCTGCTGCGGCGCGCTGACGTCGAGCATATTGATGATGCGGCTGTTCGCGCTGCCGGCGGACGCCGTGGCGGCCGCCGGCATGGCGGCGCCGTCGGCAGGCTTGGGCAAGGCCAGCGGCACGGTAGCGCGGCGCACATACGCGTGCGCCAGCTCGGTGACGCGCAGCACGGCGCCCGCGTCCTGCACCGTGCCCGACAGCACCAGGGTGTCGGCCACGGCCGTGACGCGGATGGCTTTTTCTTCCGGCATCAGGGCCGCCAGAGTCGTTTGCAAGCCGGACGGGTCCATGCTGACGCTGACGTTCACCACGCTGCACACGCCGCTCCTGCCCTGGATGATCATATTCGTGCTGCCCACGTCAACGCCGACGACATATAAAGTGTCGGGCGCGACCAGCATGGCTTGCAGCATGGCAGGATTGCCGACGCTGCGGGCCAGCACGGCCTCGGGCAGGCGCAGCATGCTCGACTTGCCCACCTGCAGCTGCAAGTTGCCCGGTGTCGCCGCTTCGCCACCGCAGCGGGGGCCAGGATCGGCTGCCGCGCCGGCAAGCGGCAACAGCAGGCAGCACAGTGTCAGCAGGGCGCGGTTCATGAGCGTGTCCATGGTTGAGCAAGGCAAAGGCTAAAAAGGCTAAAAACATTCGCGCGACTGGCGCGTCCCATCGATGACGGTGCTGCACTGGCGCTGTGGTTCCGGCGGCGCCTTCGCCACGCGCACCGGACGCGGCGCCGCGGCGACGACGGGCACGACGGTGGCAGGCGCAGAAGCAGGCTCGGCTTCGTGCGGTCCGCCCAGCAAGGTCAGCTTGGTGGCACCCGCCGTCACGCCCGGCTGCGGATCGACCTGGTTGCGCAGCACCAGCGACAGGCTGCCCACGCTGCGCGCCAGGTCCAGGTTTTCCGCCTGTTCCGGCGTCACTTCCAGAGTCACGGCATTGACCACGCGCGGCTTGGTCTCGTCGCGTCCCACTTCCTGCGCCACGGCCAGCACGAGAATGCGTTCGAGCACGATCTTGGAAATGTTGCGGCTTTGCGGAAACGCGCGGTCGCCGGCATCCTGCTGGGTACTGACGATGATGTCGACATAGTTGCCCGGCAAGGCGAAGCCGGCCACGCCGATCACGTCGTTGACGCGCACAGTGATGGCGCGCCGCCCTTCCGTGATCAGGGCCGACAGGCCGCCCAGGGTGCCGACGGGGGCCAGCTTGGCCTCGCTCAGCGGCTCGCCGCGCAGCACGCTCGTTTTCAGCACCCGTCCGGCCAGTTTTGCCGGGTCTTGCAGCGCGCCTTGCGGCAAGCTTTCCGCCGGCCATTCGGCCAGGCGCAGCATCTCGGGTGTCAGGCGCTGGCCCAGATTGACATCGCTGGAGGCGACGACGATCTTGCCCTTGCCGGCCGGCGTCTGGCGCAGCAGCCAGTGCGAGGCCAGCAGCACGGCCAGCAGACCCAGCACCACAGCCAGGGCCATCATCAAGAGGGCGCGCCGGTTTTTCATGCGATACGCTCGCACAGGCTGGCGGCCGGCACGTCGCAGCTGGCAAACAGGCTGCTCCAGGCCTGCTCCAGCGCGGTCACCGTCAGGCGCGCGTCGCAGCCGGCAAAGCCGGCGAAGTCGCCTATGCGCGCCAGCAATTCCTGCGGATAGCTGGCCAGCAAGGGCCGTCCCTGCGCGCCATGCAGCTGCAGCAGATGGTTCAGGACCAGTTCGTCGATTGTCATGCCGGCCAGCCGGCATTGCTGGCGGAACAGGGCGCGATAGGCGTTCTCGGCCAGCGGCCCCACCTGCACCTTGTAGCCGATGCGGCGCAGCAAGGCGGCGTCAAACAGCTCGCCCGGCGGCACATTCGTGGCCAGCACGAGGGCATTGTCGAACGGCACGCTGATCTGCACGCCGCCGGGCAAAGCCAGCTGATCGCTGCCGCGCGCCAGCGGCTGCATCAGCCGCGTCAGCAGTTCTTGCGCACCCAGGCGCTGGCGGCCCAGGTCGTCGATGATCAGCATGCCGTTATTCGCCCGCACATGGGGCGGCGCCTGGTAGCAGCCGCCGCTGGGGTCATGGCGCAGCTCCAGCATGCCGGCGTCGAGCTCGGCGCCCACGTGGATCACGGGACGCTGGCACAGCACCCAGCGGATATCCGTGCTGCGCCGCTCCAGCGCCTGGCGCGCATGGCTGACGTACTGCGGCGCGGGCGGCAGGTGCTGGGCCGGATCGTACAACTGGATGATGTCCTGGCCGACGACGATGGCGTAGGGCACGGCGACGAGACCGTGCAGCAATTGACCCAGCTGCAGCGCCAGGGTCGACTTGCCGCTGCCGGGCGGACCGTACAGCAGCAGCGAGCGTCCCGAATGCAGGGCCGCGCCGACCACGTCGAGCATGCCCGGCCCCGCATGGGCGCCACCGAGCACGGCGGCCAGGTCATCGCTGCCGACGCGCTGTTCCTGTGCCAGCCACGACTGGCGCGCCACCATGGCGCGGTATGCTTCCAGCGTGACGGGCGCGGCGCCGATATACGCGCAGCGTTCGAGGAAGGCGCTGGCGCGCTGCTTGCCGGCGCTCGTCAGCTGGTACTGCACGTCGATATCGGATTCGCCGCGCCAGGCCACTTCGGCCATCTGCTCCGTCACCATGAAATCGAGCACTTCGCGCAAGACATTGATCGACAGGCGCAAGCGCGTCGTCAGCGCCGACAGGTGCGTCTTGCCGCCCACAAACATCAGCTTGGCGATCAGTTCGACGACGAGCGGTCGCTCGAGTCCCGTTTCACGCAAGCTCTTCGGCTGCGGCGGCAAGGGCGGCATCAGGTTCGCGTCGGCAGGGCGCGGAACGCTGTCGGTGCTCATGGAATAATCGACCTCGGTCATGCTGCGTCTCCAAGCCGGTTAGGACTGCATTGAACAGAATTCATTCTAGCGAGCGAGAACTGGCGTCCATTGATTCAGAGCAATGAATACCAATCAGAAATAATTCCGCCCCTGCACCACCAGGCAGCCCAGGGCGACGGCCAGTCCGTATGGCATGTTGCCCACGCTGGCGCCGCTGCCCAGCGCGCTTGGCGCCAGCGGAATACCGGCCATGCGCGCGATCATCGGCCACATCAGCTGGCGCAAATTGCCGAGGCAAACGCGCCACTTGCCCTGCCAGGTGATCATCAGCACGGCCATCACGCCGCCCAGGACAAATGTGGCAAAACAGATCTGCAGCACGGGCCAGGGACCGACAAAGGCGCCCACCATGGCGATCAGCTTGACGTCGCCGGCGGCCATGCCGCGCAGCACATATAAAGGCAGGAACAGGAAGAAGCCCGTCGCCATGCCGCCCAGCACCAGTTGCGGCACGCGGTGCGGCCACAGCCACAAATGCAGCGCCAGCGCGGCGAGCATGCCGGCCAGCACCAGCCAATTCGGAATCTTGCGTTGGATCAAATCACTGACGGCGGCCCCCGTCACGAAGCTCAGCAACAGCAGGTCGCACAAGGCAGTTGCAGGCATGGCACACCTCCCGAAAAAAACCCGCCACTGGCCGGCCAGCGGCGGGCACCCGCTTAGGGTGTCAACACCAGGTTCGACGAAATGTCGGTGAGGACGGCCAGCAAGTTGGTCTTGATCAGCAAGAAACCGGCCGTGATGGCGGTAGCCATCAACGCCGCGATCAGGCCGTATTCGATTGCCGTAATGCCATCCTCATCCTTGACAAACTGCTGTACTGCCGACAGGAAGGTATGCATGACAAGCTCCCAAAAGTGAATCACAAGTCCCTGGCGCAATCGGGTGTGAAACATTGCCCTTTCCTGCTAATATGTTTCCTGCCGTAAATTTCTGCGCCATTGCATTGACTATAAAGCGTCCATGTTTTGGCAAATTGACGCGCCACAAGTTTCCACATGGAAATTATCAAACTCTGGTGAAATGGCGGCTGGCGCAAACAAATGTTGCGATCCGGATTGAAAGCCTTCGTCAGGGCAAGTTTTTTGCAATGTAGTGCATCAATCTCATGTATTTACATGAAATATTGCATACGTTAATTGCCTATTAGGCAAAAAGACATTATCCTGCTTAGCTCTTCTTTGGAAAGGCCTCTCGCCCGGCGGTACAGAGCGTCATGCCACCAAATAAATCTTGGCTTCTTGTAGACGGACGCGAACATGCTCTTGCTTGATGCAATGCTGTTATGACGACACTTGTGTGACCACTTTCCAGAGATCGACAATGGATTCCCTACTGAAACACATGGTGGACATGACCGGGCACCGCGACCACACGATGCTCGACATCTCCGTGATCTCGGCGGTCCAGGAACTCGCTGCCGCGTCGCAGACCCGTGTGTTGGCGCTGACCACCGTGCGTGGCCAGGTGTTCGTGCGGTCGCGGGCCATCATCGTGGCGGGCAGCGTGGCCCGCATGGAAGAGCATAACGACCCGACCCTGCCAGGCGAACCGCTGTCCGACTACCCGGCCCTGGCCGCCTGCATCAAGCGCCATGAAGCGAGTGCCGACACCCTGTGCGCCGATGGCCGCCATCTGCTGTGGCTGCCCATCTGGATCGGCGACCAGGTCACCACCTGCCTGGAAATCACCAATCCCACGCCGTACACGGGCGCCACCATCCAGGTGATCGGCGGCATCGTCAGCGTGTATCGCAATTTCCAGAACCTGCTCGACTACAGCGAACGCGATTCGCTCACCGGCTTGCTGAACCGCAAGACCTTTGACGACCAGCTGGCGAAAATCCTGCACAGCCGCGGCGAACCGGAAACGGAAAAGCCGCGTCCCGCCGATGAAGAACGGCGCCACCATACGGACACGGAACGGCAATGGCTGGCCGTGATCGACGTCGATCATTTCAAACTGGTCAACGATAAATTTGGCCACCTGTATGGCGATGAAGTGCTGATCCTGATCGCCAACCAGCTGCAATCGTCGTTCCGCTCGCAAGACCGCATCTTCCGCTTCGGCGGCGAGGAATTCGTCGTGCTGCTGCGCTCGATCACCCTGGAAAATGCACAGAAAATCATCGACCGCTTCCGCACCAATGTCGAAGCGCACGACTTCCCGCAAGTGGGCAGAGTGACCGTCAGCGTGGGCTTCGTCAGCATCAACGCCTACGAGGCGCCCGTCATCATCCTCGGCCGCGCCGACCAGGCCTTGTATTACGCCAAGAGCCATGGCCGCAACCTGGCGTGCCACTACGATGAACTGGTAGCGAAAGGTTTGTTAACGACCATTGCCTCGAACGATACGGCGGAATTCTTCTGATCACCTGAGAAAACGTCCATGACAGCGTTGCCGGCGCCCGCCGTACTAATCGTACTGTCTTCGCGCCGGCGCCTTGCCCTGAACGTTTTTCAGGCGCTCTTTTTCAAAGAGCACATACCGTTCATGCATCCGCCAGCGATAAAAAACGCATGGGATCGACCTGCCACTTGGCGGCCGACTCATGGCCGACGATCTTGTCGGCGCCGCCAAAGCCGAAGCCGCGCGATAAATCGACCGTTTCCGGCTTGATGTAGGTCTTGCTCTTCGTACTGAAAAACACATTGACCTTCGGCGCCAGCAGATTGCTTTCGTGCGCCTCGATAACGACGGCCAGGCGGCCCGACTCCAGCATCACCATGGTGCCTACCGGATAGATACCCACGCAGCGCATGAAATCCTGCGCGAACACGGGATTGAAGTGGAATTTGCTCCACTCATAAATCTTGCGCAAGGCTTCGGCGGCGGGAATACCCTTGTGGTAGCTGCGGTCCGACGTCAGCGCGTCATACACATCGACGATGGCGGCCATCTGCGCCAGCTCGCTGATGGCGTCGCCGGCCAGTTGGTCCGGGTAGCCGCTGCCGTCGCGCCGTTCGTGGTGGTGCAGGGTGATGTCGAGAGGAATGGCCCCCACCTCGGGCGACTGGCGCAGGATGTCGTAGCCGTCGCGCGCGTGGCGCTTGATCTGGATAAACTCTTCCGGGCTCAGAGGACCCGGCTTGTTCAACACGCTATCGGGCACCAGCGCCTTGCCCGTGTCGTGCAGCAAGCCGCCGAGACCGGCCTGGTGCGTGGTGGCCGCATCGATGCCGCGCGAACGGCAAAACGCCACCAGCAGCGCGCACACGCTGACGGAATGCAAAAAGGTGTAGTCATCCTTGGTCTTGATGCGCAACAAGCCGACGAGGGCGCCGGGATTGCGCAGGATCGATTCGGTAATATCCTGCACCGTGTGCTGCACGCGGTCGATCTCGACAGCCTTGCCCAGGCGCACGTCGGCCATCACCGTGCGCACCAGGCTTGTCGCCTGCCGCCGTACCTGGGTGGCGCGCGCCAGCTCCATGCCCAGCGATACGCGCGTGACCACCTGCGGCGCCGCAGCGATCTGCACCAGTTCGCGCTCGGTGGCTGCCTGCGCCTGCGCTACCGTGGGCGCATCCTGCACATCGAGGCCCTTGCCGCTGTCGATCACCACGTCGTGGATGCCGGCCTGCATGATCTTGCGGATTTCATCGTCGCTGCGCAACAGGAAACGGTTGCGCACGAATGGATGCGTCATCCAGTCACAGCTGAGGTCATGAATGTACATGCCCACTTTTAATTGAGACGAATCAACTTTCTTGAGCATGCTGTCATCCCACAAATACGCGGCTGGAGCACCGAAGGCGCTAGAATGAGTATAACAAAATTGTTATTCTGCTGGCCGCGTTCGGCGCCGCGGCGCAATATGCTGCTTTTCCGACCACCGCACCGCTTTTGGGACCCATGGAACTGCGCCAATTACGCTACTTTGTTGCCATCGTCGACCACGGCTCGCTGTCGCGCGCGGCCCTGATCCTGCACGTGGCGCAGCCGGCCCTGACGCAGCAGCTGCGCCAGCTGGAAGAGGAATTGGGCGTGCAGCTGCTGCACCGCTCGGCCCAGGGCGTGCTCAGCACGGACGCGGGCAAGGTGTTTTACGAACATGCACAAGCGATCCTGAAACAGGTGGCCGACGCCCGCTCGGCCGTCACGCAAAGCGCCACGCGGCCATCCGGCAACGTCACCCTGGGCTTGCCGCACAGCATATCGGGCGCGCTGGCCCTGCCCCTGCTGCTGGCCGCGCGCGAACGCTATCCCGAAATCACCCTGCAGCTGACGGAAGAAATCACGGGCAACCTCAATGAACAGCTCAAATCGGGCCGCATCAACCTGGCCGTGCTGTTCGACGATGGCCAGCTGACCCCGTTTGCCTGCTGCCCCCTGGTGGAGGAAGAGATGCGTTTCATCTGCCGCAGCGATTCGCCGTTCGCGCCCCCGGGCTCGGCGCTGTCGTTCCCGCAGGCATTGAGCGCCACTCTGATCCTGCCGGGCCTGCAGCATGGCGTGCGCCCGCGCATCGACAGCCGCGCCCGCGAACTGGGCCTCGAGACGGCGAACGTGATCGAGATCAACTCGATCGCCATCCTGAAATCGGCCATCCTGGCCGGCATGGGCGCCACCATCCTGCCCGCCGCGCCCCTGCTGGCCGAGCTCGACAGCGGCGCCATGCGCAGCTACGCCATCCACAGCCCCGTCCTGTCGCGCACGGTGGCCCTGTGCGCCTCAAAAAACATTCCCCTGACGAATGCCGGCAACGCCGTGAAAAACCTCGTGCTGCAAGTGGCCGCCGAGCTGTGCGGCAGCGGGCGCTGGGTGGGGGCGCACGTGCTGTAGCGTGAATTATTTTCCCAATAATAATTTCTCAAAAGAAATAAAATGATGGTCTTATTCATTTCACCATCGTCATCATGTTCTTGCTTACCACTTCCTTGCGCCGTCTGGCGGCAAGCGCCGCCCTGCTGCTGCTAATGCAGGGCGCCCAAGCCGCCCGCCCTCAATCCGAATTTCCCTTGCCAGGGACTGCCTGCCAGCACGACGGGGCGGCGCTACGTGGCGTTGATCGACTGGAAATATGCCGATACCACGCCAGGAAAATGTAATAGCTATGGCTGCCATTCCTCCCTCATCATGCTCATTGAAGCGGTGGTATATGACCGAGTGGCGGGTAAAACCATCTGGCATTCCAGAGAGACGACGCGTGCCACCATGAAGGACCTTCATTACGATGCAAAAGAGGCCAGATCCATGGGGCCACTTAACGTCTCTATTGCGCTGAATGGGATCATGGGGCACAAAGCCCAGCACGAAGCAGAGGAACAAGGCATGCGCCGCACGACCGCCCTGGAGCCGTCAAATGTGCCTGGGCAAGCGGGCACGGTACTCAACAGAAAAGCCAATCTGATCCTCTTTAACCGCATGCCGCAAGAAACGGTAGATAGCGAGAAATTCGAAGATGGCAGCACCTTCTACACTATCGAGACCAGCCATCTGCAGGGCAGCGCGAAAAAAAACCTCTACTATCATAATTCCAGGACACATGTGGCGCTGGAGCTGGCACCGGGCACATACGAGCTCGCCTTCTACAAAAAGCGCACGACCGTCAATATCAAGGAAAATGGTCCTCCCGTATACCTGAGCTTTGATACAGGTTTCATGAGTAGTCTCAGCGTCAATGAGCTTAGCCCCCAAAAGCCCTGGAACTGACGCAAGACTCGCTCAATGCCCTGCTGCCCGAGTTGACGCCCGTCGCCTATCCCTTGCGCGCGCGCAAGCTGCAATGGACGCAGCCCTAAGCGTGCACGGCAGACACGGCCGTCTTGCGGCGCAAGGCTGGCCATCATTTTTTCTTATACCCCCATCGTCAAAGCGTATTTGCCCCTTCCTCACGCTCGTTCTACACTGACCACATTAACTATTTTAAATTTAAACTAGTTATGTGCCGCCCACACGCGGCCATCCCGTCTGCACAGCGCGCGCCTTACCGGGCGCGTCCCTGGTACAGCCGATATCTGAAACACCCTTTTGGAGACAGCCATGTCCGTGACCACGGAAAACGGCTCCGCAGCGTTCGCTAGAAACGCCGGTGCCGCGCCATCTACACCTCTTGAACCTTCCCGTTTGACCACCGTCAGCCTCGACGACAAATACACGGCCACTTCCGGCGCCATCTTCCTGTCCGGCATCCAGGCCCTCGTGCGCCTGCCCATGATGCAGCGCCTGCGCGACCAGGCTGCCGGCCTGAACACGGCCGGTTTCATCTCCGGCTACCGCGGTTCGCCCCTGGGCGGCCTCGACGAGAACCTGTGGAAAGCCAAGAAACAGCTGGAAGCGCACCACGTGCAGTTCGTGCCCGGCGTCAACGAAGACCTGGCCGCGACAGCCGTCTGGGGCTCGCAGCAGGTCGACCTGATCGGGCCGGCCAAGTACGACGGCGTGTTCGCCATGTGGTACGGCAAGGGCCCGGGCGTGGACCGCTGCGGCGATGTCTTCAAGCACATGAACCATGCGGGAACGGCGAAACTGGGCGGCGTGCTGCTGGTGGCCGGCGACGACCATGGCGCCTATTCGTCGACCCTGCCGCACCAGTCCGACCACCTGTTTTCCGCCTCGATGATCCCCGTCCTGTATCCATGCAATGTGCAGGAATACCTGGACCTCGGCATCCACGGCTGGGCCATGTCGCGCTTTTCCGGCTGCACGGTGGCTTTCAAGGCGCTGGCCGACACGGTCGAATCGTCGGCTTCCATCGACGCCGATCCTTTCCGCGTGGAAGTGAAAATTCCACAGGATTTCCACATGCCCGAGGGCGGCCTGAACGCACGCTTGTCGAGCATCCCGCTGGGCCAGCAGGCGCGCAACCAGGAAGCGCTGATGCAGGATTACAAGATCTATGCGGCCCTCGCTTACGCGCGCGAAAACAAGCTCAACCACACCACCATCGACAGCCCGAACGCCAAGCTGGGCATCATCGCTTCCGGCAAATCCTACCTGGACGTACTGGAAGCGCTGGAAGAGCTGGGCATTGACGAACAGATGGCGGCCGACGTGGGCATGCGGCTGTTCAAAGTCGCCATGCCGTGGCCGCTGGAACCGGACAGCGTGCGCGAATTCGCGCAAGGCCTCGATGAAATTCTCGTCGTCGAAGAAAAACGGCAGATCGTCGAATACCAATTAAAAGAGCAGCTGTACAACTGGCGCGACGACGTGCGCCCTCGCGTGATCGGCAAGTTCGACGAAAAAGGCGAATGGGTGGCGCCGCGCGGCGAATGGCTGCTGACCTCGAAGGCGGATTTTTCCGTCTCGCAAGTGGCGCGTGTCATCGCCAGCCGCATCGCGCGCCTGATTTCCGACCCCGTCACCTGCGACCTGATCAAGGCGCGGTTGAGCTTCCTCGACGCCAAGGATGCGGTATTAAAGAAAGCCGTAAACACGCCGTTCCGCCCCGCGTTCTACTGCTCCGGTTGCCCGCACAATACCTCGACCAAGGTGCCGGACGGCAGCCTGGCCCTGGCCGGCATCGGCTGCCACGTGATGGCCACCTCGATCTACCCGGAAATGAACAAGCTGACCACGCACATGGGCGGCGAAGGCGCGCCGTGGATCGGCCAGGCCGCGTTCTCGGAATTGCCGCACGTGTTCCAGAACCTCGGCGACGGCACCTACTTTCACTCCGGCTACCTGGCCATCCGCGCCGCGCAGGCGGCCAAGGTCAACATCACCTACAAGATTCTCTACAACGACGCCGTCGCCATGACGGGCGGCCAGCCCGTGGACGGCTTGATTACCGTACCGATGATGGCGCAGCAGGTGGCGGCCGAAGGCATCGCCCGCATCGCGCTGGTCACGGAAGACCTGAGCCGCTACAGCGACCGCAGCAACCTGCCCGCCCACCTGACCTTGCACGACCGCAAGGACATGGATGCCGTGCAGCGCGAATTGCGTGAAGTCCAAGGCGTATCCGTGCTGATCTACGACCAGACCTGCGCGGCCGAGAAACGCCGGCGCCGCAAGAAAGGCGAGTATCCCGATTTGCCCAAGCGCATGGTCATCAACGACGCCGTCTGCGAAGGCTGCGGCGACTGCGGCGTGCAGTCGAACTGCGTGTCGATCTTGCCGAAAGAGACGGAATTTGGCCGCAAGCGCACCATCGACCAATCCTCGTGCAACAAGGATTACTCGTGCGCCAAGGGTTTCTGCCCCAGCTTCGTCACTGTCGAGGGCGGCAGCCTGAAGAAGACCAAGACGGGCGCGGGCAAAGCGGGCGAGACGGACAACTTCGGCCCCCTGCCGGAACCCGTCCTGCCCGGTTGCGACGCGCCGTACAACATCCTGATCAATGGCATCGGCGGCACGGGTGTCATCACCGTCGGCGCCCTGATGGGTATGGCGGCGCACCTGGAAGGCAAGGGCGCGTCCGTGCTGGACATGACGGGCATGTCGCAAAAGAACGGTTCCGTCACCTCGCACGTGAAAATTGCAAAATCCCCCGCGCACATCCGCGCCCAGCGCATCGCCACGGGCGAAGCGGACCTGATCCTGGGCTGCGACATGCTGACGGCCGGCGCGCAGGATGCCGTATCGAAAATGCGTCCGGGCCGCAGCCTGGCCGTCGTCAACCTGCATGAGCAGCCGCCGGGCACGTTTGCGCAAAATGCGGACTGGCAATATCCGACGGCGGAAGTGCGCCAGCTGATCGAAGAATCCGTCGGTGGCGCCGACGCGGCCGACTTCATCGACGCGACAAAACTGGCCACCGCGCTGATGGGCGACTCGATCGCCGCCAACCTGTTCATGCTCGGCTACGCCTGGCAAAAGGGCCGCATCCCGCTGACGGAAGCGGCCTTGCTGCGCGCCATTGAACTCAATGGCGTGGGCATCGAATCGAACAAGAAAAGTTTCCTGTGGGGCCGCCGTGCCGCCGTCGACGTGCGCCGTGTAACGCAAATCGCCACGCCGTCGCAAGCGATCATCGTGCAGATGCCGCAAAGCCTCGACAGCGTCATCAAGAAGCGCGTGGAATTCCTCACGGCCTACCAGAACGCCGCGTATGCGAATGGTTATGCGACCTTGGTGAAGCAGGTGCGCGACCGCGAAAATACCCTGGGACTGGGACAGAAATTGTCGACCGCCGTGGCGAAAAGCTATTTCAAATTGCTGGCCTACAAGGATGAATACGAAGTGGCGCGCCTGTACACGGATGGCCGTTTCGTGGAGCAATTGCAACAGCAGTTCGAAGGAAATTTTTCCGTCAAATTCAACCTGGCGCCGCCGCTGTTCGCGAAAAAAGATGCGAAAGGGCATCTGGTGAAAGCGGAGTTCGGTTCCTGGATGTGGCGCGCTTTCAAGCTGCTGGCCAAAGCCAAGGGCTTGCGCGGCGGCACTTTCGACCTCTTCGGTTACACGGCCGAGCGCAAGATGGAACGCGCGCTGATCGTCGAATACCGCGAACTGCTGGCCGGCCTGCTGGTCAACCTGACGGCGGAGAACCTTGGTACCTGCGTGGAACTGGCCTCCCTGCCCGAGAAAATCCGCGGCTTCGGCCACGTCAAGGAAGCGGCAGTCGCCACGTATCGCCAGGACAAGGCGAGGTTGCTGGCCGTGCTGGCTGATGGAAGCAAGCACGCGGCATAATATTTCAAGGTAATTCAGTAATACAACGCTGTCAGGCAGCTTGCCTGGCAGCGTTTAATTCACTATCCTGATTCTGCCATTTATTTCACTCGCTTTATCACACCAGAAAAACGACATACGCAAAATAACCATATAAATCAGCCATTTACAATCACATGGCAAAACATTGGGTCGTGTTGATCGTGGCCTAGCATAAGCTGTCCAACAAAAATTCATTAGTCCCGAAGGTTTGTGCTGGCACCAAAAATATCAAAACTACGGTTTTATACTAGGGTACAAGTCGTAGCATGCGCTCATACCATAATTGTTAGTGTGGTCAAGCAAACATTCCTCTGCACTTTTATAGCCAAAGAATTTTGGATACAGAAACGGGCTAACGAAAAACCCGAATATAAACGTCACGAGTAAAACAACTGCAACCTTGCGCTTACCTAGACCTTGCTTGCGGTTCGACTCAATTTGCTGCCTATAAATTTCTTTACAAGCACCTCTCTCTTGTTGGAACAATTTGTCTAACTCTTGCGCAAGTTCACGGCCCGTCATTTCGCCATTGTCGTAGAGCGTAAGAAGCTTTTCTTTCTCTGATGCTATGCTCAGAACGGTGGGATTCTTATCTATGCCAGCTCTCCTTCAGACGAATTATCCAATTTTTATTCCGTGCAGCGCCCCACAGTCGCCCCCGGCAACAGCACCGGTTGCCAGATTTCCTGCAGCCGCTCCGGCGGCGTGCCGGCCAGCAGCGATTCCAGCATTTCGACCATCTTCGCGCCGGCGCGGCGCAGGTCGGGCTGGTCGATGGTGGTGACGTTGATGCCGATCAAGGTGTCTTCCACATTGCCCCAGACGATGACGGAGATTTCCCTGCCGATCTCGATGCCCGCATCCATCAGCGCGCGCACCACGCCCACGCCGGACAAGTGGTTGTCGACGATGACGGCCGTGGGACGCGGCGAGCAGGCCAGCAATTGCTGCATGGCCTGGTAGCCGCTGCGGCGATCAAAAGTATTGTCGAGCAGACAGGCGGGATCGACCGGCAAGCCCGCTTGCGCCATGCAGCGGATAAAGCTTTCCTTGCGCTCATACGCAAAATGCAGATCCAGCGGCGCGCTCAGCAAGGCGATGCGCTGATGACCGTGCGCCGCCAGGAAAGACACGGCCAGGTCGATGCCCGTGTCGTTGTCGTAGTCAAAATAGGCGTACGGCGCGTCGATGCGCGTGCGGCCATTCGCGACAAAGGGAAAGCCGACTTTCGTCAGGTAGGCGATGCGTTCGTCGACCACCTTGGTGCGGCCCACCACCAGGCCATCAACCTGGCGCCCGCGCACCATGTTTTCATACGAGGGCTGTTCGTTCTGCGGCGACACGGGGGCGATGATCAAACTCATCTTCGACGCTTCGACGGCGTCGGACATGCCATTGACCACGGAAAGAAAGACGCTGTCGCCCAGGTCGCTGGGCAGCAGCGGGTAGATCATGCCGAGCACATTCGTGCGGCCGACGGCCAGGCTGCGCGCAAGCGGGTTGGGCCGGTAGCCGACTTTCTTGGCGGCGGCCAGGACGATTTCACGGGTGCGGGAATTGACTTCCGGATAGCCGTTCAACGCCCTGCTGACTGTCGTTTTTGACATGCCGAGGGCAATTGCGAGGCTCTTGAGATTCATGTTAACTACCTGTCTGTATGGCAAAAGAAACCAACTCTGACCGTCCATTATAGCCCAGAGCGCCAAACAGGCCGCGCATTAGCGGGCGCAGACATGGTATAAAAACAACAATACATTGACTATCTAAAAAGCAACGTTTTAAATGTGATCACTTGTGCCCCTCTACGGCACGGCATCGCCGATGGCAGAGAAACAATGCTCGGAGGCGACAGCATGTACTCACTTCAACAATCACTTGCTCACCTTTGGCATGCCGCTTCGGCAACACAGGGCCCGCGCGATAGCATTATCAAGAAAACATATTTACTGGAACTGTGCGAGAATTTGTCCTACTCTTGATTCAGGTAAAGGTTACTGCCAGGCATGTTGCGCTTGGTGCAGCACATCTTCCTGGACTCCCCTCTTTTCTGTACACGCTTGGGCATACTTTCAAAGGTGAACAATGTGGTATCGCTAACGTCCGTCAACAACTTGCAAGCCTCGCTGGTCACGGCGCAGCGCAGGGTCGAACAAGGCCAGAACCAGGTGCAGCGCGACAGCGAACAGCTGGCGCAAAGCCGCCAGTTGCTGGCGCGGGAACAGGAATCGCTGAGCCAGACCCAACGCAGCAGCCAGCAAGCGCAGGCCGATGCCCCGGCCGCCATCAAGACGCCGCAGCTGGACCAGGCGATCAAGGTGGCCGTGCCGCAACAAGCGGCCCCGGCCGCACCGAAAAGCACGCCCCAGCTGAACGGCTATGGCCAGCCCCTCGGCCGCCTGATCGACGTGACGGCGTAAATTACTGGCCCATCTCCTCCTCCAGCATCGCCAGCCACCACTTTTCGCCTTTTTTCGGCTGCGCCAGCTCGACCGCTTCGCCCATCTGCGGCGTGGCCAGGTTCACGCCCAGCTTGGCCGCCAACCCCGTGATGCGGTCGAACGGTTCATGCCAGGCGTGCAGCCCCAGGTCAAACGTGCCGTTGTGCACGGGCATGAGCCACTTGCCGCGCAAGTCCTGGTGCGCTTGCAAGGTCTGTTCCGGCTGCATGTGCACGTCCGGCCACAGCTTGTCGTAGGCGCCCGTCTCGATCATGGTCACGTCGAACGGGCCGTACTTGTCGCCGATCTGCTTGAAACCACCGAAATAGCCGGAGTCGCCGCTGAAAAACACGCGCACGTCCGGAGCGTCGATGACCCACGAGGCCCACAGGGTTTGATTGCTGTCAAACAGGCCGCGCCCCGAGAAATGCTGTGATGGCGTGGCGACGAGTTTCACCCCGGCAATCGTCGTGCCTTGCCACCAGTCGAACTGCTGCACCTTGTCCTTCGGTACGCCCCATTCGACGAGGGTATCGCCCACGCCCAGCGGCGCAACAAAATGTTCGGTCTTGGCCGCCAGTTGCAGCACGGCGGCATAGTCGAGGTGGTCGTAATGGTTATGCGACAGGATGATGGCCTTGATCGGCGGCAAGTCGGCGATGCTGATGGGAGGCTGGTGGAAACGTTTCGGTCCTGCCCACTGCACCGGCGAAGCGCGCTCGGAAAACACGGGGTCGGTGAGGAAGAATTCATTATTCAGTTTCAGCAGCAGGGTCGAATGGCCGAGGCGAAACAGGCTGTTGTCGGGCGCGGCCAGCAGCTGCGCCCGGGTCAAGGTTTGCACGGGAACGGCCGCGGCCGGCACCGTGCTATCCGGTTTATCAAAGACAAACGTCCACAGCAGCTTGAGCGTCGCTGCCGTGCCCAGCTTGTACATTTCCACGGGATTGCGGAACTTGCCTTCGTGGCGTTGTGGGGATTCAGCGGGCGCGGCAGGCGCGGCGCGCAAGGTGCAAGAACTCATGATGATCAGGACTCCCAGAAAGAAGAGACGACGTGCGGCTCGGTGCAAGTGCATATGTGGCCCGGCAAGGAATTAACAAGGATTAAATTACACTACACAGTGTAGTTCCTATTTATGGCAAAGTAAACCAGGAGGTGTAAAATATTGTTTTCAAAGGAGATTTTCAGCCATGGCCGCACCGCAACGCCTCACCGACCGCAAGCGCGTCGCCATCGTCGATGCCGCCATCGCCGAGTTCCGCGACCACGGTTTTGATGCGACCAGCATGGACAGGATCGCTGCCACGGCCGCCGTTTCCAAGCGCACCGTGTACAACCATTTCCCCAGCAAAGACGAGTTGTTCGCGGAAATCCTGCGGCGCATGTGGGAAAGCAGCGTGGCCCAGCCCGCCGTGCCCTATGTTGCCGACCAGCCGCTGCGCCCGCAGGTGCTGGCCCTGGTCGAGCAGAAAATGGAATTGCTGTGCGATCCGGCCTTCATTGACCTGGCGCGCGTGATCTTTGGCGAAACCGTCCACTCGCCCGAGCGCGCGCAAGCCATGGTGGCGCGCCTGAATGAGAAGGAAACGGGCCTGAATATCTGGATCCGCGCGGCGCAGCAAGACGGGCGCATCAAGGCGGGCGAGACCCTGGAAGTGGCGCACCTGCTGATGTCGCCGTTAAAAACCTTTGCCTTCTGGCCGCAGATCACCATGGGTGAGCCCCTGCTGGGCCCGGCACGCCGGCGCGAAGTGACGGAACTGGCCGTCGATATCTTCCTGTGCTATTACGGCGTGGCGAAACAGACGGCATAAACGGGCGGCAAGTGGGCAGACAGCGTCTGCCAGTGTTCGCCCTCATCGCCGGAATACCAGGCGCCGCCCGTCGTCGACGCCATCAATAAACTGCGCCCGTCGTCGGCCAGCGCCAGCCCGTGGCGATAGATGAGGTCGTAGCAATGCCGCTGCGGCAAGCCCGCGCGCAACACTTCGAAAGTTTTTCCGCCATCGCGCGTGCGCGTGACGGCCAGCGCGCCATCGATGGGAATGCGCAGCACGTCCGCCTGCGCCGGCACGAACCAGGCCGTGCCGCCATCGCGCGGATGCACGGCCACGGCAAAGCCGAAATGCGACAGCGGCGCCGTCGTCACTTCCTGCCAGTGCCAGCCAGCATCGTCCGAACGCCAGATGCCGTTATGGTGCTGGCACCACAGCGCGTCCGGCGTACCGGCGCTGCGCACGATGCGGTGCGGGTCCTGCACGGCTTCGTTTTCATCGAGCTCGGGCGGCATGTAGTCGGCGCGCATGCCCGTCGCGCTCAGGGCCCAGCTGGCGCCGCCATCGAGCGTTTGCCACACGCCGCCGCAGGACACGCCAACCAGTACTTTGTTGCTGTCGCGCGGGTCGACGCAGATGCTGTGGATGCCGGGCACGTCATAGCCGCCGCCAAACCACTGCGCCCGCTGCGGCACGTTCCACAACGACTCCACCAGCTGCCAGCTCTCGCCGCGGTCGCTTGAGCGGAACAGGCCGCCAGGCAGGGTGCCCGCCCACAGCACGCCGGGCTGGTCCGGGCCGCCGGCCGCCAGCGACCAGATTTGCCGCAAGGTCCAGTCCACGGTATCGGTGCTGTCCTCCGGCTTGGCGGGATAGGCGGGCACGGCGACTTCCTGCCACGCGCTGGCGCCCGCGTCGAGGCGGTGCAGCTTGGCGCCGAAGTGGCCCAGGTTCAGGGCAGCGTACACAGCACCGTCGCGGCCATCGTGCAGCAGCATGGAGACAGGATCGCCGGCAAACTGCACCAGCGCCAGCTGCCAGGCGCCGGCCGCATCGACATCGAACTGGAACAGCCCCTTGCGGGTGCCGAGATACGCGCGTTGAGCCATACTTAACCTCCGGAAAGTGCTTGCAAGATATAGACCTGGCTGTCGGGCAGCAAGACGTCGTCGAGCACGCACCGCTCGCGGCAGCGCACGCCGTCGATGAAGATCGCCACGTTCGGGCGCAACGCGCCCTGCTCGTCGAGCACATAACCGCGCAGGCGCGGCTGCTGCACAAACGCGGCATCGAGGGCGGCGCGCAGGCGTGGTGCATCGACGTCCACCGTGGGGACGTCCAGAAAGCGTGCCAGTTGTTGCGTAAAATGCAGATGCGCCATGCTGCCCTTCGACGTCGTCGGCCTCGACTCATTCTAGTCCGCTTTGCGGCCAATACAATTAAAATAGCGGCAAGCACACAAGGAGGCCAGGCATGACGATTACCCCGGAAGAACTAGCGGTGCTGATGCAGGAAGTGGAGGTGGCCGATCCCATCGATTTTGCCGACCTGCCCTTCAACGAGCAGGAATTGCGCGGACTGATCGCCAACCACCTGTGCGAGATGGCCGACGCCATGGAAAGTTTCAGCCCGGAAGACCGCAACCTGGCCCTGCTGGCCGTGGCGGCCAAGCTGGTGCTGGAAAACCTCGTCTTGCACGTGCAGCTGCTGCGCCGCCACGGCTTGCCCGTGAGCGACAGCGTGGATGCGCTGCTGCAGCGCCTCAAGGGCGACAAGCCGTCGTGAATTAATTGCCCGTGCGCACGGCCCGCGCCTGCACCGTGAGATCGCTTTCCGCCACGGCCACGCAGGGCAGGATATAACCGTCGAGCCGTTCATCGGGGCTGATGCCGGGCCAGTCCACCGTATAGCGTACCTTGCCTTCGGGCATATGGCAGAGGCACGTGCGGCACGTACCGTTGCGGCAGGAACTGAGCAGGCGGATGCCGGCCAGCTCGGCGGCAGCCAGCACGGTGGTGCCGGCCTCTGCCGGGAATTGCCAGCCTTGCGGGACGATGGTGATGGTAAAGGTGGTGATGGTAAAGGGCGCGCTCATGCGCCCAGTTTAACAGTCCGCCAGCGCGGTCCAGCTGGCGCCCGCCGCATGGCTGCGCAGCACGGCCTCGGCAAAGGCCAGACCCGCCACGCCATCGGCCACCGTCGGCAGCCAGCTGGCTTCCCTGGGCACGGACAAGCCCGCTTGCAGGGCGCGGATGGCCAGGGCCGCATCCAGATACAGTTGGGCGAACGCTTCCAGATACCCCTCCGGATGGCCGGCCGGCACGCGCGTGGCGTGGCGCGCGGCGGCGCTGTCGACCCGCCCCGGACGCAGCAGCTGGCGGTTGCCGCCCTGCGGCGTGAACCATAACGCGTTCGGCTGTTCCTGGTCGAAGTCCAGCTGCGCCTTGCTGCCGAACAGGCGCAGACGCACCGTGTTTTCGCAACCGGTCGCCACCTGGCTGGCCCACAACGTACCCTTGGCCCCGTTGGCATAGCGCAGCATCACCTGCACGTGGTCGTCCAGCGTGCGGTTCGGTACAAACGTCGACAGTTCCGCCAGCACGGCCTGCGGCGTCAATCCGCTGACGAATTGCGCCAGGTGGTAGGCGTGCAGCCCCACATCGAGCAGGGTGCCGCCGGGTCCGGCTTTCTGCGGGTCGTTATGCCAGTTGCCCTCGTTCATGCCGCCCGCCGCAATCGCATCGGCCAGCCAATCCTGCGAATACTCGACTTGCACGAGGCGCAGTTCGCCGATATCGCCCGCCTCGACCATCGCTTTCGCATGGCGCAGCATCGGGTAGCCGCTGTAGGTATGCGTGAGCGCAAACAGCAGATTTTTCCGCTCTGCCAGCGCGGCCAGCGCCTGGCCCTCCGCCAGAGAGATGCCCAGCGGCTTGTCGCAAATCACGTGAATGCCCGCTTCCATGAACGCCGTGGCGACCGGTGCATGCAAATGGTTGGGCGTGACGATCGCCACGGCTTCGATACCGTCCGCCCTGGCGGCCTCCGCCTGCGCCATGGCGCGGTAATCGCTGTAGCAGCGATCCGGAGAAAGATGCAGCGCCGCGCCGCTGTCGCGCGCGCGGTCCGGATCGGACGACAGGGCGCCGGCCACCAGTTCGTACTGGTCGTCGATGCGCGCCGCGATGCGGTGCACGGCGCCGATGAATGCGCCCTGCCCGCCCCCTACCATGCCCAGCCGTAAGCGTCGCTGCATGTCAGTCTCCTAGTCCCTGGCCGGGCCTAGGCCAAGCAAATGGTTGATCTGATGTTGATCCACGGCGCTGCCGGCGAAATCGTCGAATGCGTGCTCGGCCACGTGGATGATGTGCTCGCGGATGAAACGCGCCCCTTCGGCCGCGCCATCCTCGGGATGTTTCAGGCAGCATTCCCATTCCAGCACGGCCCAGCCCGGGAAATCGTACTGCGCCATCTTCGAGAAAATCGCCTTGAAATCGATCTGCCCGTCGCCCAGCGAGCGGAAGCGCCCGGCCCGGTCTTGCCAGTCGCCATAGCCGCCATACACGCCCTGGCGTCCGTTCGGCCGGAATTCCGCATCTTTTACATGGAAGGCCTTGATGCGCGCATGATAAATGTCGATGAATGCCAGGTAATCGAGCTGCTGCAGCACGAAGTGACTGGGGTCGTACAAGATAGCCGCGCGCCGGTGGTCGTGGACGGCGGCCAGGAAACGCTCGAAGGTCACGCCGTCATGTAAATCCTCGCCCGGATGCAGTTCATAGCAGACGTCCACGCCGGCCGCGTCAAACGCATCGAGGATGGGCAGCCAACGCTTGGCCAGTTCCGCGAACGCCGTTTCCACCAGGCCGGCCGGGCGCTGCGGCCACGGATACAGATACGGCCAGGCCAGCGCGCCGGAAAACGTCACGTGCGCCGTCAGCCCCAGGCGCTGCGAGGCGGTGGCAGCCCACAGCAGTTGCTGCGTGGCCCAGGCCGTGCGCGCGGCAGGATTACCGCGTACTTGTTCTGGCGCAAAGCCGTCGAACAGGGCGTCGTAGGCCGGATGCACGGCGATCAGCTGGCCCTGCAAATGCGTCGACAGTTCCGTCACCTGCAAGCCGTGGCGCGCCAGCAAGGCGACCACGTCGTCGCAGTACTGCTGGCTGGCCGCCGCCTGCTCCAGGTCGAACAGGCGCGGTGCCGTGGGCAGCTGCAAGCCCTTGTAACCGAGGCCGGCCGCCCATTGCGCCAGGTGCTCGAGCGAGTCGAACGGCGGCTCGTCGCCGAGAAACTGGGCCAGGAAAATGGCCGGGCCCTGGATGGTTTTCATGTCAATGTCCTGTTGGAGAAAGCCGGGGTCAGACCCTCAATGCCGCTAACGCAAAGGTCATTGCTGGCGGGCGAGGGGGTCTGACCCCAGAATTTAAAAAGGCGAGTTCGGAAAGTAAAACTGCTTGGCGTTCTCGCGCGTGATCAGCACCGAGGGGATGATCGTATTGGCCGGCAATTTATCACCTTTCAGACGCGCTTCCGTCGTCAGCTTGATGGCGTCGTACATGAACTTCGGCGAATACGACACGTCGGCCACGATCAGCGGGTCGGAGCCGTCCATGATTTTTTTCACCGCGCCCTTCGCGCCCGCGCCGCCGAACACTTGCTTGATGTCCGTGCGCTTGGCTTGCGCGATGGCTTTTTGCACGCCGATGGCCATGTCGTCGTCCGCGGCCCAGACGGCGTCGATCTGCTTGAAGCGCGTCAGATAATCCTGCATGACCTTGAAGGCATCGTCGCGGTTCCAGTTGCCGTACTTGGCGTCGAGCACCTTGATGTCGGGATGGCCCTTCATCACGGCGGAAAACGCGTCATAGCGCTCGTTGTCGAGGGTGGTCGGCATGCCGCGCAGCACGACGATATTGCCCTTGCCATTCAAGCTTTTCGCCAGGTATTCGGCCGGCAGCTTGCCGAACGCCGTGTTGTCGCCGGCGATGTAGGCATCCTGCGACTGCGTGTTCGTCAAGCCACGGTCGACCACGGTGACGTAGACGCCCTTGTTTTTCACTTGCGCGACGGGCTGCGTCAGCGAGGCCGATTCGATGGGGAAGATTACCAGGGTGTTGATCTTGTTCACCGTCAACATATCCTGCAACTGGTTCGCCTGCTCGGGCGCCGTGGCGGCCGTCTTGACGATGATTTTCAGCCCCGGATGGGCCTTTTCCAGTTCCGCCTTGGCCTGGTTCGCCCACCAGACGATGCCCGACGTAAAGCTGTGCGTGGCCGTGGGGATGGCGACGCCGACCACCAGCTTTTCAGCGGCCTGCGCACTCGGCAGCGCCAACGCCTGCATCACCAGCACTGCCATCCCTGCTACCCGTATAAAGCTCTTCATGCTGCTCTCCTCCAAGGTTGTGGGCGCCCGTTGGCTGCCCTTTCAGAACACCGCCATGTTTTTATTTGCGGCCTCGCTGCAGGAAGGCGACGGCGATGATCACCACGCCTTGCACTGCGGCATTCAGGTAGACACTGATGATGCTGGTCAAATTCAGGATGTTGCTGATCACGGACAAGAGGATGGCGCCGATCACGGTGCCGACGATGCGCCCTTCTCCCCCTTTCAGCGCGGTGCCGCCGACGACGACGGCGGCGATCGCTTCGAGTTCCCACAGCAAGCCCGTCGTCGGCGTGGCCGAACCCAGCCGCGGCACGTACAGCACCGTGGCGATGCCCACGCAGACGCCCAGCAGCATGTAGGTGGCAATCTTGACTCTGTCGACATGGATGGCCGCATAGCGCGCCACTTGCTCGTTGGAACCAATCGCCTGCACATGGCGGCCAAAGGTCGTGCGGTTGAGGATGATGGCGCCGGCCGCGGCAACGAATAAAAAGATCCAGATCGGTATCGGCGCGCCCAGCACGCTCGTGTAGTAGACGGGGCTGTACAGCTCGGACAGGGTCGCGTCCAGGGTCAGCGCGCCGCCATCGGCCAGGTACGTGAGCACGGCGCGGAAGATGCCCAAGGTGCCCAGGGTGACGATGAACGGTTCGATATTGCCCTTGCTGATCAACAAGCCATGCATCAGGCCGAAGCCGGCGCCCAGGACCAGGGCCATGGCAATGCCCAGCACCAGCATGGTGATCGGCGCCAGGTCGCCGCCCGCGCCTTGCGCCAGCGCATTCATGAAATAGATCATGCAGCCGGCGATCAGGGCCGCCATGGAGCCAACGGACAGGTCGATGCCGCCGGAAATAATGACGAAGGTCATGCCGACGGCGATGATGCCGATGAAGGCCGTGCGCGTGAGCACGTTCATCAGGTTGTCCACGGTGGCGAAGTCGCCGTTGAGCAAGGTGCCCGCGATGCACAGAGATAACAGGCCCAGCACGGGGCCAAAGCCCTTGATGCGCGCGCCGAAGCTGGCAAGCGGGGATACGGTGGTGTCAGTGCGTGCCGGTTGCATGGGCAATCAACTCCTCTTCAGTCAGGTGGTCAGCGGACAGGGTGGCTTGCAAGGTGCCGGCGCGCATCACGGCGACCCGGTGGCACAGGCCAATCAATTCGATCAGTTCGGATGAAATCACGATCACGGCGCGCCCTTCGGCGGCCAGGCGGTGGATCAAAAAGTAAATGTCGCGCTTGGCGCCCACGTCCACGCCACGGCTCGGTTCATCGAGCACGACGACGCGGGGGTCGGAATGCAGGTATTTCGCCAGCGCCAGCTTTTGCTGGTTGCCGCCGGACAGCATGCGCGCGCGGCTGTCCAGGTCGCCCGTGCGGATGTTGAAATCCTCGACGGCCTTGGCCAATGCCGCCTTTTCCCCGGCCACATCGAGCCACGGCCGCGCATAGCGCTCCAGCGTCATCATCGTGAGGTTTTCGCGCAAGCCCAGGTTCACGTGCAAGCCCTTGCCCTTGCGGTCTTCGCTCAGATAGGTCATGCCGCGCTGCATGGCTTGCTTGGGGGTACGGATGTCCACCGGCTGGCCATTGAGTTCGATCGTGCCCGCGCTGCGCGGACGCAAGCCCAGCAAGGCCTCGAACGATTCCGTGCGCCCCGCGCCCACCAGGCCCGCAAAGCCCAGCACTTCACCGGCGCGCACCTCGAACGACAGGTCCTTGGCCCAGCCGGGCACGCACAAACCGTCGACTTTCAACAGCACGGGCGCATCCGGCGCCAGCGCCACCTTGACCGGGAACATGTCCGACAATTCGCGTCCCACCATCAGGTTCGCCATCTGCTGGCGCGTGAGGCTGGCCGTCGGCTCGCGCGTGACGAAACGCCCGTCGCGCATGACGATGACCTCGTCCGTGTTGCGTTCGACTTCATCGAGCTTGTGGGAAATGTAGAGGATGGTGACACCGTCCGCTTTCAGCTGCGCCATCACGGCGAACAAACGCTGGGTTTCCGACGACGTCAGGGTGGCGGTCGGCTCGTCCATGATCAGGAAGCGGGCGCGGCGCGACAGGGCCTTGGCGATTTCCACCAGCTGTTTTTCAGCGACGATCAGGTCGCGGATTTTCGTGTCGGGCGACACGTCCAGGCCCACCTGCTTCAGATAGCGCGACGCTTCTTCGCGCATGGCGGCCTCGTCGAGCAGCCAGCCGCGCGTCTTTTCGTGGCCGAGGAACATGTTTTGCGCCACCGTCAGGTGCTCGGCCAGGTTGAATTCCTGGTGGATCAGCACGATGCCGGCGCTCTCCGCCGCGCGCGAACTGGCGAAGCGCCGGGGCTGGCCATCGATCAGCAGCTGGCCTTCGCTCACAGCCTCGTAGCCGGCAAGGATTTTCATCAGGGTCGACTTGCCGGCGCCGTTTTCACCGAGCAAGCCATACACGCGCCCCGGCGACAGGCTGAAACTGACGCCATGCAAGACGCGCACGGGGCCGAAATCCTTGCAGACCCCCTCAAAACCGACGGCAACGCTCACTATGCACTCCCTCGCAGAATTAATTGGTGTTGCAGCAGCACACCCGGCACTTGCGCGGCCGGGTCCGCCAAGCGTTGCAGCAGCAAGCGGGCCGCCGTCTCGCCCAGCTCGCGCATCGGCTGGGCAATCGTGGTCAAGCCGGGGTCGATCTGCGCGGCGATGGCGATATCGTCGAAGCCGATGACGGCCACGTCTTCGGGCACGCGTTTGTTCAGCTGGCGCAGCGCGCTCAGCACGCCAATGGCCAGAGTGTCGGAGACGGCAAAGATGGCCGTCGGCGCGTCGGGCTGCGCCATCATGCGCAAAGTGGCGGCCGTGCCCGCTTCGTAATCGAGGCTTTGCACCGTGTGCACCCACTGCGGCCGCACGGGCAGGCCGGCCGCCGCCAGGGTGTCCAGGTAGCCTTGCTGGCGTTGCCGCGCGTACAGATAGCGCTCATCCGAATTGATCAGGCCGATGCGTGTATGGCCGCGCGACAACAGATGCGCGACGGCGTCGGAGGCGGCCCGGTGGTTGTCGATGCCGACATAGGGCACGGCCACGGCCGGGTCGAATTCGCAGCACGCCACCCACGGCAGGGTGACGGACTCATGCGACAGCGCATGCTGCACCGTATCCGGGTCCAGGCAGATGGCGCCGTCGGCGCGGTGCATGCGCAGCAGGTCGAAATACGAACGCTCGCGGCCCGCGTCGGCGCCCGTGTCGCACAGCAGCACAAAGTAGCCGTGTTCGCGCGCCACCGTATCGATGCCGCGCACGATCTGCGCATAGAACGGGTTGCCCACGTCGGGCACCATGGTGAGCAGCATGCGGCTCTCGGCCGTGCGCAGGCTGCGCGCCAGGTGGTTCATGCGGTAGCCGAGCGCCGCGACGGACGCCAGCACTTTGTCGCGCGTGGGCGCCCGCACTCCCGCCTGCTCGTTCATCACGCGCGAGACGGTGGCCACCGACACGCCCGCATGCGCGGCGACGGCGCTGATGGAGACGGTTTCTGTCGGCAAAGGAGAAGGAAGGGCTGCTGGCATGGCGCTTTGCAAGTAAATGTAATCGATTACATTTATAAGCCAGGCGCGCACGCGATGCAAACATTATCGATGCTGCGATGCGCAAAAAATGGGCAAAAAACGGCCCTGTACGGGCCGTTGGAAAAGCTATTTCTGGGGCGGCAAGACGTTCTGCTGCACGGCAAAACCGCCGTATCGCAGATCGGGGAGAACTTACTGCATCATCGCGCAAAACGTCTCGGGATTGCCGTCAAGGATGACGCCGCTGGGCCAGCGGTGGCTGCGCTGCTGGGCGCGCAGCAAGGAGGCGGCCAGAGCCGAATCGCCATCGACGGCATACACGAAGACGGGCATGTTCAGGCTGGCCGCGTCGCTGAGCAAATTCGGATTGGCGTCCAGGCTGCGCGCATCGACGTGCACGCCCGTGGGCATGCCGATCTGCTGCTGCACGCGCTGCAGCCAAGGCTTGTCCAGCTTCGGCGGGCGGGCATTTTTCGCGATGTAGCGGCTGACGCGGTTCGTGCCGGCCGCCTGCGCATTGCGCGCGTCAAACACGAGCAAGCCCAGGTAGCCCTGCGGATCGGCGCGGCGCGCGCAAGCGAGGTTGTTCGGCACGCCCGACGTCAAGAACCAGTTGCCGTGCTTGATGTTCGCGCGCAACTGCCCCACCAGGGAGGCGATCGGTGCGCACGATCCCACGACATCCTTGATTTCCGCGTTCAGGGTTTTACTTGGAAAAGCCGTGGCCAGGTCGGCGATGTCGGTCACAAAAGGCGGCGTTTCCGGCGTGGCCACGCCACGATTCTTCATGCTGGCGGCGCGCCAGTCGTCGGCCGTCAGTTGTTTCACGGTGCGGGGTGAACCCGTGTCGACGACTCTGCCCGTCAGCAAATCGTGGTGCACCACCCAGCTGCCGTCACCGAGCAGCTGCAAATCCGTCTCGACGCCGTCCCAGGTGCCGAAATACGTGTTGCGCAGCGCGCTCAGCGAGTTTTCCGGCGCATTGCCGGCGCCGCGGTGGGCATGCACCTTCATGCCCAGGCAGTCGGCCTGGACAGCCGTGCTTGCCATGGAAAGCAGCAAGGCCAGTGCGGCCGCCTTATTTTTGTCCCGGATGATAGCCATAGTGAATTCCCTGCAAAACGTGGATGCGGATCGCTTCGTTGACGGGGTAGCTGTAGCCCTGCCCCACCGCCACGACGTGCGTGATATTGGCCAGCAAGCCCTTGCCGGCGATTTGCCAGCGCGTGCTGTCGTCGGCGGCCTGGCGGTTCCAGTCCAGCATCTGGCGGAACAGCTCGCTCTTCGTGACATTATTGTCCGAGAGGGTAAAGATACCCCAGGTTCCCAGGAAAGCGCCAGCCAGCACGCCCGTGGCGATCCAGGCGGAACGGCGGCTCAGCTGGCCATCGGCGCCCGCCTGCTCGCCGCGGCGCGCCGCCAGCACCAGCAAGCCCACCGTGGCGATCAGGTACAGCAATTTCGAGAAGTGGCCGATGGCGCCCAGCAAGGAGAAGAACAGGGCGACGGGCGGCACGATGGCCGCGCGCGCCGCTTCCTTGCCCTCTTCAAAGTACTTGCCGCCCACTTCGAAGTCGCTGCGGCTGGCGCGGTATTCCACGAGTTTTTCCGCCGTCTGGCGCGCGGCGAACTGGTCGAACAGGCGGCTGAACTCGGCCGGGCTCGCATACGCGTCCTGCACCACGGCACCTTTCGGCAAGCGCAAGCCCTTGCCCGCTTCGCTGCCATCGCCGCCGTCCGGCCCGTCGCGCAGGACGGCCTGAATGCCGGGGCGCGCCACGAAGGCGGCGAAGGACAAGCCAGGCGGAATGCGGTCGCCCTTGATATGCAAGCCCTTGCTTGCCGCTTCCGACGCATAGCGGCGCTTGACGGCGGCGCGGAAGCTCAATTGGTCGGCGGGATGCCAGTTGGCCGATACGGGCACCTTTTTACGCACATTGTTGACGACGGCCGCCTTGCGCCGCGCCGGCACGGAATGCGGTTGCCAGCCATGGCGCGACAGGCTTTGCCGGTAATCGTTCCATGCCATTTCCTGCTGCTGGCGCAAGCCCGCATCGTCATCGGGAATGATGCCCGCATACAGCTTCCACTTGTCGCGCACCTCGCCGATCGCCTGCTGGTATTTTTCATAGTAACCGGCCGCGCCGCCAGCGATCTTGCGCACGTTGAAATTGATCAACTGCTCCTTGGCCGGCTCCATGCGCTCATCGAGGTGGCCTACCGAGACGGCGAGAAAGGGGAACAGCGCGAGAAAAGCCTTGCCTTCGGGCTTGGCAAACAGGGTGGCGTCATCGACCAGGCCCTGCAATTGCAGGCTGCCGCCGACCAGCGAGCGCTGCATCAGAGTCGTGTTGAAGGCCAGCCGGCGAAATTGCGCGTCGCGCGTTTCGACCAGCACGGTGACCGTCGTTTTCAAAATGCCGAACACGACCGCCGCCGTGGCGACGCAGCAAAAGAGGATCTTTTTCCAGCTGGGGCCGCTGCCATTGTTCTTCAGGCGGCGGCGCCACATCAGTTGCAGCACCACCAGCGCGGCGGCGATGCCCGACAGGCTGCGGCCATAGAATTCCACGCCCTCCACGTCGTGCGGCTTGACGTCGCCGCCCACCACGTCGAGCAAACGGGCATTGAAGCCCAGTTCGAAGCACAAATAAATGATCGTCAGGGCGATCAGGATCAAAGTCTGCCGGATCTGCAGACTGCGCAAACTCGCAGCCATCTTATTTCCTCAAATCGATGACGACGGGCTTGATCTCTTCGGCCTGGAAGATCATCGGCGCCGCCGGAGCAGGCGCAGCGCTACGTTGCGCGGGCAGGCTGATGGCGGCGGGTGCCGCCGCCCTGGCCTGGCTCTCCTGGCGGCGCGCCTTGGCGCTGGCGCGGCTGGCCGCTTTCGGCGCGGCGGCAGGCGCCGGGGCCGATGCCGGTGCCGGTGGCGCCGGTATCACGCGGCCGCTGTCGCTGCCGGGCGTGGTGGCGATGGCGGGACCCGTGCCGCGCAAGGCGTCGTCGGCAAACGGCTGGGCGCGCGTATCGACGCCGGGCGGCACGGCTACGCTGGCGTTGAGCAGGCGGTTGTCCGTGTAGATCATGCGCGACAGGCGGTTGTAGTTGGGGAAGTCGATATTGAGCGATTTTCCATCGGCCGCCACGTCCACGCGGGGGCGGTCCTTGCAATTGCCGACCGTCCACTGCAGCACGTCCGTGCCCTGGAAAGCCAGCACTTCATAGCGGTAGGCGCAGCCGCGCTCCTGCGTTTCCACGATCACCACGGTGCGCGCACCCACGTTTTCCACGCGCGCCACGCGGGCCGTGATGGCGTTGGCCAGCGGCACGACGCGAAACGCCTGCGACAGCTTGATCGAATACTTGCCCTGCGGGTCCTTGCGCAAGGTCCCTTCCGTGCCGTCGCGCAGGCGGAAGGTGGAAATCGGCGTGCCGAACAGCTCGGCCGTATCGAGGCCCATCAACACGCCGCCACGGCCGTTCGGCGTCATGGCGCAGCCCGTCAACAGGACGCCGGCGGCCATGCCGGCGATCAATTTGCGCCAGTGCGCGGATGCAAGATTCTTATACGTTGTCATGCTCTATAACTTTCTCTTATTCCAGAATTCAGGGGTTGATGACGGCCAGCGGGTTGCCCGGCCCTGGCGGCGGCAAGACTTTCTGGCGGTTGCGCGACAGCACGGTGAAGGCGCCCAGGGTGTCCGGTCCGGCGACGATTTCCAGCTGCTCGCGCTGCAGCCAGGTGCGGATTTCCGCCTCCGTTGCCTCGGCGCGGAACAGCACGCGCGTGCGCACGCCCGTCTCGACGCCGCTGCCGCCGCTGCGGAATTCCGCATTGCCGACGACGGCGCCCTCTTTCGGCAGGAACAGCCACGCCGATTGCACCACCATCACGCTGGCGGCCACGGCCGTGACGAGCTTGAGCCAGCGGCTGGCATTGGCCGCCTTCACGGGGGACGTCGCTGGCGCGACCGCATCGGCCGAAGTGATCTGCAATTGCTGCAGCCCCTGGCGCAGCAGTTGCCGGTACGCCACGCGGCCATCCTTGCCCAGCTCGCTCGACAGCGGTGTGCCGGTCAAGGCGTAATCATCGCCGGGCAAGGCCACGCGGGCGATTACGCCGGGCGCCGCAGCGGCGCCATTCGCGCGGCCATGCAGCTCCAGCCAGCGCGCCGCCTGCAGGCGCTCCTGGCTGAACACGCCCAGGCAGGCGCCCAGGTCCGTCACGGCCAACGTCACGGGCATGTCGCACAGCACCAGGCCCGCGCGCGGGTCGGCGGGCGCGTCGCGCTCCTCGACCACGAGGCCGCAGGCGTCCGCATACGCCGTGTCGGGCGTGACGAGCCAGCCGCGCCAGCGCTGCCGCGTGCTGTCCCAGGCGTCGAGCAGCACGGCGCCAAAACCGGGAAGGCGCGCCAGCAGGTGGATCTGCCCGCCGGCGATGGGCCGCGCGGCCAGCGGCGCGGCATCGCTGCGGCGCTCGAAACGCTGCAGCAGGTGTTCCGGCACGGCAATGCCGCGCCAGTCGGGGGTAGTGCCCGCCACCTCGTCGTCCAGCAGTTCGGCGGAAGATGGGGGCGACGGCAGGCGCGCGGCAACGATGGCCAGCGAGGGCGTCAATGCGTTCATGCCGTTGGCCTTTCATCAGGGTTCGGGTGGGTGGACGCGGGGTCCATGTGCAGGGATAACGCGGCCACGCACAAAATATCCAAAACTATTTGCGCCGCCTGCATATCGCGCGCGGCCAGGGCATCGCCCACGCGCAGCTTGAGCAGGTTCAAGACCCAGCTGCCCAGCAAGGTGGCGCGGTGGGCCGGCTCGACCACCTGGCGCCCGGCGCTGGCGGGATCGCCCTTCTGCCGGTGCACGAGGCCTAATTTTCCGCCATGGTAATGCGCGGAAGCGATCTGCTCGGCCAATTCCTTGACGGGCATGCCGCCGCAGCCGCAATGGCGCAGCAGCAAGATCAAATCGTCGGGCAAGGTGGTGATGAACACGTCGGCCGCGTCGCGCACTTGCTGCGGCGTGAGCTGGTAGTCGCGCAGCGGTTCCGCATACGCATCGGGCGCGCGCAGCTCGCAGCCCTCTTGTGCATCGGCATCTTCGTCATCGCGCTGCTTGCGCAGCTGGTCGATGATGAAGCGCTTGAAGTACAAAAACAGGGCACCGATGTGGTGGGGCGCGGCCTCGCTGTCGCCGTGCAGGACTTTTTCGATGAAAAACTGGTGGCGCAAGTCGGCCAGCGAGTCGCCCAGCGACGCCGCCTCGCGCGGACGGCACGGCGTCAGCGCGGCGATGACGCGCTGGTAAAACTCGCCCAGTTCGCCTTGTGTCAGCTGCTGGCGGCGGGTCCAGAAAGCATGAATCCGTTCAAATTGTTCCGATTGCAAAGCCGGTCCGATCGTGTGTTGGGCGGCACGCGCCACTGGCCGGCGGCGACGTACCGTGCGCTGGCCAGACAAGAGAAACTTGTCAGTAAGGTAAAATGCATTTAAGCAATTTTCTCATATCACAGTAAAAATCGCTAACTTTTGTTACTTTCACGACAATTCCCGAGACGCCGATGCATCGTTTGATTCCGCTGTTTTTCAGCCTCCTCTTTTTACTCTGCGGTAGCGTCGCGCAGGCGGCCGTGGGCAACGCCGCCAGCGGTCCCGGCAAGCGCATCGCCCTCGTGATCGGCAATGCGGCCTATCCGCAGCCGCTATTGAATCCCGTGAACGATGCGCGTGCCATGGCCGAGCGCCTGCGCCGCCTGGGCTTTGAAGTGCTGTTGCGCACGGACATCAATGCGCAACAGCTGCAAAAGGCGTCGGCCGAGTTTTCCACGCAGGCGCGCGGCGCCGATATCGCCCTCGTGTTTTACGCGGGCCACGGCGCGCAGGCGGGCGAAGCGAACTATGTGTTGCCGCTGGGCGCCAACATGAATGCATTGAGCGCGGCCGCCATCGCCGCGCAGGGCGTGTCCGTTTCCAGCCTGGCGGGCGACTTGCAGCGCACGGGCGCGCGCGGCGCCGTGCTGATCCTCGACGCTTGCCGCCAGGAATATACGCGCGGCGGCGCCGTGGCGATTCCCGGCGGCGGCAACGCGGCCAGCCACGGCTTTGCCGATACGGCCGCGCCACGCGGCGTGGTGATCGCCTATTCGGCAGGTCCCGGCGCCCTGGCGCGCGACTTCTGGTCACCCGATTCGCGCAACAGCCCCTACACGAGCGCCCTGCTCGACGCGCTCGATGCTCCGGGCTTGCCGATGAGCGACGTGTTTTCGCAAGTGGCGGCCAGGGTTGCCGCCATGACGCACGACGTGCAAAAGCCCCGCGTGTCGTTTGGCGAAACGTCGGCGCGCCTGGTGCTGAACATGGGCAGCGGCAAGGGTCTCAGCCCGCCGGCACCGGGCGTGCTGGCCGGCGCGCAAGGCCACGGCGGCATGCGCGCACCGGTCCCGGCGCCTGCCCCAACGGTGGAGAAACCGGCCGCACCGGGCGCCAAAGTGTGGCCAGGCAACGTACTGCAAGACATTAACCATGAAATCCGCATGCAGATCGCGGCCCGGCCGTTTCCCCGCCAGCAACTGGAAAAACGCGCACGGGGCGGAGATCTGGTGGCGCTGACGGCCCTCGGCTATGGCATCGGCGGCGGCGACGCCGGTATCAAGCAGCCGAAGGCGGGCATGCAGTGGCTGGAAAAGGCGGCCGCGAAAGACTTTCCCATCGCTCAGACCTATCTGGCGGAATTGCTGATGGTCAAGGGCGATCCCGCTTCGCTGAAGCGGGCGGGCGTGCTGCTGGACGCGGCATCGCAAGCTGGCTACAGCCCCGCCCATGCGTATAAATTCGACCTGGCGCGGCGCACGGGCGCGCCGCCGCAGGATGCGGCCCGGCATTTACAGGACGCTTTCATAGGCTTGATGAAGGATTACCAGGGCGCCGCCAAGGACATGATCCAGCCGCCGAAAAAATAATTCAAAATAATTTTAGATTTCCCTGAACTGCCCCCGTTATCCGTGGGTACATGCAATAGAGCATGACAGTGACCAGGGAAATCTCATGCAACCATTCACCACCACCGGCCAGCGTGGCCGCATCCTCGCCTACCAACCGAGCGGACAAGGTTCCGTCAGCGTGGCCGGCATCCAACATGCGTTCGACGTTGCCACGCACTGGCGCTCGGATGTGGCGCCCGCCATCAACGCCGTCGTCGACGTGCGCTTCGATGAGGCCGGCAGCCTCGCCAGCGTCAGCGCCGTGGCGACACAGCAACTGGCGCAGGAAGAAATGGCCGGCGCGGCGAAACTGGCGCGCGACAAGGGCCAGCAGCTGTGGGGCCAGGCCGTGTCCGCCCTGGGCGTCAAGGTGCTGGCCAGCCTGGGCGTCCTGATCGCCGGCGCCTTTATCTTCAACACCATCGGCATCCGTTTGTTCGCCTCCGTCTCGCGCACCTACTGGCAGTTGCTGGGCTTGTCCGCGGACAGCCTGGAAAGCTTTGCCCGCGATGGCGGCGGCGGTTTTACGTCGGCACAATTTTTCTTCCTGCTGGCCATTGCCGGATGCTGCGCCACCATGGTTAGCCGCCACCCGAAAGCGGCGCTGGGCAAGTGCGCCCCGCTGCTGTTCATCGTCATCCACAGCAGCTTGCTGTTCATCAAGATCAAGGGCGCCGTCAGCGACGCGGGCAGCGCCATGGGCGGCATCATGGGCACCCGTGCGGCCCGCATGGCCGAGCAGATGGCCAGCGAAATGCTGGGGCAAGTGTGGCAAGGCCTCTCGTTTGGCATCGGTTTTTACCTGGTGCTGGCGTCTGCCATCGTCCTGGCCGCTTACGGCGCCGGCGAATACAAACGTAAAACCATCGGCTAATTCACCTCTTACACATTCATTGAAGGAAATATCATGCAACATACCCTGCCTACCCTGCTCGCCATCGCCGTCCTGCTGTCCGCCTGCGGTAAAACAGAGACCGCCACACCGGCCGCCTCCGCTCCCGTCGCCGCGAATATCGCCGACCTGGCCGCCAAGGCGCAAGTGAAGGCGGCAGCCGCCAGCCTGCCGCAAGCGGACCCGGCCACCCCAAGCGCCAGCTATGTCGACATCACGAGCGGCCACCAGCTGATGTACAGCTACCTCGCCCTGTCCGGCGTGCCGCCCGACTACGCGGCCGTGGCCCAGCGCATCTCGCGCGAATATGCGGGCAGCAACGACGCCTTCCGCAAGCAGGAAGTGCTCGACGCGCTGAAACCGCAGATCGACGCCAAGGTCAGCGAAGCGAAAACCAAACGCTACCTGCGCTACCAGATCAACGGCCAGGGCGCGCTGTCGCCGTACGCGATGGACAAGGCCGCCTTCCCCGCCAAATTTGCCGACGCGGGCACCTATTACTACATGTACGACAACGGCGACTACAAGCTGGCGTTCACGAATGGCGACGGTTATTCGCTGCTGAAAGTGGACCAGGATGCGGCGCGCAAGATCGAAGCGGCGCGCAGCGGCTACAAGGATTTCGCCATCGTCGTGTATGCCTATGCCCAGGAAGCGGACATGGCCAGCAACCAGGTCAAGGCGCAAATCGTCAAGGTGGCGATCAAGCTGAACGGAGAAGAAATTCCCGTCAGCCAGGCGCGGTAGAACGGGCTCGGTTACACTGTTCGCCACATTGCATCGGGATCGGGATCGGGACATATGGGCGAACAGACACTGGCGGAACAACATCTGGCAAACGGACAACGGCTGCAGCAGGCGGGCAAGCTGATCGAGGCGATCAACGCCTACCAGGCCGCGTATCAACTGAACCCGGCCCTGGCCGAAGCCCAGCATTTCCAGGGCCTGGCGATGCTGGAGCTGGGCCAGGGCGCCATCGGCCTGGGCCTGTTAAAACTGTCGCTCAAGCAGCAGCCGGACAACGCCCTGTTCCATTACAACCTCGGTAACGTGCTGCGCGGCACGGACAGCGAGGCGGCGCTGGCCAGCTACGCCACGGCGGCGCGGCTGGCGCCGCACGAGCATGATTTCGCCATCAGCCATGCGGAATTGCTGATGGGAAAACAGCGGCTGACGGATACCATCGCCGAACTGGAACGGGCCCACGCCCTGCGTCCGCAGCGCTGGCAAACCCTGCAGGGATTGGCCGAGCTGTACTACCGCACGGGACAGCAGGAACTGGCCTTGCAACGCTACGCGCAAGGCCTGGCGCTGCATGCGCCACTGGCGCAAACGTGCCGCATCGGTTTTGCCAGCCCCGGCACGGACAATACAGAACGGCTGACGGCGCCCGACGTGCCGGCAAGCTTGCACGATTTCCTGCGCGAAACCGACCTGCACATCCTCGACGATTTCCTGCCCGATCCCGCCGCCTGGCGCGCGCAAGCGCTGGCGTTGCCGTTCGAGCAGCAGCGCTATGCGGGACAAAACTATCCAGGCAGCCAGACGGCGGGCCAGCCCAGCCAGGCCATCATGGAGCGCATCGCCACGGCGCTGGGCCGCCCCATCCGTTTCATTTCACCCGACAACGGCTCGTATCGCCTCAGCTATGCGGACGCCATGGCGCGCACCGATATCCACGTGGACAACGAGACGGGCAACAATTTCAATTTCTATGCGGGCGTGCTGTACCTGAATCCGCCCGAGCAGTGCCAGGGCGGCACCACCTTCTGGCGCCACCAGCCCAGCGGCTGGTACCGGCGATTGCCCGAGGCGGACGTGAAAGCGGGCGGCTACGCCAGCTTCAAGGATTTCCAGAAACGCTGGCTGCCGAACAGTAAAGTGCAGAAATTCAACGAGTTACAGGAACAGCGCGACAGTTGGCAAGCGCTGCTGGAAGTGCCGATGCGCCACAACCGCCTGATCGTGTACAAGGGACACTACTTTCATTCGATCAGCAATGTGTTTGGCGACACGCCGGAGAATGGGCGATTGGTGCAGCTGTTTTTCTTTGAAGTCCCGGATTGAGCATGCCGGGCAAGTGCAAGATGACGCAGCGTAAATCCGGGGTCAGACCCGACGGGTCTGACCCCAGCTCTTCAGCCGTCGGATCAATCAATACATATCCGCCGCCGTCGCCCGCACGGCCTTGAGCAGCATATCCGCCCCCGGCGACAGCAAATGGTCCTGCTGGCGGATGATGCCGAACGCATCCATCTTGCACGGCAGCTCGATGGGCAAGATGCTCAGCACGTTCAACGATTCGTAGTAATGGGCCACTTCCGTCGGCATCACGTGCAGCGAGTCCGTTTGCTGCAGCAAGGATGTGATCAGGAGCAAGGCGGTCGTGTCGACCACGTCGACGGGCGGTTCCTGGCCCGCGCGGCGGAACATCATGTCGAAGCGGTGGCGCAGGATGCTGCCTTGCGGCGGCAAGATCCACGGCTGGGCCGCCAAATCCTTCAATTGCAGATTCTTGCGCGACAGCAGCGGATGGCCATTGCGCGCCACCGCGCTGGCCGGCTCTTCCGTCAATTCTTCATAGATAAGTCCCGCGCTGCTTTCCTTTTCCAGGATGCGCCCGATCATGAAATCGAGGGTGCCGTGCTGCAGCATGTCCATCAGGGTGTTGCTGTGCTCCAGATGCACGCCGATGCGCATCAACGGTGCCTGCTGCTTGATGCGGGCAATCGCGCGCGGCAGCAAGGCCATGGCCGGCGTCATGATGACGCCCACTTCCACCTGGCCCGTGAGGCCCGACTTCAGGGCGACGATGTCGTCATGCGCCAGCGACAGGCTCGTCAGGGCCATGCGCGCGTGGCGTATCATCGTCTCGCCGTAGATGGTCGGCTCCATGCCGCGTGGCAACCGGTCGAACAGGCGCACGTCCAGCATCTCTTCCAGGTCCTTGATTTGCTTGGACGCGGCCGGCTGCGTCATGTGCAATTCTTCCGCCGCGCGGTGGATGTTGCGCTGCTCGTCAAGGGCGATCAACAGCAGCAATTGCCGCGTCTTCAGGCGGGCTCGCAAGAACCAGTTGGGGTTGAGGGTATCCATGAATAAATCATATCATGATCGATATCGGATACTGATGGATATCGATATTGTTGATATCGGTGTGTCTCCTTTTTTACAATTCAAAAACCCAAGGGCAAAAGCTGGGGTCTGACCCCGGTACTAATTTGCCTTGCAGGCGGCGCTCGGGTTGGCGGCCGGGCCAGCCGTTTGCGCGATGAATTCGATGGTGCCGTCCGGCTTGTATTTCAGCTCTTCCACGGCCACGGAACGCCGGTATTCTCCGCCGCCGGGCAACTTGTCGTTGTGATAGAAGATGTAGGATTTGCCATTGAATTCGATGATGGCCTGGTGAATGGTTTTCACGACGGCGTTCTTGTCCATGATGGTGCCGCGGAAATGCCAGGGACCGGTCGGCGTCGGGCCCGTTGAATACGCCGTTTCCTCAGGGAAGTTGCGCGAGTACGACAGATAATAGGTGCCCGCATGCTTGTGCATGTAAGCCGCCTCCGTGAACGCATCCATGCCGAAGGTCAGAATCGGACCGTCCAGCTCCGTCATATTGGCTTTCAGCTTGGCGTATTTCAAGACCGTGTTACCCCAGTAAATGTAGGCCTGGCCATCCGTATCGATAAAGACGGCCGGGTCGATGTCGTCCCAGGGAATGGCCGTCTGCTTCGTCATGTCGTTCGTGATCAGGGCGCTGCCGCGCGCATCGACGAAGGGGCCCGTCGGGCTGTCTGACACGGCCACGCCGATGGCTTTGCCGGGGATGGTTTTATGGTCGACGGTCGAATAGAAATAGTATTGATTGCCGCGCTTGACGATGTCGCCTGCCCACGCATCCTTGCCGGCCCAGGCGAAGGTGGAAAAGCGCACGGGCGAGCCGTGATCCGTCCAGTTCGCCATGTCGCACGAGGAATATACGCGCCACTCGTGCATGCGGTAATCCGTATCCGTGGCGCTCGCTTCATCGTGACCCACGTACAGGTAGACCCTGCCATTGTCGACCAGCGCGGCCGGGTCGCCCGTGTAGATGTCCTTGACGATGGGGTTGGCCGCGCCGAATGGGGCGCAGGCGAGCGCCGCCGCCATGCCGATGGTTGCGGCAAGTTTATTCTTGTGAAACATGGTATTAACTCCGATTGGTATTTTTCTGGCCCATGGCCATCAGTCTTTGCACGACGCAAAAGACGAACAGCAGGCCGCCGATGACGATCTTGGTCCACCACGAGCTGAGCGTGCCGTCGAAGGCGATCAGGGTCTGGATGGTGCCGAGCACGAGCACACCGGACAGCGCGCCCGCCACATAGCCGTAGCCGCCGCTGAGCAGGGTGCCGCCGATGACGACGGCGGCAATCGCGTCCAATTCCGTGCCTTGCGCATGCAAGCCATAGCCGGACAGCATGTAGAACGAAAACAGCACGCCGCCGAGCGCGGCGCAAAAGCCGCTGAAGGCGTAAATGAAAACCTTGGTGCGGCCCACGGGCAGCCCCATCATCAGGGCCGACTGCTCATTGCCGCCGATCGCATACACGGCGCGGCCGAACGGCGTGGCGTGCGCCAACCAGATGGCCAAGAACAACGTGATCACGGCGATCACGACGCCGGGCGAAACGAAGCCGCCGAGAAACTGCAATTGCGTCTGCGACATGGCCACGAACAGCGGATCGTCGATAGTGATCGAGTTGATGCTGATCAAATAGCACAGGCCGCGCGCCAGAAACATGCCGGCCAGGGTGACGATGAACGGCTGCAATTTGAAGTAATGGATCAGCGCGCCCATGCCGGCGCCAAACACGGTGCCCAGCGCCAGCACCGTGACGATCACCAAGAGCGGCGGCCAGTGCGCCACGTTCAGCAGCCAGGCGGCGATCATGGTCGACAGGGCCAGCACGGAACCGACGGACAGATCGATGCCGCCGGAGACGATGACAAAAGTCATGCCGACGGCGATGACCAGCAAAAAGGCGTTATCGATCAACAGGTTAAAGATCACTTGCGTCGACAGCAGGCCCGGATAGGCGGCGCCGCCCAGGCCCAGCATCACCACCAGCAGCAGGACCGTGACGAGCGAGGTGAAATACGGGGTGTGCAGCAAACCCTTCATGCTTTTCTCCGATGCAGCAATTGCTTGAATTCCGACGATTGCGACAGGCAGACGAGGAAGACGACGACCGACTTGACGACCATGTTCACTTCCGGCGGCACGCCCAGCGAATAAATCGTGTAGGTCAGGGTCTGGATGATGAGCGCGCCGATCATGCTGCCCACGAGGCTGAACTTGCCGCCGGCCAGCGAGGTGCCGCCCAAAGTGACGGCCAGGATGGCGTCGAGTTCCAGCATCAGGCCCGCGTTATTCGCGTCGGCGCTCTTGATGTTCGAGCTGATCATCAGGCCCGACAGGCCCGCGCAGGCGGCGCAAAACACGTAGACGAAAAAGATCAGCGTCGCCGTCTTGATGCCGGCCAGGCGCGCGGCGACGGGGTTGATGCCGACGGCCTGGATGAACAGGCCCAGGGCCGTCTTGCGCATCAGCACGGCCGTGATGAGGAACACGGCAGCGACGAGGAACAGCGAGAACGGCAAGCCGAACAGGTAGCCGCTGCCGATGAAAAAGAACGGTTGATAATAGACGGTGACGATCTGCCCATCCGTCAGCAATTGCGCCAGGCCACGCCCCGCCACCATCAGTATCAATGTCGCGACGATGGGCTGCAAGCCGAGGCCCGCCACCAGCACGCCATTCCAGGCGCCGCACAGCAGGGCAGCTCCCAGGGCGGCCGCCAGGGCCCAGCCCATGGGGATGTTGCTCACGTAGGTCGGCACGCCGTTGTCCATCACCATGGTGCCGCCGATCAGCATGGCGGCCACCGTGCCGGACAGGGCCACGACGGCGCCCACGGAAATGTCGATGCCGCGCGTGGCGATGACCAGGGTCATGCCCAGGGCCGCCAGCATCAGCGGCGCGGCGCGGTTGACGATGTCGATCACGCTGCCGTACAGGTGACCATCACGAATTTCCAGATGGAAAAAGCCGGGGATGGCAAAGAAAGCCACCAGCAACAGCAGCAACAGCGCGGCCAGGGGCCGGCTCAAGGGGTGGTGCAGAACGGTATGCAAGGCGGACGTACCCGTAGTGGAAGCCGGACGCGCCAGGGGCGCGTTCGATGGCGTGGATAAACTCATGTGGCATCTCCGGCGATCACTTGCAGCACGGAGCTGTCGTCGAGCTCGCCGCGCGCATAGTCGCCGCAGGCTTTGCGGTCGCGCATGACGAGGATGCGGTCACTGCAGCGCAGCACTTCCGGCAATTCGGAGGAAATGAACAGGATGGCCATGCCCTTGCGGCACAGTTTGGCCACATAACTCATGATTTCCTGCTTGGCGCGCACGTCGATGCCGCGCGTCGGTTCATCGAGGATCAGCATGGCCGGCGACGTCACCAGCCAGCGCGCCAGCAAGGCTTTCTGCTGATTGCCGCCCGACAGGCTGCCGATCGGCGTTTCGATGCTGGCCGTCTTGATGCCCAGTGCCTTCACATACTCGTCGGCCAGCGCCTGCTGGCGTTTGAACGGGATGGCGCGCAGCAGACCCGTGCGGGCCTGCAAGGCCAGGATGATGTTTTCACGCACGGACAGCGACAAAATCGCGCCCTCGTGCTTGCGGTCTTCCGAGCAAAAGCCGATATCCTGGGCAATCGCGTCGCGCGGCACGGCGAACTGGCGTATCTTGCCCTGCATGACGATGCTGCCGGAATCGGCCTTGTCGGCGCCGAACAGCAAACGCGCCAGTTCCGTGCGGCCCGAACCGAGCAAGCCGGCCAGGCCCAGCAATTCGCCCTGGCGGATGTGAAAATCCATGGGCAGCAAGGCGCCCTTGCGGCCCAGTCCCTGCGCTTCGAGCACAGTCGGGCCGAAGCTGGCGGCGCCCGCTTCCTGCGCCAGGTCCAGCGTTTGCTCCTGCGTGTCGGCAGCCACGCCGATCATTTTATTGACCAGCGCCAGGCGCGACAGTTCGCTGCACGCGTACTCTCCCTCGCGCTCGCCATTGCGCATGACGGTGATGCGGTCGGAAATGGCGTAGGTCTGGTCGAGGAAGTGGGTCACAAACAGAATCGCCATGCCCTGCTCGCGCAGGCGGCGCAGCACGGAAAACAGCAGATTGACTTCCGCCTCGTCCAGGCTGGACGTGGGTTCATCGAGGATCAGCACGCGGGCCGAAATGTTCAGCGCGCGCGAAATAGCCACCATTTGCTGGATGGCCAGCGGAAAGCTGGACAATTGCGCCGTGACATCGATATCGATCTGCAATTGCTGCAGCAAGGCACGCGCCTGCTGCTGCATGGAACGCCAGTCGATGGCCCCGAAGCGGCGCGGGTAGCGGCCGATAAAAATGTTTTCCGCCACCGACAGGTTCGGGCACAGATTGACTTCCTGGTACACGGTGCTGATGCCGAGCAACTGCGCGTCCGACGTGGATGCGGGGGCGATGGGCTTGCCTTCAAACAGAATCTGGCCGCTGTCGGGCGTGTAGACGCCCGTCAGCACCTTGATCAGCGTCGATTTCCCGGCGCCGTTCTGCCCCATCAAGGTGTGCACTTCGCCCGGATACAGGCGCAGGGCAACATCACTGAGGGCTTTGACGCCAGGAAAGGACTTGCTGATGCCGCGCAACTCCAGCAAGGGAGCTGGCGCGGCGTTGTGTTGCGCTTGCGTATTCATCATGCGGCAAGCTTAGTACTTACGGTTCGGGAATTCCTTGGCGGCCACCTCGGCAGGGAACACGCCTTCCACCGTCGTGATGCGCGCTGGTACGGGCTTGCCGGCCACCACGTCGCGGGCGATCGACATCAATTGCGGGCCCAGCAGCGGGCTGCATTCGACGGTGACGTTCAGTTTGCCGGCGATCATGGCTTCGAACGCGCCTTTGACGCCATCGATCGAGATAATGATGATGTCCTTGCCCGGTTTCATGCCCGCTTCTTCGATGGCCTGGATGGCGCCGATGGCCATGTCGTCATTGTGCGCGTACAGCACGTTGATCTTCTTGCCTTCGGCCTTCAGGAACGCTTCCATCACTTCCTTGCCCTTGGCGCGCGTAAAGTCACCCGTTTGCGAACGGATGATCTTCAATTTCGGATTCTTGCCGATGACTTCCTGGAAGCCTTCCTTGCGGTCGATGGCCGGCGCGGAACCGACCGTGCCTTGCAGCTCGACGATGTTCAGCTGCGCGTCCGGGGTTTTCTTGGCGTGCTCGAGCAGCCATTGGCCGGCGCGGCGGCCCTCTTCCACGAAATCGGAACCGATGAAGGTCACGTACAGCGATTTGTCGGTGACATTGACGGCGCGGTCGGTCAGGATGACGGGAATCTTGGCGGCCTTGGCTTCGCGCAAGACCGTATCCCAGCCGGACTCAACGACGGGCGAGAAGGCGATCACGTCGACCTTTTGCGCGATGAACGAGCGCAGGGCCTTGACCTGGTTTTCCTGTTTTTGCTGCGCATCGGCAAATTTCAGGGTGACGCCATCTTTCTTGGCCGCATCCTTGATGGAGACGGTATTGGCGGTGCGCCATTCGCTTTCGGCGCCCACCTGCGAAAAGCCCATGACGAGGGGCTTGGCGGCAAAGGCGGAAGAAGTAGCGGACAGTGCCAACAACATGGCGCTGGCGAGGAGTGTGCGGCGTGTCAATTTCATTCTTGTCTCCAGTTTTTTTTGGAATACCATCACAGCCGGATGCCGGATGGGCGGTTTTTTATGAACCCATGGTAGGAGAAAGCAACATAGCCATCCAATCAATTCTTTTTCGCTTGTGATACCGATTTGCGTATCACCTGCCGCCCACCCTCTGCCCTGCTTACCGTTTGGCTGCCGGCAATTGCCGGCTTTGATAGCGGTTCAAGCCGCGCGCGTCGACTTGCGGCCAGCCGTCCTTGTCCCACGTCATGGGCAGGATCTTGAGCTTCTGCAAATAATTGTCCGCCGTTTCGTAGGCGTGCAGCACCAGGTAATCCTTGCCGTCGAACGTGTAGGCGCTGTTGTGGCCGAGGCCTTGCCAATCCTTGTCGCCTTTCAGCAGCACCGTGCCGCCGCCCTGCGCCATGTCGCGGCCGTCCTTGTCCAGGTAGGGGCCCGTCACGCTTTTTGAGCGTCCCACGGCCAGGTGATAGGTGCTTTTTTCCTTCTGGCAGCACAAGCCCCAGGAAACGAAGAGGAAGTAATCGTTGCCGCGCTGGAAAATGAACGGCGCCTCGATTTCCTCGGGCGCGGGCTTGAATTCGCCTGCGCGTGGCGGCAGGGGTACGCGGCGCGCCAGCGAGTGCCACTCTTGCGGTTCCGCAATACGGGTCCAGTCCGGCGTCAGTTTCACCAGCTTGATACCATTCCAGAACGAGCCGAACGACATCCACGGCGTGCCCTTGGCATCGGTGATGACGTTCGAATCGATGGCGTTCCACTCGTCGCGCTCGGGCACCGATTGCAGCAGCATGCCCTGATCGACCCAGCGGTAGTCGGGCGAACGGGGATTCAAGGTCGTGTTGACGGTCACGCCGATGCCGGACGTGTTCTTGCCGAAGCCGGACACCGAGTAGTACAGGTAATATTTTCCGTCGTGAAATTGCACATCGGGCGCCCAGATATGGTCGTCAAACGACGGCGCGGCCGTCTTGGCCCAGGTCGGCTGGCCAGAGAAGACGCGCCCTTCCGGCTGCCAGTCAACCATGTTTTTCGAACTGTAGAAGGTAATGCCGGGACCGGTGCTGTACAAATAATACGTGTCGCCTTCCTTGGCCATCACGGGGTCGTGCACGCTGACCTGGGCCGCCTGGACGGGGCTGAAGGCAAGCATGGCCGCCAAGGCCATCATTGTCGAAAATTGCATCGTGTTCTCCACATGGCCAGCCGGCCCGTCATGCGGGCCGGCTGGATACCTCAAAATCGGCAGGTTTATTCGACCGCCACCACCACCACCGCCTTGGCGGGCACCGACACGGTCAGCTTGCCGCCTTGCGCCTGGGCATTGAACGCCACCGGCTGCACGGCTTGCGGTTGCGCAAAGCTGTTGACGGCATCCATCTTGCCGGCGGTCAGCACGCGGCCATTAACGGCTGTCACTTTTTGACCTGCCAGCGCCACGCTCACGTCGACGGCCTTGTGCGGGTTGGTATTGACCAGCGACAGATACACCTTGCCATCCCTGGCGCGCGCGGCCGAGGCGCTCACTTCCGGAATGCTGACCTTGCCCAGGCTGTACTTGCCGTTGCCTTGAATAGCGACCGGCAGCGAGGTGGCGTCCTGGAAGGGCACATACATTTCAAACGCGTGATACGTAGGCGTGAGGAAATATTTGTCCTTGTCGGTGATGATCATCGCTTGCAGCACATTGACCATTTGCGCGATATTCGTCATGCGCACACGGTCCGCGTGGGCGTGGAAAATATTGAAGTTCAGGGCCGCGACGAGGGCGTCGCGCAAGCTGTTTTGCTGGAACAGGAAACCCGTGTTGGTGCCCGGTTCCACGTCGTACCAGGTGCCCCATTCATCGACGTACAAACCCGTCTTTTTCGAGGGATCGTTCTTGTCGATGGCGGCGATATTGTTCTTGATCAAGCTATCGATGCGCAGGGTACGGTTCAGGGTGGAAATCCACTCATTTTCGCCAAAGCCGGTGGCGGCACCCTTCTTTTCCCAGATGCCGGTCGGCACCGTGTAGTAGTGGAAACTGATGGCGTCCATCATGTTCGGCTTGATTTCGCGGCTCAGGGTGCTGGACCAGCTGATGTCGTCGTCATTGCCGCCGCTGGCGATGAATTTCGGGCGCGCGCTTTCCGGCGTCTTCATGAAAGTGTGATAGTGCTTGTACAGGTCGGCATAGTACTGCGGGCGCATATTGCCGCCGCAACCCCAGGCTTCATTGCCGATGCCAAAGTAATCGACCTTGTACGGCTGGGCGCGGCCATTCTTGCGGCGCAGCTCGGCCAGGGTCGATTTGCTGTCCGAGGTCATGTATTCGAGCCATTCGGACATTTCCTGCGGCGTGCCGGAACCGAGGTTGCCGTTGATATAGGTCTGTGCGCCCAGCAGCTCGGCCAGGTCGAAGAATTCGTGCGTGCCGACGGCATTCGACTCTTCCACGCCGCCCCAGTTGGTGTTGACCTTGGTCGGGCGCTTGTCGCGCGCACCGATGCCGTCCTTCCAGTGGTATTCATCGGCAAAACAGCCGCCCGGCCAGCGGACCAGGGGCACGTGCAACTGTTTCAGCGCGCCCAGCACGTCGTTGCGCCAGCCCTTGGTATTCGGAATGGAAGACTCCGGCCCCACCCACATGCCTTCGTAGATGCCCGTGCCCAGGTGCTCGGCGAACTGGCCGTACACGTTCTTGTTGATCACGGCACCGGGCTTGGCCACGTCGATGGTGACCTTGACGGGCGCGGCAAAGGTGCTGCCGGCGGCCATGGCCAGGCTGAGGGCCACGATGCTGGTATGGATGAATTTCATGCTGTCTCCTGTTTTTGTAGTGAAAAGCAAGGGCCGGGTCAACCCCGGCGCAATCTGGATGTGGCGATGCCTCCCCTGCTTCGGGGTTAGTGGCATTCAAGAATGGGGTGGCTGCGGAAAAACCCGCGCCCGACAAAACGTCCAGGCTAGGCGCCTTGCCGAAGACAGTACGACAGTACGGCTAGGCAAGGCAACAACGCCCTGGACGTTTTGTCAGACCCAGCCGGCATCGACGATGAATTCCTGGGAGGAGCACATAGCGCCATCGTCCGACGCAAGGAACAGCACCATGGCGGCGATGTCCTGTGGCATCAGCTTGCTTGGCAAGCACTGGCTTTTCTTGATCTCCGCTTCCGCCGCGTCGTCGACCCACAGGTCGATCTGGCGCTGCGTCATGACCCAGCCCGGTGTGACGGTATTGACGCGGATATTGTGGGCGCCAAAGTCGCGCGCCAGGCCCCGCGTGAGGCCCACGACGGCCGCCTTGGTGGTGGCATACACCGGGTAGCCGCCCGACTTCATGTGCCAGGAAATCGAGCTGACATTGATGATGGAACCGCCGCCCTGGCGCTTCATGCCCTCGAAGACGGCCTGGCACGTGAAGAACATGGGACGCTGATTGATCGCAATGCGCTCGTTCCAGTATTCCAGCGTGACGTCCTGCGCCTGGTGGCGCTGGTCGTTGGCGGCATTGTTGACGAGGATATCGAAGTCGCCCAGCTTGTCGGCCAGTTCAGCCATGACGGCTTGCAGCGATGGAATATCCGTGATGTCGCAATGGCGGAACAACGGTGCCGTCAGGCCCGCTTCGGCCAGGCGGCGGCACAGGGCCTCGCTCGCTTCCACGGCGATATCGACAAACGCCACCAGCGCGCCCTGGGCGGCAAATTCCGCCACCAAAGATTCGCCGATGCCGCTGCCGCCACCCGTGATGAACACGCGCTTGCCCTGCAAGCTGCCATATTTCGCCAATTGCTTCATCTTGTCTCCGCCTGTTTATTTTTTATGTACAACGCGCAACAACAGCGAACCGCACTCAATATGCGGCTCGCCGTGTTGTTATTCCTTGCCCAGCACGCCATCGTGACGGCGCCAGATGCCCAGCGGATTATCGTCGCGCAGCGACTCCGGCAGCAAGTCCTGCGGCAGGTTCTGGTACGACACGGGACGCAGGAAGCGGTTGATGGCTGCCGTACCGACCGAGGTGCTGCGGCCGTCCGACGTGGCCGGGAATGGGCCGCCGTGCACCATGGCCGTCGACACTTCCACGCCCGTCGGGAAACCGTTGGCCAGGATGCGGCCCACGCGGCGTTCCAGCACGGGCAGCAAACGGCGCGCATCGTCCACGTCGCCGGCATCGATTTGCAGGGTGGCCGTCAGCTGGCCTTCCAGGCTTTCCGTGATCGCCAACAATTGCTCGATGTCGCGGCAGGCGACCAGCAGCGAGGCCGGGCCGAAGACTTCGTCGCGCAGATCGTGCTTGGCCAAAAACGCTTCGCCCGAAGTGACGAACAGGGCGGCGGCGCCCTTGCCTTCGTCGCCCGTGTTTTGCACCAGCGGTGTCACGTCGGCGTGCTGCGCCAGGGCGGCGACGCCCTTGGCATAGCTGCTGGCTATGCCAGCGGTCAACATGGTGGCGGCCGGCGCCGGCGCCAGCGCTTCGGCGGCAGCGGCGGCAAACGCCGTAAAGTCAGGGCCTTCCAGGCCCAGCACGAGGCCGGGATTGGTGCAGAACTGGCCCACGCCCATCGTCAGCGAGGCGGCAAAACCGCTGGCGATCGCCGCGCCACGGGCAGCCAGCGCTTGCGGCAACACGAAGACGGGATTGATGCTGCTCATTTCGGCATACACGGGGATCGGTTGCGCACGTTCCGCCGCCACTTTCATCAGGGCGATGCCGCCCGAACGCGAACCCGTAAAGCCGACAGCCTGGATGGCGGGATGCGCCACCAGGGTCTGGCCGATGCCATTGCCCGTACCCGTCAGCAAGGCGAACACGCCGGCCGGCAGCTTGCACAGGGCAATCGCTTTCACGATGGCGCGCGCCACCAGTTCCGACGTGCCCGGATGGGCCGAGTGGGCTTTCAGGACGACGGGGCAGCCGGCAGCCAGGGCCGAGGCCGTATCGCCGCCAGCCACCGAGAAGGCCAGCGGGAAGTTACTGGCCGCAAACACGGCGACGGGGCCCAGGCCGATCATGCGCAAACGCAAGTCAGGACGCGGCGGCGTGCGCTCAGGCAGCGGGCTGTCGATGCGCGCATCGGTCCACGATCCTTCGCGCAGCAAGCCGGCGAACAGTTTCAGCTGACCCACCGTGCGGCCACGTTCGCCTTCCAGGCGCGCGCGCGGCAAGCCGCTTTCCGTCATGGCGCGCACGATCAGGTCGTCGCCCAGCTCGAGGATTTGCGCGGCGATGGTGTCGAGAAAATCGGCGCGTTCCGCATCCGTGGTGGCGCGGAACGGGTCGAACGCGGCTTGCGCCAGACGGCACGCCGCGTCGATTTGCGCGGCGTCGACCATGTGGAAAGCGGGCGCGATGTGCGCGCGCGCGGCCGGGTCCCACGCTTCGAAAGAGCCGCCGTTACCCTTGACGGCGACGCCGCCGATCAATGCATCACCGGTGATATTGAAACTCATAATGTGCTCACTTTCGCAAATTCGGTTGGGAAGACATCGAGGCGGTTGCGCAAGGCAGGGCCAAAGGCCGGCGCTTCGATTTCAAAGGTTTCACCCGGCGCCACGCTCACGCCATCGGCAAAGCTTAACGTTGCCGTGCCGAAGAAGTGCACGTGCACGTCGCCAGGGCGCTTGAACAGCGGATACTTGAAGTGATGGTGTTCCAGGTTGGCAATCGTGTGCGACATATTCTCTTCGCCGCTGACGAACGCTTTTTCCCAGCGCACATTGCCAGCCGCATCGAGCACGCGCGAGGCGCCGGCGATATGCGCGGGCAATTCGCCCACCAGCAGGGCCGGGCCCACGCTGCAGGCGCGCAGCTTCGAGTGGGCCAGGTACAGATAGTTCTGTCGTTCCGTGATGTGGTCCGAGAATTCATTGCCGATGGCGTAGCCGACACGGTAGGGCTGGCCGTCATCGCCGATCACGTACAGGCCGGCGATTTCCGGCTCTTCGCCGCCATCGAGGGCAAAGTCCGGCATGCGCAGCGGCTGGCCGCTTGGGCGCACGATGGAGCCGTCGCCCTTGTAAAACCATTCGGGCTGGGCGCCGGCCGTGCCGTCAGCCGGCTTGCCGCCTTCCACGCCCAGGCGGAACATTTTCATCGAGTCGCTCAGGGACTCCGCGTCGCCGCCGATCTTCTTGTGCATGGCGTCGCGCGCGCCGGCGCTGCCCAGGTGGGTCAGGCCCGTGCCCGTCACGTAGCAGTGCGCTTCGTCGGCGTGGTCGAGCGGCGGCAGCACACGTCCGGCAGCGGCCACGTCCGCATAGGCATGCGTGGTGTTGCCGACGGTGGCGTTGACCAGGTCCGCCAGGCTCACCTTTTTGCGGATGGCGTCTTGCGCCAGCGCATACGTCGTGTTGTAGCCTTCGATGACGCGGATGACGTCGTCTTGCAGCAGGCCGACGAGACGGCCGCCGTGTTCATTCGTAAATTGCAGCAACAGCATGGGATTCTCCGCTTAGTGTGAGTGGCGCGGCACGGCGGAACCGCGATTGCCGACCAGGAAGTCGAAATCGCAGCCTTCATCGGCCTGCAACACGTGTTCGATGTACAGCTGCTGGTAGCCGCTCTTCGGCCCGGGCGCGCTGCCCAGTTCGCGGGCCGCCAGGCGCTCGGCGATTTCCGCGTCGCTGATGTCGATGTTCAGGCTGCCGTTGTGGCAGTCGAGGGCGATCATGTCGCCGTCGCGCACGATGCCCAGCGGGCCGCCGGCCATCGCTTCCGGCGCCACGTGCAAGACGACGGTGCCGTAGGCCGTGCCGCTCATGCGTGCATCCGAGATGCGCACCATGTCGGTGATGCCTTGCGCCAGCAGTTTCGGCGGCAAGCCCATGTTGCCTACTTCGGCCATGCCAGGATAGCCTTTCGGGCCGCAGTTCTTCATGACCAGCACGGAGTTCGCGTCGACATCCAGATCCGGATCAACGATGCGGGCCTTGTAATGTTCAAAATCCTCGAACACGACGGCCTTGCCGCGGTGTTGCATCAGGTGCGGCGAGGCGGCCGACGGTTTCAGCACGGCGCCGCGTGGCGCCAGGTTGCCGCGCAACACGCAAATGCCGCCATCGGCCAGCAATGGGTTGTCCAGCGTGCGTACCACTTCATCGTTGTAGATCGGCGCTTCGACGCAGTTGTCCCACAGCGACTTGCCATTGACGGTCAGCGCATTCTTGTGCGGCAGCAAATCGCCCTCTCCCAGGCGGCGTATCACGGCCGGCAAGCCGCCCGCATAATAAAACTCTTCCATCAGGAAACGGCCCGACGGCAGCAAGTCGACGATGGTCGGCGTGCCGCGGCCTACCTTGGTCCAGTCTTCCAGCTCCAAAGGCACGCCGATGCGGCCGGCAATCGCCTTCAGGTGAATCACGGCGTTGGTCGAACCGCCGATGGCGGCGTTGACCTTGATGGCGTTTTCAAACGCTTCGCGCGTCAGCACTTTCGACAGGCGCAGGTCTTCGTGCACCATTTCGACGATGCGGATGCCCGACATATGGGCCAGCACGTAGCGGCGCGAATCGACGGCAGGGATGGCCGCGTTGTGCGGCAGGGACGTGCCCAGCGCTTCCGCCATGCTGGCCATCGTCGAAGCCGTGCCCATGGTGTTGCAGGTACCGGCCGAGCGCGACATGCCCGATTCGGCCGACATGAACTGGTGCAAGGTGATCGATCCGGCCTTCATCTGCTCGTGCAACTGCCATACGGCCGTGCCGGAACCGATGTCCTTGCCATTGAGTTTGCCGTTCAGCATGGGGCCGCCGCTGACGACGATGGTCGGAATGTCGACGCTGGCCGCACCCATCAGCAGCGCCGGCGTCGTCTTGTCGCAGCCGACCAGCAGCACGACGGCGTCCATCGGGTTGCCGCGGATCGATTCTTCCACGTCCATCGACGCCAAGTTGCGCGTCAGCATGGCTGTCGGGCGCAAATTCGATTCGCCATTCGAGAAGACAGGGAATTCCACGGGGAAACCACCCGCCTCCAGGATGCCGCGCTTGACGTGTTCGGCCAGTTGGCGGAAATGTGCGTTGCAGGGGGTCAGTTCGGACCAGGTATTGCAGATGCCGATGATGGGCTTGCCGTGAAACTCGTGGTCAGGTATGCCCTGGTTTTTCATCCAGCTGCGGTACATGAAGCCGTTCTTGTCCTGCGAGCCGAACCACTCGGCAGAGCGCAGGGCTACCTTCTTTTTTGTCTCAGACATGCCATTCTCCTGGTTGTGCCATGCCGGATCTAATGTCGTCGGCCCGGGCAGCGATGTTGGAATACTAAAGAATCCTGCCATGCCTTTCCAATCAATTTTTAATGCGTTCCGATATCGAAAACGATATCAATAAGCACCAATGAAAACGCCCTGCGGGCGCGTGGCGGCAGGGCTGGAGGGTTTTTGGGGTCTGCGACGATTATTCTGCGGAAAACCGATAGACCGTTTCCGTCTGATACACCTCGCCCGGGCGCAAAATGGTATTCGGGAAATGCGGCTGGTTCGGCGAATCCGGAAAATGCTGGGTTTCCAGGCATAGCGCGCCGCGATAGCGGATGGCGCCCTGCTTGCCCTGCTGGCTGCCGTCGAGGAAATTACCGGAATAAAACTGGATGCCCGGCTCCTGCGTGTACACCTGCATCACCCTGCCGGAAACGGGATCGCGCACGGTGGCGGCCAGGTTCAGTCTATGCCCCGGCTGTTGATTCAGCACAAAGTTATGGTCGTAGCCGCGGCCGATGCACAGCTGCTCATGCGGCAGGGCTATGCTGTTGCCGATGACGGTGCTCTGGCGCAAGTCGAACGGCGTGCCGGACACGTCCGCCAATTCGCCCGTGGGGATCGACCCCGCGTCCACGGGCAGGTAGCGGTCCGCGTTGATGGACAACTCGTGGCCAAGGATATCGCCGTGCCCCGCCAAGTTGAAATAGCTGTGGTTGGTCAAGTTGACCGGTGTGGCCTGGTCCGTCACGGCGTGATAGCGCAGGCTCAGCGCGTTATCGTTGTCCAGTTCGTACACGACGGTGACATCCAGCTTTCCCGGGTAGCCGTCTTCGCCGTGCGGGCTGCTGCGCGTGAACGTGATACCGACGGCGTCGTCCCTGGTGAACGGCGCGGCTTGCCATATGACCTGGTGAAAGCCTTGGTCGCCGCCATGCAAATGATTGGGCGGGTTATTCACGGCCAGCTGGTAATCCTTGCCGTCCAAACTGAAACGTCCCTCGGCGATGCGGTTGCCGAAGCGCCCGATGACGGCGCCCAGGAAAGCGCTGTTGTGCAGATACGGCGCGAGGCGGTCGAAACCCAGCACCACGTCGGCAAAGCTGCCGTCGCGGTCCGGCACGTGGATTTCGCTGATGATGGCGCCAAAGTCGAGCACCTTGACTTGCATGCCCTGGCGGTTCGTCAGGGTAAATACGCTGACGTGCTGGCCATCGGGCAGGATGCCGAACGGCAATTGCGTCACTGAAACAGAATCAACTGGGGTCATGGCGTCGGGTCCAGGTTTTACAGGGTCGATGAGCGGCCAAACACGGGCATGCCTTGCGCATCCCAGCGCAACGGTTTGACAAACGTGTGGCGATCCGGGTTCCACAAGGGGTCGCCAACGATTTCCGTGTAGGTGCGGGCATGGTACACCAGCAATACGCCGTCGCCATCGCCGGCCGTCGTGAAGCTGTTGTGGCCGGGGCCGTAGATGCCGTGCTCGTAGCAGGTGGCAAACACGGGCTCGGGCGACTTGGTCCACGCCGCTGGATCGAGCAGGTCGGCGGAGTCGTCGGCCCACAGCAGGCCCATCGCGTAGTTTTCATCGGTGGCGCTGGCCGAATAGCTGATGAAGATCTTGCCGTTGCGCTTCAGCACGGACGGCCCCTCATTGACCCAGAAGCCGCGGATTTCCCAGTCGAATTCCGGCTTGCTCAGCATCACGGGCGGACCGGCCAGCTGCCACGGCGTGGCCATCGGCGCGATGTACAGGTTCGAATTGCCCTCGATGGCGACATCTTTCTGCGCCCACAGGTAATACAGCACGCCGTCGTGCTCGAACGTGGTGGCGTCCAGGCAGAAGGTGTCGATGCCCGTGTCGATCTGGCCCATGAATTCCCATTCGCCAATCAAAGGATTGGCGTTCGTGTTGCGGATCGCATACATGCGGTGCTGGAACAGTTTATGTTTGATCTCGCGGCTCGGCGCGGCGGCGAAATACACATACCAGGCGCCCTGGTTGAAGTGCAATTCCGGCGCCCACACCAGCTCGCTGTACGGCCCCGTTTCCGGCTTGTGCCACACGTCGACCGTTTGCGCGTCGGCCAGGCCGGCGATACTGTCGGCGCGGCGCAGTTCGATGCGGTCGTACTGCGGCACGGACGCCGTAAAGTAATAATAGCCGTCGCTGTGACGGTAGATATGCGGGTCGGCGCGCTGTTCGATCAGCGGTTTCAAGATGTCTGCCATGTTGCTTGCTCCATTCAATTATTCTTACGCGGAGACAAAACCGCGCTTGTGCATTTCCGACTTCACGCCGCTGTAGTACGTATCACTGATGCGGTACTTGAACATCAGCAAGCCCATCAGCAAGTGGAAGAAACCGGGGATGATCGACAGCATCAGGGCGATGCCGTTCAGGGCGAATTGGGTTTGCTCATGGTTGGGCTGGTAGTCGAAATACGCGAGCAGCACGCCCACCAGGCCGCCCGCCACCGCCATGCCCGCCTTCTGGCAGACGGAGATGCCGCCAAAGGCGAAGCCCGAGACGCGCTTGCCCGTCTTGACTTGACCGTAATCGATGGTTTCCGCGATGGCCGACCAGAACACGGGCGCATGCAAGTCCACGACAAAGGACAGCAGGAAATACAGCGCGAAGGCCAGCACGGTGTCGCTCGGTTTCACAAAGAAATAGATCGCCAGGCTGATCAGCGCGACGCCGATCTGCGTGTAGCGGAACAGTTTTACCTTGCAATAAAACTTGGTGATCCAGGTCGAGGCGATCATGGCCAGGATGGCGGCCACCACGCCGGTCGTGAGGAAGGCGGCCACGGTTTCCGTCCCGCCACCCAGATAGTATTTCGCGTAATAAATGGCGACGGAACCGCGCACCACGTAGCCGATGGTGCCCGTGACGCACACGCCGCACAGCACCAGCCACTGGTCGTTCTGCAGCAGCACTTTCAATTGGTCGAGCAGCGATTGCTTTTCCACCACGTGCACGACGCGCTCGGTGGTGGAGAAATAGCAGAACAGGAACAGGGCCACGCCCATGACGGCCATCACGGCCATGGCTGCCTGGTAACCGACGGCCGGATTGCCGCCGCCCCAGCGCTGCGACAGGACCGGCACGACGATGGTCACCATGAAGGCGCCGATCTTGGCGAAGAACAGGCGGTAGCCGTTGGCCGACAGGCGGTCCTGCGGGTCGCTGGTCAGGCCGCTGATCAGGGAAATGTAGGGGATGCCCACGCCGGCCGTCATGATGGTCATCAGGATATACGTCGAGTATGCCCAGATCAGCTTGGCGTCATACTGCCACTCGGGCGTGCTGAAGACAAAGAAGACGCTGACGCCATACGGCACGGCCAGCCACAGCAGGTATGGACGGTAGCGGCCCGAGGCAAAGCTGTAGCGGTCGGTGATCTGGCCCATGACCAGGTCGGCGATGGCGCCGATGACTTTCACGGCCACGAACAGCAGGGCCAGGTCCGTGGTTTTCAAGCCATAGATATCGGTATAGAAAAAGGTGATGATCAGCATCATCGACGAGATGACGACATTGAGCGCCATGTCGCCGGCGCCGAAGCCGACCTTTTCAACGGTAGATAATTTTTGCGTCTCCATGCTTTCCGTCCATTCTTTTTATGATGAATCGTGCGTGACTGCCCAACTGACAGGGGCGTTGCCGGCCGAAACCATGGCAACGCCCTTGATTTTTTACTGTGCGACCAACTTACATTTTCCAGCGCAGTGATAACCCTACCGTGCGGTCATAGCGGCGCGTGTCGCGCGGATACACGCCCGCAGTGTTCCAGTAATCCTTGAACTTGGTGTCGAGCAAGTTATTCCCATCGAGGGTCACGGTGAACTGCTCGTTGATCTTGTACGACAGCGAACCGTCGAGCTGGGCCGTCGACGCCACTTTCAAGTCCAGGCCGGGACCGCCCTGGTTGTAGCTGTCGACAAATTTCGAGCGCCAGTTGTAGGCCAGGCGGCCCGACCACGCGTCTTTTTCGTACAGCAGCACCAGGTTGTAGGCGTAGCGCGACACGCCCGTGATGGCATGGCTGCCCGTCTCGTCGTCCGTGGTGCCGCTCATGTAGGTGCCGTTCGCTTGCAAACCCAGGCCGCTCAGCAGACCGGGCAAGCCGTCATAAAACTGCTGATAGCCAATTTCCAGGCCTTGCAGCTTGCCGGCGGCCGTGTTGTACGGGCGGTCCACATCATAGGTCTTGCCGGCGATGGTTTCGCTGGAAATGCGTTGCTGGATATAACCGTCGAACTTGTGGTGGAACACGGTGGCCGTGACGGAACCGGCGGGCGCGAAATACCATTCCAGTGCCGCGTCAACATTGTCGCCCGTGACTGGTTTCAAATTCGGATTGCCGCCCGCGCCCGTCGCCTTCACCGTTTCCGTCGAGTTGACGAGGGCCACGCCCGGGTTCAACTGGGAAAAGCCGGGACGGCTGATGGTGCGGCCCGCAGCGAAGCGGCCGACCAGGTCCGAGCGCAGCTTGATTTTCAGGGCCACGCTCGGCAGCACGTCGGTGCTGGCCGTGTCGCTGATGACAGGCGTGTAGACGCCATCCTGCGAACTGTTGCCTTGCAAGCTTTGTTCGGTGCGCACGACGCGCACGCCCAGGGTGCCATCGACGGGGTAGGCGCCCAGCTTGAAGGCGACCTTGGCCTTGGTATAGATCGAATACGTTTTTTCCGTATCCTTGAAGAACGAGCCCGGGTCCATGGCGCGCGCCGCGCCGCTGCCCGTGACGGCTTCGCGGATGGTGCCCGTATTATTAAGCAGGAAGCTGGCGCACGGCGTGTACCACTGCTTCAAGCCATAGTCGGGGCCGCCGCTGGACATCGGTTCCGACAGACAGTTGAGGCCCGGAATCGACGTCACGCTCTGGCGGCCGAACGGAAATACGGCGCCGGACACGTCCGGTGCTTCCGCATTGCCCTCGAAACTCTTGATCGATTCGGCTTCGCGCTTCACGCCGCGCAGGCCGACGCTGATTTCCTTGAAGATGCCGCCGGCACTGGGCGTGTACGCCAGGTCGGCGCGCACGTCGTTCGAGCTGCCCTGGTCTTTGCCGTAGCGGTCGAAGAAGCCCTTCAGATAATAATTCGACGGGTCTTGCAAATCGATGCCCGTGTAGTCGACGTGCAGGGTGCCGTTCTGGTTGGTATTGATGCGGGCATTCGGCACGACAGTGATGGCGTCGAGAATCGGGTTGCGCCAGACATAGGTGCTCTTGGTGCTGGCCACTTCCGACGTAAAACGCCATTCAGGATTGATATCCCACAAGCCGCCCACGGCAAATTGATGCGTCTTCGTCTGATTCTTGTTCGCCTGCGTCGACATGATGGTGTTGACGTTGGTGGACGTGAGGGTTTGCAGCTGGTCAGTGCCGGGAATTTTTGTTGCCGACACGGGCGTGCCCCACCATGGCAAGCCGACAAAGTAATCGGACTCGGCATCGAGCAGGAAGCGCGTGGCCATGCCTTCCGCGTACAGCTCGACGTCGGCGTTCGGGCGCCATTGCAGCACGGCATTGGCGGTTGTGCGGCGGCGGTCGCCCTTGATCGGCAGCAAGCCCACCTGGTCCGGCCCCGTCAAGCCAGGCGACAGGAAACTTTTATCCACGGGCGCCGTATTGAACGCGCGTTCCTCGTGATAACGGTGCTGCTGCTGCGACAGGCCCAGCAGCGCGCCCAGTTCGCCGATGCCCGTCTTCCAGCGGTTCGACAGCATGCCGCTGATGTTCGGGTCCGTGGCCTTGGATTTGTCGCTGTAGACGGCGCGCGTATTCACGCTGGCCGTAAAATCCTTGAAATCGAACGGACGGTTGGTGCGCACGTCGATGATGCCGGCCACGCCGCCTTCGACCTGGTCCGCGCCCTGCGATTTATAGACGTCGACACGCTGCAGCATGGTGGCGGGAATGTCGGCCAGGTTGACGTAGCGGCCCGTGGTGGTGAACAGTTCGCGGCCATTGAGCAGGGTCGTGACATCGCGCAAGCCGCGGATCATGACGGCGCTCGCCTCGCCCGAATCGCGGCGGATCTGGATGCCGGAAATGCGCGCCAGGGTCTCGGCCACGTTATTGTCAGGAAATTTGCCGATGTCGTCAGCCACGATGGAATCGATGACCTGGTCCGAGCGCATCTTGATCTGCTGCGAATTCTGCGCCGAGCGGCGCACGCCGCTGACGGTCACGACAGCCACTTCCGCGGCAGGCTCGGCACCGGCATCGGCCGCCACCACCTCCTGCGCCCGGACCGAAGCCGTGCTCAGCAAGCCAATACCGGCCAATGCCGCAACGGCTGCCTTCAAGGTGAATGGACGAGGGGAAGTGGCCGCGAGCGGGCCGGTGGCGTTGCGCATCATGAATCTCCAAATATTGTATTGATATTTTTTATGCCGCTTGCATGTCGTTCGCATGCTCGGCGTTTATCTTAGGGGCTGGGCGATAATCTCTCCAATCAATTTTTCCACTGTTTCGATATCAATTTCGATATCGGCGGCCGGGTGACTTTGGAGGTTGCAAACCGACAACGACACGGGCGTCAGGGGCGTTTTCAGGATCAGCCGCACAAAAAACGGCAGCATGGCCGTCGCCGTGGAATCGGGCCGCCGGCGTTGCGGCAAGGGTGAACGTCCATCGGCGCACATTGACATGCCTGTCGCACTTGTTGATAATGACAATCATTCTCAGGCAGCTAGCCAGGCGGGCAACTTTGTCCTGCCAGCGCCCTGCCTGGCAGCCGTCACTGGCGCACCTCGGGTTCTTTTAGACGATAGCTTGCCGCCAACGCGGCAGCTGTGGAATGTTCCGCATGCCCACAACAGTGCCATCTCCTCGCGGCCATGGCGCCTGCGTTGCAATCCCCAGTGCGGCCATGGCATTCCCACCCCAGTCTGAAGGACATCCTGTGAAGTTATTCAAAAGCATGCCGTTGCCTTATCCCCCCCTGTACGCCGCCCTGATGGCTGCCCTGGCTGCGCCCTCCGCCATGGCGCAGCTGGCGGCGGACGGCAGCGGAACGGACGGCCAGATGCAGGCCGTGGTGGTGTCCGCCTCGCGTTCGAATATCGCGGCGGACAAGGCGCCGCAAACCGTGGTCATCATTGGCAAGGCGGAAATCGCGCGGCAGATGGCCATTTCCGGCAATTCCTCGGATGTCCTGAGCAGCGTGCTGCCGTCCTACACGCCCAGCCGCGGCAAGATGAATGGCTCGGGCGAAACCCTGCGCGGGCGCGCACCGCTGATCCTCGTCGACGGCGTGCCCCAGTCGAACCCCATGCGCCCCACGGGACGCGAAGCCCATACCATCGATTTCTCCATGGTCGAGCGCATCGAAGTGATCCAGGGCGCGAACGCCATCAATGGCCTGGGCGCCACGGGCGGCACCATCAACATCATCACGCGGCGTCCTGAAAAGGGCAGCTTCAACCAGCACATCGACGTCCAGGCGACAGCGCCCACGGCGCAAACGGGTTCCGACGTGATGAATTACAAGACCAGCTACCGCCTGGACGGACGCACGGACAAGCTGGAGTACCTGCTGGCCGCCTCGTACGAAGACCAGGGGCTGTATCTGGATGGCAAGGGCCACCCTATCGGCAGCGACAATACGCAGGGCGACCTGATGGATTCGCGCACGTATGACGTGCTCGCCAAGCTGGGCTATGTCATCGATGACGAGCAGCGTTTGCAGCTGTCGCTCAACCGCTACAAGATCAAGTCGAAGGCCAGCTACCTGGTCGTCGCCGGCAACCGCGCCACGGGCTTGCCCAGCGTGTCGGTGAAAGGCGAGCCGCCAGGCATCGCGCCGTGGAACGATGTGTGGACTTCCAGCCTCAGCTACAGCCACGCCAACCTGGCCGGCATGGAGCTGTCGGCCATGGTCTTCAACCAGGAATTCGAAGGCCTGTTTGGCGCGGACAATTCGGCCACCTTCCAGGACGCCAGCATCGCGCCCGTCGGCAAGCTGTACGACCAGTCGCGCGCCGTCGCCTCCAAGTACGGCAGCAAGGTCGGCCTGAGCCGTTCAGACTTGCTCGATGGCCGCCTGAAACTGACGGTGGGCTTCGACACGCTCTTCGACAAGGGCAAGCAAGACCTGTACGCAACGGGACGCACCTATGTGCCCGAATCCGAATACCGCAACCTGTCGCTGTTCCTGCAGGGCGAATACAAGCTGACGGGCCAGCTCACGCTGCACGCGGGCGTGCGCAAGGAAAATGCCGACCTGCAAATCGACAGCTATCAGACCCTGGCGCAGTACAAGCGCGTCAAGGTAACGGGCGGCAAGCTGAAATTCAATGAAACCCTGGTCAACGCCGGTCTCGTCTACACCCCGCTGCAAGACATCACCATCTTCGGCAGCTATTCTGAAGGCTTCGGCATGCCCGATATCGGCCGGGTGTTACGCTCGATCAATACGCCGGGACAAAGCATTGCCAACATGCACAACCTGGAACCGATACTCACGAAGAGCATCGAGGTCGGTACCCGCGTGCGCAAGGGTGCGTGGGACGCGGACGCCAGCTATTTCCGCTCCGATTCGGATTTCGGCACGCGCATCGTGCCCATCAATGGCGCCTTCATGATGGCGCGTGAAAAAACCCGCATCGAAGGCGTGGAAGCGAGCGTGGGCCTGCAGCTGAACGCGGCCCAGCGCGCCAAGCTCGCCTATTCCTATACCAAGGGCCGCTATGACAGCGACGAAAACGGCAGCCTGGACGCCCGCCTCGATGGCTTGAACGTGGCGCCCAACCGCCTGATCGCCACCTGGTCGGCCGACTGGAACGCCCAGCTGAAAACCTTCGTGCAAGCACAGCATGCCTTCCGCCAATCGTTCGACGACGCGGCCAAGGATTTCAGCGGCTATACGCTGGTCGATGCCACGGCCAGCTACCGCCTGCCCAAGGGCGAGCTGCGCCTGGCGGTGGCCAACCTGTTCGACCGCGACTACATCACGTACTACTCGCAAAGCGCGCTGGTCGAGCCCAAACGCTACTTCGCCGGACGGGGACGCACCTTGTCGCTCGGCTACTCGCTGCGCTTTTAAGCGGCACGCATGACGACGCGCGCGCGCTCCAGAGTCGCCGGCATCGCCGCCCCGGCACGCATGCTGCTGCGCGTGACGGGCGCCGTGGCGGGCGGCTACGCCGTCACGGCGCTGGGCGTGACGGCGGCCGGCGCCGTGCTGGCGCGCCTGGGCATGGCCCGTTCGGAAGCCGTGGTGCTGGCGGCGATGCTGGGCTTTGTCGTGTATCTGCTGCTGTTGCTGTGGGGCTTCAGCGTGGCGTCGCTGGCACGCCTGTGGCTGCGCCTGGGCGCCAGCGCCGCGGTGCTGGCCGCCCTGCTTTATCTGATTACCTAGGAAGCGCCCGCATGGAACGCACGTTTGGAAAATCCATGGTCTGGCTGCACAGCTGGGCCGGCGTCATCCTGGGCAGCGTGCTGTTCGCCATTTTCTGGATGGGCACCCTGAGCGTCTTCGACGCCGAAATCGACCGCTGGATGATGCCGCAAACGCGGCTGGCACCCGCCGCGCAGCCGCTCTCCCTTGACCGTATCGCACGCGCCGTGCTGCCTGCCGTGCCGGCCGGCGCCAGCCAGTGGCGCGTCGACCTGCCCACGCCACGCGAACCGACCTTGGGTTTTTCCTATCGCCTCGGCAAGGACAGCGTGGCGCGCCAGTTCGATCCCGCCAGCCATGCCTTTCTCCCTGAGCAGGGAACGGCAGGGGGATCGGGCTTTATCTTTCCGTTTCACTACAGCCTGCACCTGACATGGCTGGACCTGGGCAAATGGCTGGTGGGGCTGGCCGCGATGGCGATGCTGGTGCTGCTCGTTTCCGGCGTCGTCATCCACAAGAAAATCGTCGCGCAATTCTTCACGTTTCGCCCCCGCAAGCGCCTGCAGCGCAGCGCGCTGGACCTGCATAACCTGAGCGGCCTGGCGGCGCTGCCGTTTCATTTCCTGATCACCTTGTCAGGATTGATCATTTTCATCACGATTTACTTTCCGCAGGCGCATGAAGCCACGTATGGCCGCGGCGAACAGGCCAAGAGCGCCTTCATGGCGCAAGCGTATGGCCGCTTCAAGCGGGCCAGGACGGGGCAGCCTGGCACGCTGGCGTCGATCGACGCCATGGCCAGGCTGGCCGAACGCGAATGGCATGGCGGACAGCCGTATTTCATGCGCGTCTGGCACCCGGGCGACGCCAACAGCTACGTCGAGTTGCGCCGTTCCTATGCGGGCGATATCACGATGAACCTGGACCAGCTGTATTTTGACGCCGGCACGGGCGCGCTGCTGCAGCGCTTCCAGGCCGCGCCCGTGATGACGGCGCAGCGCGTCATGTCCGGCCTGCATTTCATCCGCTTCAACCACTGGACCTTGCGCTGGCTGTACTTCCTGGGCGGCCTGTCCGGCTGCCTGCTGATCGCCACGGGCTACCTGTTCTGGCTGGAGGGACGCCGCGCGCGGCACGCCAGACAGGGCCTGCACGGCGTGCGCGTGGTGGAGGGGCTGGCCATCGGCAGCGTGACAGGCATCATGTTGGCCACGCTGACCTTCTTTGTTGCCAACCGCCTGTTGCCGCTCGACGCCGCCATGGCCGGCATGCCGCGTGCCAGCCTGGAAATGGCGGCCTTCTACGTGGCCTGGGTGGCTGCCTTCCTGCACGCCTGGCTGCGCGCCGGCCATGCGTGGCGCGAACAGGCCTGGCTGATCGCGGCCATGGCGCTGCTGGCAGTGCTGCTGAACTGGCTGACCACGGGCGACCATCCGCTCCGCGCGCTGGCCACGGGCCAGCATGCGGTGGCCGGCATGGACTTGCTGCTCATGGCGACGGCCGTGCTGGCCGCAGCCAGCGCACGCCGCCTGGGCCGCAAGGAGGGGAAAGGGCCGCATGCTTGAACTGTTACAGAGCTGCGCTGCCGCGGCAATCATCTACCTGGCCTTTGCCTTGCTTGCGCTGTCACAGGAAGAACATTGGGCAGCGAGCGTCGGCACGCAGCCCGCCCCGCCATCGGCACGGCTGCGCCGCCGCTGGCGCTACGCGGCCGGCACCGCCCTGGCGCTGGCCGGCGCGCTGTGCGTGGCGGGTCACGGCCCCGGCTTTGGCCTGCTGCTGTGGGTACTGATGATGGGCGCCGGCATCATGGCCGTGGCCTTCACGCTCAGCTGGAAGCCCCATTGGCTGCGCGGCATCGCGCAAGGCGCAGGCAAATACACGCCACGCTGAGACCGGCGACGCTGCTCTGGCAATAGTAGAAATAACGCGGGGGAAAATCTGGTGCGGCTGGCGGGGATCGAACCCACGACCCTTGGCTTCGGAGGCCAATACTCTATCCACTGAGCTACAGCCGCGTAGGGGGAATTTCTGAAGTGATGCGAAGGATACCGTTTTTCTTTACCTACGTCTACGGAAACTGTCGTATCGTCGGCAATTGCATGTCACTGCTCAATTTTTGTGCCTATAATTGTGGGTTTCATAAAGGTTTACATCCAAGCATGTAAAAATGCTACCTTACACGGCCATCAGTTTCAAATCTGGACTAAGGACATCATGAGCGACGCACATAACGAACAACAATCAGCGATCAAAACGCCTAAACAATTGCTTGCCGCCGTAGCTGGCTTCTTCCTCGTCACCGTCATCGGCATCATCTTGCTGGTGCAGTTCGTCACGGCGCAAAAACTGACGGGCGCCGGCACGGACAGCCAGTCGCCGGAAGCCATTGCCGAGCGCTTGAGTCCGGTTGCCAACGCCGGCTTTACCTTCAAGGATGCCAGCGGTCCGAAAGTGCTGCAAAGCGGCGAAGCCGTCTACACGGCGACCTGCGTGGCTTGCCATGGCGCCGGCGTGGCCGGTGCGCCGAAATTTGGCGACGCGGCCGGCTGGTCTGCCCGTCTGGCCCAGGGCTACGATACGGTCCTGAAGCACGCCATCGAAGGCTTGCGCGCGATGCCGGCCAAGGGCGGCAATCCGGACCTCGACGATGTGGAAGTGGCGCGCGCCGTCGTCTACATCGCCAACGCGTCGGGCGGCAAGTTCAAGGAACCGGAAGTGCCGGCACCGGCCGCAGCCGCTGACGGCGCCGCCGCACCAGCCGCAGAGCCTGCCAAGTAAGCATTGATACCACATCAAGGAACCGCCCGTTGGGGCGGTTTTTTTTTACCCGCAGTTTGCGTTACATCAGGTCGCAAAAAAGCCGCCCGGCTTGCGCGGGGCGGCTGGCAACTTATGCCTTGAACTAAGTAACCCCCAATAAATTATTGTGATTTCTGACTTCTATAACCGGCGCTCTGCGGCGTTGCTCGCTGCTAGCAGTGCTCGCACTGCGTCGCAGTGAGCGCCTTGCATAGCATCCGGTTCTATTCGTCATAAATTCACACTAATTTCCCGAGGATTACTTAGCGTCTTACCACATGATGACGCGGTCTTTCGGTGGCAGATACATCTTGTCGCCCGGTTTCACGTCGAAGGCTTGATAGAAGCCGGGCTGGTTGCGCATGGTGCCGTTGGCGCGGAACTGGCCTGGCGAGTGCGGGTCCGTTTTCAGCAAGACCAGTTGCTGCGCTTCGCGCATTTTCATGCGCCATACCTGGGCAAAGCCCGCGTAGAAGCGCTGCTCGCCCGTGAAGCCGTCGATGACAGGGGCTTTCTTGCCGTTCAGCGACAATTTGTATGCTTTGTACGCGATTGCCACGCCGGAATTGTCGGCGATGTTCTCGCCCAGGGTCAGCTCGCCGTTGACGAAGTGGCCTTTCACCGGGCTGTAGCCGTTGTACTGCGCCACCAGCTGCTTGGTTTTCTTGGCGAAGTTTTTATGGTCGGCCTTGGTCCACCAGTCGCGCAGATTGCCGTCGCCGTCGTACTGGGCGCCCTGGTCGTCGAAGCCGTGGCTGATTTCATGGCCGATCACGCCGCCGATGGCGCCGTAGTTGACGGCATCGTCCGCGTTCGCGTCGAAGAACGGTGCTTGCAGGATGGCGGCCGGGAAGACGATTTCGTTCAGTTCCGGGTTGTAATAGGCGTTCACGGTCTGCGGCGTCATGCCCCACTCGTCGCGGTCGATCGGCTGGCCCAGCTTGTTCAGCTCGCGGTTGTAGTTGAGCAGGTGCGAACGCTGGATGTTGCCGATCAAATCATCGGGCGCCACCGTCAGGCCCGAGTAATCGCGCCATTTGTTCGGATAGCCGATCTTGGTGGTGAACTTGGCCAGCTTGATTTGCGCCTGTTTCTTGGTGACCGGGCTCATCCAGTCGAGCTTGTCGATGCTTTGCTTGTAGGCCGTCATCAGGTTTTTCACCAGCGCTTCCATGCGCACCTTGCGCTCGGCCGGGAAATACTGCTCCACGTACAGCTGGCCCACGGCTTCGCCCAGCGCGCCTTCGACGGCGCCCACGCCGCGTTTCCAGCGCGGACGCATTTCCGTCACGCCCGTCAGGGTGGTGCCATAAAACGCGAAGTTTTCATCGACATACGCTTTCGGCAGGTAGCCGGCATTGGCGTGCAGCAAGTGCCACTGGAAATACGCTTTCCACGTTTCCAGCGGCGTCCTGTTGGCGATCTCGGCAAAGCCTTTCAGGTAGCTGGGCTGGCTGACGATCACATAATTGACCTTGCCGGCGATGCCCGTGTCCTTCAGGTAGCGGGCCCAGTCGTAACCTGGCGCCACGCTGGCCAGTTTCGCCAGTTCCACCTTGTTGTAGGTTTTGACGGGGTCGCGGTTCTGCACATTGCTCCATTGTGCCTTGGCCAGTTCCGTTTCCAGCGCCAGGATAGCCTTGGCATTGGCGGCCGCGTTCGCGTCGCCGGCCAGGCTCAGCATTTTTTCCACGTGGGCCAGGTACTTGGCGCGCGTATCGGCCTTGCCTTCCTCCAGATAATAATCGCGGTCAGGCAAGCCCAGGCCGCTTTGCACGATGTCGGCCACGTATTTGGTGGAATCCTTGGCGTCCTGGTGGATGCCGAAGTCGTAAGGCGAGGTCACGCCCAGCTTGCTGAAGTGCGCGATCACGGCCGGCAATTCCGCCTTGTCCTGCAGCGCCGCGATCTTCGCCAGCTCCGCGTTCAAGGGCGTCAGTCCCAGGCTTTCCAGCTTGGCTTCATCCATGAAGCTGTTATAGAAATCACCGATTTTCTGGGCATTCGAACCGGCCGCGCGTGCCTTGTCGGCGGCAGCGCCTTCGACGATGCCGCGCAGCTGCGTTTGCGTATCGTCGGCCAGCTTGGCAAAGCTGCCCCAGCTCGACTTGTCGGCAGGAATCACGGTTTCCGCCAGCCATTTGCCATTCAGGTGCTGGAACAGATCGTCCTGCGCGCGCACGGCAGGGTCGACGTATTCGACGGCGATGCCGGACGTCAGCGCCGCGGCAGCGACGGCCGTGGCGGGAGCGGCGGCGGCTTTCTTGGCGCTATCAGCGGCGCCAGCCATGCCGGACACGCCGGCCAGCAAGCTCAGGGTCAATGCACTTAACAAATAACGATTCACGGTTGTCCTCTATATTGTATTGTGTGAAATATAAGGGTCAGAAGGCCCAAGGCTTCTGGCCCGGTTTTTGACTGTAGCATACCGGCCGAAACGACAGAAAAAACTTTGGCAGAAATGCAAAAAAGACCACGCAAGGTGGTCTTTTTTGTTGTGACAAGATAACGTTTACATGGCGTAGGTCGGCTTTGCCCAGAGGGCGTAAGCCGACAACATTGTTAGCACCGGCGGTATTGTCGGATTATGCGCTTGCAACCTCGGCGGCCCCCGCTCATCCGACCTGCTTAGCTAAATCACAATGGCACTTACCAGATGATCACGCGGTTTTCCGGCGCGACATACATTTTGTCGCCCGGCTTCACGCCAAACGCTTCGTAGAAGCCAGGCTGGTTGACCATGGTGCCATTGGCGCGGTACTGGCCCGGCGAATGCGGGTCGGTCTTGATCTGCACGATCTGCTGCGCTTCGCGCATCTTGCTGCGCCACACCTGGCCAAAGCCCATGTAGAAGCGCTGGTCACCCGTCAGACCGTCCAGCACGGGAGCCGGCTTGCCACCCAGCGAGATTTTATAGGCTTTATAGGCGATCGCCACGCCCGAATTGTCGGCGATGTTCTCGCCCAGGGTCAGCGCGCCGTTGACGTGGTAGCCCGGCAATGGGCTGTAGCCGTCGTACTGCTTGGTCAGCGCGTCGGCCTTGGCCGCGAAGTTCTTGCGGTCGGCCGGGGTCCACCAGTCGCGCAGGTTGCCGTCGCCATCGGACTGGCTGCCCTTGTCGTCAAAGCCGTGGCTGATTTCATGGCCGATGACGGCGCCGATGGCGCCATAGTTGACGGCGTCGTCCGCGTTGGCGTCGAAGAACGGCGGCTGCAGGATGGAGGCCGGGAAGACGATTTCATTCATCGTCGAGCTGTAATAGGCGTTCACCGTCTGCGGCGTCATGCCCCACTCTTCGCGGTCGATCGGTTTGCCCAGCTTGGCCACCTGGCGCGCGGAGCCGAAGTTGGCGGCGCGCATCATGTTGCCCACCAGGTCGCCCGGGACGATTTGCAGCTTCGAATAATCGCGCCATTTGTTCGGATACGCGATTTTCGGCGTGAACTTGGCCAGCTTGGCTTGCGCTTCCTTCTTGGTCTCCGGGCTCATCCAGTCCAGGGTATCGATGCTGTCCTTGTAGGCGGCCAGCACGTTTTTCACCAGTTCCTGCATGTGCGCCTTGCGCTCTGCCGGGAAATATTGCGCGACATACAGCTTGCCGACGGCTTCGCCCAACACGCCTTCGACGGCGCCCACGCCACGCTTCCAGCGCGGCTGGTTTTCCGTCACGCCACTGAGTACCGTGCCGTAGAAGGCAAAGCTTTCATCGACGAAGTTTTTCGACAGGTAGCTGGCATAGCTGCGCAGCAACTGCCATTCGAAATACGCTTTCACGGTATCTAGGTCGGTGGCGGCCAGCACCTTGTCGTAGCCGGCCAGGTAGCTTGGCTGGTTGACGATGACGTAATCGACCTTGTTGGCGACGCCCAGGGCCGCCAGGCCCGACTTCAGGTCGTAGCCCGGGGTCAGGTCGTTCAGTTTATTGATGTCGGTCTTGTTGTAGCGTTTGACGGGATCGCGGTTCTCGACCTTGGTCCATTGCACTTCGGCCAGGGCCGTTTCCAGCGCAACGACCGCCTTGGCGCGCGCGGCGGCGTTCTTGTCGCCGGCCATGGCCAGCATTTTTTCCACGTGCGCCTGGTATTTTTCCTTGACGCCAGCCTGCTTGGCTTCCAGGTAGTAATCGCGGTCTGGCATGCCCAGGCCGCTTTGGCTTACATATGCCGCATATTTCGTCGAGGCACGCGCATCCTGGCCCACGTAGACGGCATAGGGAGTCGACACGCCCGTCTGGCTCAGGTGGGCGATCAGGGCCGGCACGCCCTTCTTGTCGCGCAGCGAGCGGATGCGGTTCAGTTCGCCGGCCAGCGGCTTCGTGCCCAGCGCATCGAGCTTGGCTTCATCCATGTAGCTGGCGTACAGGTCGCTGATTTTCTGTGCTTCGGAACCGGCCTTCTTGTTTTTGTCCTGTTGCGTCGCTTCGATAATGCCGCGCAATTGCGGCGTCGTGTCATCGCGCAGCTTGGCGAACGAACCCCAGCTCGACTTGTCGGCGGGAATCTCGGCCGTCGCCAGCCACTTGCCGTTCAAATGGGTGAAGAAGTCGTCCTGCACGCGCACGGCGGGGTCGATGTACTGCACATCGATGCCGGAAACGACGCCAGCGGCGGCAGGCGTGGCGCTTGGGGCCACGGTCGGGGCGGCAGCGGCGGATACGGGTTCGGCGGCATGGGCAAACGCAGCCAACAGGGTCAGGGTCAGACTGCTCAAGAGATAGCGATTCACGAATTGTCCTTATGGGGCATGTCAAAAAGACCGGGCAGATAGCTGCGGGCGGATAGCCCGCCGCGCCAGGCGCTGCAGGAATGTAGCACGCGCCGCTCAGTTCGGCCAGGCTCAAGGGGCTTTCATTGTCCAGTCCGGCGAGCATGGCGTGGGCTGGCACAGCGCATGCAGCGTTTATCCATACAGATACAGCAGGTCGTCGATCAGCGCCCGCTCCTGTTGCGTGAACTGCGTGTCGTTGAACTGCCCGATAGCTTCGAGCACGCCTCTAATCGGCACTTGCCGTGACGGATCCTGAACGATGTCGATCAGCAGGCCGGCATCAGGATCCCGCCCCCTCAGATACTTTTCAATCAGCGCTTCGAGCGAGACTCGTGCCTGCAAATCAGTTAACATTTTTTATCTGCTGGGAAGAAAGAAGCTCCAGTCTAAATGAGCTTGAACCCGCCGACAAAAAAAGCCTGCGTCCGCGGACGCAGGCAAAACCACTTCGAGTCGAGAATGCGCGTCCACTATAGGGCCGCCGCACACGCTTTTTTTCGACTCTTACAAATGCTTACTCCCCTCAAGACTCCCTATACATCGCATACAAAACCGCAACATATGGCAAGCTGGCAGCCCCGTTTTCGCGCGTAGACTGGGTCCAGGCACGCTTTTTCCACGGCCGGCCCACGCCGGCAGAGATTCAGGTCTATACTTTCAACAAAGCGCCGCTCCACGGGGACTGGCGCTTGTGCAAGACACGCTAGCTGCAAAGGTGCAATGATGGGCAAACTCAAAAATACCGGCTTGATCGGCCTGGGCGTGGTGGCCGGCGTCGCCGTGTCGCTGCAATTTTCCGCCATGGCGCAAAAGACCGTCGAGCCGCCCCTGCCGCTGGAAGAGTTGCGCCAGCTGGCCGATGTGTTTGGCCTGATCAAGTCCGATTACGTCGAGCCCGTCGAAGACAAGAAACTGCTGGAAGACGCCATTTCCGGCATGGTTGCCTCGCTCGACCCCCATTCCGCCTACCTGGACAAGAAAGCCTACGCCGAGCTGCGCGAAGGCTCCGAAGGCAAGTTCGTCGGCCTGGGCATTGAAATTGGCCTCAGCGAAGACGGCTACATCAAGATCGTCTCGCCCATCGAGGATTCGCCCGCCTACCGCGCCGGCATCAAGGCTGGCGACCTGATTACCCGCCTCGATGGCCAGCCCGTGAAAGGCGTCAGCCTCGACGACAACGTCAAGCGCATGCGCGGCGAACCGGGCACCAAGGTGTCGCTGACCATTGCCCGCAAGGATGAAGCGCAGCCGCTGGCCTTTACCATCACGCGCGAGGAAATCCATCAAAAAAGCGTGAAGGCGAAGATGGTCGAGCCGGGCTACGCCTGGCTGCGCGTATCGCAATTCCAGGAACCGACCGTCGACGACATGGCCGCGCAGATCACGGCGCTATATCAACAAGATCCGAACATCAAGGGCATGGTGCTCGACCTGCGCAATGATCCGGGCGGCGTACTGCAGGGCGCCATCGGCGTCTCGGCCGCCTTCCTGCCGAAGGACGCGGCCATCGTCTCGACCAACGGCCAGCTGCCGGACTCGAAACAGGTGTTCTACGGCCGCGCCGAATACTATACGTTCCGCTCGGAAGGCGACGCGCTGGCGAAATTGCCGGCCGCCATCAAGAAAGTGCCGCTGGTGGTGCTCGTCAACACGGGGTCGGCCTCGGCCTCGGAAATCGTCGCCGGCGCCCTGCAGGATTACAAGCGCGCCACCATCATCGGCACGCAAACCTTCGGCAAGGGTTCCGTGCAAACCATCCGCCAGCTGACAGCCGACACGGCCGTCAAGCTGACGACGGCCCGCTACTACACGCCGAATGGCCGCTCGATCCAGGCCAAGGGCATCGTGCCCGACTTGCTGGTCGATGAAAATGCGGACGGCGACGGCTTGAACGGCTTGCGCATCCGCGAAGCGGACCTGACCAAGCACCTGAGCAACGACCGCGACCAAGAAAGTGCCAAGGCGGCACCCGTCAACGACGAGATGGAAGAGCAATTACGCATCATCGCCCTGGAAAAAACCCGCAAGCCGCTGGAATTTGGCAGCAAGGACGATTTTCAATTGCACCAGGCGCTCAATCACCTGAAGGGCTTGCCAGTGCAACTGGCCAAGGCCGAACCGGTGGTGGTGCAGGCCGACGTCAAGAAAGAACAGAAGAAGTAAGCAGTACCAGCATCACAACGGGGGGCGCCATGCCCCCCGGTATCCCGTCCACGCGACAAAAATCAATCTTCCGCCACACATCGCCCAGCCCCGCAACACGAAACTCTCTACAGTCGAGCCCGTTTGTGTAAAATTTGCTTCACTTATCGGCGCCACGTCGATTGCCAAATTTGAAAGTTTAACCATGAAACAAGTCGTCATCAGCGGTACCGGACTGTATACGCCGCCCTTTTCGATCTCCAACGAAGAGCTGGTCACCTGCTTCAATGCCTACGCGGAAAAGTTCAATGCCGACAACGCCGGCGCGATCGCCGCGGGCGAGGTGACGGCGCTGGAGCTGTCGAGCGTGGCCTTCATCGAAAAGGCGTCCGGCATCAAGTCGCGCTTCGTGATGGAAAAGGAAGGCATCCTCGACCCGGCCCGCATGGTCTCGCGCATTGCGGAACGGGGCGATGACGAACTGTCCTTGCAGGCGGAAATGGCCGTCGCCGCCGCCAAAGACGCCCTGGCGCGCGCCGGCCGCACGCCGGCCGACATCGACATGGTGTTGGTGGCCTGCAGCAACATGCAGCGCGCCTACCCGGCCATGGCCGTGGAAGTACAGGATGCGCTCGGTATCGACGGTTATGGTTTCGACATGAACGTGGCATGCTCGTCGGCCACCTTCGGCATCCAGCAAGCCGTGGCCGCCGTGCAAAGCGGCCAGGCGCGCGCCGTGCTGGTGTTGAATCCCGAAATCACCAGCGGCCACCTGAACTGGCGCGACCGCGACAGCCATTTCATTTTCGGCGACGCCTGCACCGCCATCATCGTGGAAGCGAAAGACACGGCCGTGTCGCAGCACCAGTTCGAGATCATCGGCACGGAACTGAAAACGCGCTTCTCGAATGCCATCCGCAACAATTTCGGCTTCCTCAACCGTTTTGACGAATCCGGCGTGGGCCAGGCCGATAAATTGTTCCGCCAGCAAGGCCGCAAGGTCTTCAAGGAAGTGTGCCCGATGGCCGCCGAGATGATCAAGGCGACCCTGGCCAAGGCCGGCGTGGAAGTGGCGCAAGTCTCCCGCTACTGGCTGCACCAGGCCAACCTGAACATGAACTTGCTGATCGCGCGCCTGATCCTGGGCCGCGACGCGGAAGCCAATGAGGCGCCCGTGATCCTCGACACCTACGCCAACACCTCGTCGGCCGGCTCCATCATCGCCTTCCATAAATATCAGGATGACATGGCGGCGGGCAGCACCGGCGTCATCTGCTCGTTCGGTGCCGGCTATTCCATCGGCTGCGTGGTCGTGCGCAAGCTCTGAGCGCCTGGGTGTAACATCGCCTGACTTCTGAATTAGGCGATGTTCAAGGTGGATAGGCATGCGTTCGTGGCCACCTGGACGAAGATATAGCACTGGTTTTTTGCAATAAAGCCGCAGGAAATTTTCCGGCAGGGGCTTTGAAGCGTTTATACTTGGTCGCTGAGCAACATCTTTTTCTACCCGCACGTCCCCATAAGGAACCCCACACGCATGCCCCATGACATCAGCCTGATCACCACCATCGCCGCCGCCCTCGGGTTTGGCCTCATCTTCGGCTTCATCGCCGCGCGCCTGAAACTGCCGGCACTGGTCGGCTATCTGGCCGCCGGCATCATCATCGGACCGGCCACGCCCGGTTTTGTGGCAGATGCGGAAATAGCGGGACAATTGGCGGAAATCGGGGTGATGCTGATGATGTTCGGTGTCGGCCTGCACTTTTCCATCGACGATTTGTGGGACGTGCGCAAGATTGCGCTGCCCGGCGCCATCCTGCAGATCGGCGTCGCCACGGCGATGGGCATGGGCCTGGCCCACTGGTGGGGCTGGACCCTCGGTGGCGGGCTGATCTTCGGCCTGGCCCTGTCCGTGGCCAGTACCGTGGTGCTGCTGCGCGCGCTGGAAGAGCGGGGTATCCTCGATTCCCTGAATGGCCGCATCGCCGTCGGCTGGCTGGTGGTGGAAGACCTCGTCACCGTGCTCGTGCTCGTGCTGCTGCCGGCATTTGCCGGCGCGCTGGGCGGCAAGGTCGCGCCAGGCGCCGAAGCCGTCAGCCTGTGGCAGACCCTGGCGGTGACCTTGGGGCAAGTGGCCGGTTTCATCGTCTTCATGCTGGTCGTCGGCCGCAAGCTGTTCCCGTGGATTTTGTGGCAAGTGGCGCGCACCGGTTCGCGTGAGCTGTTCACCCTGTGCGTGATCGCCGCCGCCGTCGGCATCGCCTACGCCTCGACCAAGCTGTTCGGCGTGTCGTTCGCGCTGGGCGCCTTCTTCGCCGGCATGGTGCTGCGCGAGTCCGAACTCAGTCACCGCGCCGCGGAAGAATCCCTGCCCCTGCGCGACGCGTTCGCCGTGCTGTTCTTCGTTTCCGTCGGCATGCTGTTCGAGCCGAATATCCTCATCGACAAGCCCCTGCAAGTGCTGGCCGTGTGCGCCATCATTATCTTCGGCAAGTCGATCGCCGCCTTCTTGCTCGTGATGGCCCTGCGCTATCCGCCGAAAACGGCCATCATCGTCTCGGCCAGCCTGGCGCAGATCGGCGAGTTCTCGTTCATCCTGGCCGCGCTGGGCCTGTCCCTGGGCCTGATGCCGCAGGAAGGGCAAAGCCTGATCCTGGCCGGCGCCATCCTGTCGATCGCCCTCAACCCGCTTGTCTTCAGCATGGCCAAGCCGCTGCTGCGCGTGATCGGCAACAGCGACTTCGCGCGCAAGTTCGAACGCACGACCGATCCGCTGGCCGAGCTGCCGATGACCGTGCCGCAGGAAAAACTGTCGGGCCAGATCGTGCTCGTCGGCTATGGCCGCGTGGGCCGACGCATCGCCGCCGCCCTGATGGAACGGGGCATCCACTTTGTCGTGGCCGAGGAAAACCGTGAAATCGTCGACCAGCTGCGCAAGCAGGGCATTCCCGCCGTGGCTGGCAATGCGGGCGAGCCGGCCGTGCTGATCCAGGCACACATCACGCACGCCACCATGCTCGTCATCGCCACGCCCGACACCTTCCACGTGCGCGCCATGATCGAGACGGCGCGCGCGCTGAACCCGCACATCCTGACGGTGGTGCGCACGCACAGCGAGGAAGAGGCGGAATTGCTGCGCGCGGAAAACGCGGGCAAGGTGTTTATTGGCGAGCACGAGCTGGCCAATGGCATGGCCGAGCACGTGCTGCAGAGTTTTGAGACGGCGAAAAAGGGGCATGGCGGGCATTAAGCCAGCGCCCTTTCCGGCCAGCAAGCCTGCCCGCTACCCAGCCGGCAGGCTTTCTTTTTGGCTATGTCACCATCAGATGTGGGAATGCGCCCAGCGTTGCTTTCAATAACGTTTCCGGTGAACGGATGCGCCCGGCGTCGAGTATCCAGCGCCATCCCAGGTAGTTCGGCAGGTAGCGCGTCGCCACGCCGTGAAACGGCCCCAGCCATTGTCGCAAACGGCTGTGATAGGCGTTGACGTTTTGCACGTGGGCGGCGCCCCGCACGCGGATGCCGGCGCGCAAGTTGACGGCCCGGTGGCTGATGCCCGCTTCCCGGGCGAAGGCCCGGTAGGCCGCATGGCCGTCGGTAACCAGCAAGACATCCTTGTCGATCATGGGCAACAAACAATGGCGCAGCTGCGCCTTCGTCAGCGCTCCTTTGCCCGTGACGAAATCGAGGGTCTGTCCCGTGCGGTCGCGCGCCACCAGGATGCAGACCTGTTCGTTCGATATGCCGCGTTTATGGGCATGGCCGCCCCGGCGGCGGGGCGGACGCGTCATCTGCCGCGCTCCCTTGTCCGATTCCAGCAGATATAACTCGTCGGCCTCGGCGATGCCGTGCAGGCGATGGGGCCGGTCCGTCTTTGCCAGCGATAAAAACCGGTGGCGCCAGCGAAACGTGGTATTGCGGTGCACGCCCAACTGTAACGCCGCCTTGCGCACGGAATCCGATGCCAGCAGACAATCGGCGTAATCGAGCCACAGCGATTTATGGCGCAAGCGCACCAGCGGCGTGCCGGTGAGCGCATTGAAGGTGCGGCCGCAGGGCACGCAACGGTAGCGTTGCAGGCCGTGCGCATGGCCATGCCGGTGCAGGTGCGCCGAGTGGCAGGCGGGACAGGCCAATCGCGGCTGCGCCACATTTTCCAGCAGCGCGACGGTCGCGTCGTGTGGCGCGTTGCCACGCAGCAGGACAATGCCTGCCTGTCGCTGGCGTTGGCTCAACTGCGAAAGTTGCGCGATAAAGCTCTTCCATTCGGCTGGCCGCATGATCTGCTCCTGCAGGTAAGTATGCAGAGTCAGACAACACAACCAAGGGAAGATTCCGGCATTTCCCCTATTTGCCGATGACAGAGCCTTCTTTTTACAGGCTGGCCGCCAGCTCCGCGCCTTCCCGTATCGCCCGCTTGGCATCGAGTTCCGCCGCCAGCGCGGCGCCGCCGATTTTATGGAAGCGCGGACCGCCCGACGCCAGCGGCTTGCCATCCTTGTCGAGGGGCGGCATGAGTTCCGTCAAGCTGTCCTGGCCCGCGCAGATGACCACGTTGTCCACCGCCAGCAGGCGCTGCTCCCCGCCCACGGTGATGTGCAAGCCCTGCTCGTCGATCTTGTCGTACGTCACGCCGGCCAGCATGGCCACGCCGTTTCGCGCCAGCGCAGCGCGGTGCACCCAACCCGACGTCTTGCCCAGCCCCGCGCCCACTTTCGACGTCTTGCGCTGCAACAGGAAGATTTGCCGTACGGGATGGGGCGCCACGGGCGGCACCAGGCCGCCACCGGTCGCCGCATTCAAGTCCACGCCCCACTCGCCCGCCCAGGTCGCCACAGGCTGGGGCAGCGGGTGCGCCGGGTCGTGCAACAGATACTCTCCCACGTCGAAGCCGATGCCGCCCGCGCCGATGATGGCCACGCGCGCGCCCACGGGCTTCTTGCTTTGCAGCACATCGAGGTACGACAGCACTTGCGGGTGATCGATGCCGGGAATGGCCGGCAGGCGCACCTTGATGCCGGTGGCGACGATGACGTCGTCATAGCCGCCGGCCAGCAATTGCTCGCGCGTCACGCGCTCGCCCAGGCGCAGCTTGACGTCCAGCAGCGCCAGACGGCGCGCAAAATAGCGGATGGTTTCCGTGAACTCTTCCTTGCCGGGAATTTGCATGGCCACCTTGAACTGGCCGCCCACGCTGTCGCTGCTGTCGAACAGGGTCACGTGGTGCCCGCATTCGGCCGCCACGCAGGCGGCGGACAAGCCGGCTGGCCCTGCGCCGACGACGGCGACCTTGCGCGGCACGGCCTTTTTCGCGTACACGAGTTCCGTTTCATGGCAGGCGCGCGGATTGACGAGGCAGCTGGCGCGCTTGTTGGCGAACGTGTGGTCGAGGCAGGCCTGGTTGCAGCCGATGCAGGTATTGATTTCGTCGGCGCGTCCCGAGGCCGCCTTGGCGACAAAATCAGGGTCGGCCAGGAACGGGCGCGCCATCGACACGAGGTCGCAGTCGCCCCGCTCGAGGATGGCGTTGGCTTCGTGCGGCATGTTGATGCGGTTCGAGGCCACCACGGGAATCGTCACTTCGCGGCGCAGCCGGCCCGCCACGGAAGCAAACGCGGCGCGCGGCACCGAGGTGACGATGGTGGGAACGCGTGCTTCATGCCAGCCGAAGCCGGTATTCAGAATCGTCACGCCCGCCTGCTCCAGGGCCTTGGCCACCGCCACCACGTCCTCCCAGGTATTGCCGCCCTCGACCAGGTCGAGCAGCGAGTGGCGGTACATGATGATGAAGCCGGGGCCGACGGCGGCGCGGATGCGGCGCACGATCTCGACGGGCAGGCGCATGCGGTTCTCGATGCTGCCGCCCCAGCGGTCCTGGCGCAGATTCGTGCGCGCGCACAGGAACTGGTTCAATAAATATCCTTCGCTGCCCATCACTTCGATGCCGTCGTAGCCCGCCTTTTGCGCCAGGCGCGCGCAGCGGACGTAATCGCAGATCGTGCGTTCGATGCCACGCTCGCTCAAGGGACGGGGACGGAACGGCGAGATCGGCGATTTCTTGGCCGACGCCGAGACGACGAACGGCTGATAGCCATAACGGCCCGCATGCAGGATCTGCATGACGATCTTGCCGCCCTCCTCGTGCACGGCGCGCGTCACCTTGCGGTGGTTGGGCACGTCGCCGAGGAAATTCAAGGTGCCGCCAAACGGCAGCAGCCAGCCCTGGCGGTTCGGCGAGATGCCGCCCGTGACGATCAGCCCCACGCCGCCGCGCGCCCGCTCGCGGTAAAAGGCGGCCAGCTTGCCATAATGATAAAAGCGGTCTTCCAGGCCCGTGTGCATGGACCCCATGATGACTCGGTTGCGCAAGGTGGTAAAACCCAGGTCGAGCGGGGCCAGCAGGTGAGGATAGGCAGTCATGGTGATCGGTCCGGTAGAAGTGGTATGCAGGCCGTACGGTAGCAAGCATTGCCGATCGCCGCAGCGACTTTCTCTAGACCGGGAGTTCTAAATCGCCGGGCGCGCGGGCCGGCGACGGGTACAGCTTGTGCCGGGCGGTACTTTCCCGTAGGCTAGCTGGCATGAAGCGACTCTTCCTCTGCCTGCTGATGCTGTGCGCCGTCCCCGCTACCGCGCTGGCACAGGCGATACGCCTGGACAAGCTGAAGGTCGAGGTCAAGCGCATCGAGGTCGACGGGCAGCGCATGTATGAAGTCGATGCCAGCGCCAGCGTGCAGGCGCCGCCGGCGTCCGTGTGGAAGACCCTGACCACCTATGAGCGCATGAGTGAATTCGTGCCCGACCTCAGTTCCTGCCGCGTGCTGTCGCGCAACGGCAATGAAGTCATCATCGAGCAGCAGGGCATGGCGCGCTTCCTGTTCATGAACCACCCCATCCACCTGGTGGTGCGGGCCACGGAGACGCCGTTCACGTCCATCAACATCGCCCTGATCTCCGGCGACATGCGGCATTACGAATCGCGCTGGAATTTGTATCCCGTGCCCGAGACGGGCGGCACGCGCATCGTCTTTTCCAGCCGCCTGATGCCGGGCTTCTATGTGCCCGGCATGCTGGGCACGACCATGATACGCGGCGATATCGAGCGCATGATGGCCGCCGTGCTGGCCCGCATCGACAGCCAGTACGCCGACAAATCCAGCTGAACTACGCCAAGTACGTGTCGCGGTCGCGGATTTCCGCGAAGTTTTCCAGGCTGCCCAGTTTCACGGTGACGGGGTTCAGGCTCGCCTGCGGCTGCATCGAGCGCCAGGCGAACAGCCATTCCTGCTCGGGCGCTTCGGCGCGCGTCTTGGTGAAGGCGGCGCCCAGGGCGGCGCGCTGGCCATATTCGACCAGGCCGTCGATGCCTGCCCAGCTGGGCAAGGTGCGCTGCACGGCGCGGTGCAGGCGTTCGCCGAATTCTTCCGTATTGTGGATGATCAAACAGGCGTCGGCCGGGGCGAACAGGTCGAATAGTTGCTTGTCCCACACTTGCGAAAAGCTCAGGGTCAGGCAATTGCCCGCGGGCGCCAGGCGGAACTGGCCCAGGCTCAGGGCCAGCTCGAGTTCACTGCGCTGGCCGTAGCGGTGCAGGGTGGGGGGACGTTTGTAATCGTGCATGCTGGACTCGTTCTTCAATAGTAAGGTAAACCGGCGCGCCGCTTAACGTGGCGGGCGGATATGGCGCCGGATGCGCTGGGCCGTCGCGGCCAGATAAATTTCGCGCAGTAAATAAATAAAACAGCCGATCAGGCAAATCACGGCCAGCACAAAGAAGGCCGCGATGTATCTGTCCAGGGTCAGGTTCAGAATATCGCCCAAAAACAGCATGGCGATGATGACGCAGACGAAGAAACCGCACGCCGTGCTCAGCGAAATCGAATAATTGATCAAATGGGTACGCCGATACAAGGTATCGAGCTCATCCATATAGAAATCGTTGTAGCCGATGTCGAGCCGGTCTTCCAGCACGCGCGTGCGGTCGATGATGCGGCCCAGGCGGTTGGTCAGCACCACCAGCATGGTGCCGATACCGGTCAACAGGAAAACCGGCGCAATCGCCAGCTGGATGATATGGCCGATGTCGCCGATCTGTATGTTCATGGATAAAAAGTCGTGGGTTCACACCGGCGCCCGACCCTGGCGCCAGCACAGGCCATAGTGTAGCAGGTGGCACACGCCGGCTGGCCGCTTTGCCAACCGGCATGTTGCAAGGTCATGCGAAGCCGCGTCCCGGTACGAAGCGCTCGGTGGCGCGTACCAGCGCCGAAGCGATGCCGTTCTCGAGCGCGCCATGGCCCGCGTCCGGGATCATTTCCAGCTGCGCGCCGGGCCATGCCTGCTGCAGGCGGTAGGCCGACAGCGGCGGACAGATGGCGTCGTAGCGTCCTTGCACGATGACGGCCGGCAAATGCGCGATGCGCCCCATGTTGCGGATCAGCTGGTCTTCCTCGAAGAAACCGAGATTGGCCATGTAATGCGATTCGAGCCGGCCCACGCCCAGGTCGAGCGCATCGTTCGGCGCATCTTCCGGCTGCGGCATCAGGTAGACGCGGCGCCCTTCGAAGCGGCTCCAGGCGCGCGCGGCCGGCCAGTACACGGCAGGATCGCTGCTGAGGATGCGTTGCACGTAGGCCGCCAGCAGGTCGCCCCGTTCCTCTGGCGGAATCGGTGCGGCGAATTCCGCGTACAGTTCCGGATAGAACCAGCGCACGCCCTCGATGAACCAGTCGATTTCCGCCTGCGTGCACAGGAAAATGCCACGCAGCACGAAACCGAGGCAGGCTTCAGGATGCGCCTGGCCATACGCCAGCGCCAGAGTCGACCCCCACGAGCCGCCAAACACCAGCCATTGGGCGATGCCGAACTGGGCGCGCAAGCGTTCGATGTCCTCGATCAACAACTGCGTCGTGTTGTTGCGCCATTCGCCCAGCGGCGTGGACTTGCCTGCGCCGCGCTGGTCGAACAGGATCACACGGTAGCGCTGCGGGTCAAAAAAGCGGCGGTGCTGCGGCGACAGGCCCGCGCCGGGGCCGCCATGCAGGAACAGCACGGGAATGCCGTCGGGATTGCCGCACTCTTCCCAATAAATGGTGTGGATGTCATCGACCGCCAGCATGCCGTGCCGGTTCGGCGACAGGGCGGGAAACAAAGGAGACAGGGAATCGGGCATGGCGGTCCTTGGAGTGGCGGTCAGGGCGCCAGGCGCGAGTCCTGGCAACTGTTCCAATTATAGTGCGCGCCCGGCGCCTCAGGCCAGCAGCAAAGGCAGGCGGTTCGACGACTTGATTTCGCGCATCGACAGGCTGGACTGGATTTCCGCCACGCCAGGCAGGCGGCGCAGCACCGTCGAGACGAATTCGCCATACGCTTCCAGGTCGCGCGCCACCACTTGCAGGAAATAGTCGGCTTCGCCCGCCACGTTGTGGCAGGACAGAATTTCGGGAATCGTCGCGATCGCTTGCTCGAACTGCGACGGTTGCTCGCCGCCATGGTTGGCAAACACGACCCGGACGAACGCGACCAGGCCGATGCCCAGCTTCTTGCGGTTGAGCAAAGCCTGGTAGCCGGTAATAAAACCTTCCTCTTCCAGACGGCGCAAGCGGCGCCAGACGGGGGTTTCGCTCAGTTTCAAGCGCTCGGCCAGGCGCGCATTCGACAGCCTTCCTTCATCCTGCAACAGCCTGAGTATCTGCAAATCGGTGGCGTCGAGACTAACTTCTGAAATTTTCATCTAATTTTTGTTTTTATACGAGTGGAATCTACCCGAATACTAGGGCATGCAGGGCAGGAAAAGCAAGCACATTTCATCGCCGCAAGAACATAATGGGGCCCGGCGAGCAGGCTGCACCGTGCGCATGCTCCCGTTTTTCTTTTCGACTGGCCCATGTCCGATTCTACCTTCCTGATGTACCTGCTGGCACTGGCCGGCGCCTTTTTATTACCGGGCCCCGACATGGCGCTGGTGCTGGCCACGGGCGCCGCGCGCGGCGTGGCCACGGCGCTGGTGACGGCCGTGGGCATCGCCGGCGCGCGCGCCGTCCACGTGGCGCTGTCGGGCGCGGGCCTGGCGGCGCTGATGGTGACGCATCCGCAAGCCTTGCAGTGGGTCAAATGGGCGGGCGCCGCCTACCTGCTGTACCTGGCACTGCGCTTGCTGCAGTCGGCCCTGTCGAGCAAAACGGCGCCGGAAGAAGCGGCCCCCGCCACGGCGCACAGCGCCCGCGCCAGCCTGGTGCGCGGCTTCCTGACGAATCTGCTCAATCCGAAGGCACTGCTGTTTTGCAGCATGTTCCTGCCGCAATTCGTCGCCGGCAGCGAACAGGTCGGCATGCAATACCTGCGCCTGGGCGCCGTCCTGGTGCTGATGGGCTTGCTGTTCGACGCCATCTACGCCGTGCTGGCAGCACGCCTGGCGCGCCGCCTGCGCGGCAAGCCTTCGCCTTACGGCAAGTTCGTGCTGCCCTCCGTCTTCGTGCTGCTGGCCGGACGGCTGGTGCTGGGCTGAACTGCTTTAGCGTCGGCAAAGAAGGCGGGATAATCGTTCAGCAGGCTGCGCTCAAGGTCGTTGACCTTGCGAAATTGCCGCAGCGACGGCGCCATGGCCCGGCCCGCATCCCAGCTGCGCCAGGCATTCGGCGCATCGAACTGCGCCAGCAAGGCGTCGCCCAGGTCCTGGTACACGGCCGCCATCTGCGGTTTTGCCTGCAGCACTTGCAGATACAAGGCCGTCGCTTGCGGCCATTGCCCCAGCTTGGCGCGCAAATTCCCCTCGAACAAGGCCAGCACGGGCTGCTCCAGCCCCGTCTGCTTCCTCAATTCCCGCACGGTGGCCAGCGCGTCCGCGATACCCTCCTGGTCCTTGGCCAGCAATCCCCGCGTCAAATCGTGGATGGGCTGGCATTCCTGCATGGCCTGCTGCTGCCGGGGCGTGAGCTTTTCCACCAGCGCGCCTGTGGAAAAATGGTCTTCCAGCATGGTCAAAAAAGCCTCGAAGGGCTGGTCTGCGGCAAACAGTTTTTCCGCTTCGGCCCGCAGCGCAGGGTGTGCCTGAGGCGCCTGGGGTCCCGGCGGCGGCAACAGCGTCGCCTGCGCCAGCACGCGCTCGAGCGGGGGCGCATCGGCCGCCAGCGGACGGGGCCGGTAGGCGGACAAGGTATAGGTGGCCGGTGCGCCCGCCGTCATGGCGCTGATGCGGAACTGCCGCGTCACCGCGCCGCCCACCTCCTGGTAGTACAAAGTGAAGTCGTCGGGAATGCGCTTGCCGTCGGCCAGCAGCTTCAGCACCAGCGGGTGGCCGCCCCAGGTGTAGCGCAGGTACTGGGCAAACGCCGTCGCATCGTCGCCGCTGACGGGGCTGCCCGCGATGCCCAGGCGCAGCAGGGGCTGCCCGTCGAGCGACCACAGCACGGCGCCGTCGAGCACTTGCGGCTGCAGAGCGCCGCGCCGCCTTGCCGCCGGCACGGACAGCGATTGCTCCTCGTACACGGGCGGCGTTGCGTGCTGCTCAAGGCCGCCCGCCTTCAATATGCCGACGATCCCCTGCCGGTGGCGCAGCTCGAAGACGCGAAAGCCCGCCACGTCGAACAGCGAATACGTGTCGTAGGTAGACGCCGCCATATCGATGACGTGGCGGCGGCGCGTGGCAAAGTCCAACACGGACAAGCGCTTGCCATCGCGCACGCTCAGGTAATGCGGGCCCAGCACGACATCGCTTTCCTGTGTAGTGCGTGCGGGCAAGCTGGTTTTCACGCCGGGCTGGTTGACGCGTTCGGTAGTTACCGTGACGTGGAACGCAACGCTGGCCTGGGCCGCACCGGCGCCCAGGAAAAGGATGGCGGCCACGCTGGTGCGGCGCAAGGCGGGAACAAGAGTCATGGAATGATGCAGTGAAGAAATGCTGATTTTAAGGCAAATCCGGCCGCCCCCTTGTTTGGCTGGCAAGCATAAAAAAAGACAGCCGAAGCTGTCTCTCTGTTTTACCTCAACAACGATTACGACATGTGCTGGCCGCCGTTGATCGAGATGTTGGCGCCCGTGACGAACGCCGCTTCATCGGAAGCCAGGTAGGCCACCAGGCCGGCCACTTCTTCCGGCTTGCCCAGGCGCGCCATCGGAATTTGCGGGATGATTTTGCTGTCGAGCACTTCCTGCGGAATCGCCATGACCATCTTGGTGCCGATGTAGCCTGGCGAGATGGTGTTGACGGTGACGTTCTTGCGCGCCACTTCCAGCGCCAGCGACTTGGTGAAACCATGCATGCCGGCTTTCGCGGCCGAATAGTTGGTCTGGCCGAAGGCGCCCTTCTGGCCGTTGACGGACGAGATATTGATGATACGGCCCCAGCCGCGTTCCACCATGCCGTCGCAGACGGGCTTGGTCATGTTGAAGACGGAATCGAGGTTGGTGCTCATCACGGCATCCCAGTTCGGCTTGTCCATCTTCTTGAACGTCATGTCGCGCGTGATGCCGGCGTTATTCACCAGCACGTCGACAGGACCGATTTCCGCTTCCACGGCCGCCACGCAGGCAGCCGCCGAATCGTAGTCGGCCACGTCGCATGGATACGCCTTGAAGTCATAGCCCATGTCCTTCGTCGTCGCCAGCCATTCCGCGACCTTCGGATTGCCTGGGGAATATGTGGTCACCACGCGATAGCCGAGCGCCGCCAGCTTGAAACACACCGCTTCGCCCAGACCGCCCATGCCACCAGTTACCAATGCAACTCTTGCCATTTTCATCCCCTCAGTGTCGTTCTGTTGCTAAAAAGTTAATTATTTAAATAAGGCGATCCAAAAACACCGCATGATTGCGGCGTACCGCACCGTATCCAAGCGTAGCGAGCGGCGATGATTTGTGGCGAAGAAGCGCAACCGTGCTCTAGCACGGTGAGCATCGCAGGCCGCAAAGCGCGCCGCGCAGTAGCTTGGGTGCGGTGCCAGCTACTTAATCCCGTTCGATCGCGAGAGCCACGCCCATGCCGCCGCCGATGCACAGTGCCGCCAAGCCTTTCTTGGCGTCGCGGCGGATCATTTCGTGGATCAGGGTGACCAGGATGCGCGCGCCGGACGCGCCGATCGGGTGGCCGATGGCGATCGCGCCGCCGTTCACGTTGATCTTGCTGGTATCCCAGCCCATTTCCTTGTTGACGGCAATCGCTTGCGCGGCAAACGCTTCGTTGATTTCCATCAGGTCCAGCTCTTCATGCGTCCAGCCGGCTTTTTTCAGGCACAAGCGCGAGGCGGAGACGGGGCCCATGCCCATGACGGCCGGGTCCAGGCCCGAGGAGGCGTAAGCCTTGATGCGCGCCAGCGGCTTCAAGCCCAGTTCTTTCGCTTGCGAAGCGGACATCATGATCACGGCGGCGGCGCCGTCGTTCAGGCCCGACGCATTGCCGGCGGTAACAGTACCGTCCTTGGCGAACGCGGGGCGCAGGCCGGACAGCGATTCCAGGGTCGAACCGGGCTTGATGTATTCATCGCTGTCGAAGACGACGGTGCCTTTTTTGTTGGCGATTTCCAGCGGCAGGATTTCATCCTTGAACTTGCCCGCTTTTTGCGCCGCTTCCGCCTTCAGTTGCGACTGCAGCGCGAATTCATCCTGCTCGGCGCGCGTCACTTCGTATTTCTTGGCGACGTTTTCCGCCGTGATGCCCATGTGGTACTGGTTGTACACGTCCCACAGGCCGTCGACGATCATGGTGTCGATCATCTTGAAGTCGCCCATGCGGAAACCGTCGCGCGAGCCGTTCATCGCATGCGGCGACGCGCTCATGTTTTCCTGGCCGCCGGCGATGATGATGTTGGCGTCGCCGCACTTGATCGCTTGCGCCGCCAGGTGCGTGGCCTTCAGGCCGCTGCCGCACACCTTGTTGATGGTAAATGCCGGGATGGCGCTGGGCAGGCCAGCCTTGATGACGGCCTGGCGCGCGGCGTTCTGGCCGACGGCGGCCGTCAGCACCTGGCCCAGGATCGCTTCGCCGATCAGGTTCGGGTCGATGCCGGTTTGTGCCAGCAAGCCCTTGATTACATGCGCGCCCAGTTCGGACGCAGGAATCTTGGCCAGGCTGCCACCGAATTTGCCGACTGCGGTACGGCCGGCGGCCACGATTACGACATCATCCATTTATTTCTCCGATATGCAGGCCACGAAGGCCAAGGTCAAGGTGTTAATAGAATCCAATGAGAATCCGGGAAGACGCAGCAAGCTGCGTTTCATTCTAGCGCGGCATGCGCCGCAGTTCCAGCGCCGCACCGCAGGCGGCGGCGATGACAGCCTGCTTGCGGTACTGGCGGGCAGCCTGGCGCGGCGGATAGCCGCTGCCGGGCCGCAAAACGCTTACGCCTGGCGCGCAGGACGCGTGTTTTTATTTTTATCATACCCTTCATCGGCGCCGCCGAAAGCGGTTTTTAGAAAATTATTGAAGGGAATAATCAGGGGCACGGGGGTTTGCTTTACCACTTGCAACAGCTCGCCAAATTTTTGACGCGATGCAGCAAACTCACCCTTTGTCACAGTGTCGAATTTCTCCTGGGTTTCTTGAGCAACATCCTTTGCCTGGCGGCCATATGCACCGATGCGCTCGATGGCCAGTTGCGACTGCGTGCGCGACAGTTGCAGCAGCGCTTGCGGGTCCTTCACGGACAGCAGCTGATTGCCCGCCACCGTAGCGGCCGCCAACGCCGTGCGGGCCGCATCGAGCTGCAAGTCCAGCACGCTGGCGCCGCTGTCGACGGCGGCCTGGGCATACGCTTGCGCGCTGACCAATTGTGCTTCCACCACGGCCTTGCCGGCCAGTGCCCATTGTTCGGAAAATGAAAACATGTCGTTCCTCCCCAAAGAGTAGGCAGCGCCATGTTGCGCCGCACAGTGCTCAACTGTAAGCGGTGGTTCATTGCTAAACCTTGATATTTATCAAACATTCCTGTTGGTTTGTTTCCAACTCAACGTTGATCAGGACAACAACTTGATACCATCGAGCGAGGCCGCGCACTGCTCGCGTATCACGCTGACGAAATCGCGCACGTATGCCTTGTCCTGCAACTGCTCGGGCACGGACACGTACAAATCGCTCCACAGGCCATGCTCGCCCACCGGGCGCGCCACCACATAATCGTAATCGACGTAATTCTTGATGGCCCAGTTCGGCAAGGCGGCAATGCCGCGCCGGCTCGCCACCAGCTGCAGCACGGCGACCGTCAATTCGGCCGTGCGGCGCTCAAACTGGATGCCGGCCGGCTTGAGCACTTCGCGGATCAGATCGATGCGTTCTTCCGGCACGGGATAGGTAATCAAGGTCTCGCCCGTAAAGTCGGCCGCCGCCAGCCGGCGCTGCGCCTGCAGCCGGTGCTTCTGCGCCATCACCACCAGCATTTCAAAGCGGAACAGGGGAAACACGGTGAAATCGGGGCCGTACGGCGAGCCAATCACCAGGTCCGCCTCGCCCGAGCGCAGCAAGTCGGCCGGTTCGCTGTGAAAGCCGGAGACAAGATCGATCTCCACTTCCGGCCAGCGCTGGCGGAACGCATCCATCACGGGCATGAGCCAGTCGAAACAGGTATGGCATTCGAGCGCCACGCGTAACTGTCCCTGGTCGCCCTGCGACAGGCGCGCCACGTCGCGCTCGGCCAGCTCGATCTCGGGCAGCAGCTTGTCGGCCAGCTCCAGCAGCCGGCTGCCGGTGGCCGTAAACGCGATCGGCATCGACTTGCGCTCGAACAGGGGCGCCTTGTAGCGCTCTTCGAGCAAACGGATCTGGTGCGACAGGGCCGACTGGGTCAGGTTGAGCAGCTGCGCGGCGCGCACCAGGCTGCCGGACGAACGCAGGGCACTCAGGGTGCGCAGGTGGCGAATTTCTAGCATCGGGAAATTGGTGGCTGTACGTGAATTATTTTCATGTTATTCGTCAAAATGTTTCGTTTTGATTATAGACCAAGTTGCCGCACACTCTAGCGCATTCACATTAAATCTCGATGACATCATGCGCATTCATACTCACATCCTTGGCTTTCCCCGTATCGGCGCCGCGCGCGAACTGAAACTGGCGCTGGAAAGCCACTGGCGCGGCGAGCTGTCCGAAACAGCGCTGGAAGCGACGGGCCGGCAATTGCGCGCGCGCCACTGGGCGCTGCAACGCGATGCAGGGCTCGACTACGTCACCGTGGGCGACTTCGCCTTTTACGACCAGGTGGCGAACCATATCGAGCTGCTGGGCTGCGAACCGCCCCGTTTCAGCTTTGCGCCAGAGCAGTCGCCGCTGTCGCGCTATTTCACGATGGCGCGCGGTGCAGAGACCGGCACGCATGCGGAGCACGCGGACTGCGGCCATGCACACGCCGCAGGCACCGCCGCGCTGGAAATGACCAAGTGGTTTGACACCAATTACCATTATCTGGTGCCCGAATTGTCGCCGCAGACCCGGTTTTCTCTCGCTTGCGAGCGCCTGCTGGCGGAAGTGGCCGAGGCGCAGGCGCTGGGCCACCAGGTCAAGGCGGCCCTGATCGGCCCCCTCACCTTCCTGTGGTTGGGCAAGGAAAAGACACACGGCTTCGACCGCCTCTCCCTGCTGGAACAATTGCTGCCCGTCTACGGCGCCCTGCTCGACCGCCTGAAACAGCAAGGCGTGGCGTGGGTGCAGGTCGACGAACCGATCCTGGGCCTGGACTTGCCCACCGCGTGGCGCAGCGCCTTCGAGAGCGCCTACTGGCAGCTGAACCAGGTAGGTATCAATATCCTGCTGGCCACGTATTTCTCGCCGCTGGAAGAAAACCTCAGCCTCGCCTGCCGCCTGCCCGTGGCCGGCCTGCACGTGGACGGCATCCGCGCGCCGCATGAACTGATCAGCGTGACAGATTGGCTGCCCGCGCATAAAGTCTTGTCGATAGGCATCGTCGACGGGCGCAACATCTGGCGCACCGACCTTGACGCGGCCCTGGCCGTGCTGCAGCCGCTGATGGCCAAGCGCAATGACCAGCTGTGGCTGGCGCCGTCGTGCTCCTTGCTGCACGTGCCGTTCAGTCTGGAAGCGGAAACAGAGCTCGACGGTGAAATCCGGACCTGGCTGGCGTTTGCCACGGAAAAACTGGCGGAAATTGCGCTGCTGAAGGACGCGCTGACGGGCCATTCCGATGAGGCCGCACTGGCCGTGTCGCGCCTGGCCATTGCCAGCCGCCGCGCCAGCGCCCGCGTGCACCGTTCATCGGTGACGCAGCGCCTGCAAGCGCTGACGCCCACCGTGGACCGCCGCGATTCCAGCTTCCCGCTGCGCCAGGCAGTGCAGCGTGCGCGTTTCCAGCTGCCCGACTTCCCGACGACGACCATCGGCTCCTTCCCGCAAACGACGGCCATCCGCGCCGCCCGCGCGAGTTTCAAGCGGGGAGAACTGGCCATCGCCGATTACGAACAGCAGATGCGCGCCGAAATCGCCCACGCCGTGGGCCGCCAGGAAGCGCTGGGCCTGGACGTGCTCGTGCATGGCGAAGCGGAACGCAACGACATGGTCGAATACTTCGGCGAGCAGCTGGACGGTTTTGTCTTCACGCGCCACGGCTGGGTGCAATCGTACGGTTCGCGCTGCGTCAAGCCACCCGTCATCTACGGCGACGTGCAGCGCCCGGCCGCCATGACGGTGGCCTGGACGGTGCACGCGCAAAGCCTGACGCATAAACCGGTGAAGGGTATGCTGACGGGTCCGGTGACGATCTTGCAATGGTCGTTCGTGCGCGACGACCAGCCGCGCGCCACCACGGCGCTGCAACTCGCCCTGGCCATCCGCGACGAGGTGGCCGACCTGGAAACGGCCGGCATCGGCATCATCCAGATCGACGAGCCGGCCATCCGCGAAGGCTTGCCGCTGCGCCGCGGCCAGTGGGATACTTACCTGGCCTGGGCCACGCGCGCCTTCCGCATCGCCGCCTCCGTCGTCAGCGACGCGACGCAGATCCACACGCACATGTGTTATGCCGAGTTCAACGACATCCTGCCGCAGATCGCCGCCATGGATGCCGACGTCATCACGATAGAGACGAGCCGCTCGGACATGGAGTTGCTGACGGGCTTTGGCCAATTTCAATATCCGAACGAAATCGGCCCCGGCGTGTACGACATCCACTCGCCGCGCATCCCCTCGACACCCGACATGGTGGCATTGCTGCAAAAAGCCAGCGCCGTGATTCCACCGGCCCATTTATGGGTCAACCCGGACTGCGGCCTCAAAACGCGGGGCTGGGGGGAAACGGAGGCGGCTTTAAAGAATATGGTCGCGGCGGCGCGGCAGATGCGCGCGGCGGCATGACATAAGCCGACCCAGGCCGCATGCAGGGCTGCTTTCAGGGCGGCGCACCGGTTTTCCGGGGCGCCGTCCGTTTTTTTTGACATGAAGTAGGTGTTGCCCTGCGGAATAGCATGCGCCAGGCCCCTGACGCCGATTTTTTTGCAGTAGAATGCAAGAAATTTACTGCTCCCATTGTTGCCGTACGAAACATCTGGCCTGCCGCAGTTTCACTTTGATAAATGTTTATGTCCAAAAGCCCGTCGCAGAAGCCTATCGAAATCAAGATTTCCACCGTCGTTGCTGTCTCCGCCATCATGCATAGCGCCGATACGCAGGCCCTCGATGCCGCCTTGCGCGACATGACGGGAGGCGTGGCCGACTTTTTCGAGGACGACCTGGCCGTGCTGGACGTGGCCGCATTGCCGCCCGGCAGCGTGCCCATCGACTGGGCCGCCCTGGTGGCCCTGCTGAAAAAATACCGTTTGAATGCCGTGGCCGTGCGCAATGCGCCGGCCGACATGCATGACGCCATCCTGGCGCAAGGCTTGAGCCTCGACAGCGGCAAGACGCGCGACGATGCGCCGCCCAAGGATGGCCCCAAGGATACGCCCACGGCGGCGGCCCAGTCGGGCGCCGATGCCCAAGTGATGGTGATCGATACGCCCGTGCGGGCCGGCCAGCGCATTTATGCGCGCGGCTGCGACCTGATCATCACCGCCGTCGTCAACAATGGCGCCGAAATCATCGCCGACGGCAGCATCCACGTATATTCCTCGCTGTACGGCCGCGCGCTGGCCGGCGCCTCGGGCAATCCCCAGGCGCGCATCTTCGCGCTGGCGATGGAACCGGAACTGGTCTCGATCGCCGGCGTGTACCGCACGTTCGAGGATGGTTTCCCTGCGGAAATGGCGCGCGGACCCGCGCAAATTCGTTTGGCTGGAGACAGAATCGATATACACTCTGTCAATCCGGTCACTCCCGTGAACCGCTCTTAAGCTGCACAATTCAAGAGATATCTGAAAAGGATTATTTGTGGCAAGAATTATTGTTGTGACGTCCGGCAAGGGCGGTGTCGGCAAGACGACCTCTAGCGCCAGTTTTTCCACTGGCCTGGCCATGCGCGGCCACAAGACAGCCGTGCTCGACTTCGACGTGGGCCTGCGTAACCTCGACCTGATCATGGGTTGCGAGCGCCGCGTCGTCTACGACCTGATCAATGTGATCAATAAAGAGGCCACCCTGAACCAGGCCCTGATCAAGGACAAGCACTGCGACAACCTGTTCATCCTGCCCGCGTCGCAAACGCGCGACAAGGATGCCTTGTCGGAAGAAGGCGTGGAACGCGTGTTGAACGACCTGATCAACATGGGTTTCGAGTTCATCATCTGCGATTCGCCGGCCGGCATCGAGCATGGCGCGCTGATGGCGCTGACGTTCGCCGACGAAGCCATCATCGTCACCAATCCGGAAGTGTCGTCGGTGCGCGATTCGGACCGCATCCTCGGCATCCTGCAAGCCAAGTCGCGCCGCGCGCAGACGGGCGGCGAGCCGGTCAAGGAACATTTGCTGATCACCCGCTACTCGCCGAAACGCGTGGAATCGGATGAAATGCTGTCCTACCAGGACGTGCAGGAAATCCTGCGCATTCCGCTGGTGGGCATCATTCCGGAATCGGAGCAAGTGCTGGCCGCCTCGAACCAGGGCAATCCGGCCATCCATTTCACAGGCACGGACGTGGCGCAAGCCTATGAAGACGTGGTCTCGCGTTTCCTCGGCGAAGAAGTCGAGTTGCGCTTTACCAACTATGAAAAGCCTGGATTACTCCAGCGCATTTTTGGGGCGAAGTGATATGGCCTTGCTTTCTTTCCTCTTCCCCCCCAAGCCGAAGACGGCCACCGCGGCCAAGGAACGCCTGCAGATCATCATCGCCCGCGAACGCAGCGGACGCGATGGTCCCGACTTCCTGCCCGCCCTGCACAAGGAATTGATCGCCGTCATTTCCAAGTACACCAAGGTCAACGCCGACGACATCAAGATTTCGCTGGACCGCCAGGGTAACCTGGAGGTGCTCGACGTCAACGTGGTGCTGCCGGACGCGTAAGGTTTACTCCGGCCTGACCGTGAGCAATTCCTGCGCCACCGCGGCGCAGGCGTTCACGTGCTGGTTGCCGATCTGGCGGAACACGGCGTAGCCGATGGCTGCCGCCACCGCCTGGCCGGCGAACGGCACGAAGCGCGCCACCTGCTTGGTGGCAATCTTGACGCCACTGCGCTTGAGCAGGTGGAGGATCAGTTCGCGCGACACCAACTTTCCCACCAGCATGCCCCCCATGCCCACCGCCGCGCGGTAGGCCATCATCTTGAATTGCGGGTTCAGGCGCTCGATCTGCTCGGGCGTGAGGCCGAATTCGTGGTTGATATCGTTGATCAGCATGGAAAACAGGCCCACGTCGGACATCAGGTCGACGCCGGGAATGGGAATGGCCGAGGCGCCCGCCGACATCATGGCGCGCCGCTGCACCAGACGCCGGCAACGCTCGCGCACTTGCTCGATTTCCGCACGACTGGCCGGTATCAGTGTCCAATCGGTAGTGCTCTTGTCTGACATGGCCGCTTCTCCACAGTAGGGGGTAGATGAACAAGTGTAACGTAAAGGCTCTGCCCGCCGATTTCACTGGACACAGTTGCAATCTCTGTTATATTTCACTTGAGCATTCCTTAACATTACGATAAGCAGAGCAGACCGTCTGTTTGTTGCTACACACTCCAGCCAATTATGCGAATTGCCGTACTCGATAGCGACCATAGCCAGGCAGAGCTGATCTGCCAGGTGCTCACCGCCGCCGGCCACGCTTGCCACGAGTTTCAGAGTGGTAAGGAAATGCTGGGGCAACTGCGCAAGGACAGTTGCGACATGCTCATCCTCGACTGGCATGTGAGCGATCTGGACGGTGCGGAAGTCTTGCGCCGTGCCCGCGAAAAACTGGCGCCGAAGGCGCCCGTGTTGTTTATGACCAACAGTTCCGGCGAAGATGATGTAGTGGCGGGCATGACGGCCGGTGCCGACGACTACATGATCAAGCCCCTGCGGCGCAGCGAACTGACCTTGCGCACCCAGGCGCTGCTGCGCGTGGCGTACCCGGCCCAGAATGGCGCCGAATACTTGCAGTTCGGTCATTACACGTTTGAAACCCGCCCCGGCCGCCTGCTGCGCGATGGCGAAGTGCTGGACGTGACGCACAAGGAATTCGCCCTGGCGCTGCTGTTTTTCCGCAACCTGGGCCGTCCCCTGTCGCGCGCCTACATCCACGAAGCCGTGTGGCAGCGCGACACGGCCCTGCCCTCGCGCACCATGGATACCCACGTCTCGCGCGTGCGCAACAAGCTGCAGCTGAAACCCGAACATGGCTACAGGCTCGTGCCCGTCTACAGCTACGGTTATCGCCTGGAAAAACTGGGTGGCTGAACGGCGGCAAACGGCTGACCTGCTCAAAGCGCGGGCACAAAGCGCTATAATGTCGGCATAAGTCACCCCAACAGCCCTGAAATGCAACTGCTCGCCGTCGGCCTCAACCATACCACCGCCCCAGTGTCGCTTCGCGAACAGCTGGCGTTTGCGCCTGAGCACTTGGGTTCGGCGGTGATGGCGGCGCGCACCTGGTTCCAGCGCATCGACCTGCGCGACAACGACGAAGCGGCCATCCTGTCGACGTGCAACCGCACCGAGCTGTATGCGGCCAGCCACGTGCCCAATCCGCTCGACGCGGGCGCGCATTTCCTGGCCGACTACCACCAGCTCAACTACAGCGAGCTGCGCCCCCACTTGTATATGCTGCCGCAGCACGATGCCGTGCGCCACACCTTCCGCGTCGCCTCCGGGCTCGATTCGATGGTGCTGGGCGAAACCCAGATCCTCGGGCAGATCAAGGATGCGATCCGCACGGCCGACGAGGCGGGCGGCCTGGGCACGTATCTGCACCAGTTGTTTCAGCGCAGCTTTTCCGTGGCCAAGGAAGTGCGCAGCAGCACGGAAATCGGCGCCCACAGCGTGTCCATGGCCGCCGCCGCCGTGCGCCTGTCGCAGCGCATCTTCGACAAGATCGCCGAGCAGAACGTGCTGTTCATCGGCGCCGGCGAAATGATCGAACTGTGCGCCACGCACTTTGCGGCGCAAAACCCGAAAAGCATCACCATTGCCAACCGCACCATGGAACGGGGCGAGGAGCTGGCGCACCGCTTCAACGGCAAGGCCATCCGCCTGGCCGATTTGCCGGAGCAGCTGCACCAGTTCGACATCGTCATCTCGTGCACGGCGTCATCGTTGCCGCTGCTGGGCCTGGGCCTGGTCGAGCGCGCCATCAAGGCACGCCGCCACAAGCCCATGTTCATGGTCGACCTGGCCGTGCCGCGCGACATCGAAGCGGAAGTGGGCCGTTTGAACGACGTTTTCCTGTACACGGTCGACGACCTGGGCAAGGTCGTGCAGACGGGCCTGGAAAGCCGGCAAGCGGCCGTGGCGCAAGCCGAAGCCATCATCGAGACGCGCGTGCAATCGTTCATGAGCTGGGTCGACGACCGCGCCATGGTGCCCGTCATCCAGCATTTGCATGAAAACAGCGAATCGTTGCGCCTGATGGAAGTGGAACGGGCGCGCAAGATGCTGGCCAAGGGCGCCGACATCGATGCCGTCCTCGAAGCGCTGTCGAAAGGCTTGACGGCCAAGTTCCTGCACGGCCCGCAGCAGGCGCTGCACCACGCGCAAGGCGACGAGCGCAAGCAGCTGGTCACCCTGCTGCCGAAACTGTTCCGCCCCCGCCGTTAGCGCAGCCCCGCTGGCCGCCCGCGCGCGGCCCCCCTGCCTGCCTGCCGGGCCCGCACCATCCCTACACTCTTTTACCGCGAATCGCTATGAAACCATCCATGCTGGCCAAACTCGATCAACTGGCGAACCGCCTGGTCGAACTCGACGAACTGCTGATGCATCCGGACGCCACGTCGAACATGGACAGCTACCGCAAGATGACGCGCGAGCACGCCGAACTGGGCCCGCTGGTGGCCCTGTACCGTTCCTACCAGGAAGCGGGCAACGATATTACGACGGCGCAAGAAATGCTCGGCGATCCGGACATGAAGGAATTCGCCCAGGAAGAAATCGAGGCGGCGAAAACCACCATGGCGCGGCTCGAGCGCGAACTGCAGACCATGCTGCTGCCGAAGGACGTCAATGACGAGCGCAACATCTTCCTGGAAATTCGCGCGGGCACGGGCGGCGACGAATCGGCCCTGTTCGCGGGCGACCTGCTGCGCATGTACACGCGCTTTGCCGAGCGCAACCGCTGGCAGGTGGAACTCGTGTCCTCGTCCGATTCCGACCTGGGCGGCTACCGCGAAGTGATCGTGCGCGTGGTGGGCAACGGCGCGTATTCGAAGCTGAAATTCGAATCGGGCGGCCACCGCGTGCAGCGCGTGCCGGCCACGGAAACGCAGGGCCGCATCCACACCTCGGCCTGCACGGTGGCCGTGATGCCGGAAGCCGATGAAGTCGAAGACGTCAACATCAACCCGGCCGACTTGCGCATCGACACCTACCGCGCCTCGGGCGCGGGCGGACAGCACATCAACAAGACGGATTCCGCCGTGCGCATCACTCACTTGCCGACCGGCATCGTGGTCGAATGCCAGGATGACCGCAGCCAGCACAAGAACAAGGCGCAAGCGATGAAAGTGCTGGCCGCGCGCATCAAGGACGTGCAGCTGCGCGAACAGCAGTCGAAGGAAGCGGCCACGCGCAAGAGCCTGATCGGCTCGGGCGACCGCAGCGAGCGCATCCGCACCTATAATTTCCCGCAAGGCCGCCTGACGGACCACCGCATCAATCTGACCTTGTACAAGCTCGACTTCATCATGGACGGGGATTTGACGGAGCTGACGAATGCGCTGGCGGCAGAGCATCAGGCGGAGCTGCTGGCTGCTTTAGGCGACTAAACGCTGGCGCCGTTGTGTCGGCTTACGCTGCGCTAAGCCGACAGCTTTAAGTAGCGGCTAAGCAATAAAAATCGGCCCTTGTGCGAAAATGACCAGCTCGATTCCATCCACCTCACCGTGTCGCCCATGAAAAATTCACGCACCGTCCTCCTGTTGACCGCCGCCCTGTGTTTCCTGATGCTGGGCGTGGCCATGTATTTGCAGCATGCCATGAACATGGCGCCGTGTCCGCTGTGCGTGATCCAGCGCTACCTGTTCCTCGCCATCGGCATCGCCTGCCTGGCCGGCGCGGTGGCCAACCGGCCGAAAATCGGCGCCAGCGTCGGCCTGTTGGCGGCCCTGGGCGGCCTGGGCGTGGGCGCCAAGCATTTGTACGTGCTGGCCAACCCCGGCTTCTCGTGCGGCATCGATCCGGTGGAAACGGCGCTGAACAAGGTCTTCACGGCCGAACTCATGCCCTTCATGTTTGAATCGTACGGCGCCTGCGAAAGCGCCGGCGAGCCGTTTTTCGGCCTGTCGATCCCGCAATGGGCCTTCGCCTGGTTCGCCATCTTCGCCATCGCCATGCTGTGGACCTTGCTGCGCCGTCAGAAATAATTGAAAGCACCATGTCAGAAACCTTGATTCCCGCCGGCAGCACTGTCGGCGCCCTGCAAATCCGTCCGCTGCTCGATCCGCTCGACAACCGCATTTTGCTCGGCCACGCGCTGGGCCTGTCGCGCGTGAGCCTGATCACGCAATCGGAGCGCGTACTCACTCCCAACGAAACGGAACGGCTGTCCAGCTTGCTGGCGCGCCGCCTGCAGGGCGAGCCGATCGCCTACATCGTCGGCCAGCGCGAATTCTTCGGCTTGCCGTTTGCCGTCAGCGACGCCGTGCTGATTCCCCGACCCGACACGGAAGTGCTGGTGGAACTGGCGCTCGAGCGCCTGCCACCGGGCGGACGGGTGCTCGACATGGGCACGGGCAGCGGCGCCATCGCCGTCGCGCTCGCGCACACGCGGCCCGATGCCGTCGTCACGGCCCTGGACGTGAGCAGCGCGGCGCTGGCCGTGGCGCGCCGCAACGCCAGCGCCAACGGCGTCAACATCACTTTCATGGCCAGCGACTGGTTCGAAGCGCTGGGTACGGAAAAGTTTGACCTGATCGTCTCCAATCCCCCCTACATCGCCAGCGGCGACCGCCACCTTGCCGAAGGCGATCTGCGCTTCGAGCCGGCGGGCGCGCTGACCGACCATGCCGATGGCCTGTCGGCCCTGCGCACCATCGTCGCCGGCGCCGCGCGCCACCTGGCGACGGGCGCCTGGCTGCTGATGGAGCACGGCTACGACCAGGCGGCTTCCGTGCGCGGCTTGCTGGCCGACGCCGGCTACAACAAAGTGCAAAGCTGGCGCGACCTGGCCGGCATCGAACGGGTCAGCGGCGCCCGCCTGGGCTGACGGCTGCCACCTGCGCAAAGCTTGACCCGGCAGCGCGCCAGATCCCCCCGCAGTTTGTTAAACTATCAAGCGAATTCCTGACCGAAGCGCCGTCCCCGTTCTCCGGGACGGACGCTGGCGACGCGGCGTTTTTTGGGCCGGCGCCGACGCATTTGCCAAAATTCGGTTAATCTCAGCACAAATTATTTATATGCTGCACAAGAAAGGAAGCTCAAATTGCCCAACCTGTTGACTCGCCGCCTGGCATTGCTGACCGAAGATGCCAACCGCGCGCTGCTGGGCGGCTTGCGCGGCATCGAGCGTGAAACCCTGCGCGTCGACCACGCCGGCCATCTGGCTTCCACGCCCCATCCCGCCGCTCTGGGCTCGGCGCTGACGCACCCTGAAATCACCACCGACTACGCCGAAGCGCTGCTCGAATTCATCACCCCGGCCGAAGCCGACATCGGCATCACGCTCGACAAGCTCGACACCGTGCACCGCCACGCCTACAGCCGCCTCGGCGACGAGTTGCTGTGGAGCCAGTCGATGCCGTGCCAGCTGCCGCCCGAAGCGGAGATCGAGATCGCCAACTATGGCAGCTCGAACATGGGCATGCTCAAGCACGTCTACCGGCGCGGCCTGGCCTTGCGTTACGGCAAAGCCATGCAATGCATCGCCGGCATCCATTACAACTATTCGCTCGACGAGCAGCTGTGGCAAGTGCTGGCCAGCAATCCGGACACCAGCGCCAGCGCCACGCAGGCGGCAGCCACGCCGAAAGACGTGCAGTCGGAAAGCTATCTGGCGACGATCCGCAATTTCCGCCGCTACAGCTGGCTGCTGATGTACCTGTTCGGCGCCTCGCCGGCCCTGTCCGCCGGTTTCCTGCGCGGCCGCGCGCACAAGCTCGACACCTTGTCCGACGACACCCTGTTCCTGCCGTACGCCACCAGCCTGCGCATGAGCGACCTCGGCTACCAGAACGACGCCCAGTCGGGCCTGCGCCCGCACGAAAACAGCCTGGAAGACTACGTCAACGCGCTCACGCACGCCGTCAACGACCCGTATCCGCCGTACGAAGCGCTGGGAACAAAAAAAGATGGCGAGTGGATTCAGTTGTCCACCAACGTGCTGCAGATCGAAAATGAATACTATTCGACCATCCGTCCGAAACGCGTGATCCGCACGGGCGAGCGCCCGATCCAGGCCCTGTGCCTGCGCGGCGTGCAATACATCGAAGTGCGCTGCATGGACGTCGACCCGTTCGAACCGGTCGGCATCAGCCTGGAAACGGGCCGCTTCCTCGACGCCTTCCTGCTGTTCTGCGCGCTCGACGACAGCGGTCCCATTTCGGCCGAGCAAAGCGCCTGCTACACGAACAATTTCGCGCGCACCGTCAAGGAAGGCCGCAAGCCGGGCCTGACCCTGCGCCGCGATGGCGAGGACATCGGCTTGCAGGCGTGGGGCGAGGAATTGCTGGCGCGTATCGCACCCGTGGCAGCCTTGCTCGACGCGCGCCATGGCGGCACGCAGCACGCGGACAGCCTTGCGGCGCAAGCCGTCAAACTGGCCAACCCCGATGCGACGCCGTCGGCGAAGGTCTTGGCCGAGCTGCGCGCCAACGGCGGCTCGTTTGCCGCCTTCGGCCTGCGGCAAAGCGAACGCCATGCGGCGTTTTTCCGCGCGCATCCGCCCACACCCGAGCAAAGTGCGTATTTCGACGCGATGGCCGCCAGTTCGCTCGCCGAGCAGCGCGCCATGGAAGCGGCGCCCGCCGGCAGCTTCGACGATTTCGTCGCCGCCTACCGCGCCAGCACCCTGTGCTCGCACACCTGATCCTGCCTGACTTGCTGCCTGGCGCCCCATGCTGACTTTCTACAATGAATTGCACGGCCAGCACCGGGGCCGCTTCGAGATGTTTCGCGGCGCCATGGTGCCCTGCTTCGAGACGCCCGAACGGGCCGACATGGTGGTGGCCGAGCTGGGGCGGCGCAACCTGGGCCGCATCGTCACGCCGCATGGCGTGCCGCTGACGTCGCTCGAGCGCATCCACACGCCCCGTTACCTGCATTTTTTGCGCCACGCCTGGCACGACTGGCTGGCGCTCGACCCCGACAACGCGGGCAAGGATGCGCTGCCTTCCGTGTGGCCCGTGCGCACCTTGCGCAGCGATATCGAACCGGACGACTTCACGGCCAAGCTGGGCCTGTACTCGATGGACAACGGCACGCCGCTGACGGCCGGCACATGGACGGCGGCCAAGACGGGTGCCGACTGCGCCGTCAACGCGGCCCACGCGCTGCGCCTGGGCGAACGGGCCACGTTCGCCCTCACGCGCCCGCCGGGACACCACGCGGGCAGCGACTTTTTTGGCGGCTACTGTTTTCTCAATAACGCGGCCCTGGCCGCGCAACATCTGCTCGACGATGGCGCCCGCAAGGTCGCCATCCTCGATATCGACTACCACCACGGCAACGGCACCCAGAGCATCTTTTATGCGCGCGACGACGTACTGTTCGCCTCCATCCACGCCGACCCGCGCAGCGAATACCCGTTTTACCTGGGCCACGCCGACGAAACGGGCAGCGGCGTAGGCACCGGCTACAACGTCAACCTGCCGCTGCCGGCCGACAGCACCACGGCCAGCTGGTTCGCGGCGCTGGAAACGGCCTGCCTGCGCATCAATATGTACGCGCCCGACGCGCTGGTGGTGTCGCTCGGTGTCGACACCTTCGCCGGCGACCCGCTGTCGCAGTTCGCCCTGCAAAGCGGCGACTACCTGCGCGTGGGCGAACGCCTCGCGCATTTGAACCTGCCCACCGCCTTCATCCTCGAAGGCGGCTATGCGGTCAAGGAAATCGGCATCAATGTGGTGAACGTGCTGGAAGGTTTCGAGACGGCGGAGTAACTAGCGGAGCTAGTGGGGTCAGACCCGAGTGAGTGCTGGGGTCAGACCCCCGTCCATGTTGACGCTGAACTTGGCGTTAGCGGTGTTGAGGGTCTGACCCCGGCTTTAACTAAGCTACATATTTCGGAACAAGGCCATGAACGGCTGGCTCACGGCCAGCGTTTCCGGCCGCGTCTTCAGGCGCAAGGCGCCACGGCCCACCTCGTCACGCGTGACGGAGGCCACCATCTTCATGTTGACGATGGTGGAACGGTGGATCTGCTTGAAGATGGCTGGGTCGAGCACGTCGAGCAGTTCGCGGATCGGCTTGCGCAGCAGCGCCTCGCCGTCCGCCGTCATGACGGCCGTGTACTTGGTGTCGGACTGAAAATAGGCGATGTCTTCCACCATGATCAGCCGCGTATCCTTGCCGCTGCTGGCCGTCAGCCACACCAGCGGCGGCGACTTGGCCGCCGCCGGCAAGGCGCTGCTCAATTGCTGCAGCAGGCCGGCCAGCGCGCCGTCGCCCGCCCGGGCCTTGCCGGCCCGCGCCCGCACGCGCTGCAGGGTCGCTTGCAGGCGCTCGCGGGCGATCGGTTTCAATACATAATCGACGGCGCCCTTGTCGAAGGCATCGATCGCGTACTGGTCGTAGGCCGTGACGAACACCACCTGCGTGGCGGGACTCGCTTCGAGCGCGCCGGCCGCCACTTCCAGCCCCGTCAGGCCCGGCATGCGGATATCGAGGAAGGCGACGTCGGGCTTGCGCGTGGCGATGGCCTCGAGCGCCGTGCCGCCGTCGTCGCAGGCGGCGACGATGCGCAGTGCCGGCCACTCTTCGGCCAGCAGCGCCACGAGCGCGTCGCGCAGCAGGGTTTCGTCCTCGGCAATGACGCAGGTCATCTCAGGCGGATGCATACGACACTCCTTGCGCCGTACTGTCCGGCACCGTGATGGTGGCTGTCACGCCATCGGGGAAATTGGCGACGATGGCAAACGCGGCGGCATTGCCGTAGGTCAGGCGCAGGCGTTCGCGCACATTGCGCAGGCCGATGCCCGTGCCGGCGCCGTCGTCGCTGAAACCCTTGCCGTCGTCGGCCACCGTGACGATCACCGTGCCATTGCCGCTGCGCGCCATGATCCAGATGGTGCCGCCGCCGCTTTTCGGCTCCAGCCCATGCTTGATGGCGTTTTCCACCAGGGTTTGCAGCATCATCGGCGGCAGTTCCACCTGGCGCAGGTATTGCGGCACTTCGATCTGCAGGTTCAAACGCCCGCCCATGCGGATTTTCAAAATATCGAGGTAGGCGCGCGCCCGTTCCAGCTCCGTGCCCAGGGTCGACATGGCTTGCTCCGTGCGCGGCAGCGAGTGGCGCAGGTACAGGATCAGATTGCCCAGCATTTCGTCGGCGCGCACGGGGTCGCTGCGCGTGAGCAGCTGCGCGCTGGCCAGGGTGTTGTACAGGAAGTGCGGCTCGACCTGCGCATGCAGCAGGCTCAGCTTGGCCACCGTGAGTTCCTTTTCCGTCACCGTCTGACGCGCCTCGGCCTGCTCGCCGCGCCGGCGCTGCGCCACGCGGCGCGTCAACGCCCGCGTCACCGCTTCCGCGTTTTCCAGGTTGCTGCCATGGTCGACGAGGAACCAGTCGGTCCAGGCGTTGCGCGCCGGCTCGCAGATCAGGGTCACGCTGCCCGCCTCGCCATTCGGCGTGACGGTGGCGAGGATCTGGTTCGGCCGCGGCTCGAGGAAACCGAGCACGCGCATGCGGGGCAAGCCCGTGTGCGTGTACGGCGCGGCACGGCGCACTCTAGCTTGCACCTGCAGGCTGTCGCGCGCGCTTTCGACCACTTCGCTGCCCGGCAATTCGCGGATGGCCGCGTCGATCATGTCGAACGTTTCGCCCGCTTCGAACGGAATCTCGATCTGGCGCCGCTGGCGGCTCGACAGGGTGCCGGCATTGACGGCGCCGGCGATCAGGCGCACGCGCCGCACGTGCGAAAACGCATTCGTGATGACGGCGCTGGCCAGCAGCGCGCCGACGATGACAAAGAAGCCTTCCGTATTCCCGAAGATATAGCGCAGGAAGTTCTCGACCAAGATCGCCGTGGCGATGATGTAAGTGAGCATCGTGGCCACGGTGATGCGCAGGATAAAGAAGAGGCTAGTCATGATTTTTCCTTGGGGTGTGAAGTGGGCCAAGCATAACCATCGGCCCCGGCGGCGGTGGCCATTATGCGATGGAAGCCAGGTAGTGGCGACAAAGGCTGCAAAATAAAGCATCAATCCGCGTCACTTCAAAATAAAATCGCTTGCAATTAAATAGTACACGATATATATTGTGTACATGGATGCCGGCAAGTGCTTCTGCAGACGGAGATCCTGGGGCGAGAGCCCACGAAACAAGTAGCACACTATTTAGTAGTCACCTATTTATCTACCTAAAGGAAACCATCATGTCGATCAAACAAGTCCTGTACCGCGCTCAAGCCACCGCCACCGGAGGCCGCGAAGGCCGCGCCGTGTCGTCCGACAACGTGTTGGACGTCAAGCTGACCACGCCAAAAGAACTGGGCGGCAATGGCGCCGTCGGCACCAACCCGGAGCAACTGTTCGCCGCCGGCTACTCGGCCTGCTTCATCGGCGCCATGAAATTCGTCGGCGGCCGCGACAAGATCGCCGTGCCAGCGGATCTGTCCATCGAAGGCAACGTCGGCATCGGCGCCATCGAAACGGGCTTCGGCATCGAAGTGGAACTGAAAATCTCGCTGCCAGGCATGGAACGCGCCGCCGCCGAAGCACTGGTCGCCGCCGCCCACATTGTCTGCCCGTACTCGAACGCCACGCGCGGCAACATCGACGTCACCCTGACGATCGTGTAATCCCCGCCGCATGCACTCTACCTCCCCGGACACGCCGCTTGGCGCCGCCGGGGATTTTTGCTTTAGCGCAGCGCCTGCAGCAGCTTGTCCGCCAGGGCCGGCGCCGAGGCGGGATTCTGTCCCGTGATCAGTTCGCGGTCGACCACGACGTTGCTGGTCCACGGCGCCTGGTTCTGCACATATTGCGCGCCGGCCGCCTGCAAGCCCGACTGCGGATAGAACTTCATCGTCCCGCCCTTCAGCGCGCCTTGCGCCGCCAGTTCTTCCTGATTGCTGATCACCGTCATGCGGTAGCCGCTGTAGATCCAGTCCGCCGGCTTGGCAGGCGTGCGTCCCGCTTCCAGCGCGGCCGCAAACGCTGCCGCCTGCGGCAAGGCCGACAGCAGGGCGATGGGGCCATGGCACAGCAGCGCCGTCGGCTTGCCATCCGCGTGGAACTGGCGCAGCAAGGCGCCCAGGCTGGCATCCTTCAACAGATCCTGCATCGGCGCGTGGCCGCCCGGCACCAGCACGGCCGCGTAGTGGCCATAACCGATCTGTTCCACGCGCTTCAGGCTGATCACGGGCGAGCGGCCCGGTACCGTCAGCGCCAGCTGGTCCAGCAGCGCCTTGTGCGCCGCGTGCGCGGCGGCGTCGCCGCCAAAGTAATCGACCGTATCCGAGCTGGCGTCCAGGGTGGGCGCCTGGCCCTGCGGCGTGGCGAACGTCACCGTGTGGCCCGCGTCGAGCAGCTTTTTCACGGGCTGCATCAATTCATTCAGATAAAAACCCGTCGAAAAGACCTTGCCATCGCGCAGCTCGAGGTGATTGGCGTCCGACAGCACGACGAGGACCTCGGCCGCCTGGGCGGTGGAAAAGGCGGCGAGCAACAGGCTGCTGATCAGTAATTTTTTCATGGTGTGGCCTTTCTGTAGAGAGGTCACCAGCATATTCCGAATCAAAATACGGAAAAATGATGAATAATGCACGGCACTGATGCGCAATACGACTGAATAAGGCAACACATGGATAAATTGCAGGCGATGCAGCTGTTTCGCCGCGTGGCCGAGCTGGGCAGCTTTCGCCGCGCCGCCGATGAACTGGACCTGTCGGCGTCATATGTGAGCCGGCGCATCGGCCAGCTGGAGCAGGAACTGGGCGGGCGCCTGATGACGCGCACCACGCGCCAGCTGGCCCTGACGGAAACGGGCGCCGCCTACCTCGAGCACTGCCGCAAGCTGCTCGACGAGCTGGCGCAGGCGGAAGACATGGTGGCACACTCGACGGCGCACGTGACGGGCCGCCTGCGCATCAACGCGCCGCTGACCTTGGGCGTGGGCGAGCTGGCCGAGGGCCTGGCCGATTTCATGGCCGACTGGCCCGCGCTGCGCCTGGACGTCGACCTGAAGGATGAATACGTCGACCTGGCGGCCGCCAACTACGACCTGGGCTTTCGCGTCACCACCGCGCTCACCGATTCGAGCTACGTGGCGCGCCATATCCACGACTACCGCCTGCACATCTGCTGCGCGCCCGCCTACCTGGCACGCCACGGCCCCTTGCGGGAAGCCACGGACCTGACGCGCCAGCGCTGCTTCATCTACAGCCACGCCCTGTTCGGCAGCCGCTGGCCGCTGCGCCATGCGGGACCGCACAGCGACATCGAAGTGCCGAACTGGGTCCGCACGAACAACACGCTGTTCATGCGCAGCCTGATCCTGCGCGGCCTGGGCATCGGCATCCTGCCCACCTTTGTCTGCCGCGAGGAACTGGCCAGCGGCGCCCTGGTCGAGCTGTTTCCGGACATCGAGCGGCCCAGCCTGGCGCTGTTCGCCATCTATCCGTCGCGCCAGCTGGTCGCGCCCCGCGTGACGCGCTGCATCGAGCACCTGAAGCGGTGGTATGCGCAGCGCTATCCCACGCCGGGGGCGTGAAGCCGGTAAAATCACGCCACTCTCAATCAAGGATGACCCATGATCAGCTGGCAATGGAACACGTTCGACGAACTCGGCCCCCACGATTTGTACCAGGTGCTGGCCTTGCGCCAGCGCGTGTTCGTCATCGAACAGCAGTGCATTTACCCGGACCTGGACGGCCATGACCAGCAAGCCATGCATTTGCTGGGCTGGCAAACGGTCGATGGCCAGCGCCGGCTGGCCGCCTACCTGCGCGTGCTGGCACCGGGCGCCAAGTACGTGGAAATGTCGCTGGGCCGCGTGCTGACGGCGCCCGAGGCGCGCACCACGGGCGCCGGCAAACAGCTATTAACGGAAGGCATCGCCCGCGCCGAACGCCAACACCCCGGCCACGCCATCCGCATCGGCGCACAGCAGTACCTGGAGCGCTTCTATCAATCCTTCGGCTTTGTCACCGTCAGCGCGCCGTACGACGAAGACGGCATACAGCACGTCGACATGCTGCGCGCGGTGGAGCAAGCGGCATGACGACGGCCCTGATTTCCTGGAGCGGCGGCAAGGATTCCTGCCTGGCCCTGTGGCGCGCGCGCAACGCCGGCATGGACGTGCCGCTGCTGATCACGGCCATGGATGAAGATGGCCGCAAGTCGCGCTCGCACGGCGTGCCGCCCGAGCTGCTCGCCGCGCAGGCGGCCAGCCTGGGCGCGCGCCTGCAGCGCTATCACGCCAGCTGGGCCAGCTACGAAGAGCAATTCATCGCCATGCTGCGCGCGGCAAAGGCCGAGGGCATCGATCACGCCCTGTTTGGCGACATCGACCTGCAGCCGCACCGCGACTGGGAAGAAAAAGTCTGCGCGGTCGCCGGCCTGACGGCGCACCTGCCCCTGTGGGGCGGGGATCGCCGCGCGCTGGTCGACGAATTTCTCGCCGCCGGCTTCAAGGCCATCGTCGTGTGCATCAATGGCCAGCACCTGCCGCGCGCATTTTGCGGGCGCGAGTTCGATGCCTCCTTCCTGGCCGACCTGCCGCCCGGCGTCGATGCCTGCGGCGAAAACGGCGAATTCCACACCTTCGTCTACGACGGGCCCGCCTTCAGCGCACCGGTGGCGCTGCGCCGCACGCAAGTGCTGCAATATGACGCGCCGGCCAAGCTGGGAGGCGCCACGTATTACTTCCAAGAACTGGCTCCGCCCGAGGCGTAAAGGGCCGCCAAAGCAAAAAGGGCGATTCCGTGGAATCGCCCTTGTATTTGCTGCCCTGCGCGTGCTTACTTTTTCGTCACGCTCACCAGCTTGATCTCGAACAGCAAGCCGGCATAGCCAGGAATCTTCGGCGGGCTGCCCGCCTTGCCATAACCGAGGTCATACGGAATGGCCAGCACGCGCGTGCCGCCAACCTTCATGCCGACCAGGCCGCGGTCCCAACCCAGGATGACCTGGCCGATACCGAGAGGGAAACTCAAACCGGCGCCAGTCTGGTTCGCATCGAATTGCACGCCCTTGTTGCCCGGCTTGCTTGCGTCGTACAGCCAGCCCGTGTAAGTCACCAGCAGGGTATCGCCCGCTGCCGCTGCCGTACCGGTGCCGACCACCGGATCGGTAATGGTCAGTTCTTTCACTTGCGTATTCGGGTCGAGCACGACCGGCTTCTCGGTGTTGGCAGCAGCACCGCAAGCGGTCAGGGCCACGGCACAAGCGAGGGTGGCGATCATTTGAAATACCGATTTCATGGTTTCCCTTTAAATATTGGTGTGTGGCTGAGCTGAGGCCCGTACGGTGCGGACCGGTGCGAGCAGCAGTTTAACAGGAGTCGCGCAGCCAATTTGTAAGCAGACGTAAGCGCGGCGGAAGATTACGCAACAATACAACATTGCCAAAATAACCACTCCGCCGCATTGTCACGTCTAGATTTCCACCTGCGTGCCCAGTTCGATCACCCGGTTGCTCGGGATCTGATAGTAGTCGGCCGCCGTGCGCGCATTGCGCGACATGGTGACGAACAGATGCTCGCGCCACGGCATCATGCCGGCGCCCGGCGTCGAAATGATGGTCTGGCGCGCAATGAAGAACGACGTTTCCATCATCTCGAAATCCAGCCCCTGCTGCGCGCACTGCGCCAGCGCGGACGGAATGTCCGGTTCATCCTTGAAGCCGTAATGCACATTGACCTGGTAACACTGGTGGCCCAGGTCCACCACGCGCACGCGCTCCGATGGCGCCACCCACGGTTCTTCATGCATGAAGACGGTGAGGAAAATGACGCGCTCATGCAACACCTTGTTGTGGAGCAAGTTATGCAGCAGCGCATGCGGCACGCCATCCGTTTCGCCGCGCAGGAAGATGGCCGTGCCCGGCACGCGCAGCGGCGGCGCGATGAACAGCGACGAAAGGAAATCGTCGAGCGGGATCGCATGCTTTTCCAGGTTCTGGAACACCAGCTGGCGGCCCCGCTTCCAGGTCAGCATGACGATGAACAAAATCGAGCCCAGCAGCAGCGGGAACCAGCCGCCATGGAACAGTTTCAGGGCAGTCGCCGACACCAGGTTGACGTCGATAATCAGGAAAAAGCCCGTGGCGGCCCAGCACAGGGCCAGGTTCATCTTCCAGCGGTAGCGGATGACGAAGAACGTCAGGATCGTGGTCGACAGCATGGTGGCCGTCACGGCGATACCGTAGGCGGCGGCCAGGTTTTCCGACGAGCCGAAGCCGACGACGGCCAGCAGCACCACGGCCAGCTGCAGCCAGTTCACGGCGGGGATGTAGATCTGCCCGATTTCGCTTTCCGATGTATGGCGCACGCGCATGCGCGGCAAGAAGCCCAGCGCGATCGCCTGCTTGGTCATCGAGAAGGTGCCGGAAATGGTCGCCTGCGAGGCGATCACGGTGGCCATGGTCGACAGGATCACCAGCGGGTACACGCTCCACGCGCCCAGCTGCTGGTAAAACGGATTCGTGACGGCTTCCGGATGCGCGAGCAGCAAGCCGCCCTGCCCCAGGTAGTTCAGCGCCAGCGCGGGAAAGGCGATCAGGAACCAGGCCAGGCGGATCGGCTTCTTGCCGAAGTGGCCCATGTCGGCGTACAGCGCCTCGGCGCCCGTCAGCGCCAGCACCACGGCGCCCAGGGCAACGAAGGCAACGAAGCCGTTATTCATCAGGAAGGTCGCCGCGTGCAGGGGATTGAGCGCGGCCAGGATGGCTGGCGACTTGATGATGTTGACCACGCCCATGCCGGCCAGCGCGGCAAACCACAGCACCATGACGGGGGCAAAATAGCGGCCGATGCCGGCCGTGCCGTGCGATTGCACCGAATACAGCGCCACCAGCACGACGATCGTCAGCGGTACGACATACGGACTGAAGGCGGGCGTGGCCACTTCCAGGCCTTCGATGGCCGACAGCACGGAAATGGCCGGCGTGATCACGCTGTCGCCATAGAACAGGGTGGCGCCGAAGACGCCGATCACCATCAGCGGGAAATGCCAGCGCGACAGGCGGCTGACGGACGACAGCACCAGTGCCATCAGGGCCATGATGCCGCCCTCGCCGCGGTTATCGGCGCGCAACACCAGGGTCACGTACTTGAGCGAGACGATCAGGGTCAGGCCCCAGAAGATCAGCGAGACGATGCCCAGCAAGTTCTCGGGCGACAGCATCAGGCCGTGGGCCGGGTCGAAGACGGTCTTCAAGGTGTACAGCGGACTGGTGCCGATATCGCCGTAAACGATGCCGACGGCCGCCAAGGTCAGGCCAGCCAGGCCGCTTTTTTTATGTTCCGACGTCAAGATTGCACCCGTTTTTGTTTTGTTGCATCGCACAATATGATAGGTATTAGCAAATAGCAAGAGTATTTTTGCATGGTTCCGCAGCTGCCCCAAAGTCGTGGTTTTGTGCCGCTCCGCCTTGCTGCGCGGGCTTGCGGCCATTGATTTGTTGCCATTCTACGCCTCGCCAGCGGCGCCGGGCAGCCCCCGATGTTTTCAGCCATAATGACAGACTGTCTACTCTCCTGCGAAGCCCATCATGAATCCAGGCATGTTGTACGCCTCCCTCGCCTTCCTGTGCTGGGGCCTGTTCCCCCTGTACTTTCATGCCATCGGCGAGATCGCGCCGCAGGAAATCCTCGCGCACCGCATGGTCTGGTCGCTATTGTTCCTCGGTATCGTGCTGACCGTGCGCCGGCAGTGGAGCTGGCTGGGCAGCCTGAAAGCGCAGCCCAGGGTCGTGGCCAGCTTCGTGGCCAGTGCGTTTTTGCTCTCGGCCAACTGGTTCATCTATATCTGGGCCGTCAACAACGGCCACGTGGTCGACGCCAGCCTCGGCTATTTCATTACGCCCCTGATCAATGTCATGCTGGGCTTTTTGCTGCTGCACGAACGCCTGCGCCGCCTGCAGTGGCTGGCCATCGGCCTGGCCGCCTGCGGCGTGGCCTGGCTCACCTGGCAGGCGGGGCAAGTGCCCTGGATCGCCCTGCTGCTGGCGGCCACCTTCGGCGGCTATGGCTTGCTGCGCAAAACGGCCGCGCTGGGCGCGCTGGAAGGCCTGTCGTTCGAAACATTGATTCTGTTCCCCCTGGCGCTGGCCTACATGCTGTGGCTGGCCTGGCATGGCCAGAGCGGCTTCGTCAATACAGATTCCACCGCCACGCGCGCGCTGCTGCTGGCGTCCGGCCCCATCACGGCCATTCCCCTGCTGCTGTTTGCCGCCGGCGCGCGCCGCCTGCCGCTGGCCGTGCTGGGGCTATTGCAATACATCGCGCCCACGGGCCAGCTCCTGATCGGCGTATGGGTCTTCCATGAGTCGTTCACGCCCGAGCGCATGCTGGGCTTCCTCGTCATCTGGACGGCGCTGGGCCTGTATGCGGCCGAAGGCCTGTGGAGCAGCCGCCGCGCGCGCGTGGCTGCCTGACCGGCCCGTTCCGGCAGCGCACAGCGCTGGCCGGAAGCGGGCGTTTACCGTATCCTGTCCGTCTTTGTATATCACCCGAGATTTCTAATGGCAAATTACGTCTACACCATGAATCGCGTGGGCAAAATCGTCCCGCCCAAGCGCCAGATTCTGAAAGATATTTCCCTCTCCTTCTTCCCAGGCGCGAAGATCGGCGTGCTGGGCCTGAACGGCTCCGGCAAATCGACCCTGCTGAAAATCATGGCAGGCATCGACACCGACATCCAGGGCGAAGCCGTGCCGATGCCGGGCCTGAACATCGGCTACCTGCCGCAGGAACCGCAGCTGGACCCGGCAAAAACCGTGCGCCAGGAAGTGGAATCGGGCCTGGGCGAAGTATTTGAAGCGCAAGCCAAGCTGGAAGCCGTGTACGCCGCGTATGCCGAGGAAGACGCCGATTTCGACGCCCTGGCCACGGAACAGGCACGCCTGGAAGCGATCATCTCGACTTCCGACGGCGGCAATTTGAATCTGCAGCTGGAAATGGCCGCCGACGCGCTGCGCCTGCCGCCATGGGACGCCACCATCGGCGTGCTGTCCGGTGGTGAAAAGCGCCGCGTGGCGCTGTGCAAGCTGCTGCTGTCCAAGCCCGACATGCTGCTGCTCGACGAGCCGACCAACCATCTGGATGCGGAATCGGTCGACTGGCTGGAACAATTCCTGCTGCGCTTCCCCGGCACCGTGGTGGCCATCACCCATGACCGCTACTTCCTCGACAACGCGGCAGAGTGGATTCTGGAGCTGGACCGCGGCCACGGCATTCCATGGAAGGGTAACTACTCGACCTGGCTGGACCAGAAGCAAGCCCGCCTGAAGCAGGAAGAGGCGACGGAATCGGCGCGCCAGAAAGCGCTGCAGAAGGAATTGGAATGGTCGCGCCAGAACCCGAAAGCGCGCCAGGCCAAGTCGAAAGCCCGTCTGGCCCGCTTCAACGAGCTGTCCGAGCACGAATACCAGAAGCGCAACGAAACGCAGGAGATCTTCATTCCCGTGGCAGAACGCCTGGGCAATGAAGTCATCGAGTTCAAGAACGTATCGAAAGCGTTTGGCGACCGCCTGCTGATCGATAACCTGAGTTTTACCGTGCCGCCAGGCGCCATCGTCGGCATCATCGGCCCCAACGGCGCCGGCAAGTCGACCCTGTTCAAGATGATCACCGGCAAGGAAACGCCGGACAGCGGCGAAGTGGCCATCGGCCAGACGGCGCGCGTATCCATCGTCGACCAGAACCGCGATAGTCTCGCTGACAACAAATCCGTGTTCGAGGACGTATCCGGCGGCGCCGACATGCTGACGGTGGGCCGCTTCGAAATGCCGTCGCGCGCCTACCTGGGCCGCTTCAACTTCAAGGGCTCGGACCAGCAAAAGCAAGTGGGCAACCTGTCCGGCGGTGAACGCGGCCGTCTGCACCTGGCGAAAACCCTCTTAATGGGCGGCAACGTCCTGCTGCTCGATGAACCGTCGAACGATCTGGACGTGGAAACCTTGCGCGCGCTGGAAGACGCCCTGCTGGAATTTGCCGGCAGCGTCATGGTCATTTCCCATGACCGCTGGTTCCTCGACCGTATCGCCACGCACATCCTGGCGTTCGAAGGCAACTCGCAAGTCACCTTCTTCGACGGCAACTATCAAGAGTACGAAGCCGACAAGAAGAAACGCCTGGGCGAAGAAGGCGCGAAACCAAAACGTATCCGCTACAAGCCTTTGACCACGTAATTTCGGTCTGGCCATGCAAAAAGGCAGTTACCTCGGTAACTGCCTTTTTTTTCAGCAAACTTCCAGGTGATTAGAAGTTGTAGCGTGCGCCTAAAGCGAGCCCCGTAGCCTTGCGGCCCTGGTCGGCGCTCTTGCCGAAGTGTTCCACTTCCGCCGTCAGCGAGACTTTCTCGTTGATCGCGTACTGGGCGCCGACGGACGCGTACACGCCCGTCTTGTCGTTGCCGCTAATGCCGGTCGACAGGCCCGTGCCGCTCAGGCTATTCTTGACCTTGGCCACGCCCAGCTTGCCGAACACGCCGACCTTGTCGCTCACGGGCATGGTGGCCTTGCCTGCCAGGTAGTAACCGTGCGAATCGCTTTTCACGGAACCGTTGCCGGCGCCGGTGACATAGCTGTAATCCTTGCTGCCGAAATCGGCATAACCGCCCTCGACCGCCCAGGTTTTATCGAAATCGTAACCGGCGAAGATCTTGGCGCCGGCCTTGTAGCCGCTGTGATTATCGGCGCTGGTGGCGCCAGGAATATCGAAGTTATAGCGGTTGCCCGTGACGCCGGCACCCACATAGGCGCCCTCGGCGTGTGCGGCGCTCATGCCGGTCAGTGCGGTAACGGAAGCGATCATTGCAAACAGGATTTTCTTCTTCATCATGTTCTCTCTCTCAATTGGTGAATGTTCCTAGATTCATGCTTGGATTCGCAGTTCAGCGAAGTGCGATGAGGACACAATAACAGCCGAAAAAAGCTACGTCTTTCACCATTCCGTAAGAACTGTGACAAGATGTAAGTCGAGATTCCAAACTGACAATAACCGTAAAATGCGCACTGTTGAGCGAACTTAAGATAGACTTAAGAACATTATCGATTTTCAGTCAACAGGAGAGGTGCATGCATAAACGCCAGTTTCTCGCCGCCGCCATGGCGGGCGCGGCCCTGCCCACCGTCGCCAGGGCGGCACCCGCCGGCCTGCGCGGTCCGGCCTTGCTGACCGTCACGGGCAGCATCGACAAGCCGAACCGGGGTCCGTTCGACGCCGTGCGCGACCAGATGATGCACAAGCAAAAGATCAGTTTTGAGCGGGCGCGGGCATTCGACTTTGCGGCGCTGGCGAACTTGCCGGCGCGCACGATCCACCCCACCCTGGAATACGACGGCAAGGCGCATGCCTTGCGCGGGCCGTTGCTGGTCGATCTATTGAAGGCGGCGGGCGCGCCCGAGGAGGGTGAGATCCGCTTGCTGCTGCGCGCCGTCGATGGCTATGCGGCGGCGCTGACCATGGCGCAGGCGCGCGCCCAGCGTTTTATTGTCGCCACCCACCTGGACGGGCAAGCGATGGCGCTGGGCGGACTGGGGCCGCTATGGGCGATCCATGACGCGGACCGCATCGCGGCCGTGGCGGCCCTGCCCCTGGCCGAACGTTTTGCCAGCTGCCCGTGGGCGCTGTATCACATCGGCGTGGAGGCGGGTTGAAGCGGTTGCGGCAGATTAAGCGTAGGCTTCGGCCATCGACATCACGCGTGGCGTAATAACGATGCCATGCTCCTCGAACAGGGCCGTGATGGCCGCCAGGTTCTGCGTGCACTCCTCGGTCTTCCAGCCCTTGAAGATGTCCGTGCCATCCTTCTGGAAATGCAGGTCCAGCACTTTGCCGCCATCCTTGTGCAGGTAGGGCGAACTATAGGTGTTCTCGAAACCGAGCGCCTTCAATTGCCCCAGCAAGGCTGATGGTGGATGGTCGGGATCGGTGGCGAGAAAAATACCGAAGGTCTTGCCAGGCGGCTTGGCGGCGATGTCGACCTCGTAGATACCAGGGGCCTTGCTGACGGACGTACTCTTTAAAAATAACATGCAACACTCCCTGCGCGTAATATCCTGCGCCTGAAACGGGCGGCAAGACAGGGGCGGTGCGCAATGATTCCCCTCGTCAAATCTTATTGCTAATTGGCATCTTTGTCGACAAATCGGCACTTTTATTTGGTAAGTCGTGGTTATCTTGTCGCGTTCGCCAGGGTAAATTATCAATAAAACCAGTTATCATTGCGCCAATACCCGCCCTGCTGCATACTTTTGGCTTGCGTCACGATAGCCTTCCCGCCGGCCACTCCCCGTCTCCATGCGTCTTCTGTCGATCAAGTACCGCCTGCTCATCCTCCTGACCCTGATCCTGGGGGCGGGCTTCATGGCGACCAGCCTGGCCAGCTACCTGGCCTCGCGCCAGGCCATCGAACACGGCATCGCCGACCAGACCTTGCCGCTGACGGGCGACAACATTTACTCGGAAATCCAGAAGGACATGCTGCGCCCTGTCTTCATTTCCTCGCTGATGGCGCACGACACCTTCGTGCGCGACTGGATACTGGCGGGCGAAAACAAGCCGGAGCAGATCGTGCGCTACCTGGCCGAGGTCAAGAAGAAGTACGGCGCCATCACCAGCTTTCTCGTCACGGACAAGAGCAGCAAATATTACTATGCGGAAGGCATCTTGAAATCCGTCAGCCCGCAGGCGACGCGCGACATCTGGTACTACCGCGTGCGCGCCATGGACAAGACCGAGTATGAAACGAATGTCGACATCGACATGGCCAACCGCGACAGCATGACCATCTTCATCAACCACCGCGTGGTTGACTACGACGGCCAGTTCATCGGCGCCACCGGCATCGGCCTGACCCTGGACACCATGAGCCACATCATCGACCGCTACCAGGCGCGCTTCCACCGCAACATTTATTTTGTCGATGCCGCCGGCACCCTGGTATTGGCGGGCAAGACCATGCGCAACGGGCGCGGCAACATCCGCAGCCTGCCCGGCGTGAACGCCATTGCCGAGCAGATCATCAACCACCGGAGCGAACCGACGCATCTGTCGTACCAGCTGGGCCGTGCGGAAATCCTCGTCAATTCGCGCTTCATTCCCGAACTGGGCTGGTACCTGGTGGTCGAGCAGAATGTCAGCGACGAAGTCCAGTCGCTGCAGCGCGTGTTCATCTTCAACCTGGCCATCAGCTTTGGCGTGACCGTGCTGGTCCTGCTGCTGACCTTGCTGACGGTGAACCGCTACCAGCGCCGCATCGAGCGTATCGCCTCGACGGACGCGCTGACCGGATTATTGAACCGCCAATCGCTGGAATTGCTGTTCCAGCGCGCGATATTATTGTCCAAGCGTAACGAGCAGCCGATGTCGGCCATCCTCTTCGACATCGATTTCTTCAAGCGCGTCAACGATACCCACGGCCACCTGTGGGGCGACAAGGTCATCCGTGGCGTGGCCGACGTGGCGCGCGCCACCGTGCGTGAAAGCGACGTCATCACGCGCTGGGGCGGCGAGGAATACCTGGTACTGCTGAATAACTGCAGCCTGGCGCAAGCGGCGGAAGTGGCGGAAAACCTGCGCGCCGCCATCGAAGGCCACGATTTCGGCCTGCCCGCGCCGCAGCTACCCGTGACGATCAGCCTGGGCGTGGCCGAGTACCGGCCAGAGGAAAGCGAATCGGCCTTCTTTTCACGTGCCGACAGCGCGCTGTACCAGGCCAAGCATCACGGCCGCAACGGCGTGCACGCGGCCTGAGTCATCCGCCGCGCTTGCGCCTGGCCAGCTCCTGCGTGGGCGCCACCAGCGCGCGGTACAGCTCGCCCGTGGCGGCATCCCAGCTTTGCACGGCCAGCTGCTGGCGTTGCACGGTGGCCGAATCGCCGCGTGCGATGGGGCCGGACAGCGCCGGCGCGGCGCCCAGACGGAATACATTGGCCACCGCTTCCGTCACCAGCGGCAGCGCCAGTTCGCGCGCCACCGGCTCGGGAATGCCGGCCGCCTGATACGCGCGCAAGGCCGCGTCGAGCACCGTCACCAGGTAATTGCTGGCGAAGACGGCGGCGGCGTGATACAGGGTCTTGGCGGCCGGATCGATGGGCACGGGGCGCGCGCCGATGGCATTCAAGGCGGGCGTGAGGAAGGCCAGCGCCAGCGGGTCACCTTCCACGCCGCAAAACGTGCCATCGAAGGTGGCGGCCACCTGTGCCGGGTCGGCAAAGCTGCGGATCGGGTGGGCGCTGGCGACAAACGCGCCGGCCTGCGTGGCCGCCAGCAGCACGTTCGAGGCCAGCGCGCCGCTGCAGTGAAACACGATGGCGCCCGCCTGGCGTCCCTCGGCCACCAGCGCCGCGCAGGCCGGGCCGATCTGGTCGTCCGAGACGGCCAGCATGGTGACGTCGGCGTGGCGCAAGGCCGCATAGCTGTCGACGGGCGTGCCGGCGCCGATGAAAGCCACGGCCGCCTGCGCCGAGGCCATCGACCGTGTCAGCACATCCTGCACCACGATTCCTTCCACGTCCGCGAACAGGCGGCCCAGCACCTTGCCCACATGGCCGGCGCCGATCATATTCAAAGTCACGTTCATGGCGATTATCTAGAAACTCGATCCCGGCTGGCGCAAAAATTCCAGCTCTTGCGGCGTGGACGCGCGGCCGAGGATGGCGTTACGGTGCGGGAAGCGGCCAAAGCGGGCGATCACTTCCTGGTGGCGCTCGGCGTAGTCGAGCATGCCGTCAAAACCGGGCTGCGCCTGCGACAGCAGCTGGAACAGCTCGACGGCGCGCGCCTGCATGGCCCGGTCTTCCGCGTGTTCGAACGGCAGGTAGGCAAAAGCGCGCAGCATCGGCGGCAGTTGTCCATCCTGCCCCGCTTGCGTCAAGGCGATGGCCTGCGCCAGCGCCCGCGCATCACCGGCAAAGGCGCGCGGCGTGCCGCGGTACACATTGCGCGTAAACTGGTCGAGCACGATGAGGCGCGCCAGCGCGCCGTGCGGCGTCGCATCCCATTCGCGCAAGCCGCCGTCGATGGCGGCATCGATCAGCGCGCCGAAACGCGCGCGTATCTGCGCGTCGAAAGCATCATCCTTGCGGAACCACTCCGCGCGCGACTGGCCGTAGTCGGGGTTATCCGGCGGCAGGAACCAGAAATCGAGTACCTCTTGGGCCTGTGCATCCATATCCATGTCCATCCTCTCGGCATCCAGATCAATTGCGGGCATGCGACAGCTGGAAGCCGGCGATGCCTTCGAAGGCGGCCAGTTCGGCCGACATGGCCGACAGGCTGGCGCCCGTGTTCTTGCCATGCGCGATGGCGACAAAGCGCCATTCCTGCATGCCGTCGTTGCTGCCGATGGTCAGCGAGCCGCCGGCGATGTCGTAGCCGCGCTTGGCGGCCATACGCCGCAGCGCATCTTCGCGGGGAATGAACCCCTGCTTGAAGCGCATGGTGATGGCCACCGCGTGGCGCGACGGCAGCCAGTTCTCCAATTTTGACAGAAAAATCATCGCCATCGCGCACAAAAAGGCCAGGCCCATGGCCGACAGATAAAAGCCGATGCCGACCATGATGCCGATCACGGACGAAGCCCAGATCGAAGCGGCCGTCGTCAGGCCGCTGATATTGAAACCCTCGCGCATGATGACGCCGGCGCCGAGAAAACCCACGCCCGTGACGATGCCCTGGATCACGCGCGTGGGGTCGCTGCCGACGATGGCGCCATGGCCGCCGTACCAGAACTCCGGATAGCCGCCCAGCACCGTCAGCGCGGCCGAGGCCATGCAGACCAGGCTGTAGGTGCGCATGCCCGCCGCGCGCCCGTGATACGAACGCTCGTAGCCCACCAGCAAACCCAGCAGCAGCGCACCGAGCAGGTTCAGCAGGATCACGCCATTCGTCGCCAGCTCGGCCGGCGACCAGTAGGCGCGCAGGAAGTCGATGGTCGGCATTTAGGGCTTTTTCGTCAGCTGCTTTTCAAACGCCACATCGAGCTTGCTGACGCGGCGCGCCTTTTGCGGTCCCAGGCCATTGACGAAGGCGACAAAGGCATCGAGTTCCAGCGGCGGGCACAAGGGCGGCAAGCCGGGACCTTCCGTGAGGAAAAACAGTTCATCGCCCGTGCGCGCCATCGTGTAGAGGCGGTTGCCGGTGCGTTCCTTGAGCCGCTCGATGGCGGACGTGGCGCGGGTCGAGCGCATCAGATGGCTCCCGTGCGCTGTTCCAGCCACGCCAGCGCACCGCCGGCCAAGTGCGGCGCCAGGCGCGCGCGCACGGTGGCGTGATAATCGTTGAGCCAGGCCGCCTCGTCGTCGCGCAACAGCGAGCGTTCCACGCAGCGCGTGTCGATCGGACACAGGGTCAAGGTCTCGAAGCGCAGGAATTCGCCAAACTGCGTCGTCCCTGCGGGTACGTTCAGTACCAGGTTCTCGATGCGGATGCCCCACTGGCCGGGGCGATAAATACCCGGCTCGATGGAAGTGATCATGCCCGCTTCCATGGCCGTCTGCGGCTCCGGCATGGCGGACTGCGAAATCGATTGCGGCCCTTCATGGACGTTGAGGAAAAAGCCCACGCCATGGCCCGTGCCGTGGCCAAAGTCGATGCCTTCGGCCCACAGCGGTGCGCGGGCAATCGAGTCGAGCATGGGCGACTTCACGCCGCGCGGGAACTGCGCGCGCGACAGGGCGATCATGCTGCGCAGGACCAGGGTGAAATCGCGCTTGTGCTCGGCCGTGATCGTGCCGACGGGGACGACGCGCGTGATGTCCGTGGTGCCGCCCCAATACTGGCCGCCCGAGTCGATCAGCAGCAGGCCGTCGCCTTCGATGGTGGCCTCGCTGCCCGCATGGGCGTGGTAATGCATGATGGCGCCATGCGCATTGAAGCCGGCGATGGTGCCGAAGCTGGGGCTGACAAAACCGGCGCGGCGCGCGCGGGCGGCCGTCAGGTGCTCGTCGACGCCGATTTCCGTCAACGGCGCGCGCCGCGGGTCGGCCAGGGTGGCGTCCAGCCAGCTGAAAAACTCGCACAGGGCGGCGCCGTCCTGCTCCATGGCGGCGCGCACATGCGCCGCTTCGCCGTCCGTCTTGCGCGACTTGGCCAGGGTGGTCGGGTTGATGGCTTCCACCACCCGCACGCCCTCGGCCACGGCCTGGCGCGTGCCGAACGTGATGCGGCGCGGATCGAGCAGCAAGGTGGCGCCGGCCGGCAAGGCGCCCAGCGCGGCCGCCGTGCGGTCATACGCGGCCACGTCAACGCCTTCGCTTTCCAGGGTCGCGCGCAGGGCGGCCGGCACTTTGCCGTCGGCGACGAACAGGGTGGCGCGCTCCGGTCCCACCAGCGCATGCGCGAGGAAAACGGGGTTGTAACTGACGTCGGCGCCACGCAGGTTGAACAGATACGCGATGTCGTCGAGCGTGGAAATCACGTGGTGGCTGGCGCCGTGGGCGGCCATGCCGGCGCGCATGGCCGCCAGTTTCTGCGTGCGCGACAGCGACGGATACGCGGCCGCATGCTCAACTACGGGCGCGGCCGGCATGGCCGGGCGATCGGGCCAGACGGCTTGCAGCACGTCGGTGTCCGTGCGCAGGGTCACTTGCCCGCCCAGCGCCTGCTGCAGCAGGCGCGCATTGGCCAGGCCCAGCACGGCGCCGTCGACGGCGACCGTCTGCCCCGGCCGCATGGTCTCGCCCAGCCAGTCGATATACAGCACGCTGGCGCCGGACGGGATTTTTTTGAGGACGATGCCGCTGCCGGCCAGCTCGTCTTCCGCCTGTTCCCAGTAACGGCCATCGGTCCACACACCGGCGACATCCTGCGTCACGACCAGGGTGCCGACGGAACCCGTAAAGCCCGACAGCCACTCGCGGCCCTGCCAGCGCGCCGGCAAGTACTCGGACAAATGCGGGTCGGCCGATGGCACGATCAGGGCATCGATGTGCTGCGCGCGCATGGCGCCGCGCAGCTGCGACAAACGGGAGGCGGGAGTGGATTGGTCTGGTGTCTGCATGGGAGCGAAAATGGAGCTGTACCGGGAAGCGCCTATGATACCGCGATTAGCAGCCGGGCTGTACTCAGTCCAACGCCAGCAGCACCCCGGCGGTAGCGACGATTTTTTCCAGCAGCGCCTCGTCGTAGGGCAGCCAGGGCACGGCGCCCAGCTTGTTCCCCTTCGCTACCACCTCGATCACCGCCTCGGCGCCATCCTGCGTGACCCTGCCGGTGGTCAGGTGGATCGCATGCCGGCCCACCATCAGGTGGCGCGCTTCGAGCGTCATCCGGCCCTCCTCGATCTGGTCCGCGAATACCTGTTCCAGCACGGCGCGCCGCATGCCCGCCATCGGCCCCGGTGCCAGGTTGGCCAGGTAAAACAGGCGCTCTTCGCGCCGCACGCTTTGCTCTTCTTCCAGCAGCGCCAGCGCGCTGGCGCTGACCAGCAGGTCCGCCGCGCGGCACGCTTCCGAATACGCCACCGGCGCCATCGGCGTCAGCTGCACGGGCGCCAGCCCGTTGGACGTGCAGGCGCCGCCCGCGCCTGGATACACGCGTCCCCCGAGGCGCAACAATACGCGCCAGGCGCCGAACTGGCGCGACAAGCCTTCATCGTAATCCAGCCGCCAGCCTTCGCGGCGGGCCAGTCCCAGCAAGGTAGGCAGCGACAACTGATAGCCGGCAAATGCGGCACTGCCGTCGCCGGGCGGTGCATATATTTCACGATACACCTGGCGCAGCGGCTGGCGCAGGCGCCGCCGCGTGACCAGCGCCTGCCAGGCGGCGCGCTGCTCGCCGCTGCCGTGCAGGGGATGCCACAGGCCGATGTCGCCTTGCTCAGGCAATGCCACTGGCTGCCCCTGCGCATCGATGGCCCCGTCGCCATCAAGCATGAAAGCCTGGCCGCCGGCCGTGCGCCAGACCAGCGCGCGCGCCACCGTATCGATATCGGCATCGTCGCGCAAGGCGCGCCATTGGTCCAGGCCAAACCACACCTCGCTGGCGTAGCCCGCTTCCAGGCGGCGCGCCAGCATGGCCTGGCGCCGCTTGCCCATGGGGCCCGGCATGCCGATCCTCCAGGCGATATCGGGCCGTTCGGCCAGCGCCCGTTCGGCCGGTTTCAGATTGCGTTCCAGCTTCTTGCGGATGCCCGCATGGCGCACCTGGGCCAGCGCCGTGCGCAGGGCCAGCAAGCTTTCCGGCGTGGGGATGGTTTCCACCGCATGGCCCAGCGCCATCGCCAGCGATTGCGACGGCGCGCTTTTTGCCGCGCCGGGCGCGACGCAGGCCAAAGGCAGCAAGACGGTGATCACGGGTCGGAACCATCCATCATCGCGATAGGCGGCGACCCGCGCGGCGCGCGCCAGCACCGGCGAGTCTGCCGTGGCAAAGGCGGCATCGGCCGCATACGGCACGCTGCCGTCATGGATGGCGGCGATATGGCGCGCCGCCTGTTCCAGTATCGTGCGCGCAAAGTCCACATACGCCGCATCGTCGGCCAGCACCTCGGCGGGATCCGCCTCGCCGATACTGTTGCGGTTCCAGAAGCTGCTATGGGGCGAACCGGCCAGCGCCAGCAGGGACGCTTGCGCCAGCTGCGGCAGCAGTGCCAATTCCTGCAAGGTCAATGGCATCGGATAACGGGCGTGGCGCTCCTCCATCAGCTGCGCAAATTGCGCAGGGGCGTCGTCGCCGGCAAGGCGCGCCAGCAGCCAGGCCTGGTAGGGCCGCTCGGCCCAGCCCGAGGTTGCGCCGAGAATGCGCCGCGCCTGCGCCGCCGTGCCTGCCGGTGCCTCACCCTGCAGGCAGGCCAGGCAACCGATGACGTATTCCCATTCCCGGTTGTAATCAGCGGCCGCGTCGAGTGCGTCGAGGAACACGGCACCGGTCAGCAACGGCGCCAGTCCAGCCTCGGTCAGCTGTTCCAGCAGCGTATGAGCCAGATTAAACCGCGCGATATCGTCATGGCCGAAGCGCGCCGCGCGGTGCAACGCACCCCAGATGGCGCCCAATTCTTCCGGTGTCCAGTCGCTGAAATCGACCGGCGGCCCCGCGAAACGCGCATGGTCGACGGCAGCGCCCTCGAGGCGCGCGCGCAGCGCTGCGGCACGGCTGGAGATCTCAGTCTCCATCATCGGCCTCGTAGCGGCGCAAGCCTTCCAGGTCCAGCACGCGGATGCCGCCGTAATCGAGGCGCAATAAACCTTTTTTTTCCAGCACCTGCAAGGCCTGGTTGGCGCGCTGGCGCGAGGAACCGGACAGCAGGCCGATTTCTTCCTGCGACAGCTGCACCAGGGTGTCCACGCTCGGGTACAGGTGCGAGTGGAACATCGAGGCCAGGCAGCGCGCCACGCGCGTGTTCAGGTCGAGCAGGCGCTCGTTTTCCATCATGCCGATGAACTGGCCCAGGCGCTCGTTGAGCTGCATCAGCAGGAAGCGCGTGAATGGCAGGCTCGTTTCCAGCAGCCAGTGGAAGGTGGTGGCGGGCAGGCGCGCCACGCGCGTATCGCGCACGGCGATGGTGTCGTATTTGCGCATCTCGCGCTTGAGCAGCGAGCCTTCGCCAAACCAGCTGCCCGGTGACAAGCCCGTAAACGTCATGGCCTTGCCGGAAGCGGAAAAATTATTCATCTTGACCATGCCGCTGATGACGCCGATCCAGTTGTCCACCGGCTCGCCCTTGCGGCAGACAAAGCCGCCTTTCGGCACGAAAGTCTCGAACACATCGGCCTCGACCCGGGCCATTTGCACGGGGTCGAGCAGCTGCGCCCAGTGGGCCGCGCGCACGGCATCCTTGAGGCTGATATCAGGATTGATCATTGTGCGATGCACCATCGAAAAGTGGGTAAATGTCCCCGAAAAGACAACTTGGCAAACTAACGCAAGCTACTATCATTGCACAAACGCCTTACACATAAAAAACACAGAGCGCCATCCAACGAGGTGGGGCCTGAGACAAGCAACAGGGAGACACTGGTGCAAACGAATACCACAGCAGCAATGCCGACTTTTCCGCGGCGCTTATTGCAACACGGGACAGTACGATCCGACAAGCCCGCATTTCGCGAAAAACACCTGGGCATCTGGCAAACCTGGACCTGGTCCGAGGTGAACGAGGAAGTGCGCGCGCTGGCCTGCGGCCTGGCCGCCATCGGCTTCCGGCGCGGCATGAATCTGGCCATCATCGGCGACAACCGTCCCCGCCTGTACTGGGCCATGCTGGCCGCGCAAAGCCTGGGCGGCGTGCCCGTGCCACTCTACCAGGACGCGCCGGCCGCCGACATGGCCTACGTGCTGCAGGATGCGGAAATCCGCTACGCCATCGTCGAAGACCAGGAGCAGGTCGACAAGCTGCTCGAACTCAAGGCCCTGTATCCGCACGTCGCCCACATCGCCTATGACGATGAACGCGGCATGCGCCATTACCGCCAGCCGGAGCTGACGTCCTTTGCCGCCCTGCAGACGCTGGGCCGGGCCTATGACCGCGAACATCCGGGCTTTTTCGACGCCGCCGTGGCAGCGGGCCAAGGCAGCGACTCGGCCGTGATCCTGTACACCTCGGGCACCACGGGCAAACCGAAGGGCGTGTGCCAGAGCCATACGGCGCTGCTGGCAGCCGGCGAAGGCGGCGTCGCCTTCGACAAGCTCACCGACAATGAAGACATCCTGTCCTACCTGCCCATGGCGTGGGTCGGCGACTGCCTGTTCTCGCTGGCGCAGGCCATGGTGGCCGGCTTCACCGTCAACTGCCCCGAATCGGGCGACACGGTGATGATCGACATGCGCGAAATCGGCCCCACCTGCTACTTTGCGCCGCCGCGCGTGTTCGAAAACATGCTCACCAGCGTGATGATACGCATGGAAGACGCGAGCAGCATCAAGCGCCACATGTTCAGCCATTTCATGGACGTGGCCAAGCGCTGCGGCGCGCAGATTTTGGACGGCAAGCCCGTGCCGCTGGCGGATCGCCTCAGCTACAAGCTGGGCGAACTGCTCGTCTACGGCCCCCTGAAAAACGTGCTGGGACTGTCGCGCGTGCGCGTCGCCTACACGGCCGGCGCCGCCATCGGCCCCGACCTGTTCCGCTTCTACCGCTCCATCGGCGTCAACCTCAAGCAGCTGTACGGCTCGACCGAAACCTGCGCCTACGTCTGTCTGCAACCGGACGGCAATATCAAGTTCGACAGCGTCGGCTTGCCCGCGCCGGGCGTGGAAGTCAAGCTGGCGGCCAATGGCGAAGTGCTGGTCAAGTCGCCCGCCACCATGAGCGGCTACTTCAAGCGTCCCGACGCCACGGCCGAAGTGATCGACGATCACGGCTACTTCCATACGGGCGACGCGGGCGTGTTCGACAGCGAAGGCCACCTGAAAATCATCGACCGCGCGGCCGACGTGGGCAAGATGAATTGCGGCGCCATGTTCGCCCCCAACTACATCGAAAACAAGCTCAAGTTCTTCCCCTTCATCAAGGAAGTGGTGGCCTTCGGCCATGCGCGCGACCAGGTCTGCGCCTTCATCAACATCGACATCGAGGCGGTGGGTAACTGGTCCGAGCGGCGCGGCATCGCCTATTCCGGCTACACGGACCTGGCGGCGCGCGCCGAGACCTATGGCTTGATCCGCGACTGCATCGAGCAGGTCAACGCGGAGCTGGCGGCCGACCCGCTGATGGACCGCACGCAGGTGCACCGCTTCCTCGTGCTGCACAAGGAACTCGATCCGGACGACGACGAACTGACGCGCACGCGCAAGGTGCGCCGCAAATTCATCGCCGAAAAGTACGCGGTGCTCATTTCCGCCCTGTATGAGGGCAAGACAACGCAATACATCGAGACCCAGGTGAAATTCGAGGATGGCCGCACCGGTTCGACCAGTGCCGACCTGCAGATCTGGGACAGCAAAACGTACCGGCCCCAGGGCCTGGCCGCATGATGGAGCACAGCACGATGCAAATGAACGAACCCGACGCCCATTTCGGCACGGCCCGCAAGACGGGCCCCGTGATCCTCGACCTGAAGAATATCTCGCTGTCGTTCGGCGGCGTGAAAGCGCTGACCGACATCTCGTTCGACGTGAAGCAGCATGAAATCCGCGCCATCATCGGCCCGAACGGCGCGGGCAAAAGCTCGATGCTGAACGTGATCAATGGCGTGTACCGCCCGCAGCAGGGCGAGATCATCTACCGCAGCGAACACCGGCGCGGCATGGATTGCTACGCGGCCGCCAAGTCCGGCATCGCGCGCACCTTCCAGAACATCGCCCTGTTCAAGGGCATGACGGTACTCGACAACATCATGACGGGGCGTAACCTCAAAATGAAGTCGAATTTCCTGCTGCAAGCCCTGTACTGGGGCCCGGCGCGGCGCGAGGAAATCGAGCATCGCAAGAAGGCCGAGGAGATCATCGACTTCCTGGAAATCCAGGCCATCCGCAAGACGCCCGTGGGGCGCCTGCCCTACGGCCTGCAAAAGCGGGTGGAGCTGGGCCGCGCGCTGGTGGCCGAACCGGAAATCCTGCTGCTGGATGAACCGATGGCCGGCATGAACGTGGAAGAAAAGCAGGACATGTGCCGCTTCATCCTCGACGTCAACGACCAGCTGGGCACGACCATTGTGCTGATCGAGCACGACATGGGCGTGGTGATGGATATCTCCGACCGCGTGGTGGTGCTCGATTACGGCAAGAAGATCGGCGACGGCACGCCTGACGAGGTGCGCAGCAACCAGGATGTCATCAACGCGTATTTGGGTGTCGCGCACTAGCTCCAGACAAGGAATAGCAATGAATATCAATTTTTTCTTTGAAGTGCTGATCGGCGGCCTGCTGTCGGGCGTCATGTACGCGCTGGTGGCGATCGGCTTCGTCCTGATCTACAAGGCGTCGGGCGTGTTCAATTTTGCGCAGGGAGCGATGGTGTTTTTCGCCGCCCTCACCTGCGTCGGCATCATGGACAAGTTCGGCCTGTCGCTGTGGCTGGCCATCCCGCTGACGATGGTAACGATGATCGTGCTGGGCATGGCGATTGAAAAAGTCGTCTTGCGCCCCCTCGTCAACCAGCCGGAAATCACGCTCTTCATGGCCACCATCGGCCTGACCTTCTTCATCGAAGGCCTGGCGCAGCTGATGTGGGGCTCGCAGGTGCACAAGCTGGACCTGCCCATCGAAGACGTGCCGATGCCCTTCCTGATGGACCATTTCAACATCATCATCTCGCAGTTCGACGTGGTGGCGGCCGGCATCTGCGCGCTGCTGGTGATCTGCCTGGCCTTGCTCTTCTCGAAAACCAAGGTGGGCCGCGCCCTGCGCGCCGTCGCCGACGACCATCAGGCGGCGCTGGCCGTGGGTATTCCGCTGCAGCGCATCTGGGCCGTCGTGTGGGGCGTGGCGGGCCTGGTGGCGATGGTGGCCGGCTTGCTGTGGGGCGCGCGCAACGGGGTGCAGTTCGCCCTCACCTTCATCGCCTTGAAAGCGCTGCCGGTGCTGATCCTCGGCGGCTTTACGTCGGTGCCCGGTGCCATCGTCGGCGGCCTGATCATCGGCGCGTCGGAAAAGCTGGCCGAAGTCTACCTCGGTCCCATGGTGGGCGGCGGCATCGAAGGCTGGTTCCCGTATGTGCTGGCCCTGCTGTTCCTGCTGGTGCGTCCGGAAGGCTTGTTCGGCGAGAAAATCATCCGACGAATATAACGCCACCGTCACAGCACCGTAGGTCGGGTTAGCGCATGGCGCGTAACCCGACAACAGCCAAAACAGCGAGCAAAGGACCATCCCATGATTTACCGTGAAGCAGGACAATTCAAGACCAGCTACCAGGCTGACAACCAGATTTTCCCGATCAGGCAAGACCGCCTGGCGCTGACGGCCACGCTCCTCGTCGCCGTCTTCCTCCTGCCGTATTTCGCCTCGCCCTACATGCTGTCGGCGATCCTGATCCCCTTCCTGATCTTTGCCCTGGCAGCGCTGGGCCTGAACATCCTGACCGGTTACGCGGGCCAGCTGTCGCTGGGCACGGCCGCCTTCATGGCCGTGGGCGCCTTTGCCTCGTATAACTTCATGGCCCGCCTGCCTGGCTTGCCGCTGCTCGTGTCCTTCATCCTCGGCGGCCTGTGCGCGGCCATGGTGGGCATCGCCTTCGGCCTGCCCTCCTTGCGCATCCGCGGCTTTTATTTGGCCGCCTCCACCCTGGCGACGCAGTTTTTTGTCGTCTGGTGCCTGACCAAGATTCCGTATCTGACCAACTACAGCTCCTCGGGCGTGATCACGGTGCAGAAGATGACCATCCTCGGCTACCAGTTCGACACGCCGCAAAGCAAATACCTGCTGGTGCTGGCGATTGTCGCCGGCATGGCGCTGCTGGCCAAGAACATGATCCGCTCGAACGTGGGCCGCTCGTGGATGGCCGTGCGCGACATGGACATGGCGGCCGAAGTGATCGGTTTCAGACTGATGCGCACCAAGCTGCTGGCGTTTGCCGTCAGCTCGTTCTACTGCGGCGTGGCCGGCGCCCTGTATGCGTATGCCTACCTGGGCACGGTGGAGCCGGAAGCGTACAACCTGGACCTGTCCTTCCGCATCCTGTTCATGATCATCATCGGCGGCGTCGGCTCGATTCTCGGTTCCTTCCTCGGCGCGGCCTTCATCGTGCTGCTGCCCGTCTTCCTGAACACCATCGCGCATGGCCTGGCATTGCCGACCAGCGTGGCTTCGAACCTGGAATTGATGGTGTTCGGCGCGCTGATCATTTTCTTCCTGATCGTCGAGCCGCATGGCCTGGCCAGGCTGTGGCAGATCGCGAAGGAAAAGTTGAGACTCTGGCCCTTCCCACACTAAGTTTTTGCAGTCGATGTCGGTTCACTTGAATACCAAATAAAACAAGAGGAGACACACAATGAAACACATCAAATCGCTCATGCTGGCCGCCGCCATCGCCAGTGCCGCACTCACCATGGCAGGCAGCGCGCAAGCGCAGGACAAGGAACAGTACATCGCCCTGCCATCCTATCGCGTGGGCCCGTACGCGGCCGGCGGCTCCGGTTTCTACGGCGGCATCATCGATTATTTCAACCTGGTCAACCAGGCCGGCGGCGTCAATGGCGTGAAAATCAGCTGGGAAGAATGCGAAACCGAATACAACCCGTCGCGCGGCGTCGAATGCTATGAGCGCCTGAAAACCAAGCAGGGCGGCGCCACCCTGGTCGAAACCCTGTCCACGGGCGTCGCCTACGGCATCCTCGACCGCGTGGCACAGGACAAGATCCCCATGACGATGATCGGCTACGGCCGCTCGGACGCCGCCAACGGCAAGGTCTTCCCGTATGTGTATCCGCTGATCTCCAGCTACTGGAGCCAGGCCGCCGCCATGATCAAGTACCTGGGCGACAAGGATGGCGGCATGGACAAGCTGAAAGGCAAGAAGATCGTCCACCTGTACCACGATTCGGCCTTCGGCAAGGAGCCGCTGCCCGTGCTCGAAGCGCTGTCGAAACAGTACGGCTTCGAGCTCGTGAAAATTCCCGTCGCGCCGCCGGGCAGCGAACAGCAATCGCAATGGCTGCAAATCCGCCAGGCCAAGCCGGACCACGTGATCCTGTGGGGCTGGGGCGTGATGAACTCCGTTGCCATCAAGACGGCGCAGCGCAACGGCTTCCCGCGCGACAAAATGCTGGGCGTCTGGTGGGCCGGCTCCGAGGAAGACACGATTCCATCGGGCGACGCGGCCAAGGGCTACACGGCGATGACCTTCAATACGCCGGGCAACTACCCCGTGCTCGACGACATCCGCAAGAAACTCTACGCGTCCGGCAAGGGCAACCTGTCCGACCAGTCGCGCATCGGCTCCGTCTACCACATGCGTGGCGTGACGGCCGGCATCCTGTGGGTGGAGGCGATCCGCGTGGCGCAGGAAAAATTCGGCAAGGGCAAACCGATCACGGGCGAGCAAATGCGCTGGGGCCTGGAAAACCTGAACGTTGACGATGCGCGCCAGAAGGCCGTGGGCGCGCTGGGCATGTTCCCGACCGTGAAAACCAGCTGCGACGACCATGAAGGCTCGGGCGCCGTGAAAGTGCAGCAGTGGGATGGCAAGAAGTGGACCGCCATCACGCCGAAATGGATCGTCGGCGACAAGGCCCTGGTGCGCAAGCTGGTCGAGGAATCGTCGGGCAAGTACGCCGAAGAGAAAAAGATCACGCCGGCGTGCATGAAGTAAGCGGCTCTCAAAGTGGTGTCGGATTACGCGCGTTGCGCTAATCCGACCTACCTGGATACGACGTAGGTCGGATTAGCCAAAGGCGTAATCCGACAAGCATCAACACCCTATGAAAACGAAGCAGCCATGAACCATACTGCCACTGAAACACCGCCGCCCTACCTGTCGGTGAACAATATCGAAGTCATCTACGACCACGTGATCCTGGTCCTGAAGGGCGTGTCGCTGCAAGTCCCGCAGGGCAAGATCGTGGCGCTCCTGGGCGCCAACGGCGCCGGCAAGTCGACCACCCTGAAAACCATCTCGACCCTGCTGCGCGGCGAGCGCGGCGACGTCACCAAGGGCGAAGTCCAGTTCAAGGGCGAGCGCGTGGACCAATTGACGCCGAATGAACTGGTCAAGCGGGGCCTGTCGCAAGTGATGGAAGGGCGCCACTGTTTCGGCCACCTGACCATCGAGGAAAACCTGCTGACGGGCGCCTACACGCGCAGCCTGTCGCGCGGCGAGCTGAAAGATGCGCTGGACAAGGTCTACCACTACTTTCCGCGCCTGAAAACGCGGCGCAGCAGCCAGGCCGGCTACACCTCGGGCGGAGAACAGCAGATGTGCGCCATCGGCCGCGCGCTGATGGCCAAGCCGTCGATGATTTTATTGGACGAGCCGTCGATGGGCATCGCGCCGCAGATCGTCGAAGAGATCTTCGGCATCGTCAAGGATTTGAACCACAAGGAAAACGTCTCTTTCCTGCTGGCCGAACAGAACACCAACGTGGCGCTGCGCTACGCCGACTTCGGCTACATCCTGGAAAACGGCAGAGTCGTGATGGAAGGGCAAGCGCAGGAACTGGCCAGCAACGAAGACGTCAAAGAGTTTTATCTGGGCGTGTCCAGCGCCGGGCGCAAGAGCTTCCGCGACATGAAGTTCTACCGCCGCCGCAAGCGCTGGCTGGCCTGATATCGGAGCTGCCGTCATGGACCTGGAACGGGCGAAGCAAGTGTGCCGAGGCCTTCCCGGCGCGACAGAAGACATCAAATGGAGCAACGTGCTGGCGTTTTCTGTCGGTGGCAAGCTGTTCGCGCTATGCGGCGCGGAAGCGCACAGCACGCGCGGCATGAGCTTCAAGGTCGATGCGGAGCGCTTCCTGGAACTGACGGACCGTCCCGGCTTTCGCCCGGCGCCCTACCTGGCGCGGGCCAAATGGGTGCTCGTCGCAAGCCCCGACGCCCTCGACGACGACGAAATGGCCGCCCTGCTGCACCGCTCATACAGCCTGATTTTTGCGGGGCTGACGAAAAAAATGCAACGTGACATTGGAGAATCCGCAACATGACCGATACGCTCGACAGTCTGGAAGCACGCGCCCCCGAAGCGCGCGAACGCGAATTGATGGCCGGCCTGCCGCAGCTGATCGCGCGCGCGCAACAGGCGCCGGGCTGGGCCCGCATCCTCGATGGCGTCAACGCGGCGGACATCACCAGCCGCGCCGCGCTGGCGCAGCTGCCCGTCACGCGCAAGTCCGACCTCAAGCAATTGCAGCACGACGCGCTGCCGTTCGGCGGCTTGAACACGACGCCGAAGAACGCCCTGTCGCGCGTCTTCGTCTCGCCAGGCCCCATCTTCGATCCGGAAGGCCGCGGCCCCGACTGGTGGCGCTTCGCGCGGCCCATGTATGCGGCCGGCGTGCGCGCCGGCGGCTTGCTGCAGAACTGCTTTTCGTATCACTTCACGCCGGCCGCCTTCATGGTCGAAGGCGGCGCCGCACGCATCGGCTGCACCGTCATCCCGGCCGGCATCGGCCAGACGGAAATGCAGGTGCAGGCGATGGTCGATCTGAAGCCGGATACGTATATCGGCACACCGTCATTTTTAAAACTGATCATCGAGAAGGCGCGCGAAATGGGCGCCGACATCAGCAGCGTCACCAAGGCCGTGATGGGCGCCGAAGCCTTGCCCGAATCCCTGCGCAGCTGGTTTGCCGCGAACGGCGTGCCGCACGTGTTCCAGACCTATGCCTCGGCCGATATCGGCAGCATCGCCTATGAGACGGCCAGCAATGGCAAGCTCAATCCGGGCATGGTCGTCGACGAAAACATACTGCTGGAAATCGTCCATCCGGGCAGCGGCATTCCCGTCGCGCCGGGCGAAGTGGGCGAAGTCGTCGTCACCGTCTTCAATGCCGACTACCCGCTGATCCGCTTTGCCACGGGCGATCTGTCGGCCGTGCTGGTCAATACGCCTGAGTCGCCGTGCGGGCGCACGAATATGCGCATCAAAGGCTGGATGGGACGCGCCGACCAGACGACCAAGGTGCGCGCCATGTTCGTGCATCCGTCGCAGGTGCATGAAATCGCGCGCCGCCACCCGCAGATCAAAAAGGCGCGGCTGGTGGTGTCTGGCCGCATGGCCAACGACGAAATGACTTTGCATTGCGAAGTCGATAATCCCCATGACGCCAGCGGCACCGAGGCCATCATCGGCTCGATCCGCGAACTGACCAAGCTGCGCGGCGACGTGGTGCTGGTGGCCGTGGGCAGCCTGGCGCAGGATGGGAAAATAATCGACGACATGCGCGATTACAGCTAGGCGTAGCGCACGGATGGCGTTTGCGGGATAATACCCGCATTCATCATCAGCCCCATTCATCGCCATGCAAGAGTCCATGCAAGAATTTCATCACAATCGTGCCCGTGACCTGATCAAGAACGCGGAACTGCTGTTCGACCAAGACACCGTGCAGGCGTCGATCACGCGCATGGCCGATGTGCTTAACACGCGCTTCAACGCCGAGGACTCGAAAGAGTTCCCGCTGGTGCTGGGCGTGATGGGCGGCGCCGTCGTGTTTACGGGCAGCCTGCTGCCGCAACTGAGCTTTCCGCTCGAATTCGATTACATCCACGTAAGCCGCTACGGCGACGACGACAAGGGTGGCGAAGTGGTATGGAAAGTCATCCCCCGCTCGAACGTAGCGGGCCGCACCGTCATCGTGCTCGACGATATTCTCGACGAAGGCGAAACCCTGGCGCACGTCAAGCAGCGCTTGCTGGACATGGGCGCTTCGGAAGTGATCCTGGCCGTGTTCGCGGACAAGGCCATCGGCAAGAAAAAGCCCGTGCAAGCCGACATCGTCGGCCTGGTGATCCCGAACCGCTTCGTCGTCGGCTTCGGCATGGATGCCTACGGCTACTGGCGCAACCTGCCGGGCCTGTGGGCCATCAAGCCTGAGGATTTGAAGCAGGAGTGATTGTGGTGCTGTCGGATTACGCGCTGCGCGCTAATCCGACAAACCCACCAGCGTTACAGCTTCAACCGCGCGCGCGCCGCATCGTATTCAGCTTTCAGGCGCGCCACCATCTCTGCCACGCTCGGCACGTCATCCATCAAGCCCACGCCCTGGCCCGCGCCCCAGATGTCGCGCCAGGCCTTGGCGCTGCCGGAACCGAAATTCATCGCGCTCTTGTCCGCTTCGGGCAAGGCTTCCGGATCGAGTCCGGCCGCTTCGATCGATTTTTTCAGGTAATTGCCGTGCACGCCAGTAAACAGGTTCGTGTAGACGATGTCCGCCGCGGCAGACTCCACGATGGCGTCACGGTAGCCGTCGCTGACGTTCGATTCCTTGGTCGCCAGCCAGCGCGAACCGATGTAGGCAAAGTCCGCGCCCATCGCTTGCGCGGCCAGCACGGCATCGCCCGTGGCGATGGAGCCGGACAGCGCCAGCGGACCGTCGAAGAATTTGCGCACTTCGCCCACCAGCGCGAATGGCGACAGGGTGCCCGCGTGGCCACCGGCGCCGCTGGCCACCAGAATCAAGCCATCGACACCGGCTTCCAGCGCCTTTTTCGCGTGGCGGATCGAGATCACGTCATGCAGCACGATGCCGCCATAGCTGTGGATGGCGTCGAGCATTTCCTTGGGCGGCGCGCGCAGCGAGGAAATGATGATGGGGATCCGGTGTTTCACGCACACTTCCACGTCGTGCGCGAGGCGGTCGTTCGACTGGTGCACGATCTGGTTGACGGCGATCGGCCCGACTTTTTTATCGGGGTTGGCGGCCTGGAAGGCGGCCAGTTCGGCCTGCAGCTCCGTGAGCCACGTGTCGAGCAATTCGGCGGGACGCGCGTTCAGGGCCGGGAAGGAACCGACGATGCCGGCCTTGCACTGCGCCGCGACGAGGGCCGGGCCGCTGGCGATGAACATCGGCGAAGCGATAACGGGTAAGGAGAGGTTTTGCAACGCAACAGGCAATGCCATGGCGGACTCGCTGGAAAGTTGATCGGGATGAGAAACACACTGAGGTTGATTATAGTGCAGAAAAAGTACGATCGTGCTGAATTTATCGCGCCTGCGCGTCAACCCTCGTTAAGCAAGTACTCACCCTCGACGCGCGCCGCCGTGGCCCGCATCAACTGGGAAACGGCCCACTCGGCCAGCGCGGCCGCCTCCTGGCGCAGGAAGCGCCGGTTGGCCTCTTCGAAGACGGGCATGCCGCGCAGCAGGGCCGGTATGTCGGCGAGGGCGATGCGCTGGCGTTCCAGCAGCAGGAATTTCAGCAGTACTTTCACGGCGTTCTGCGCATTGCGCACGGGATCGGACGACAGGTAATCGAGGCGCGAATAGGCGCGCTGCAGGGCACCGGCCGTATCCTGGAACGGCCGCCCGTGGCCTGGGATCACCACGCGCACGTCCAGGCCGGCGATCAGATCCAGGGTGGCGCGCGCTTCCAGAAAGCCGGAGCCGCCATCGAGTTCGGGGAAGATCACGCCAAAACCGTTTTCCCACAGGGCGTCGGCGGAGATCAGGATGCCCTCGTCGGCGCAGTAAAAAATCAGCGAGTGCGGGTCATGGCCCGGCGCGCCCAGCGCCTGCCAGCGCATGTCGGCCAAGGTCAACGTGTCGCCGGGCGAGACGGTGGCGTCAAAGCCGAAGCGCGGGCATTGCTGGCCCGTGGCCTGGAAACTCAGGGCATCGACATCCCAGGCGCGCACCTTGTCCGCCTCCGACACGGGGATGGCCGTATGGCAGCCGTATTCCTCTTGCAGCAGCGCGTTGCCGCCGCAATGGTCGGAGTGCAGATGGGTGTTGAACAGGCGTTCCAGCGGACGGCCGGCAAGGCTATGGCGCAGCAGGGCCAGGGTTTGCGGCGCATGCGTGACATAGCCGCTGTCGATCAGGGCCGTGTCGTCCCGGCCCAGGAACAGGATGTTGTTCGACGAGAGCCAGCCGCGTTCGAACACCTGCATGGCATCGGGGAACAGCGCTGGCGATCGCGGCATGGCTTCCTCAGTAGTCGGGCTCGAAATCGAGCAGGGATTCGCGTCCTGGCAATTCGGCCCACACGGCGCGCTTGAAGTCGTCGTCGGCCTTGCTCCAGGCAATGATCTCGTCGAGCGTACGCAAACAGCCTTCGCACAAGCCGCTGTTGCGGTTCATCTTGCACAGGCTGACGCAGGGCGACGGTACCGGCGACGGCAAGGGAAGCGGAACGGCTGGCGGAGGTGGGGTAGCGACCATCATGGAGCGGCATCGGTAAACGTGGAGGCTTCATTATGCCGCGAAACGGCGCCGGCGAGTCGGCGGCATCGGCATGCAATATTTCTGTGGATATATTTTCCAGGGTAAAAATGATCAAAAACGCATCTTCCGGAAATTTATTTTGCGCTGCATTCTCCCTCTGCGGGTGCCCGTCCTACAACACGATCAGGCCAGATCCTGCTTGACTTAGGATATTACACAACTATACTACCATCCATACAGATGGCAAATGGATGCCACGTGGAGTTTATGGAGAGATATGGCCAAGCAAGACAGCAAGCCCAAAATTGGGGAATCCGAGAAAATCACGATCAACCTCGGCTTGATCGACCTGGGGCAGATCGATCTGCTGGTCCAGGAGGGATTTTATTCCAACCGCACGGATCTGATCCGTACGGCCATACGCAACCAACTGGGTACGCACGCCGACGTGGTGAAACAAACCGTCGCCCGTAAAAGCCTGGTATTGGGCATGCAGCATTACTCGCGCGCCGACCTGGAAGCGATCCAGGCAGCCGGCCAGCGCCTGCAGATACAGGTGCTTGGACTGGCCAGCATCGCCAGCGACGTCTCCGTGGAACTGGCACTGGCCACCATCGAGTCGATTTTCGTATTAGGTGCCCTGCACGCCAGCACCGTCGTCAAGACGGCGCTCGCAGGGCGAATTCACTAGCGTATTGGTTCGCGGCGATGACCCGGCCGATACGCGGCACCGTTAAGGATGGTCATGAAACTACCTCTCAACATGTTGGCGCAAATGCGCGCCGCAACCCGTAATCTGATGGGCAGCGGCCCCGCCGCCGCCACCGAAGCGATCCAGCAAGCGCTGTCCGCCGCCGGCCTGGCGCCGCAAACGGCCGCCACGCAAACGCCGCCACCGCAGCCGATGCGCGACATTAATCCACCACCTGCGCCGCCACAGGCACCAGCGCAGGCCCGGGCCGGGCAGCCGCAAGCTGACGCCGCGCCGGAAGCGGCATCGGTGCCGCCCACGCCCGCGCAGGCGGCGCAGGAGTTCGCGCAGGATTTCATGGCGCGCCTGGGCGTGCCCGCCGGCCTGGGCCAGCACAGCTTCGACATGCCCAGTTTCGAACTGCCGAATTTCCACCCGCCCGGCTTCAACGCGCCGGCCGCCACGCCGGTGGAAATCCCCGCCGGTGCGCAATTCATCGATGGCGTGTACCGCAACCATGCGGGTACGCGTTCGTACAAGCTGTATATCCCCAGCAGCTACCACGGCCAGGCCATGCCGCTGATCGTCATGCTGCACGGCTGTACGCAAAATCCCGACGACTTCGCGGCCGGCACGCAGATGAATGCGCTGGCCGAAGAGAAGGAATGCTTTGTCGTCTACCCGGCGCAGACGCAGGGTGCCAACAGTTCGCGCTGCTGGAACTGGTTCAACGCCATCGACCAGCAGCGCGACCAGGGCGAACCGTCGCTGATCGCCGGCATCGCCCGGCAAGTGATCGACGAATATCCTGTGAATGAACGCGAAGTGTTCGTCGCCGGCCTGTCGGCGGGCGGCGCCATGGCCGTCATCGTCGGCACCTTGTACCCGGATTTGTTTGCCGCCGTCGGCGTGCATTCGGGCCTGCCTTTCGCCTCGGCGCAGGACTTGCCGTCGGCGCTGGCGGCCATGAAGGGCGGCGCCATGCCCAATGCCCAGCGCAAGGCGCCGGCCGGCGGCGTGCCCATCATCGTCTTTCACGGCGACCGCGACACCACCGTCAACCCGCGCAATGGCGATGAGCTGATCGCCCAGGGCGTGCGCAGCCAGGCGGGCGGCAAGGCGGCCAAAGCCGCTTCCATCGACGGCAGCGTGCCGAATGGCCACCGCTATACGCGCACCATGCACAGCCAGGCCGATGGCTCGCCGCTGGGCGAGCACTGGGTCATCCACGGCGCTGGCCATGCGTGGTCCGGCGGCAGCGATAACGGCAGCTATACGGACGGCAAAGGCCCGGACGCGAGCCGCGAGATGCTGCGCTTCTTCAAGACCGTCAGCTGATGTCGTCGGTGTAGGGCGCGATCTGCCGCTGCTTGTCGGCGATCTCGCATACGCCGTCGGCATAGCGGTGGGAGATGGCGATGAACTGGTCCTGGATCTGCAGGAAGGCGTCGACGATCTCGGCGTCGAAATGCGAACCGCGTCCCTCGACGATGATCCGCACGGCCTGCGCATGGTCCATGCCCTGCTTGTAGATGCGCCGGCTGATCAGGGCGTCGTACACGTCGGCCAGCGCCATCAGGCGCGCCGAAATCGGGATATCTTCGCCAGCCAGCCCTTGCGGGTAGCCGCTGCCATCCCATTTTTCATGATGGCTGTAGGCGATCTCCTTCGCGTACTTGAGGAAATCGACTTCGATGCCCAGCTCGTGCTCGGCCGCCAGGATGGCGTCACGCCCCAGGGTGGTGTGCGTCTTCATGATGGCCATTTCGTGCGGCTCGAAACGCCCCGGCTTGAGCAGGATATGGTCGGGGATGCCCACCTTGCCGATGTCGTGCAGCGGCGCCGTCTTGAACAGCAGTTCGATATTCTTGTCCGTCAAAAAATCGCGGAAACGCGGCAAGCCGCGCACTTTTTCGGCAAGCGCCTTCAGGTAGTGCGAGGTGCGGCGGATATGGTTGCCCGTCTCGCTGTCGCGCGTCTCGGCCAGCGAGGCCATGGCGTGGATGGTGACGTCCTGCAGCGCCGCCACTTCCTGCACGCGGCGCTCCACTTCCGTTTCCAGATACTGGTTCTGGTCGCGCAGGAAATCCTGCATCTGCTTCATCGCCAGCTGCGTCTTGATGCGCGCCAGCACGATGGGCGCCGAGATCGGCTTGGTGATGTAGTCGACGGCGCCCAGGGCCAGGCCCAGCTGCTCGTCGGCCACTTCGCTCATGGCCGTGACAAAAATCACGGGAATGCCGGCCGTGGCGGAATCGGCCTTCAGCGCGCGGCACACGTCGTAGCCGCTCATGCCCGGCATCATGATGTCGAGCAGGATCAGGTCGGGCTGGTCGCCGCCGGCGGCGATCTTCAGGGCGCGCTCGCCATTGACGGCGATCTTGGTGCGGTAGTCGTCTTCCAGCACCGCGCGCAGCAGGTCGATATTGTCTGGCGTGTCGTCGACCACCAGGATGGTTGGCTTGCTTGCCGGCGCTCTCATGCCCGTCCTTCGTTCTGCATCATTATCCTTCTCACAGTGTCAGCTCCAGCGCATCGGCCACTTCGCCCAGCTGCGCCAGCGCGCCTTCGAAATCGTATTGTCCCAGCATGCGCTTCAACTGGCGCGCATGTTCCGCCTGCCCCGCCGCGACCAGCACGGGACCGATGCCGTCGAGGTGCTTGACGGCTTGCGCATCGTCCTGCTGCAGCAGCTGCGACAGTTCGCGCAAGCCCGCTTCCAGGCGCGCCCGGTCCACCGGCGCCACGTGCGCCAGCGCCGCGCCGCCCGCCTCGGCCGCATGGCCGCGCGACTGCATGGCCAGCACGATCTTCGGCACCAGCTCGTCGAGCGCCAAAGTGCAGGCGGCCAGCGCCTGCGGCAAGCCGTCGTGCGAGCCCAGGCTGAGCAAGTGCTCGACCCGCGCGGCGCTGTCGGCCAGGCCGCCGGCGCCGATATTGCCGGCCAGCCCCTTCAGGGTATGCGCTTCGCGGATCGCCGTTTCCAGCTGGTTGTTCTCGATGGCGGCAACGATGCGCTGCATGGCGTCGAACTGGGTTTCCACGAAGCGGTCCAGCAATTTTCGCATCAAAGCGGCATTGCCGCCCACGCGGCGCATGGCTTCCGCCATTTTCAGGCCGGCGATCACGGGCAGCTCCGCTTCCGGCTGCGCCGCCACCGCCGCCATTTCCTGCGGCGCGGCCGGCGCGATCCAGCGCGCCAGGGTGCCGAACAGCTGCGCCACGTCGATCGGCTTGGCAATGAAATCGTTCATGCCGGCGTCCAGGCATTTTTCCTTGTCGCCCACCATGGCGTTGGCCGTCATGGCGATCACGGGCAAGTTCGAATAACGGGGATCCTGGCGCAGCTTGCGCGTCGCCTGGTAACCGTCCATCACCGGCATCTGGCAATCCATCAGCACGCCGTCATAGGCGTTTTCCGCGATCTTCGCCAGCGCGATGGCGCCATTGCCCGCGATGTCGACGCGGATGCCGGCGTCGTTGAGGATATGCTGCGCCACTTCCTGGTTCACTTCATTGTCCTCGACCAGCAGCAGCCAGGCGCCGCGCAGGGCGCGCTCGTCGTCGCGGTAGCTGCTCTGGCGCTGCGTCTTGCGGCTCTGTCCCGTCACGCCGCCAAACACGAACGCAATCTGGTCGAGCAGGGTCGAGGCGCTGATCGGCTTGTTCAATACGCCGTCGAGCGGCAAGTCGCGCTGGCGCGCCGCCTCCAGCAGCGCTTCGCGATGGAAGGCCGTGACCATGATGCAGGCCGGCGTCGCATCGATGCCGGCGGCATCGGCGCGGATGCCGGCCAGGGTATCGAGGCCGTTCATGCCCGGCATTTTCCAGTCCATCAGCACCAGCCCGTACGGCCGCCCCTCGGCGCGCGCCTGCGCCACGGCGCCGATGGCCAGCACGCCGCCCGACACGGCACGCGCCTCGAAGCCCAGCGCCGTCAGCATGCTGACGAAGATTTCACGCGCGCTGGGGTTGTCGTCGACCACCAGCACGCGCAGGCCGTGGAATTGCTGTGGCAATAGCAAATTATCGCGCGGCACGGCGGCCAGGCCGAAGCGGGCCGTGAAGAAAAAGGTGCTGCCCACGCCCGCTTCGCTGACCAGGTCGATTTCGCCTTCCATCATTTCCACCAGGCGCTTGCTGATGGTCAGCCCCAGGCCCGTGCCGCCATGGTGGCGCGTGGTCGAGGTGTCGGCCTGGGTAAAGGCCTGGAACAATTTGCTGCGCTGGGGCGGCGTGAGGCCGATGCCCGTGTCGCGCACGTCCACGCGCAAGACAGCCGCATGCTCCTCCAGCTGCTGCAGGCGGATGGTGACGACGATCTCGCCCTTCTCCGTAAATTTGATCGCGTTGTTGGTCAGGTTGATCAGCACCTGGCCCAGGCGCAGCGGATCGCCCTGCAAGGCGTTCGGCACGTCGGGGGCGATGTCGAACAGCAGTTCGAGTCCCTTGTCCTGCGCGCGCATCACGGACAGGTCGGCGATCTGCGCCAGCACGTCCTCGAGGAAGAAATCGACTTTTTCAAAGGCCATCTTGCCCGCCTCGATCTTCGAGAAATCGAGGATGTCGTCGATGATGGCCAGCAGGTTCTTCGAAGCCGATTCCACCTTCTCCAGGTAGTTGCGCTGGGTCGACGTCAGTTCCGTCTGCAGCGCCAGGTGGGTCATGCCGATGATGCCGTTCATCGGCGTGCGGATTTCGTGCGACATATTGGCCAGGAAGTCCGATTTCATCTTGGTCGCATCCTCGGCCACTTCGACGGCGTGGCGCAGATCCTGCTCGACGGCCAGGCTGGTGCTCATGTCCTTGAGCGCCTGCAGCAATTCGCCCGTCTCGTCGCGCGACGTCACTTCGATGACGGAACTGAGGTCGCCATTGGCCACGCGCGTGGCGATCGCCACCGCCTCGCCCAGCGGACGCGTGATCGAGCGCGCCGACCAGGCAAAGGCGAGACCCGTCAGCAAGGCCGCCAGGCCGATGCCGCCCATCAGCAGCAGCGAGGTGTCGATGTCGTTGCGTATCCGTGCGGCGCTGTCGCGGATCAGCTGCTGCTGCAAGTCGTCGAGCTGGCCCACGTACAGCAGCACTTTTTCCAGCACGGGCAAGGTCTGCGTCTGCATGGCCCGCTCGGCGCGGGCATGCTCGCCGCGCTCGACCAGTTCGAACATCGCCTTGAGCGACACATAGTAGTCGGCGCGCGCCAGGTGCATCTGTTCCAGCAGGCGCCGTTCCTCGGGCCGCGCATCGAGGCCGTCGAGGATGCGCACCTGCTCGTCGATGCCTTGCTTGATCGCTTCCAGGCGCGCCTGGTTCGCCTGGCGCAGCGCCAGCTCGTGCTGGTTCGGCAGGTTGCCGATGCGCGTGGCCGCTTCGCGGGCCAGCCCGTGGATCTTGCTGGTGGCCTTGGCGGCGACCCAGTCGCGCTGCAGGATATCGTCGGTCTCGGCGCGGATGGCATAGATGCGGCTGCCGGAGAGAACGATGACGACCAGCATCAGCACGATCAACATGGCATAACCGGCATTGATGCGCACGCCGATACTGATATCCCTGAAGCGCATAACTTTCCTATAAGAAATTCTTGAAGGTCGAAGTCTGACCGTATTCCCCTACAAAATGCAAGGTCTTTTGCAAAGGAAAAAGTATGCCGATGCGCTTATTTGGCCGCTGTCGGGACTTTTGCAGGCGGCGTCAAAGTGGCGATATGGGCTTGCAGGCAGGCGGGGCACCAGCAGCCCGCAGCAGCGCCGCCGGGCACGGGCATGGCGGGCGGCAGGGCCACGCACCAGCACGGTTGCTTGGCGTCCGGGTCAAGCTGGCCGCACTGGAAAGTGGCGCCGCACAGGCTGCACTGGCTCATGGCTGTGTGTGAATTGGCAAGTGTGTGTCATGCCGCGCCGGGATGGGACGCAGATGTAACGGGCAGTAAAAGGGCTGGCTGGGGGACATATCGGGCCAGACTATAGGATCATCAGGGAAAATACAACAAGATCGCCCTATAATGCCTCCAAGATTTTCTTCTTCCCTGTAAAATCGCACAAATCTATTTTCCGGACTCGCCATGAATCAACTAGCTAACTTGAACCTGGACATGAATGACGACTTGACGGCGGTGTCGCCGCAAATCAAGGCGCAGATTCTGGCCGAGGCCCTCCCCTACATCCGCAATTTCCACGGCAAGACCATCGTCATCAAATACGGTGGCAATGCCATGACGGACGAACGCCTGAAGCACGGCTTCGCGCGCGACGTCATCCTGCTCAAGCTGGTCGGCATGAACCCGGTCGTGGTGCACGGCGGCGGACCGCAGATCGACAACGCGCTGAAAAAAATCGGCAAGCAAGGCACCTTCGTGCAAGGCATGCGCATCACCGATGAAGAAACCATGGAAGTGGTGGAGTGGGTGCTGGGCGGCGAAGTGCAGCAGGATATCGTCATGCTGATCAACCATTACGGCGGCCAGGCCGTGGGCCTGACGGGCAAGGATGGCGGCTTGATCCGCGCACGCAAGATGCAGATGCCGGACCGCGAACATCCGGGCGAATTCCTCGACATCGGCTTCGTCGGCGAGATCGACGCGATCAATCCGGCCGTCGTCAAGGCGCTGCAGGACGATGCCTTCATTCCCATCATCTCGCCTATCGGTTTCGGCCAGGATGGCCAGGCCTACAACATCAACGCCGACGTCGTAGCGGGCAAGATCGCGGAAATCCTGAAAGCGGAAAAGCTGATCATGATGACCAACATCGCCGGCGTCCAGGACAAGCAGGGCAACCTGGTGACCGACCTGTCGGCGCGCGAAATCGACGAGATGTTCGCCGATGGCACGATCTCGGGCGGCATGCTGCCGAAGATCTCGTCCGCGCTCGACGCCGCCAAGTCCGGCGTGAACACGGTGCACATCATCGATGGCCGCATCGAACACTCATTATTGCTGGAAGTGTTGACCGAGCAGGCTTTTGGTACTATGATCCGTTCGCACTAAAAAATAATTCGGCGCAATTCACCCAGCGCCGATTTTTTATGCCCTTGTAGCTCAGTGGTAGAGCACTCCCTTGGTAAGGGAGAGGCCACGTGTTCGATCCACGTCAAGGGCACCAACTTTATATCCCCGTATCTGAAAAATGTCCATGGCTGCGTTGCCTCGCATCGCCGTACATGCGTACTGTCTTCGTCTCGGCGCCTTGCCCTGAACACTTTTCATCTACTCTGCCGCGTGTTTTGCGCGGCTGAGCTGCCGTCATCGCTTCTGCCGTTCAATAAATCCGCTCGACCTTCAGGCCTTTCTTGCGCAATAAATCCGGCACGCTTTTCGCTCCGACCAGGTGCAGCACGCCGATGGCGGCCAGGCTGGACTTTTCGCGCGCAAGCAAGTTGGCGATGCCGTCGGCCAGGGCTGGGTTGCGGCCGTCCAGCAACACCTTCTGCACGAACTGCGCGGCGAACGAGGGGTCTGTTGCCGCCTTTGCCGCCAGCTTGTCGAAGGCGGCCGCGTCGGCCGTGCGCCAGGCATCGGCGATCTCGCGCGCTTCCTGGCTTTGTTCCTGGTCTTCGATCGAGGCCACGCCGTCTTCCAGGAAGCGGCACTGGTCGAGTGGCGACATGGCGCCGAACAGCGCCATCTGGCCTTCCATCGATTCGAGTTCCACCACGGGGATCTTGCGCGCCTTGGCTTGCTGCGACAGGTAATTGTCGACGGCCAGGTCGGAGCGGTAGCCCAAGGTGGAAAATTCGCCGATGGCCAGCACGCTGGCCAGCATCCACGGCTTCATCGGCGCCACCGATGCGACAGGAATGCCGTATTTTTGCAACAGCGGCGCCAGGCGCGGCGCCAAAGTCTGGCGGCAGTCGGCAGGTACTTTGCTGCCCGGCGCCTCCATGCCGTATTTCAGCACGGCGCTGACGGCCTTGCGCGGATCGGCGCCGGGATCGATCTCCAGCGCCAGCGCGCCGGCGCCGTTCAATGCCTGCGTCACGGTCGGCTCGAGCGGATAAAAGTCGGGCGCGCCGACGTGGATGGTGCCGAACAAAAACAGAGTGTGGCTGGCATCCCGCACCTTGAACAGGGCGCCCCGGTTTTGTGCCACGGAAGGCGCTTCCGCCAAGGCCGACTGCAACGGCAGCAAGAATAATCCGCAAAACATCACTATAATCTGGCGTCGCATGGTTTTCCTGATTGTTGAATTTTTCATCTTCTCTCGCTAGCAAAGACTCCTGTGCCTGTGTCCCATCTTAACCGCTCGTCGCCGGTCTGGCTGTTTGACCTCGACAACACGCTGCACAATGCCTCGCACGCCATCTTCCCCACCATCACGGCCAATATGAATACCTATATTGCCCGCGTACTGGGCGACGGCGTAACGCCGGCCGACGACGCCGTCGTCAATGCGGCGCGCGCGGCCTACTGGCGCCGCTATGGCGCCACCTTGCTGGGCATGGTCAAGCACCACCAGGTGCAGGCCGCGCATTTTCTGCACGAGACGCATGCCTTCGACGATTTGCGCGCGATGATACGCGCCGAGCGGGGACTGGGGGCTTTACTCAAACGCCTGCCTGGCCGTAAAATTTTACTCACCAACGCGCCGCTGCGCTATTCGAGCGACGTGATGCGCCACCTGGGCTTGCGCCGGCACTTTTCACACCACGTCGCCATCGAGGCGATGCATGTGCACCGCCAGCTGCGGCCCAAGCCATCGACCCTGATGCTGCGCAAACTGATGCGCAAGCACCACATCCACCCTGGCCGCTGCATCCTGGTGGAAGATACGCTGGCCAACCTCAAGGGTGCGAAAAAACTGGGCCTGCGCACGGCCTGGATCACGCAATACCTGAAAATGGCCGATCCGATCGGCGTGGCGAAGTTGCCCAAGGCGTTAAATCGCCCCGCTTACGTCGATGTCAAAGTAAAATCTGTCCGGCATTTGGCACGCCGCCTTCACCGTCTGCGTTGAAGGGGATTCCTGGGCTTCCGGTTGACACTGGAAGCCGCACCGCTAGCGGCGGTGACGGACCTCCCCATCAAGGCAGCATTTTTTTTAACGACAAGAGAAAATATGGCAAGCACACCGCCGGGCCAACGCAGGCTACAAATTCTTCAGGCCCTCGCCGCAATGCTGGAGCAGCCGAAAGGCGAAAAGATCACCACCGCCGCACTGGCGGCCAGACTGACCGTATCGGAAGCGGCCCTGTACCGCCATTTCGCCAGCAAGGCGCAAATGTTCGAAGGGCTGATCGAATTCATCGAGTCGAGCGTCTTCGGCCTGATCAACCAGATCGCGGAAAAGCACAGCGACGGCATGACGCAGACGCGCGACATCATCGGCATGCTGCTCAATTTCGCCATCAGCAATCCGGGCATGACGCGCGTACTGATCGGCGACGCGCTGGTCAATGAGGACGAGCGCCTGCAAGTGCGCATGAACCAGTTCTACGACCGCGTGGAACTGGCGCTCAAGCAGGCCTTGCGCGTGGCCGCCGCCGAAGGCCATGGCAAGGAAAGCGAAGTGGCGGCGCGCGCCACCCTGATCGTCAGCTTCGTCATCGGACGCTGGCACCGCTACGCCAAGAGCGGTTTCAAGATCAACCCATCCCAGGAAGCGGCGCTGCAAATCGCCATGCTGCTGGGGTAAGTCACCGCCGCGGCTGTCCCCATGCATACCGACTGCTTCGCCCTGCTCGACGACGCCAGCACACCCGGCGCCGGTTCGCGCCTGTACACGGGCCTGGCGGCGGTCTTGCGGTGCACCGAGGGGCAACAGTGGCCGGCCCTGCTCGAAGGGCTGCAAGAGGCCTTGCAACGCGGCCAGTACGCCGTCAGCGTGTGCAGCTACGAGCTGGGCGCGCACTTGCTGGCCATGCCGCCGCGCGCGGCAGATCCCGGCGCGCCGCCGCTGGCGCAAGTGCTCGTCTTTGACCATTGCACGCAGCTGTCGCAGGACGAGGTGGCGCAGTGGCTGGACGCGCGCGTCGACGCGGACGCCGCGCCGGCCGGCGTGGCCGGTATCCGCGCGAACGTGGATCAGGCCGAATTCACGCGCGCGCTGCACCGCATCGACGATTACATCGTGGCCGGCGACACCTATCAGGTCAACTACACATACCGTTTGCGCTTCGACGCCTTCGGCTCGCCCCTGGCCCTGTATGCGCGGCTGCGCGCGCGCCAGCCCGTACCGTATGGCGCGCTGGTGATGCTGCCCGATGGCGGCGCCCTGCTGTCGCTGTCGCCGGAGCTGTTCGTGCGCCACGCGCAGGGCGAGCTGACGGCGCGTCCCATGAAAGGCACGGCGCCGGCCGCCCCGCCTGAGCAAATGGCAGAAAACGCGCGCCGCGCCATCGCCCTGGCCAACGACCCGAAGAACCGCGCGGAAAACCTGATGATCGTCGACCTGCTGCGCAACGACATCGGCCGCATCGCCGTCACGGGCTCCGTCAAGGTGCCGGCCTTGTTCGAGGTGACGCGCTACAGCAGCGTGCTGCAGATGACGTCCACCGTGCAGGCGCGCCTGCGCGACGACGCAACGCTAACCGACATCTTCCAGGCCTTGTATCCGTGCGGCTCGATCACGGGCGCGCCGAAACGCCGCACCATGGAAATCATCGCCGAACTGGAACCGGCGCCACGCGGCATCTACACGGGCGCCATCGGCTGGTTCGATCCGCCATCTTCCGCTCAGGCCGTCGGCAACTTTTGCATGTCCGTGCCGATACGCACCCTGGCCTTGCAGCCGGCGGGCCCTGACGGCATCCGGCGCGGCGAGATGGGCGTGGGCGCCGGCATCGTCCTGGACAGCGACCCGCACGAGGAATTTGCGGAATGCCAGCTCAAGGCCCGCTTCCTGACGGGCCTGAGCAACGACTTCGAACTGTTCGAGACCCTGCACGCGAGCCGCGACCATGGCTGCCGCCAGCAGGAGCGCCACTTGGCGCGCCTGGCCGCCTCCAGCGCCTACTTCGGTTTTGCCTGGGATGCCAACGCTGCCCGCGCCGCGCTGCAGGCGGCCTGCGCGGCACGCCCCGACGATGTCCCTTTCCGCCTGCGCCTGGCGCTGCGCCAGGATGGCCAGTTGACGACGCAAAGCGGCGCGCTCAGCGCCTTGCCGGGGACGGTCAACGTCATGCTGGCGCCCGATACAACGACGGCCGGCGACCTGTTCCTGCGCCACAAGAGCAGCGTGCGCGCGCGCTATGACGCGGCCTGGCGCGCGGCCGAGGCGCAAGGCGGCTTCGACATGCTGTTCTTTAATGAACGGGGCGAGCTGACGGAGGGCGGGCGCAGCAACGTCTTCGTGCAGCTGGACGGCCGCTGGCACACGCCGCCCCTGTCCTGCGGCCTGCTGCCCGGCGTACAGCGCGCGGCCATGCTGGCCGATCCTGCTTGGAACGCGCAGGAAACCATCATCACGCGCGCCATGCTGGCGCGGGCCGAAGCAATCGTCGTGTGCAATGCGCTGCGCGGGGCGATGCCGGCACATATTATCGCTAGCGCCTGAAACCGTTCAGGGCAAGGCGCATTGCCGAAGGCAGTGCAACTTGCACGACGAGGCATTGCAACGCCGCCATGGACTCCTGAAACAGTTCAGGGCAAGGCGCATTGCCGAAGGCAGTGCAACTGCACGACGAGGCATTGCAACGCCGCCATGGACTCCTGAAACCGTTCAGGGCAAGGCGCATTGCCGAAGGCAGTGCGAACTGCACGACGAGGCATTGCAACGCCGCCATGGACTGTTTCAGCCGCTAGAGATCAACCTGCATCTCGTAGCCGCCGTAGATCATCCGCTTGCCATCAAACGGTAATTTTTCCGGGTCCATCATCTCGGCCAGGCGCGGGTCTTTCATGACCTTGTCGTTGATTTCATCGCGCTTGGCGCGCGACTCATACACGATCCAGGAAAACACCACCACTTCGCCATCCTGCAAGTCCACCGCCTGCGGGAACGAGGTCAGCTTGCCCGGCTTGACATCGTCGCCCACGCATTCGCGAAATTCCAGCGCGCCGTACTCGCGCCACACGGCGCCGCAACTGCGCGACATGGCCAGGTAGGCATCGAGCTTGGCTTTCGGTACGGGCACGACAAATCCATCGACATACGCCATGATGTTCTCCTTTGTTGTGACAAACGCGAACAACCAGCTTAGGACAATGATGGCAAGACGACAAGCGCGGCATTAAAAAAAAGCAGGCGTTCAAGCCTGCTTGTGTGCCGGCAACTTACAGCGCCAGCGCTTTTTCCACCGCGCCAACGAGTTTCTTGTCGTCCGGCGTCACCTTGCTGGGGAAGCTTTCCACCACTTTGCCGTGGCGGTCGATCAGGTATTTGTGGAAATTCCAGGCCGGGGTCTTGCCCGTCTGCTTGATCAGGTCCACGTACAGCGGATTCGGCGCAGGGCCGGAGACGACCGACTTCGAAAACATGGGGAACTTCACGCCATAGGTGTTGTAGCAGAAATCGGCGATTTCCTTGCTGTTACCGGGCTCCTGCTTGCCGAAATCGTTCGACGGGAAGCCCAGCACCACCAGGCCCTTGCTGCCGTACTTGGCGTACAGCGCCTCGAGCCCTTCGTATTGATTGGTAAAGCCGCAATAACTGGCCGTATTGACCACCAGCACGACCTTGCCTGCGTACTGGCACAGGTTTTGCGGCGCTTCATCCTGCAGGCGGTTGAAAGTCTGCTTGAGGATGGCCGGACAGGCGGCTGGCGCGGCGGCGGCAGCAGGGGCAGCGTCGGCGGCATGGGCCGGCATGGCCAGGCCGGCGCCGGCGGCAAGGGTGGTCAGTGCAAACAGCTGGGCAAGGGTCTTGGACATGAAGGGCACCATGGTTGAACGGAAAAAACCATTCTATGTCAAACGCCGCGCACGCGTACAAGACGGGCAACAACAGCGATGGCTTGAGCGACATCAACGACCGTGCAGTACTTGCCCAGCCCACAGCTTTTTTACCTATGCTCGGCCTTCCTGTCCCTTTCCCTGCCTTGTGGAGTTGCCATGCCCTTTCCGCACCTGACCGCACTACCCACCGCCCTGCTGGCCGCCAGCCTGCTCATCCTGGCGCCAGGCGGCGCGCACGCCGCCACGACGGCCAAGCCCGCCAAGCCCGCCGCGACCAAGGACGCGCCCGCCCTGCCCGCCTACCAGGCTGACCTGAGCCAGACCACCGTGTCCGGCCTGTCCTCGGGCGGCTTCATGGCGGCGCAGTTTGCCGTCGCCTACTCGGCCACGGTGGCCGGCGCCGGCATCATCGCGGGCGGCCCGTATTTCTGCTCGGGCCAGCCGGGCCGCTTCCCCTACATTCCCTACCTGACGAATGCCTTGAGCACCTGCATGAATCCCGGCAGCGCGCAGGTGGCGCCGCCCGTCGCCAGCGAATTGCTGCGCGCGGCGAACGATTTTGCGCGCGAGCGTCTCATCGACGACACGGCCAACCTGAAACGCCAGCGCGTGTATCTGTTCAGCGGAACGAAAGACCAGACCGTGACGCGGCCGGTGGTGGAGCAGGTGGGGAAATTCTATCAACTGGCCGGTACGCCGGCGGCGCAGATCCGCTTCGTCGACACGCTAGGCGCGGGCCACGCGATCCTGACCGACAGCAATCAGGACAAGCCTTGCGCCGTGACGGAGTCGCCGTTCATCAACGACTGCGACTATGTGCAGGCACGCGACATCCTGCAGCACCTGTACCCGGACCTGCAGCCGTCGGCGACCACCCTGACGGGCAAGCTGATCGCCTTCAACCAGCGCAGCTTCATCCAAAACGCGTACTCGAGCATGAACAATACGGGCTACGCCTACATCCCGAAAGCCTGCAACAGCGAGAGCTGCCGCGTGCACGTGGTATTCCACGGCTGCCTGCAAACGACGCAGGCCATCGGCGACCGTTTCTATACGAGCACCGGCTACAACCAGGTGGCGGACGCCAACAAGATCATCGTGCTGTATCCGCAAGCCGAACCGAGCCCCGTCTACCCGTACAACCCGAAGGGATGCTGGGATTTCTGGGGCTACACCAGCATCAATCCGATCGACCCGGATTTCTACCGCAAGAGCGGCACGCAGATGGAAGCGGTCAAGGGCATGCTGGACCGCCTCGCCGCGCGCCGCGGCTCGCGTTAAGCGGCCTTAGATCCCGCCCATGCAGATGTATTTGATAACGAGATAGTCTTCGATACCGTAGGTCGACCCTTCACGGCCCAGGCCCGATTGCTTGACGCCGCCGAAGGGGGCGATCTCGTTCGAGATCAGGCCCGTGTTGACGCCAACCATGCCCGTTTCCAGGCCTTCGGCCACTCGCCAGATGCGGCCGATGTCGCGCGAATAGAAGTAGGCGGCCAGGCCGAACTCCGTGTTGTTGGCCAGGGCGATCACTTCATCGTCCGTCTTGAAGCGGAACAGGGGCGCCAGCGGGCCGAAGGTTTCCTCGGTGGCCACGCGCATGTCGTTCGTCACGTCGGCGATGATGGTCGGCTCGAAGAAGCCGTTGCCCAGCGCATGGCGCTTGCCGCCAGCCAGCAGGCGCCCACCCTTGCCCAGCGCGTCGGCCACGTGTTCTTCCACCTTGGCCACGGCCTTGGCGTCGATCAGCGGGCCTTGCGTGACACCGGCCTCGATGCCATTGCCCACCTTCAGCTTGGCCACTGCCGCCACCAGCTTGTCGGCAAACGCGTCATATACGCTGTCCTGCACGTACAAGCGGTTGGCGCAGACGCAGGTCTGGCCCGCGTTGCGGTATTTCGAGGCGATGGCGCCTTCCACTGCCGCGTCCAGGTCGGCGTCGTCGAAGACGATGAACGGCGCATTGCCGCCCAGTTCCAGCGACAGTTTCTTGATCGTCGGCGCGCACTGCTCGGCCAGCAAACGGCCCACCTGGGTCGAACCCGTAAACGTCAGCTTGCGCACGATGGGGTTCGACGTCATTTCGCCGCCGATGTCTTTCGGCGCACCCGTGACGATGCTGAACACGCCGGCAGGCACGCCCGCGCGCTCGGCCAGCACGGCCAGCGCCAGCGCGGAAAACGGCGTTGCTTCCGCCGGTTTCAATACCATCGGACAGCCGGCGGCCAGGGCCGGGCCGACCTTGCGGGTGATCATGGCGGCGGGGAAGTTCCACGGCGTGATGGCGGCGCACACGCCGATCGGCTCCTTGGTGACAACCAGGCGGCGGTCCGGCCACGGCGATTGCAGGGTATCGCCCGCGACGCGCTTGCCTTCTTCCGCGAACCACTCGATGAACGAGGCGCCGAACTGCACTTCGCCCTTCGCTTCCGGCAGGGGCTTGCCCTGCTCGGTGGTCATGATCAGCGCCAGGTCATCGGCGTTTTCCAGGATCAGGTCATGCCAGCGGCGCAGCACGGCCGCGCGCTCCTTGGCCGTCTTCTTGCGCCAGGCGGGCCAGGCGGCATTGGCCGCCTCGATGGCGCGGCGCGTCTCGGCTGCGCCCATCAGGGGCACCGTGCCGATATGCTCGCCCGTGGCGGGATTGTTCACGTTAATCGTCTGGCCACCATCGGCATCGATCCAGGCTCCATTCACGTAAGCCTGGTGACGCAACAAGGTAGAATCTTTCAACTGCAGCATATGGATCTCCGGTCTGGTTTGAATTATCGACGAGGGATACTATGCCACAGCGCGGCCGATTCCGCAGGCGCGGAACGGATTTACTCGACCTTGAAAGACGACAGTTTCGGGTCCGGCGCCGGGTATTCCAGCTTCATGCCCTGCAGGGTTTCCAGCAGCAGGGACGCGACCACCAGATTGCGCTGGGTCTTGGAGTTCGATGGCACCACATACCACGGCGCGTGATCGGCATCCGTCTCGCGGATCGCCGTTTCATAGGCGCGCTGGTAGCCATCCCACTTCTTGCGCTGGGCGATATCGTTGGGGTCAAACTTCCACTGGCGGTCGGGATCATCGAGCCGCTCCTGCAGCCGTCCCCGTTGCTCGTCCTTCGAGATGTGCAGGAAGATTTTCAGGATGACGGTGCCCGTTTCGCTCAGCATGCGCTCGAAATCGCGGATCTGCGCGTAGCGGCGCTGGCATTCGGCCTTGTCGATCATGTCCTGCACGCGCGTGATCAGCACATCTTCGTAATGGCTGCGGTTGAAGATGGCGATCTCGCCCTTCACGGGCACGTGCTGGTGCACGCGCCACAGGTAATCGTGCGCCAGTTCGATATCGGTGGGCCCCTTGAACGCGATGGCACGGATGCCCATCGGGTTGATGTTGCTGAAGATGGCCTTGACCGTGCCATCCTTGCCCGACGTATCCATGCCCTGCAGGACCAGCAGCACCTTCTTTTTGTGCTGCGCATACAGCATGCTCTGGCATTCGGCGATCTGCGCCGTCAGCGCCACGGTTTCCTCCCGGTCCATGGCCTTGCACTGGGCGGGAGTCAGTTTTTTATTGGCCGCCTTGGTGGCGGCGCCCAGCAGGCGCATGCCGGCGAATTCCTCGTTCAGCTCGAAGCCCTTGCCGGCGCGAAATTGGGTGCGCGCCTTCATGCCGCCACCGCCAGCTTGCGGTGCTCGATTTTTGTACAGTGATCCATCACCACGTCCAGGCCCGCCGCCCGCGCCAGCTGCGCCGCCTGCTCGTTGACGATGTCGAGCTGCAGCCACAGACAGCCCGCCTTGACGGCGATAGCCTCCTCGGCGATGGGCACGATGTCTTCGGATTTGCGGAAGCAGTCGACGATGTCGATGCGCGCCGGCGCGACGGCAGCCGCCGCCTCCGTCAGGTTGGCGTAGGCGCGCTGCCCCAGCACATCGCGCCCGGCCAGGGCCGGATTGACGGGCAGCACGCGGTAGCCATGGCGCAGCAGGTAGTCGGCCACTTCATGGCTGGCGCGTTCGGGCTTGTCGGACATGCCGACGATGGCGATGATGCGGCTGTCTTGCAGGATGCGGGCGATGTTGGGCATATTCGGGTCGTGGTTAAGCGTGCGACATTGCCCGCCTAGCGTAGCAGATTCCCGTCCCGCCGGGAGCTAGCCAGAAGACTTAGCCGCACGCACGGCCGCCATCTGCGCGACAAAAGCCTGCGCGCGCGCCGTCACGGCCGCGTAATCGCCCGTCGCGCCCGGGCCACTGAGGCTGCTGCCGATGCCCACGGCCACGGCGCCGCTGGCAAACCATTCATTGAGGTTCTCCACCGTCACGCCGCCCGTCGGCATCAATGGCGCTTGCGGCAGGGGCGCGCGCAGGGCCTTGATGTAGGCGGGGCCGAACATCTCGGCGGGGAAGACCTTGACGATGTCGGCGCCCGCCTGCAGGGCCGTGACGATTTCCGTCGGCGTCATCGCGCCCGGCATGGACAGCACCTGGTAGCGCTGGCACAGCGCGATGGTGTCCACGTTGACGCTGGGCGAAATGATGAACTGGGCGCCGGCCAGGATGGCGGCGCGCGCCGTCTCCGTATCGAGCACGGTGCCCGCGCCCAGCAGCACGTCAGGGCCATGGCGTTCACGCAAGGTGCGCAGCACGCCCAGGGTGTCGGGCGTGGTGAACGCCACTTCCAGCGCCGTGATGCCGCCGGCGATGCACGCCTCGGCGATCTGCAGCGCAGCATCGGGCGAGTCGGCGCGCACGATGCCGACCATGCCCCGTTCGAGGATGCCATTGAAAACCGTGTGTTTTTGCATATGCTCTCTCCTGTCAGGCCGGCAGGGCGCCAAAGCGCACTTCCGGCAAACCGCGCACGCCCACCTGGCGCGCATGAAACAATCCGCCAGCCAGCGGTTCGCCCGCCAGCTGGGCCGGGGTCAAATTCTCCTGCGCCGTCGTGACGAACAATTCGTCGTAGCGCGGGCCGCCCAGGCTCACGCAGCTGGGCTGCGAGACGGGCAGGCTGATCTTGCGCTCGACGCTGCCGTCCGGCGCGAAGCGCAAGACCCTGCCCGCGCCCCACTGCGCGCTCCACAGGTAGTCATCCGCATCGATGGTGGCGCCATCGGCGGCCCCCGGTCCCGGGTCGAGCACGGCAAACACGCGCACCCGGCTCGCGTCGCCGCCCAGGTAATCGTCCCAGCGGTAGATCGCCCTCTTCATCGAGTCGCAGAAATACATGGCCGTGCCGTCGACGCTGAAGCAGATGCTGTTCGAGATGGCGATCTGCGGCAGCGGCAGCCGTTCCAGGGTCAAGTCCAGGTTGAGGCGGTAAAAGCTGCCGATGGCATCGCGGCACGGGCGCTCATCGAGCGTGCCGAAGACAAAGCGTCCCTGGCGGTCGCAGCGGCCGTCGTTCAGGCGCGTCATGGGCAAGTCCCCCTCCACCGTGTGCAAGCGCGTGACGGCGCCGCTGCGCGCGTCAAACCACGCCACCCCGGAGGCCAGTCCCAGCAGCAGCACCTCGTCGCTGTCCGTCAGCGCGAAACACGCCAGGCGCTCGGGCATGGCCCAACTCTGGCGCTCGCCCGTGGCCAGCACCAGCGCATGCAGCTGGCAGCCTTCGATATTCGTCCAGAAAACGCGGCCGCTGCGTTCGCACCAGCGCACGCCCTCGCCCAGGAAGTTTTGCGCATCGACCAGTAATTGCGCCTGTGTTCCCATGTCTATTCCTTCTTTCAGTGAGATTCGCGTGGTACTGCCGAACCACGGCAGCCGACGAGGAAGTCCAGATCCGCGCCTTCGTCGGCCTGCGTCACGTGCTTGATGTACATGGACTGGTAGCCGCCCTTCATGGCCGGTTCGGGGGCGCGCCATTCTGCGCGCCGGCGCGCCAGCTCGGCTTCGTCGACGTCCAGGTGCAAACGGCGTCCCGCCACGTCCAGTTCGATCATGTCGCCATCGCGCACCAGGGCCAGCGGCCCGCCCACGGCTGCTTCCGGCGCCACGTGCAGCACCACCGTGCCGTAGGCCGTGCCGCTCATGCGCGCATCCGAGATGCGCACCATGTCGCGCACGCCCTGCTCCAGCAGTTTTTTCGGCAGTCCCATATTGCCCACTTCGGCCATGCCCGGATAGCCCTGCGGGCCGCAATTTTGCAGCACCATCACGCAGCTGGCGTCGATATCGAGCGCGGGATCGTCGACGCGCTGTTTGTAGTGCTCGATGCTGTTGAAGACGACGGCGCGGCCACGGTGCTGCATCAGCTCGGGCGAGGCGGCGGACGGCTTGATGACGGCGCCGCGCGGGGCCAGGTTGCCGTGCAGGACGGCGATGCCGCCTTCGTCCTTGAATGGCTGCGCCAGCGGCGTGATCACCTCGGGATTGAAATTTTCCGCTTCGGCCACGTTGACGGCCATGGTCGCGCCCGTGACGGTGAGCGCCTCGCCATGCAATTTGCCCAGCAGGTCGCGGATGATCACGGGCAGGCCGCCCGCATAGTAAAAATCTTCCATCAGGTACTGGCCCGACGGCATCAGGTTCAGCAGGCAGGGAATGTCGCGGCCCAGGCGGTCCCAGTCGCCCAGGCGCATGTCCACGCCGATGCGCCCGGCAATGGCCAGCAAATGGATCACGGCATTGGTCGAACCGCCGATGGCGCCGTTGACCATGATGGCGTTTTCAAACGCTTCGCGCGTGAGGATCTGCGACAGTTTCAGGTCTTCATGCACCATGTCGACAATGCGCCGGCCCGTCAGCTGCGCCTGCAGCTTGCGGCGCGCATCGACGGCGGGAATGGCCGCGTTGCCGGGCAGGGTCACGCCCAGCGCTTCGACCATGCTGGCCATGGTCGATGCCGTGCCCATGGTCATGCAGTGGCCGGCGGAACGCGACATGCACGATTCGGCCTGCTTGAATTCGGCTGACGTCATGCGCCCGGCCCGTACGTCTTCGGAAAACTTCCACACGTCCGTGCCCGAACCGATCGGCTTGCCGCGGTAATTCCCGTTCAGCATGGGGCCGCCCGACAGCACGATGGTGGGCAAGTCCACGCTGGCCGCGCCCATCAGCAGGGCCGGGGTGGTCTTGTCGCAGCCCGTCAGCAGCACCACGCCGTCGATCGGGTTGGCGCGGATCGATTCCTCGACGTCCATGCTGGCCAGGTTACGGAACAGCATGGCCGTCGGGCGCAGATTCGTCTCGCCCAGCGACATCACGGGAAATTCGACGGGAAAGCCGCCCGCTTCGAGCACGCCGCGCTTGACCATCTCGGCCAGGTCGCGGAAATGCCCATTGCAGGGCGTCAGCTCGGACCAGGTATTGCAGATGCCGATGACGGGACGGCCATCGAAAGCATCGCCGGGATAGCCCTGGTTCTTCATCCAGCTGCGGTGAATAAAACTGTCCTTGTCGTCGCCACCAAACCACGATTGCGAACGCAAGGGACGCTTGTTCTTGTTGCTGCTCATACTGTCTCCTGCGGGGAAATCAAGCCGCGCGCGGCGGCGATCAGCAGCGCACCGTGACCGGCCAGATTAGCTTGCTGCTGGTCGTCGACGATGATGCGCTTGCCATAAAAAAATCCGTGTTCTTCGATCAGCAGCCCGAGCGCCTGGCGCAGCATGGGCTTGCCGGTAATGACGAGCGGGCTGTCGGGCCGCATCTGGATGGCGGTGCTGTTGCGCAGCGCCAGCAGGTCGCCGCTGAGGACGGCGCCCATCAGGAAATTGGCCCGCTCATTGCATTCGATGGCGCTGAACTGGCCCAGGGTGCGCACGCTGAAGCAGGCGCGCGCCAGCCCCGTTTTTTGCGCCGCGGCCGCGCCGGCCAGCAGCATTTTCGGCACCAGCGTCTGCGCAAAACCGCCATCGACCGATTGCTTGATCAGGGTGTGCTGCGTGATCGCCTGCAGCAGCTCGCCCGCGATGGTGGTGCTGCAGCCGAGGATGCGGCGCTGCTCGTCCACGCTGATCAGCTTGGTATGCGAGCCGGGCATGATCAGGGTCGCCGCGCCCCGCAACTGCAGGCGCTCGAGCAGCGCGACGACTTCCGTCTCTTCGCCGCGCATCATGTCCATCGCCTCGACGTTATGCAGGCCGACGGCGCCATGCTGGTTGCGCACGCCGGGAATCAGCCACAGGGGCTGGGGCAGCACGTCGGGCAAGTCCACCGCCTGCATGCCTTGCGCCAGCTGGGCCAGGCCCGCAGGCGCCGGCAGATGCGGCACTTCCCGCACGCCCATGGGCGAGGTGATCATGCCCGAGGCCAGCGCCAGGTCCACGTCGGACGACGCGATGCCGGCGCTGGCCAGCACGCTGGCGATGGTGTCGCGCAGCGCCTGTTTCAGCGCACCGTTATGGCCATCGATGGCGGTATTGCGCACGCCCGTTTCCAGCTGCGCCTGGGCGACGACGGCGCCTGCGCGCCACAGCAAGGTACGCGTATTGGTGGTGCCGGCATCGATGGTGAGTATGTTCATGGACAGGTTCGCAGCGTCGGTCAGGACAAAAATGAATGAGGGAAAAACTACCCCATGGTAGAACTGCCCCGCATATCTGACCAATCACTTATTTGACATCATTGATACCGGTTCGGATATGTCAAACGCATCGATATCCTGCACGCCCAAACGGTAGGCAAGATTGAAGCGCCTCACTTGTCCCGGCTGCAATTGCATGCCCTGCGCCAGCAGGGAAAAACAGCGCGCATCGGAATACAAATGGCAACTGTCCTGGGTGCTGGAAAAACGCAGGACCCGCCCCGAAGCGGGGTCGGCCACCCGCGCCGCCTCGCGCAGCTGGCCGCTGCCCGTCCAGTAAAAATCATGCCGGAATCCCGGCAGGTGCACGAGCGCGGGCCAGGCCAGGCGTGTAGCGAGCGGCGCCGGCTGGCGGAAGTCGAACGCGCTGCCCGCCACGTCGAGCGGAGCGCTGCATGCATGGCCGCCGGGCCAGTAGCGGTCGGCGGCCAGGCGCAGCACATGGTCGCCCACGGCCGCGCGGCTGCCCTGCAAATTGAACAGGGGCGCGGCCAGCGCAAAACGGGAAACCGTCTCGGCCGTGGCGGCGCAGTCGAGGTGCAAGCTGCCATCCTCGTCAAGCCGGTAGGCCAGGCGCACCGACAGGCCGTCGTGCGCCAGGTGCAGCAGCAAGTGGCCGTCGTCCGGCGGCGCGCACTGCCAGACGGTGGACGAGCGTGCCGCAGGGGGCGCGGCGCCCAGCACGTCGGCCAGGCGGCCATAGCGGTCGGGCGCCCACCAGGCCCGCACGCTGGCATCGTGCGCATCGATGGCCACGCGCATGCCGCGCGCATTGCGCAGCAGATGCATCATGGCGCCTGCCCGGGGGCTGGCGGCGGCCGGCTGCGCTGCTGGAATTCGCGCGGCGTGCAACCGAGTTCGCGCTTGAAGACGGCATGCATGTACTGCACCGTGGTAAAGCCGCAACGCACGGCCACCTCGGCCACCTGCCCCGGTCCGCGCGCCAGCAGGGTCTTGGCCGCATCGAGCTTGAAATGCAGGATTTCGTCGTGCACGCTGCGCCCCAGTTCATGGCGAAAATGCGCTTCGAGCGAGGAACGCGACACGCCCACGTAATCGGCCACCTGCTCCGTCTTGATGCCCTGGCAGGCGTACTGGCGAATAAAATGGCGCGCCTGCATCACCTGCGGATGCTGGAAAGGCTGGTGGCGCGTGGAAGCGAGCACGTTCAGGCCGGCCGGCGGCACGAGGATGCGCGTGCCGGACAGGCGCGCGCCATTCAACATCTGATGCAGCAGATGCGCGGCCGTGCGGCCCATTTCCTCCGTGCCCTGGATGACGGAACTCAAGGGAATACGCGTGAGCATGCGCGCCAGCGGGTCGTTGTCGATGCCGATCAGGGCCACTTGCTCCGGCACGGCGATCCCCGCGTGCATGCACGCTTGCAGCAGCTGGCGCGCGCGCGCATCGCTGACGGCGATGATGCCGACGGGTTTTTCCAGGCTGTTGAGCCAGGCGATCTGCTGCTCCACCGCTTCGTCCCACGACGGCGCGCTGGTGGCCACGCCCCGGTACACGTCGGCGCGCATGTGGTCGCGCTCCATCAAGGCGCAAAACGCCGTTTCGCGCTCCTGCGCCCAGCGGTTGACGTCGGCCTCGGGCAGGCTGAAACAGGCGAAACGCGTCAAACCCGCTTCCACCAGGTGTTCATAGGCCAGCTTGACGATTTTGAAATTGTCGGTCGCCACATACGGGATGCCGGCCGGGTAATCCTCGGCGCGCGCATACGAGCCGCCCACGGCCACCACGGGCAGGCGGCTGTGCGCCAGCGCTTCGCAGACGGCGGGATCGTCGAAATCGGCGATGATGCCATCGCCCTGCCAGCGTTCGATGCCAGGCAGGCGGCAGCGGAAATCCTCTTCCAGGAACAGGTCCCACGACACGCGCGTCGTGTTCAGATAGGCGGCGATGCCCGCGATGATGTCGCGGTCGTAGATTTTATTCCCGTTAAACAGCAGCGCGATCCGGTGCGCGGTCGGCATCTTCATGGTGTCTCCTCCCGTGCCAGATCGTTTCACGGCTATCTACGCCCCGCTCGCGTGCTGACATCGACCCACACGGCCAAAGTGAGGATACTGCCTTTCACGATCATCTGCCAGTAGGTGTCCACGTCCAGCATGGACATGCCGTTATCGAGGCTGGCCATCACCAGCGCGCCGATCAGGGCGCCGTACACGGTGCCCGAGCCGCCGCGCATCGAGGTGCCGCCGATGAAGCAGGCGGCGATCGCATCGAGTTCGCTGAAGGTGCCGGCCGATGGGGAACCTGCGGCCAGGCGGCCCGTGTTGATCAGGCCCGCCAGCGCGCACATCAGGCCCATGATGCCGAAGATCCACAGCTTGACGGCTTTGACGTTGATGCCGGACAGGCGCGTCGCTTCCATATTGCTGCCGACGGCATAGATGCGGCGGCCGAACACGGTCTGGCTCGTGATGTAGCTGAACAGTCCCAGCAAGGCCAGCAGCAACAGCACGGGCAGCGGGATGCCTTCATAGCCGTTCAGGGTTTGCACGAAGGCATACAGCACGGCGCCGATGACGGCCAGGCGCAAGCCGTCGGCCCAGGGCGCCGTCTGCGGCAAGCCATGCTGCGCACGGCTGGCGCGCGCGCGCCACGTCAGGAAGGCGGCCAGCAGGAACAGGCCGATGCCCAGCACAATGCCGGGCACCGCGGGCAGATAGCCCTGCCCCAGGTAGACCATCGGCTCGGAGACGGGCGCGATCGTGATGCCGCCCGTGATGCCCAGCAGGATGCCGCGGTACGCGAGCATGCCGCCCAGCCCGACGATGAAGGACGGGATGCCCCGGTACGCCGTCAGGTAGCCATTCAAGAGGCCGATCACCAGGCCGCAGCCGAGTACGGCCGCCAGGTTCAAGGCCAGCGGCCAGTGCTGCGTGACGTCCAGCACGGCGGCGATGCCGCCGAGCAGCCCCAGCAAGGAGCCGATCGACAGGTCGATCTCGCCGGCGATAATCACCAGCACCATGCCGCAGGCGAGGATGCCGGTGACGGACATCTGGCGCAGCAGGTTCGACAGGTTGCGCGGCGTGAGGAAACTGCCCTCCGTCTTCCACGAAAAGAAGGCCCAGATCAGCGCCACGGCGATCAGGAGGGCCAGCATCTTGTATTGGGTGAACAGCTGTTTGATACTGTGCGGTTTCATGCTGCGGGTTCCTTGTTTGCGGTGTTGGCGGCGGGCGCCGGGCGCTGGTCGAGCGCCGCCGCCAGCACGGTTTCCTGGCTCAGGCCATCGTTGATAAAATCGCCGCGCAGGCGGCCTTCGCCCATCACCAGCACGCGGTCGGACACGCCCAGCACTTCGGCCAGCTCCGACGAGACCATGATGATGGCCACGCCCTGGTCGGCCAGCGCCAGCATCAATTTGTAGATTTCATATTTGGCGCCCACGTCGACGCCGCGCGTGGGCTCGTCGAGGATCAGCACGCGCGGGCGCGTCAGCAGCATCTTGGCCAGCACGGCCTTTTGCTGATTGCCGCCCGACAGGCTCGTGATGGACAGCGACGGGCTGGCCGCCTTCAGTTCCAGCTTCGCGATCTCGCCGCGCACGGCCGTCAATTCCGCCTCGCCGTCGATGCGCGTGGCGCGCGTGAATTCCTCCAGCACGGCCAGGGTGATGTTCTGCCCCACGTCGAGGTCGGGCACGATGCCGTGGTGCTTGCGGTCTTCCGGCACCATGGCCAGGCCCATGGCAATCGCCTTTTGCGGCGAGCGGGTATCGATCTTGCGGCCATCGAGCCACACTTCGGCCTGGCACGGCCCCTGGTAGGCGCCGAACAGGGCCGAGACGAGCTCCGTGCGCCCCGCTCCCACCAGGCCGGCGATGCCGAGGATCTCACCCTTGCGCAGGGTGAATGACACATCGTCGACCCGCTTGCGCTGCGGATTGTCGGCATCGATGCAGCTCACGTGGCGCGCCTCGAACAGCACTTCGCCGATAGGTGCCGGCTGCGCACGCTGCGGATACAGCTGGCTCATTTCGCGGCCCACCATCTGCGCGATGATGCGCTCGACGTTCATCTGCGCCATCGGCGTGGTGGCGATATGCTTGCCGTCGCGGATGACGACGATGGTGTCGCAGATGGCCGCCACCTCATCGAGCTTGTGCGAAATGTAGATGCAGGTGACGCCCTTGGCCTTCAACGCGCGCAGGATATCGAGCAGCACGGCGATTTCCGACGCCGTCAGCGACGACGACGGCTCGTCGAGGATCAGCAGGCGCGCATTCTTGTTGAGCGCCTTGGCGATTTCCACCAGCTGCTGGTGGCCGCCGCCGTAATTCATCACGGGCTGCGCCACGTTCAGTTCGGGAATTTTCAGTTCGCGCAGCAGCTCGTCGGCGCGCTTGTACATGGCCGCGTAGTGCATGCGCCCGCCTGGCAGGGTCAGTTCGCGGCCCATGAAGATATTCTCGGCCACGGACAGCTGCGGCACCAGCATCAGCTCCTGGTGGATGATGATGATGCCCGCGTCTTCCGTGTCGCGGATCGATTGCGCACGCAGGGGCTGGCCATCCCACAGGATCTCGCCATCCCAGGTGCCATGCGGGTACACGCCGGACAACACCTTCATCAGGGTCGACTTGCCGGCGCCATTCTCGCCGCACAAGCCGATGCACTCGCCGGCCCGCACCTGCAGGTCGATGCCGTCAAGCGCGCGGACACCGCCAAACTGTTTGACGATGCCTTTCATTTCAAGCAGATAGTCGGACATGCTCACTCTCGTTGCGGATACGGGGGAAATGTCGGATTACGCGGCGCCCATGGCGCCGCTAATCCGACCTACGGTCGATGCGGACGGCCGACACCACCACCGGCGTTTCCGGAGCCGGCGATTGTCGGATAACGGCCGATGCGGGCAATCGTAGGTCGGCTTAGCGCGCAGCGCGTAAGCCGACATCGAGCGGGTAATCAATTACCCAGCTGCGCCTTGGTATAGAAACCGTCGTCAACGAGAATGTTCACATTCGCCTTGGTCAGCGGCGTTGGTTTCAGCAGCACCGTGCTGACCTTTTTCAGGCCGTTGTCATAGCTGGAGTTGTAGGCCGGCTTTTCATTGCGCGCCAGTTGCACGGCCAGCTTGGCCGCTTCGGCGGCGATGGTTTTCAACGGTTTGTAGACGGTCATCGACTGCGTGCCGGCGATGACGCGTTTCACGGCCGCCAGATCGGCGTCCTGGCCCGAGACCGGCACCTTGCCGGCCAGTTTTTGCGCGGCCAGGGCCTGGATGGCGCCGCCGGCCGTGCCGTCGTTCGAGGCGACGATGGCGTCGATCTTGTTGCCGTTGGCCGTCAGCGCGTTTTCCACGATGGACAACGCTTCGGTGGCGCTCCAGTCCTTCACCCACTGCTGGCCGACGATCTTGATGTCGCCCTTGTCGATGAACGGTTTCAATACCTTCATCTGGCCTTCGCGCAGCATCTTGGCGTTGTTGTCGGTCGGCGAGCCGCCCAGCAGGTAGTAATTACCCTTCGGCTGCAGCTTGGTCACGCCTTCGGCCTGCATCTCGCCCACTTTCTCATTGTCGAACGAGATATACGCGTCGATATCGGCGTTCAGGATCAGGCGGTCATACGACAGCACCTTGATGCCGGCCTTTTTCGCTTCCTTGACGGTGTTGTTGAGGACTGTGGCGTTGAACGGCACGATCACCAGTACGTCCACGCCGCGCGAGATCAGGTTTTCGATCTGCGAAATCTGGCGCTGTTCGCTGGCGTCGGCCGATTGCACGAAGACCTTGGCGCCCTGCTTTTCGGCGGCGGCGATGAAGAAATCGCGGTCGCGCGTCCAGCGCTCCACGCGCAAATCGTCGATGGAAAAGCCGATTTTCGGGTTTTTCGCATCGGCCAGGGCGGCGCTGCTGCTCAATGCCAGCATGGCGGTCATGATGGCTGCACTGATGATCTTGTTCATTGTGTGTCTCCTTGTGGATTTTATTAACAACGTTTTTTAACTGCGGGTACTGCTGAAAATTTTTATGTCTGTGGTGGTGTCGGGTCACGCGCGGAGCGCTAACCCGACCTACCGCGACCTGCCTGCTAATGGTTGTGGCGTGGCAGGGTCTGGCCCACGGCGCGGTATTTCAGCGCCAGCTCCATGCAGGCGCCCGTTTCCAGCTGGCCCACGCTGGCGCGGTAGATTTCCTGCCACGGCGTGGCGCTGTCGTTGACGGGCGGCGGCAGCTCTTTGGCGCGGCGCGCCAGTTCAGCGCCATCGACCAGCATGTCGCACTGGCCCGCGGTCAAGTCCACGCGGATGATGTCGCCCGTGCGCAGCAGCGCCAGACCGCCGCCCACGGCGCTTTCCGGCGACGCGTTCAGGATCGAAGGACTGTCCGACGTACCCGACTGGCGCCCGTCGCCCAGGGTCGGCAGGTTCAAAATGCCGGCCTTGAGCAAGGCGTCGGGCGGCTGCATGTTGACCACTTCGGCCGAACCGGGCCAGCCCACGGGACCTGCGCCGCGCATGACCAGCATGCAGCTGTCGTCGATGTTGAGCGCAGGGTCGTTGATGCGCGCGTGATAGTCGCTTGAACCGTCAAAGACGATGGCGCGCGCCTCGAACACGCCTTCGCTGCCGGGACGCGACAAGTAGCGCTCGCGGAAAGCGGGCGAAATCACGCTGGTCTTCATGATGGCGAAGTCGAACAGGTTGCCCTGCAAGGCCATGAAACCGGCCTTTTCCTTCAGCGGCGCGGCAAACGGGCGGATCATCTCGCGATCAGTACTTTCGCGTCCGGCCAAGTTCGCCGCCATGCTCTGGCCCGTGACCGTCAACCGGTCCGCGTGCAGCAAGCCCGCCTGCTGCAACTCCCACATCACGGCCGGCACGCCGCCGGCGCGGTGGAAGCGCTCGCCCAGATACTTCCCGGCCGGCTGCATGTTGAGCAGCAGCGGCACGTCGTAACCGTGTTCCATCCAGTCGCTCGAGTGCAGTTCCACGCCCGCATGGCGCGCCATGGCCATCAGGTGCGGCTGGGCGTTGGTGGAGCCGCCGATGGCCGCGTTGACGATGATGGCGTCCAAAAACGCTGCGCGCGTGAGAATGCTCGACGGGCGCACGTCGTCCTGCGCCATGCCGACGATGCGGCGCCCCGTTTCATAGGCGATCTGGCCCCGCTCGCGGTATGGCGCGGGGATGGCCGAGCAGCCCGTCAGCGACATGCCCAGCGCCTCGGCCAGCGCATTCATGGTCGATGCCGTGCCCATGGTGTTGCAATGGCCGGCCGACGGCGCAGAGGCGGCGGCGATTCGCAGGAATTTGTCGTTGTCGATCAGGCCGGCGGACAGCTGGCGGCGGCCCTTCCAGATGGCGGCGCCGGAACCCACCAGTTCGCCGTCCATCCAGCCGTCGAGCATGGGACCGCCCGACAGCACGATGGCGGGAATGTCCACCGTGGCGGCGGCCATCAGCTGGGCCGGCGTGGTCTTGTCGCAGCCCGTCGTCAGCACCACGGCGTCGATCGGGTAGCCATGCAGGATTTCCACCAGGCCCAGATACGCGAGGTTGCGGTCCAGCGCGGCCGTGGGACGGCGGCAGTTCTCGAAGATCGGGTGCAGCGGGAACTCCATCGGGATGCCGCCCGCATCGCGGATACCGTCGCGCACGCGCTGGGCCAGTTCCAGATGGATGCGGTTGCAGGGACTGATATCGCTGCCGCTTTGCGCAATGCCGATGATGGGCCGGCCCGAACGCAGCTCCTCGGCCGTGATGCCGTAGTTCATGAAGCGTTCGAGGTACAGCGCCGTCATGTCGATATGGTCGGGATTGTCGAACCAGTCCTGCGAGCGGAAACGCCGCGCCTGGGGTTTGCCTGCGGTGCTCATGCGCCGTACCAGCCTGCGTCGACGTAGTATTCGCGTCCCGCGCACTTGGCCGCGTTGTCCGACGCGAGGAACAACGCCAGCGCCGCCACGTCTTCCGGCTCCACGCGCAGCTGCAGGCATTGGCCCTGCAGGATCACGGCTTCCGCTTCCGGCGTATGCCACAGCTTTTCCTGGCGCGGCGTGCGCACGGCGCCGGGAATGATGCAGTTGACGCGGATGCCGTCGACGCCCAGGTCGCGCGCCAGGCCGCGCGTCAAGCCCTCGATGCCGGCTTTGGCCGTCATGTAGATCGACAGGCGCGCTTGCGCCAGGTGCCAGGAAATCGAGCCCAGGTTGAGGATCACGCCGCTGCCCTTGGCGCGCATGGCCGGCGCCACGGCCTGGGCGCAGAAATACTGGTGGCGCAGGTTGACGGCCATGCGCTCGTCCCAGTAGGCGGGCGTGACGTCCTGCAGTTCGTGGCGGTCGTCATTGGCCGCGTTGTTGATGAGGATATCCGTGGCGCCCGCGCTGTGTGCGATCTCGGCGAAGGTGGCGGCCAGGGCGCCCAGGTCCGTCAGGTCGCAATAGCGGAAAACGGGCGGCTGCGGCAGGTGGGCCAGCTTTTCCTGCAGCGCCAGCGACGCCTCGCGGGCGATGTCGAGAAAGGTGACGTGGGCGCCCTGGCGCGCGAACGCCTCGACGATGGCTACGCCGATGCCGGTGCCGCCGCCCGTGATGACGACGCGCTTGCCGGCCAGGCTAGGGTAAGTTGCATGCTGCATGGTGTCTCTCTTTTTAAAATAATCGGATCAAAGCAAGCCGCGTTGCGCCAGGTTCTGGTACAGCGCGCGCACGCCGAACGTCCAGGGGGCAATCGCATCGCAGCGCTGCACTTCGTTGACCAGCGCACCCAGCGAGGCGCTGGCAATCGTCACGCGGTCGCCCAGGTGGTGCGTAAAGCCGCCGCCCTGCGCGCCGCGGTCCTTTACGGGCGAGAACATGGTCCCGAGGAACAGCATGAAACCGTCCGGATACTGGTGGTACTGGCCTGCCGTCTGGCGCACCAGGTCAAGCGGGTCGCGGCTGATTTCGCGCATGAAGCTGGCGCCTTCGAGCACAAAGCCGTCGTCCGCGCCTTCGATCAGGAGCGACACTTCCTCCTCGCGTACGGTGTCGAGCGTGAAGTGCTCGTCGAACAGGCGGATGAAGGGGCCGATGGCGCAGGAGCCGTTGTTATCCTTGGCCTTGCCCAGCAAGAGGGCGCTGCGCCCTTCGATGTCGCGCAGGTTGACGTCGTTGCCCAAGGTCGCCCCCAGCACCTCGCCACGGCTGTTGACGGCCAGGACGATCTCGGGCTCCGGGTTGTTCCAGGCGGACGATGGCAGCAAGCCCACCTGCGCGCCGCAGCCGACCGACGACATCGGCTGCGCCTTGGTAAACACTTCCGCATCGGGGCCGATGCCCACTTCCATGTATTGCGACCAGGCGCCGCGTTGTTGCAGCTGCTGTTTCAAACGCTGCGCCGCGTCCGAGCCAGGCTTCAGTGCCGACAGGTCGCCGCCCAATGTCATTTGCAGGGCCGTGCGCAGGCTCGCCGCGCGCGCCGCGTCGCCGCCCGCCTGTTCCTCGATCACCCGTTCGAGCAGGCTGACGGCGAAAGTCACGCCGCAGGCCTTGACGGCCTGCAGGTCGCACGGCGCCAGCAGAAACGGCTCACCGGCCGGCGCGGCCAGCGCCTGCTCCAGCAACGCCTGCACGGGACCGAGCGCGATGCCGGGCGCATGGCGGACGATCTCGAGCGCATCGCTGCGCTCGAACAGCTCTGCCACCGTCGCCACCGTCTGCGTGATGTCGACCACTTCGCCGCCGCGCACGGCGACGACGCACGGGCCGTCACGCCAGATGCGGCCGACAAGAAGGGCCTGCGCCAGGTCGGCGGGCAACAAAGAAGCGGGGGAAATCGGCTGCATGGCAAGCTTTCAAAAGGTCGTGACGGGATGGCCGGTGTTCAAGTTCGGACCGATTCTGCGCGCCGCCCTGTGTCGCCGCAATTACGAAAATCACCAAATTGAATGATGATTATTGGTATTGCAGTGCACCAAAAAAAGCCGCCGCCCAGCCCCCGTTTCCGCCCTGTCAGCAGGCGGAAAGGCGTGCCATGGCGCATTGCATCAATTGACCCATCGATATCGTTTTGGATATCAGCAATGCGAAAAAAGTGATTGGTGAGGGATGGATGGACAAACTAGTATCAGCCGTGGCCTGCAGTCGGCCATTCGCACGGAGCCCGCCCACTGGACGACGGCCCTGGCACATTCAACTATCGAAGACGGTGGAGACCTGAAATGAAAACAACAATGAAAATGCTGACCGCGAGCCTGGCGCTGGCCATCTCCGGCATGGCGGTAATGCCCGTGGCAAGCGCCGCAGACAAGGGCGCGATCGGCATCTCGATGCCGACCAAATCGTCCATGCGCTGGATCGCCGACGGCGACAACATGGTCAAGGTATTCAAGGAGCGCGGCTACAAGACGGACTTGCAGTTTGCCGACGACGATATCCCGAACCAGCTGGCGCAGGTGGAAAACATGATCACCAAGGGCGCCAAGGTGCTGGTGATCGCCGCCATCGACGGCACCACCCTGTCGAACGTGCTGCAAAAAGCGGCCGACAAGGGCATCAAGGTCATCTCGTATGACCGTTTGATCCGCGGCACGAAAAACATCGATTACTACGCCACCTTCGACAACTTCCAGGTCGGCGTGCTGCAAGCGGGCTACATCGAATCGGCGCTGAAACTCAAGGAAGGCAAGGGCCCGTTCAATATCGAACTGTTCGGCGGCTCGGCCGACGACAACAACGCGCACTTCTTCTACAACGGCGCGCTGTCGGTGCTGAAACCGTACATCGACAGCGGCAAGCTGGTGGTGCGCTCGAAGCAGATGGGCATGGAAAAGGTCGCCACCCTGCGCTGGGACGGCGCCGTGGCGCAAGCGCGCATGGACAACCTGCTCAGCGCCTACTACGGCAATGCCCGCGTCGACGCCGTGCTGTCGCCATATGACGGCTTGAGCATCGGCATCCTGTCCTCGCTCAAGGGCGTCGGCTACGGCACGCCGAAGCAGCCGTTCCCGGTGGTGACGGGCCAGGATGCGGAAATCCCGTCGGTGAAATCGATCATCCGCGGCGAACAGGCATCGACCGTGTTCAAGGACACGCGCGAACTGGCCAAGGTCACGGCCAACATGGTCGACGCGATGATGAGCGGCAAGACGCCGACCGTCAACGATACGAAAACCTATAACAACGGCGTGAAAGTCGTGCCGTCCTACCTGTTGAAACCGGTCACCGTCGACAAGGCGAACTGGAAGCAGGTGCTCGTCACCGGCAGCGGCTACTACACGGAAGCGCAAGTGAAATAAGCATCCAAGGTACTGAAGGCCCGGCCCTGCCGGGCCTTTCGCTTCACGCACTATCAAGAACAAGACTGCCGCACGACCGATGCCGACCAGCGCGGCCGTGCCAGAGAGGTTATATGACGAACACTATCCTGGAAATGCGCGGGATACGCAAAACATTCCCGGGCGTCGTTGCGCTCGACAATGTCAACCTGCGGGTACGCAGCGGCGAGATCCACGCCATCGTCGGCGAAAACGGCGCCGGCAAATCGACCCTGATGAAAGTGCTCAGTGGCGTCTACGGCCATGGCAGCTATACGGGCGACATCGATTACCTGGGCCAGACGCGGCACTTCCGCGGCATCAAGGACAGCGAAGAAATCGGCATCATCATCATCCACCAGGAACTGGCGCTGGTGCCCCAGCTGTCGATCGCCGAGAATATCTTCCTCGGCAACGAACCGTCCAGCATGGGCGTCATCGACTGGGAATACGCGCAAGCGAAGACGCGCGAACTGCTGCACAAAGTCGGCTTGAAAGAGTCCCCTGACACCCTGATCACCAACCTGGGCGTGGGCAAGCAGCAGCTGATCGAAATCGCCAAGGCGCTGTGCAAGGACGTCAAGCTCTTGATCCTCGACGAGCCGACGGCCAGCCTGAACGAAAGCGACAGCGCGGCCCTGCTCGACCTGCTGCTGGGCCTGAAAGCGCAAGGCATCGCCTCGATCCTGATCTCGCACAAGCTCAATGAAATTTCAAGAGTCGCCGATGCCATCACGGTGCTGCGCGACGGGAACACGGTCGACAGTTTCGACTGCCGCGTGGAGCCCGTCAGCGAAGACCGCATCATCGAAAAAATGGTCGGACGCGAAATGGCGGACCGCTATCCGCCGCGCACGCCGACGATAGGCGAGACCATTTTCGAAGTACGCGACTGGCGCGTCTTCCATCCCGAGCATGCCGACCGTCCCGTCATCAAGGGCATCAACATGCATGCGAAAAAGGGAGAGATCATCGGCATCGCCGGCTTGATGGGCTCCGGGCGCACGGAACTGGCGATGAGCATTTTCGGCCGCGCCTACGGTCAGCGCATCAGCGGCACGGTGCTCAAGAATGGCCAGGAAATCGACGTCAGCACCATCGGCAAGGCGATCGCGCACGGCCTCGCGTATGTCACGGAAGACCGCAAGGGCCTGGGCCTGATCCTCGAGGAAGACATCCAGAAGAACACCAGCCTGGCCAACCTCGATGCGATTTCCAGGCACATGGTGATCGACGAGCAGCGTGAATTCAGCGTGGCCGAGGATTTCCGCCGCAAGCTCAAGACACGTTGCTCGAGCGTGGCGCAGAAGGTGGTCAATCTGTCCGGCGGCAACCAGCAGAAAGTGGTGCTGGCGAAGTGGCTGTTTTCGCGCCCCGACGTGCTGATCCTCGATGAACCGAGCCGCGGCATCGACGTGGGCGCCAAGTACGAGATCTACAGCATCATCAGCGACCTGGCAGCCGAAGGCAAATGCATCATCATGATCTCGTCGGAAATGCCGGAATTGCTAGGCATGTGCGACCGGATCTATGTCATGAACGAAGGCCGCTTCGCGGCAGAATTGAGCGCGGCAGAAGCATCGCAGGAGCGAATCATGCGCGCGATCGTTACACACGGAGAAAACAATGGACAATAAATTGACAGCAGGCGCGCCGGCAGCAGCAGCGCCAGCGGCCGCGCCGCAAGCGAAAAGCTATGCCGGCTTTTTGAAGAACAATATGCGCGACTACGGCATGCTGCTCTCGCTGATCGTCATCATGGGCTTTTTCCAGTACATGACGGACGGCACCCTGATGCAGCCGCTGAACCTGACCAACCTGGTGCTGCAAAACAGCTACATCGTCATCATGGCGCTGGGCATGCTGATGGTCATCGTGGCCGGCCATATCGATTTGTCCGTCGGCTCCGTGGTCGGATTCGTCGGCGCGCTGGCGGCCGTCCTGATCGTCAACTACAACATGAATTTTGTCGCCGCCAGCATCCTCTGCCTGCTGGCCGGCGCCGTCATCGGCGGCGCGCAAGGCTATTTCGTCGCCTTCTTCAAGATCCCGTCCTTCATCGTCACCCTGGCCGGCATGCTGGTGTTCAAGGGCCTGACCCTGGCACTGCTGGCTGGCCAGTCGGTCGGCCCCTTCCCGGAAGGCTTCCAGATGCTCAGCTCCGGCTTCCTGCCCGACCCGTTCGGCGGCGAAAACCTGCGCGGCCTGTCGCTGCTGCTGGGCGTGATCGCCGCCGCGGCGCTGATCGTCACCTCGCTGCGCAGCCGCGCCAAGCAACTGAAACACGGCATGGAAAACGAGCCGCGCGCCTTCTTCCTGCTGAAAAACGCGGTCTTCGCCGCCGTGATGGTGTATTTCAGCTATCTGCTGGCGTCGTACCGCGGCTTTCCCAACGTGCTGGCCGTCATGTCGCTGCTCATCGTCGCCTACACCTTCATCACCAACCGCACCGTGCTGGGCCGCCGCGTGTACGCCGTGGGCGGCAACGAAAAGGCGGCGCGCCTGTCCGGCATCAAGACGGAACGGGTCAGCTTCTACACCTTCGTCAACATGGGCATGCTGGCCGCGCTGGCCGGTCTGATCTTCGCGGCGCGCCTGAACACGGCCACACCGAAGGCCGGTACGGGTTTCGAGCTGGACGTGATCGCTGCCTGCTTCATCGGCGGCGCCTCGGCCTCGGGCGGCGTGGGCAAAGTGATGGGTGCCGTCATCGGCGCCTTCATCATGGGCGTGATGAACAACGGCATGTCCATCATGGGCATCGGCATCGACTACCAGCAAGTGATCAAAGGCCTGGTGCTGCTGGCGGCCGTCTTCATCGACGTCATCAACAAGAACAAGTAGACCGGTTCGAGCCTTAGGGGGCTCTGGCCGGCGCTTGCGCCGGCCTTTTTTATGCGGCGGCTAAGCGCGCCGCACGGTCGCCCCACCACGCCGCTTCTTCAAACACGGAAAAGCCCGACAGATCGGCATGCGCGAACAGGATGGCGCCGTCGTGCTCGCGCAGCGCTTTCAGCCCCGCATTGCTGCGAAATCCCGGCAACGGTGCCGCCATGGCGTGGCCGCGCACGGTGATGTCGACCCGTTCGACGCAATTGGCAAAATCGCGTCCATACGCCGTCTTCAAATCGACGCTGGCCAGCGCCAGCAATTCTTCGGGGCTGGCCGTATCGAGCCATTTGCGCGCTTGCCGCGGTGTGCGGTCGGACAGGGCCACGTAGGCGCTGAAGACGGTTTTCTCGGGCGGGCGCACGCGGATGTCCTGGTGCGTGGAGACGACATAGCCGAGGCCCGGCTCCTGGTACACCACGTTGTCCCAGCACAGGGGCGCATGCGGCAGTTCGTCGGGAAAGCGTTTAAGTAAAAAATTCGCCACCAGCCATGGCGCATACGTGGGCGTATGGCGCTGCGCGTCGAAGCCATAATCGGCGATGTTCTTCACCACGCGCGCCGCCACATACAACGGCATGGCGCAGATGGCCTTGCGCGCCTTGACCAGGTAGGTGCGCGGCTGGCCGTCGACCAGTTCCAGGCACAGCGCTTCCACGCCGTTGGCCGTCGTCGTGAGGGAAACCACCGTGCCCGCGTGGCGCTGGACCTTGGACGCCTGTTCCATGGCCGTGGCGACCGGTTGCATGCCGCCCGGCCAGGTCAGCCAGGCGCCATTGCCCGCGTTGGCCGCCTGGCCCCAGCGGCTGCAGTAGTAATGCAGGCCGGCCCAGGCCGAGACCTGGTCGTAGCGCGTGCCGTAGTCGTCGCGGCAGCAGTAATTCAAATACCAGTGCAAGGTGGGCGAGGTATAGCCTTCGCGTTCCATCCACTGTTTCAAGGTGATGGTATCGAGCGCCTGCCAGGCCGGGTCTTGCGACGATTCCATGGTAGGAAAAACGAAGACGCGCTTGCCATCGTTGCCATGCGCCTGGCGCAAACGCCGCACCTCGGCAAAGAAGCGCTCGTGCTGCGCCAGTTCATCGGCGGAGATGCCTTCGGTGGGAATGAAGCCGTCCTGCCACTGGCCGTTGAACAGCAAGCGCTCCTCCGGCGCATGCAGGATGTAGCGCTCGTCGTAAGTGGGCTTTTCCGCCTGCGGATCGCGCTCGATGATGCCCAGGTCGAACAATATCTCTCGCACATGCGTCGATTCGGGCGAAGGCAGCGGCAAATAATGGCCACCCGTGGGATAAGCGAGGTCGCCGAAATGGCCGCCGGCCGCGTTGCCGTAGGGCTGGGGGCCGTCGACCATGAGGAAATCCTTGTGCCCCAGTTTATTCAGCCGCCAGGCGGCCGTCAGACCGGCGATGCCCGAGCCGAGGATGGCCACGTCTGTGGTGATGGTTGCCGAGGGCGCCGGCAGCGCCTTGCGCTCGCGCAGCAGCTCACGCAAATAATGGCCCTCGCTGCGGCCCGGGTACAGCACCCTGGGCGTGATTTCCTGCCAGCGCAGATACGCGGCGATGCTGCCGATGCCAGCGGCGGCGGCCGCCGTGCCGCCGGCGGCCCACAGCATGAAGGAGCGGCGCTGCATCAGCGGATCACCCGGTTCCAGTCCTGCTCGAATTCATGCACGAGCGACTGGGTGTTGAGGCGATTCGGCGCCATCGGCAGCGGCTGCATGTCGGGCGGGAAGATGAACATTTCGCGCGTGGTGTCCGCATTCAGGTAGCGCATGGGCAGGCGGTATTTCGTCGGCGGTGTGTAGTCGAACTGCGGCGAGGCGAGGATAAAACCCCATTCGCCGAACGAGGGCACGTAGGCGTGATAGGGCCAGGTGCGCATGCCCACTTCGCGCAGGGTCGAATTGATGGTCCAGTAGGCGTGCGGGGCAAAGAACGGCGACGTCGATTGCACCACCATCAAGCCCTTGGCCGCCAGGTGCTTTTTCACCAGGTCGTAGAACGGCACCGAATACAGTTTGCCGAGCGCGAAGCTGGACGGATCGGGGAAATCGACAATGGCCGCATCGAACATGTCGCCGTTATTGCGCAGCCAGACGGCGGCATCGGCATTGACGACGGTGACGCGCTTGTCCGAGAACGAATTGTTATTCAGCTTCGCCAATTCCGGGCGCGTGGTGAACGCGGCCGTCATGGCGGGGTCGAGGTCGACCACGGTGACATGTTCGATGTGGGGATAACGGAGGATTTCGCGCAGGGCCAGGCCATCGCCGCCGCCCAGCACCAGCACGCGGCGCGCCCACGGCAGCGCTTCGAGCACGGGGTGCACCAGCGCCTCGTGGTAGCGGTACTCGTCGCGCGAGGAAAACTGCAGGTTGCCGTTGATGTACAGCCGCGTATCGTCCTTCCAGCGCGTGATCACCAGGCGCTGGTAGGGCGTGGTGGTGGAATACACGATCTGGTCGCCGAACAGGCCGTGCTCGCCCCAGGCCACCATGCGGTCGGACATGGCAAAGCCGGCGATCAGCAGCAGCATCACGGCGCAGGCGCGCAGCAAGCGGCCCGTGAGGTTCTTCAGTTCCGCGCGGAAGACATAGATGCTCCAAAGGCCCACGCCCACGTTGAGCATGCCGAACAAAAAGCCCGTGCGCACCAGGCCCAGATGCGGTGACAGCACCAGCGGGAACAGCAGGGAAACGGCCAGCGCACCCAGGTAATCGAAGGTGAGCACGCGGCTGACCAGTTCGGAAAATTCCGTCTGGCGCGTGTTCAGGGCACGCATCACCAGCGGCACTTCCATGCCGACCAGTGCGCCGATCAGGAACACCATCACATACAATAAGGTGCGAAATGGCGCCGCCATCCACGAAAACGTCATGAACAGGATGGCGGCCGACAGGCCGCCGATCAGGCCCACGGCCAGTTCGATGTCGACGAAGCGCGAGAGCACGTCGTCGTCCTTCACGTACTTGGAAAAGTGAGCGCCTACGCCCATGGCAAACAGGTAGCAGCCGATAATGGTGGAAAACTGCAGGATGGAATCGCCGAGCAGGTAGCTGGACATGGCGCCGGCGATCAGTTCATACGCGAGGCCGCAGGAGGCGACCACGAAGACGGACAAAATCAGAATCTTTTTGTTCATTGGACTTTTTTTTGTTCTAATATGCGTTGACGTTATCAAATACTCATTGCGAGGAAAGCCGTGCCCGCCATCCTAAACTATCTGATCCATCTTATACTGGCCGCCGCGCTGCTGATTGCCTTTTTTATCATCTACACGCGCGTCACGCCGTATAACGAAGTGCTGCTGATCCGCCAGGGCAACCAGGCGGCGGCCCTGTCGCTGGGCGGCGCGCTGCTGGGCTTTTCCGCCACCATCGCCTCGTCACTGATGCACACTGCCGACTACCAGCAATTCTTCGCCTGGGCCTTCGGCGCCATGGTGGTGCAATTGCTCGCCTATGTGGTGACCACGCGTTTGCTGCGCATGTCGAAGGACCAGATCGAATCGAACAACAGCGCTTTCGGCGGCCTGCTGGGCGCCATTGCCCTGTCGATCGGCGCCATCAACGCCGCCTGCATTTCCTGACACCGCTTTATCTTTTTCAAGGACATTCATCATGAGCCTCGGCAGCTTTATCAAGAAGCAGTTTATCGACGTACTGCAGTGGAACGAAGAGACGGAAGGCGTGCTGGCCTGGCGCTTCCCCATGCAGGATTTCGAGATCCAGAACGGCGCCATCCTGAATGTGCGCGAATCGCAGATCGCCGTCTTCGTCAATGAAGGCAAGATCGCCGACGTTTTCGGTCCCGGCACGCACAAGCTGACGACGCAAACCTTGCCGCTGCTGACCAACCTGAAAAACTGGGACAAGCTGTTCGATTCGCCCTTCAAGTCGGACGTGTATTACTTCAGCACGCGCGTGCAGACCGGCCGCAAGTGGGGCACGCCGCAGCCGATCACCATCCGCGACAAGGATTTCGACATGATCCGCGTGCGCGCCTTCGGCATGTATTCGTACCGCATCGCCGACGCCCGCACCTTCTTCACCGAAATCAGCGGCACGCGCGAAGTCTATACGCGCGACGAGGTGGAAGACCAGTTGCGCGGCATTCTGATGTCGAGCATGGCCAGCTCGCTGGGCGGCGCGAACGTCCCCTTCCTCGACATGGCGGCCAACCAGGCGCTGATGGCGCAGGAAGTCAAGGATGGCCTGGCGCAGGCGTTTGCCCGCTATGGCGTGGGCCTCGATGAATTCAACGTGGCCAGCATCAGCCTGCCCGAGGAATTGCAGGCGGCGCTCGACGAGCGCATCTCGGCCGGCATGAAGGGCGGCCTGGGCGCCGACAAGATGAGCGGCTACACCAAATTCCAGGTGGCCAACGCGATCCCGCTGGCGGCGCAGAACGAAGGCGGCATGGCCGGCATCGGCGCGGGCCTCGGCGCCGGGCTGTCGATCGGCCAGGTGATGGCGCAAAGCATGGGCGGTGCGCTGCAGCAGCCCGCCCCGGCACCCGCTCCGGCGACGCCACCCGCACCCGCGGAAGAACCGGTCGAGGCGCGCCTGGAAAAACTCAAGGGTTTATTGGACAAGGGACTCATTTCGCCGGCCGACTACGATGGCGCCAAGGCCGAACTGCTGAAAAAACTGATCGGCTGATTAGAGCGAAATACGACTGCATGCAAACTGTTTCCTGTCCCAGCTGCGGCGCGGAAGTCCGCTTCCGCTCGCACGCTTCCGTGCTCGCCGTGTGCGAGTACTGCCACAGCACCATCCTCAAGGACGCCGATGCCGTCAGGGACGTGGGCAAGATGTCGGCCGTCCTGGAAGACTATACGCCGATCCAGATCGGCACGGCCGGCGTGCACGACGGCGTGCACTTCACCGTCGTCGGCCGCATCCAGCAGCGCTACAGCGCCGGCACGTGGAACGAGTGGTATCTGCTGTTCGATGACGCCAGCACGGCGTGGCTGGGCGACTCCTCCGGCCTGTACACCCTGACGCGCGAGCGCAGCACGCAAGATACCTTACCCGCCTTTGGCGAGCTGGCGCCGGGCAAACGCTACACGATCTGCGGCGAGCCGTACACGGCGGCCGAGATCCGCAACGCCGAATGCATCGCCGGCCAGGGTGAATTGCCCTTCAAGGTGGGCGCCGGCTGGCGCATCCAGGTGGCAGACTTCCGCAACTACGCGAGCTTTGTCACGCTCGACTACACGGATGGCCCGCAACCGGTCGTCTACCAGGGCGTCGCCGTCACCCTGGATGGCTTGCAGTGCCAGCTGCTGCGCGACGACGACGCCATCGCCAAAAGCGCCGGCAAGTACCGCGGCAAGCTCGATGCGCTCGACTGCCCCTCCTGCGGCAGCGGCATTCAGTATGTGCCCGGCGCGGCGGCGCAGCTCGTGTGTCCCGCCTGCCACGCGCAGCTCGACGCCAGCGGCCCGGAAGCGCAGGTGCTGGCCATCGGCAAGCAGGTGCACGACAACGCCGACATCTCCCTGGAACTGGGCGCCAGCGCGAAGATCAGCAATGTGGACTTCACGGTGATCGGCATGATGCGCCGCGCCGACGACGAAGGCAGCGAGTGGAACGAATACCTGCTGTACAACGCGCGCGCCGGCTTCTTCTGGCTGGTGGAGACGGACGATGGCTGGTCGCGCTCGAACGTGCTGCCGAACTGGCCCAACTGGGCGTCGCTGGACGCCGATACCTGCACGCTCGATGGCGCCACCTACCGCAAACTGTATGACTACGGCTCGCAGGTCGTGTATGCAGCGGGCGCCTTCAACTGGAAGGTGGCCGTCGGCGACAGCACGCATGTGCATGAATTCGAACAGGGACAGACCAAACTAGCGGCCGAGATCACCGGCGAGGAAATGACCTGGTCGCGCTCCGTGCCCGTCGCCTACGACCAGATGGCCGCCTGGTTCGGCGCCGCCTTCCATGGCGGCGACCAGGTGCGGAATATCCAGCTCAGTCACCGCGGCATCGCCAAGGTCTTCATCGTCATCGTGCTGGTATTGAACGCGATCCCGATGTTCGTCTCATTCTCCAGCACCTTGATGTGGAGTTTGCTGGGCTGCCTGGCGCTGTTCCTGCCCGCCGCTTTTCTCGACAAGAATGCAAAGAATCCCCCATGAGTAAATACGTGATCTATGCCCTGATGGTGACCTTCAGTGTCACGGCCACCAACTGGGTGCGCATGTTCAAGGTGGCCGGCAGCAGCAGCGGCAGCAGCTGGAGTTCGCGCACGGGCAGCGGCGGCGGCAGCTATGGCGGCGGTTCCAGCGGCGGGAGCCACAAATAAGCATGGCGTCCACACCGCATCTGCCCTTGGGCACCCATCTGCTGGCCGACCTGTCGGGCATCACGCCGGAACGCCTGCGCGACGGCGCCGCGCTCGAGCGTCTGCTGCGCGACGCCGCCATCGCGGCCGGCGCGCAGGTGCTGCACGGCCATTTCCACAGCTTTGGCCCGGGCCAGGGCGTCACGGGCGTGCTGCTGCTGGCCGAATCGCACATCTCCATTCACACCTGGCCGGAATGCGGCTTTGCCGCCGTCGACATCTTCATGTGCGGCGCGGCGCGGCCGCAACTGGCGCTGGACATCATCAAGGAGGCGCTGCAGGCCGCGCATTGCCAGCTCCAATCCGTGCGGCGCGCCCCGCCCGGGTAGGCCTGGCGCCGCTGGTGGATCGCGTGGGGATCGCTTACACTGTCGGCTCATTCCTCCAACCGTGACTCCCATGCGCCGTTCCGCCCTCCTTGCCCTGCCCCTGCTGCTGCTGGTTTCCGCCTGCGATGACTACACGGCGCCCAGCCTGTACCAGGCCACCACGCCCGAGTGCAAGACGTGGACGGAGGGCTCGCGTTTCGAGCTGCCGCGCGGTATCAGCATCTACGCCACGCCGCCCGTCACCCTGAAGGAAGGCGGCACGGAGCTGGCGCTGATCTTTACCTTGCCCGTCGGTACGCAAGCGAGTTTTACGCGCCTGTCCTTCCTGCTGGAAGAACCGAAACAGCAGCCCTTTGCGCAAGCCAAGATACTCACCATTTACCAGCGCGGCATGAACCAGAAGGCGGAGATCGTCGACGTCATCGAGCAGCTGCCCATCATGTTCTCCGCCGTCGGCAACAGCAAGGAGACCCAGTGGCGCCTGCGATTGCAACTACCGCGCCAGCTGCCGCAGCGTTTCGATCTGTCGATGCCCGACATGCTGGTCGGCGGCAAGCGCTACCCGGTGCGCACGTTTACCTACCGCTATTTCCCCGAGCGCCAGGCTTACGGCATGTGCAGCTGAGCCACACCCTCTGTTGACGGCGGCGCAGGCCGCTGGCACACTGATGTTTTCCATCACACAACAGGAGTAGACAACATGCGCCATTCGGATACTGCCGTGCTGTCGGCTGCCTGATCACCGTTTTTCCCCGCTAAGATTTTTAGCCCGCAATTCCCCATACGCTGATCGCGTAGCCGACTTCCCCTTCTTTCGTGCCAGTCATCGCGACTGGCGGTGCCTGCACGCGCAGGCTACACGTCCGCATGCGGACGACAGAATTTGGAATCACGCTACCATGATCGCATTCGATTTTGCACAACTACGCCTTATCGGGCTGCAGCAGGCCATCGCCAGCGCAGCCACCCAGCTCGACATCTCTTCCCCCGCCGCGCAGCTGATGCGCGTTTGCGCCGTGCACCGCGACAGCATCATTGTGCACGATGGCCTCCTGGAACACCCGGCGCAGGTCCTGCCGCGCCTGCTGCACGAACTGCAGGCGCAGGAGACCATCCTTGCCGTCGGCGACTGGGTCGCCGCCGAACACGATGGTCGCGGCACGCTGTGGATAACGGCGCACTTATCCCCAGTCACGCAGATTACGCGGCGCGGCAATGACGGCCGGCGCCAACTGCTTGCCAGCAATGTCGATACGGCCCTGCTGGTGATGGGACTGGACGAGGATTTCAATCCGCGCCGCCTGGAGCGCTATCTGGCCATCGTGCTGGCGGCGCAAGTGGCGCCCGTGGTGGTGCTGAGCAAGGCCGACGTGGCCGACGACGTGCCGGGCAAGCTGGCGCAGCTCAGACAGCGCCTGCCGCCCCATGTGCCGCTGTTTGCCATCGATACGCGCCATGCGTACGACGTGGCCATCCTGGAACCCTGGTTGAGTGCAGGCCAGACTTTGGTGCTGCTCGGTTCATCGGGTGCCGGCAAGTCCAGCCTGACCAATACCTTGTGCGCGGTGGAGCAGGCAACCAACGGCGTGCGCCATGGCGACGGGCGCGGCCGCCACACGACGACGGCCCGCTCGCTGCACCTGTGCGCCAGCGGCGCGTGCATCATCGACACGCCGGGCCTGCGCAGCTGGCGCGCCGATGCCGATGCGCAAACCTTGGCCGCCACCTTTGACGACATCGCGGCGCTGGCGGCGGCGTGCCAGTTCCGCGATTGCCGGCATGCCAGCGAGCCTGGTTGCGCCGTGCGTGGCGCCGTCGATGGGGACCGCCTGCGCAATTATCACAAGCTGCTGCGGGACGCGCGCCGCAGCGAGGAGACGCCGCTTGAGCGCATCGCCGCGCGCGCCAAGTGGAAGACGATATTGAAGGCGGGGCTGGAAAGGGGCAAGGACAAGCGCCGCTAGTTTTTACTGAAATCCGTTTGCTGAAAAAAAAGGCAGCCCGCAGGCTGCCTTTTTGTATTACTGCGTGCGAGCAAATTAATGCTTGCGCAGCTTCTGGATCGCTGCCAGCTGCGCAATCGCGCTGGCCAGCTCGGCTTGCGCTTGCGCGTAGTCGATGCCCGAATCCTTGTTGTGGATATTTTCTTCCGCCAACTTCTTCGCTTCCAGCGCTTTCGCTTCGTCGAGGTCGTGACCGCGGATCGCGGTATCGGCCAGGACGGTCACGGTATCCGGTTGCACTTCCAGCAGGCCGCCGGCAACGAAGACGAACTCTTCTTCAGCCTGGCCGACTACCTTGATGCGGACCGCGCCCGGACGGATGCGGGTAATCAAAGGCGTGTGGCGTGGGTAGATACCCAGCTCGCCCTGCTCACCCGGCAACGCGACGAATTCTGCTTCGCCTGAAAAAATCAGTTCTTCAGCGGAAACCACGTCAACGTGAATTGTGTGTGCCATGTGTGTCCTATCGGGTTGAAGAACCCCGCCTTCTGAGGGGCGGGGTTAGGCCCAGACTTAACTTAGTTAAGTTTCTTGGCTTTTTCGATTGCTTCTTCGATCGTGCCGACCATGTAGAACGCTTGTTCCGGCAGGTGATCGAGTTCGCCCGAAGCGATCATTTTGAAGCCCTTGATCGTGTCTTTGAGCGAAACGTATTTACCAGGCGCGCCGGTAAAGACTTCAGCGACGTGGAAAGGCTGCGACAGGAAACGCTGCATCTTACGTGCGCGGGCGACCAGCAGTTTGTCTTCCGGTGCCAGCTCGTCCATACCCAGAATCGCGATAATGTCGCGCAATTCCTTGTAGCGTTGCAGGGTCGTTTGCACGGCACGCGCGGTGTCATAGTGCTCTTGACCAACGATCAACGGATCCAGCTGACGCGAGGTCGAATCCAGTGGGTCCACGGCTGGGTAGATACCCAGGGAAGCGATGTCACGCGACAGCGCAACGGTCGAATCCAAGTGAGCAAACGTGGTAGCAGGCGACGGATCGGTGTAATCATCGGCTGGAACGTAGACGGCCTGGATCGAGGTGATCGAACCGGTCTTGGTCGACGTAATACGCTCTTGCAGACGGCCCATTTCTTCGGCCAGGGTCGGTTGGTAACCCACAGCCGACGGCATACGGCCCAGCAGTGCCGATACTTCGGTACCAGCCAGCGTAAAGCGGTAGATGTTGTCGACGAAGAACAGAACGTCTTTGCCTTCATCACGGAACGATTCAGCGATCGTCAGGCCGGTCAGCGCGACGCGCAGACGGTTACCTGGCGGTTCATTCATCTGACCATAGACCATCGCGACTTTGGAATTCTCCGGATTTTCCAGATCGACCACTTTCGCGTCAGCCATCTCGTGGTAGAAGTCGTTACCTTCACGAGTACGCTCACCAACACCGGCGAACACGGACACGCCGCTGTGCGCTTTGGCGATGTTGTTAATCAGTTCCATCATGTTCACGGTCTTGCCTACGCCAGCGCCGCCGAACAAACCAACTTTACCGCCTTTTGCAAACGGGCAAACCAGGTCGATCACCTTGATGCCGGTTTCCAGCAGTTCTTGCGATGGCGACAGTTCGTCGTATGCGGGAGCGGTGCGGTGGATCGACGCGATCTGCTCGTGCGACACGGGGCCGCATTCGTCGATCGGGTTGCCCAGCACGTCCATGATGCGACCCAGGGTTGCTTTACCGACTGGCACCATGATAGGTTTGCCGGTGTTCTGGATCATCATGCCGCGACGCAAGCCATCGGACGAGCCGAGTGCAATGGTACGGACAATGCCGTCGCCCAACTGCTGTTGTACTTCCAGGGTCAGTTCCGAGCCTGCCATCTTCAAGGCATCAAATACCTTAGGCATCGCGTTGCGGGGAAACTCAACGTCCACCACAGCGCCGATACACTGAACGATTTTGCCATCAGCCATGTTCGTTCCTTCAATATAGTTAAATTCGTTTAAACCGCAGCCGCACCGGCGACGATTTCGGAGAGTTCTTTGGTAATCGCAGCTTGGCGGGTCTTGTTGTAGATCAGCTTCAATTCGCCGATCACACTACCCGCGTTGTCGCTTGCAGCTTTCATCGCGACCATCCGTGCCGATTGCTCGGACGCCAGATTCTCCGCGACAGCCTGGTACACCAGCGCTTCTACATAGCGCTCCAGCAATTCGTCGATGATGCTTTGTGCATCCGGCTCGTAGATGTAATCCCACGAGTGAGCGCTCTTGTCGGCGACCATCTTGTCGGCCGTCAATGGCAGCAACTGTTCGACCACTGGTTCCTGCTTCATCGTGTTGATGAATTTGGTGTAGCACAGGTACACTGCGTCGAGCTTGCCAGCCTGGAACTCTTCGAGCATGACCTTGACAGGTCCGATCAATTTTTCCAGGTGGGGCGTATCACCAGTCTGAATGGCAGAGGCGACGATCTTGACGCCGATGCGATTCAAAAAACCCAAACCCTTGTTACCGATGGCAACTGCTTCAACCCGGTTGCCAGCTGCTTCCAGCTCGCGCGACTTCGACGTCACCTGGCGCAGGATGTTGGTATTCATGCCGCCGCACAGACCCTTGTCGGTCGTCACAACGATGAAACCCACTGCCTTCGCTTGCGTGCCCTGGGCAGCTGCCAGGAACGGGTGCGTGTATTCCGGATTGGCATTCGCCAGATTGGCGGCGATATTCCGAATCTTGTCACTGTAGGGACGGGCGGCCCGCATCCGGTCTTGCGCCTTGCGCATTTTGGACGCGGCGACCATTTCCATCGCCTTGGTGATCTTCTTCGTATTCTCTACGCTCTTGATCTTGCCTCGTATCTCTTTGCTTGATGCCATGAGTCCTTACTCCTTCTGCGCGTAGGGCGGCGCCTCACTCGAGGTGGGCGCCGCCTGGCCGCTTAATATGCGCCGGATTTCTTGAAATCAGCAATGGCCGCCGACAGAGTTGCTTCGCTGTCTTTGTCGAGTTGCTTGGTTTCTTCGATCTTGGCCAGCAGAGCAGCTTGCTTGGTCTTCATGTAAGCGTGGACACCAGCTTCGAACGACAGCACTTGCTTGACTGGCACGTCGTCCATGAAGCCTTTGTTCACCGAGAACAGCGATACGGCCATCAGCGAGATCGACAGTGGCGAGTATTGGGCTTGCTTGAGCAATTCCGTTACGCGGGCACCACGGTCCAGCTGCTTGCGGGTCGATTCATCGAGGTCCGAAGCGAACTGCGCAAACGCGGCCAGTTCACGGTACTGCGCCAAGTCGGTACGGATACCGCCGGACAGGTTTTTGATGACCTTGGTCTGGGCGGCGCCACCGACGCGCGATACGGAAATACCGGCGTTAATTGCAGGACGGATACCGGCGTTGAACAGCGAGGTTTCCAGGAAGATCTGACCGTCGGTAATCGAAATCACGTTGGTTGGAACGAATGCGGACACGTCGCCAGCTTGCGTTTCAATGATCGGCAGTGCCGTCAGGGAACCGGTCTTGCCTTTGACGGCGCCGTCGGTGAACTTCTCGACGTAGTCGGCGTTCACGCGTGCTGCGCGTTCCAGCAGGCGGCTGTGCAGGTAGAACACGTCGCCTGGGTACGCTTCGCGACCTGGTGGACGGCGCAGCAGCAGCGAGATTTGACGGTATGCAACAGCTTGTTTGGACAGATCATCGTAGACGATCAGTGCATCTTCACCGCGGTCACGGAAGTATTCGCCCATGGCGCAACCGGAGTATGGCGAGATGTATTGCATGGCGGCCGATTCCGAAGCGGAAGCGGCGACAACGATGGTGTATTCCATCGCGCCGTGCTGTTCCAGCGAGCGCACGATGTTCTTGATCGACGAGGCTTTTTGGCCAATCGCGACGTAGATACACTTCATGCCCTGGCCTTTTTGATTGATGATCGCATCAATCGCCACAGCCGACTTGCCGGTTTGACGGTCGCCGATGATCAGTTCGCGCTGGCCGCGGCCAACTGGAACCATCGCATCGATCGACTTCAGGCCGGTTTGCATCGGTTGCGAAACGGATTCACGGGCGATCACGCCCGGGGCGATTTTTTCAATCGCGGCCGTCAGTTTGGTTTCGATGGCGCCTTTGCCGTCGATCGGCTGGCCCAGCGCGTTGACAACGCGGCCGAGCAGCTCAGGACCGACTGGCACTTCCAGAATGCGGCCGGTGCATTTCACCGTGTCGCCTTCGGAGATGTGCTCGTAGGCACCCAGAATCACGGAACCGACGGAGTCGCGTTCCAGATTCATTGCCAGGCCAAACGTGTTGCCTGGGAATTCCAGCATCTCGCCTTGCATCACGTCCGACAAACCGTGGATGCGGCAGATACCGTCGGCGACGGAAATAACCGTGCCTTGATTACGCACTTCAGCGCCGCCGTCAAGACCTTGGATCCGGCTCTTGATCAACTCGCTGATTTCAGATGGGTTGAGTTGCATACTAACTCCTAAAAGTGTTTCTCTCAGCTTGCGCGAGGGGTAAGGGTCTGTCTAAGCTGGCCTGCCGAAGCGCGTGTCTTACGACACCAGTGCAGCGTGCAGTTGCTGCAACTTGGCGCGCACCGAGGTATCGAGCACCTGGTCGCCAACGACCACGCGCACGCCGCCGAGCAGCGATGGATCCACTGTGACGGCAGGGTTGAGCTTACGACTGAATTTCTTTTCCAGCGTTGCGACCAGCTCGGCCGTTTGGCCTTCGCTCAGATCGAAAGCGCTCGTGATCTCGGCGTCAGCCGCACCTTCCAGGCCATTTTTCAAGGCATGGAATTGCGCGCCGATTTCCGGCAGCAGGCTGATGCGGCCATTTTCGATCAACATCGTGACGAAGTTTTTCACTTCCTCATTGAGCGGCGATTTCAACAACGACAGGATGGTGGCGGCGACGTCGCTTTCCGAAACTTTCGGATTGCGCGCGTACGCCTGTACCTCGGGGTGGCTACCGATCTGTGCCAGTTCGGACACCAGCTCGGACCACGCCGCGAGGTTGCTTGACTCCTTACCAGCTTGGGCTACGCGGAACAAAGCTTCCGCGTAGGGACGGGCGACGGTTGCGAGTTCTGCCATGATTACAGCTCGACAGCAAGACGCTGCAACATTTCGGCGTGAGCCGTAGCGTTAACTTCACGCTTCAAGATCTGCTCGGCACCCTTGACAGCCAGGTCAGCCACCTGAGCGCGCAATTGTTCGCGTGCTTTCGACAGTTGCTGTTCGGCGTCCGACTGGGCTTGCGCAATGATACGCGCAGCTTCAGCTTGTGCATTTTGCTTGATCTCTTCAGCAACCAGCTGCGCGCGCTTTTCAGCGTCCGCAACGCGTTGCGACGCTTCTTCACGTGCACTGTTCAATGCCTCTTGCGCACGCTTTTCAGCGACTGCCATCGAAGCTTGACCTTGATCGGCCGCAGCCAATCCATCCGCGATTCGTTTGGCACGCTCATCCAGCGCATTGTTCAGCGCTGGAAATACGAACTTCATCGAGAACCAGACCAACACCGCGAAGGTGATCATCTGGCCGATGAGCGACATATTGATGTCCATACCTTTGCTCCTAACTAAAAGTTTCTCCTAGGGTTGGAGCGAATTACTGAGCAACAGCCGTCAGAGCGGACAGGAACGGGTTAGCGAACGTGTACAGCAGAGCAACACCAACGCCGATCATCGAAATAGCATCCAGCAGACCAGCGATAACGAACAGTTTGGTTTGCAGTTGTGGCATCAGTTCTGGTTGACGTGCCGAAGCTTCCAGGAATTTGCCACCCAAGATAGCGAAGCCCAGAGCGGTGCCGATTGCGGCCAGGCCGATGATGATTGCTGCTGCCAGAACGGTCATGCTTTGTACTTGTGCGATCAGAGCTTGCATAAAATTCTCCTAAATTTAAAAACGAAAGATACTAAAAAAACAAAATATAAAGTTAATGATTAATGTTTCTCAACCGCAAGGCTCAGATACACAACCGTCAACGCCATAAACACAAAAGCTTGCAAAGTTACAATCAAGATATGGAAAATTGCCCATGGACCACCCAACGCCCACTGTGCCCACCAAGGCAACAACGCGATCAAGATGAAAATCAGTTCGCCGGCATACATATTGCCGAACAGTCGCAGCGACAGGGAGATCAGTTTTGCAACCAGCTCAACCATTTGCAGCAAGAAATTGACAGGTGCCAGGGCGATCGTGCCGATCAGGCCGCTCGCGTGGAATGGTGCCGTGAACAGTTCCTTGATCCAGCCGCCCAGGCCCTTGGCCTTGATCGAGAAGGCAATCACGCACAGCACGACCGACAGCGACATGGCGAAGGTGTGGTTGACGTCGGCGGTCGGCACGGCACGCAGTTTATGCACGCCAAACCAGCTCAGAATCTTCGGCAACAGGTCAACCGGCAGGAAGTCCATCGCGTTCAGCAACCAGACCCACACAAAAATAGTGATGGCCAGCGGCGCGATGACCTTGCTTTTCGCGTGGAAGGCCCCATTAATAGTGTCATTGACGATTTCCATGACCATTTCGACGAAGTTTTGCAACTTGCCAGGGACACCAGCCGTCGCGCGGCGCGACGCCATATAGAAAACAGCCAGGAAAACAAAGCCCAGAATGGCCGAAATCCAGAACGTATCCAGATTGATCATGCCGTCGGCACTTCTCAGGTGGGCCAGATGGTGACTGATGTATTCTGTGGCGTTGGCCGGGGCAGCATGGCCCGCTTCAATAGCGTGTTCTGTGGTCATAATGAATTTAGATTTGTCGTTTCAGAGCTCAACAGGCCCCAAAACCAATGATTAAACAGCGAGCAATGAAAACCAGTATGCTAAGGTTGCCACCGCGAAACCCAAGATCAGCCATAACCAGGCGGCCGACTGAAACAACACCAGTGCCAATATAAACAGCACCGCTGTGATAAATATTTTCACCACTTCTGCGCGCAAATGCGCCCGGAATGCCTTATTGGCGTCGCTAGAACCGCGAACCACCAACAGGGCATACACCAGGCTACCGATGACTGCGATAGCGCCGCCGTATGCGGCGGACCAGCCTCTGACACTGCCACCGAAAAACAGGGTGACCGTGGCAAAACTGATAGCGATTGCTAGCTGCAAGGCAACTACTTTGTAGACTGGCTTGGCAATACTTTGTTGTGAATCACTCAATTGCCAAGTTCCCAGAAAAATCTACACACGCAAAGACACGGGATTATAGTTGGCTTTGATCTATAGAGTCAAACGTTGCTGCACCGCAGCAGGGCAATTGCTGCGTGAAACTGACGCTTTACCGACTATTCGCCGCCATTTGCACCACTATATGGCAAAGCCGCTTGTCTGGCCGCTCCCAGCCGTGTTATCAAGGAATCACGTGGTGCATCCGGAAAGCATGGCCGGATTGTTCACACCCGCATGCCTCCTGTCTTTGCAGCTTGCTATTTAACCACGCAAGCGGGTCAACAAACCATCCAGTACGTCAAGATCGGCAAAATCAATCACCAATTGGCCACGGCCCTTGTTGCCCATCTTGAACACCACGGGCGTGGCCAGCGCATCGGACAGCTCTTCTTCCAGGCGCGCGATGTCGCCGGACTTTTCCTTTTGCCGCGGCTCGACCGGGTTGGCCGCTTCCTCAAGCGTGCGGGTAACCAGCTTTTCCGTTTCGCGCACGGACAGGCGCTTGGCCACGACCTGATTGGCCAGCGTGATCTGGCTGGCCGCATCGACGGCCAGCAGCGCGCGCGCATGGCCCATGTCGATATCGCCGGCCATCAGCATGGTTTGCACGGGAGCGGCCAGGTTCATCAAACGCAACAGGTTCGACACGGCGCTGCGCGAGCGTCCCAGCGCAGTGGCCGCTTGCTCATGCGTAAAGCTGAAGTCGGCGATCAGGCGGTGAATGCCCTGCGCTTCTTCCAGGGGATTGAGGTCTTCGCGCTGGATGTTCTCGATCAGTGCCATGGCCGCGGCGGCCAGGTCGTCCACATCGCGCACCAGCACCGGCACTTCCGTCAGGCCGGCCAGTTGCGAAGCGCGGAAACGGCGTTCGCCGGCGATGATTTCATATTTGACAAGTCCGCTCAAGGTGTCTTGCCCGATCGGGCGCACCAGGATCGGCTGCATCAGCCCTTGCGCCTTGATCGAGGCGGCCAGTTCGTTCAAGGCCCCTTCGTCCATGCGCGTGCGCGGCTGGTATTTGCCGGCCTGCATTTGCGACACGGGCAAGTTCGACGGTTGATGCGTGTCCGGACTGGCGAAGTCGCCACCGCCGCCGCCCAACAGGGCGTCGAGTCCGCGACCCAGTCCTTTTAATTTTTTCGTAGCCATGCTGTCCTAATCGTGTTTTCAGAGTAAGCGCTCACACCATATTGTGCAGACGCTCGCCCCTTGTTTACATATGTTTGATGCGTTCGACCATCTCGGCGCCGAAGGCGATATACGCCTGGGCACCTTTCGAGCTCGGATCGAAGGTCACGCCGGGCAAACCGTACGACGGCGCTTCGGCCAGGCGCACGTTGCGCGGGATGATGGTATTGAACACCTTGTCGCCGAAGTGCTGTTCCAGCTGGGCCGACACTTGTTGCGATAATGTCATGCGTGGATCGAACATCACGCGCAGCAAGCCGATGATCTTCAAGTCCGGGTTCAGATTGGCGTGCACCTTCTTGATGGTGTTGACCAGATCGGACAGGCCTTCCAGCGCGTAGTACTCGCACTGCATCGGGATGATCACGCCATGCGCGGCGCACAGGCCGTTCAGGGTCAGCATCGATAATGCCGGCGGGCAATCCACTAAGATGAAATCGTATTCGCCGTCCACTTCGGCCAGCGCATCCTTGAGGCGGCGTTCGCGGTTGTCGAGCTCGACCATCTCCACTTCCGCGCCGGCCAGTTCGCGGTTCGACGGCAAGACATCGAAGCGCCCCGCTTCCGAACGCTGGCGTGCCGTCTTGACATCGGATTCGCCCAGCATGACTTCATAGGTCGACGCCTTCAGGCCGGCCTTGTTGATGCCGGCGCCCATGGTCGCATTGCCCTGCGGGTCGAGGTCGACCAGCAGCACGCGCTGGTTCAACTTGGCCAGACCGGCGGAGAGGTTGACGCTTGTTGTGGTTTTACCAACACCACCCTTTTGATTTGCTACACAAAAAATTTTGGCCATGTATCTTCTAGTTGTAAAGAGATGCAAACTTCATCATGCGCCCCGGCATCCCGCCGAAACGATTTATACTGTTTATTTTATTTATACGATATAAATCGTTTATACGGTTTATATTATTTATACCGTATAAACTGTTTATATCATTTATTTCGACTTTTAAATTCTTGCTATAAAGACCAGATGACGCTCTGCATTTAGCCCTGGCACCTGGATTGCTCGTAATTCCGTCACTTTCCAGTCCGCCGGCAGTCGCTCGCGCTCGTCTGGCGGTGCCACCCCTTTCAAGGCGATGAATTGCCCGCCCTCGGCCAGCACGTGGTTCGACCAGTTGACGAAGTCGGACAGGTCGGCAAAAGCGCGCGAGGTGATCACGTCGAATTTCTGCTGCACTTCCAGCTGTTCCACCCGTTTCGTGTACACGGTGACGTTGCTCAAGCCCAGTTCGGCCTTCACTTGCGTCAGAAAAGCCGTCTTCTTGTGCACGGTATCGATCATCGACACCTTGATATCGGGCCGCGCGATGGCCAGGACCATGCCCGGCAAGCCGCCGCCGGCGCCCACGTCGAGCACGTTTTTCGCGTCCGCAAACGCCGGCACGGCGGCCAGCGAATCGAGCACGTGCAGGGTCAGCATCTGCATAGGATCGCGCACCGACGTCAGGTTGTACACGCTATTCCATTTGGCCAGCAAGGCCAGGTAATCGAGCAGTTTTTCCGTCTGATCCGCGCTCAGGTCCAGCCCCAGCGCGGCGATGCCTTCATTCAAAATGGGGGCCAATGCGGCCCGGTCAAACTGCTTCATTCAACAACCTCGTCCTTTAAAGTGGTGGTCTGTATTTCGGCCTGACCTGCACCAAAGCCGCGCTTTTTCAGGTGCACCAGCAGCAGCGAAATGGCCGCTGGCGTCACGCCCGAAATGCGCGATGCCTGGCCCAGGGTTTCCGGGCGCTGCTTGTCGAGTTTTTGCCGCACTTCGACCGACAGCGCACCGATATCGAGGTAATTGAAACCTTCTGGCAAGGCCAGGTTTTCATAGTGTTCGTGGCGCTCGATTTCCTTGCTCTGGCGCTCGATATAGCCCGCATATTTGAGCTGGATTTCCACCTGTTCGCGCACGGCCGCATCCTCCACGCCGGGGCCGGCCAAGGCCTGGCCTTCCATGCCCGTCATGCTCATCAAGGTGTCGTAGGCGACGTTCGGGCGGCACAGCAGGTCCGCCAGCGAGTACTCGCGTTCGATGGCCTGGCCCACGATGCGTTCCGATTCGGCGGCCGCCAGGATGCGCGGATTGACCCACGTGGAACGCAGGCGCTGCAGTTCCAGCGCCACCGCTTCGCGCTTGGTCTCGAACGCTTGCCATTGGGCGTCGCCGACGCAGCCCAGAGCGCGGCCGATTTCCGTCAGGCGCATGTCGGCATTGTCTTCGCGCAGGCTCAAACGGTACTCGGCGCGGCTGGTGAACATGCGGTACGGTTCCTGCACGCCCTGGGTGATCAGATCGTCGACCAGCACGCCCAGATAGGCCTCGGAGCGGCCCGGTACCCAGGCTTCCTTGTCCTGCGTCAGCAAGGCCGCATTCAGGCCCGCCAGCATGCCTTGCGCGGCCGCTTCTTCGTAGCCGGTGGTGCCATTGATCTGGCCGGCGAAGAACAGGCCGGCGACGGCCTTCGTTTCCAGCGATGCTTTCAAGCCGCGCGGATCGAAATAATCGTACTCGATGGCATAACCAGGGCGCAGGATATGGGCGTTTTCCATGCCCTTCATCGACTGCACCAGGGCGATCTGCACGTCGAACGGCAAGCTTGTGGAAATGCCGTTCGGATAGAACTCATGCGTCGTCAAGCCTTCCGGTTCGAGGAAGATCTGGTGCGATTCCTTGCCCGAGAAACGGTGGATCTTGTCTTCGATCGAGGGGCAATAGCGGGGGCCCACGCCTTCGATGACGCCCGTGTACATGGGGCTGCGGTCGAGGCCGGCACGGATGATGTCATGCGTCCGGCTATTCGTGTGCGTGACCCAGCACGGCACCTGGCGCGGGTGCATGGCCGTGTTGCCCATCACAGAGAACACGGGTACGGGATCGAGGTCGCCCGCCTGTTCCTGCATCACGGAAAAGTCGATCGTGCGGCCATCGATGCGCGGCGGCGTGCCCGTTTTCAAACGGCCCTGCGGCAGTTTCAGCTCTTTCAGGCGGGCCGACAGCGAGATGGCGGGCGGGTCGCCGGCGCGGCCAGCCGAATAGTTATTCAAGCCCACGTGGATCTTGCCGTCGAGGAAAGTACCGGCCGTCAGCACGACGGCGCGCGCGAGAAACTTCAGGCCGATCTGCGTGACGGCGCCGACGACCCGGTCGCCTTCGACGATCAGGTCATCGACCGCTTGCTGGAACAGCCACAGGTTAGGCTGGTTTTCCAGGCGCGTGCGGATGGCGGCCTTGTACAAAATACGGTCGGCCTGGGCGCGCGTGGCGCGAACTGCCGGGCCTTTCGAGGAATTCAGGATACGAAACTGGATGCCGGATTCGTCGGTGGCAATCGCCATCGCGCCGCCCATGGCATCGACTTCCTTGACCAGATGGCCCTTGCCGATGCCACCGATGGAGGGGTTGCACGACATCTGGCCCAGTGTCTCAATATTATGCGTGAGCAATAGCGTCTTCTGCCCCATGCGGGCGGAAGCGAGGGCCGCCTCGGTACCGGCGTGACCACCGCCGACAACGATGACGTCGAATTCTGTAGGAAATAACATGATAAATAGGTAACAGTGCAAGTAAAAATGCGGGAAGAGAGCTCCGATTATAGAGTCTTTTTGCAAGCGCAACCTTCCAAGGGCCAATTTTTGCTTAATTTTTACTCAGCACGGGCAAGTCAACGGTGATTTTTGTTTCACGTGGAACACGCAGCTGTGCCAGGACAGGCCCGCGCTGGGGCTGCGGCATCCGGCAATGTTTGCTACAATTGCCGCATCGTCCGCATCCGTGGCCACGCCAGTGGCCATCGTGACGATCATCCAGGAGGACGGCCTCCCCCATCATGGGAACACACCGGGACGGCCCGCTCTGTATAAGGAGCCGCCATGGCCTGGATACTGTTACTTATTGCCGGCATGTTTGAAGTCGTGTGGGCATACTCGATGAAACTCTCCGAGGGTTTCACCAAACCCACTGCCTCTGTCATTACCATCGTCATGATGATCGCCAGCTTCGGCTTGCTGTCGCTGGCCATGCGCACCCTGCCCCTGGGCACTGCCTATACGATCTGGACGGGCATCGGCGCCGTCGGCGCCTTTATCGTCGGCATCGTTTTTCTGGGCGAGCAAGTGAACACCATGCGCGTGTGCGCCGCCATCCTCATCGTGTGCGGCATCGTGCTGATGAAACTGTCATCGAGCCACTGAGAGGAATCCCCATGCTCCTCGAAAACTATTTTCCCGTTCTCCTGTTCATTCTGATCGGCATCCTCGTCGGCATCGTGCCCATGCTGCTGGGCCGTGCGCTCGGTCCGCACAAACCGGATGCACAAAAACTGTCGCCGTACGAATGCGGCTTCGAAGCATTCGGCGACGCGCGCATGAAGTTCGACGTCCGCTTCTATCTGGTCGCCATCCTGTTCATCCTGTTCGATATCGAAGTCATCTTCCTGATGCCGTGGGCGGCCAATGTCAACGAACTGGGCCTGGTCGGTTTCTGGGCCGTCATGGGTTTTCTCGCCGTGCTGACAATCGGACTAGTCTATGAGTGGAAAAAAGGCGCGCTGGACTGGGAGTAAGCTCCGCTTTTGGTTCCACGTGAAACAGGCGCGGGGCTGGAAAGCGGAGTAAGCTTGGCTTCTGTCCTCACTGTCAGGAGTCTGCATGTCCGCCTTCCAGTTTCGCACCGTGCCGCATCTGATCGTTGAACCGGGCGCCGCCGCCCAACTGGGCACGCACATCGCCCACCACTTTCCCACCGTGCGCCGCACCCTGCTCGTCACCGACGCAGGCTTTTTGCGCACGGGCCTGGCCGACGCCTCCCGGCACAGCTTGCAGGCGGCCGGCATCGAGGTCCACGTCTTTTCCGATGTACAAGCCGATCCGCCCGAAGCCGTCGTACTGGCCGGCGTGGCCCAGGCGCAGATGTTTCACGTGGAACTGATTATCGGCCTCGGTGGCGGCAGCTCGCTGGACGTGGCCAAGCTGATCGCCGTACTGGCGCCAGGCCACCAGGAACTGGCGCAACTGTATGGCATCGGCAATGTCCATGGCCAGCGCCTGCCCCTCGTGCAATTGCCGACCACGGCCGGCACGGGCTCGGAAGTGACGCACATCGCCATCGTCACCACGGGCGCCACCAGCAAGATGGGCGTGGTCGCGCCGCAACTGTATGCGGACCTGGCTATCCTCGACGCCAGCCTGACCCTCGGTTTGCCGCCCGCCGTGACGGCCGCCACCGGCATCGATGCCATGGTGCATGCGATCGAAGCGTACACGAGCCGCCTGCTGAAAAATCCCTTGTCCGACATGCTGGCCACGCAAGCGCTGTCGCTGCTGTCCAGCAATCTGCTCACCGCCTGCCGCGATGGCGCCAACGTGCCGGCGCGCCAAGCCATGCTACTGGGCGCCATGCTGGCCGGCCAGGCGTTTGCCAATGCGCCCGTGGCCGCCGTGCATGCGCTCGCCTATCCCATCGGGGGACTGTTCCACGTGCCGCACGGCCTGTCGAATGCGCTGGTGCTGCCGCACGTGCTGCGTTTTAATCTGTCACATGCGACGCCCCTGTATGCGCAACTGGCCACCATCCTGCAGCCCGGCATCGCGGGCAGCGAAGAAGCGCGGGCCGTGGCCCTGATCGACGCCATGCAGGACATTGCCCAGGCCACGGGCATCGTGCACACCCTGCGCGAGGTGGGCATCGCAGCCGGTGACCTGGACCGCCTGGCCGATGAAGCCATGCTGCAGACGCGCTTGCTGGGCAACAATCCCCGGCCCGTCACGCGCGCCGACGCGCGCGCCATCTATGCGGCCGCACTGTGAGCCAGCAGACGGAAGCAGCCAACCCACCTTGCTACACTGCCGCCATGACGCCTCCCGACATCCCCATCCATCCTGACAGCACCAGCTTTCCATACGGTGCCTGCGCCGGCTGCCACGACAGCGCGCCGCTGCCGTTTGCCTTCGAGTATGCGTATCAACCCATCGTCGACCTGGCCACGCGCAGCATCTATGCGCACGAGGCGCTGGTGCGCGGCCCCAACGGCGAAAGCGCGGCCAGCGTGCTGGCGCAAGTCAACGACGACAACCGCTACCGCTTCGACCAGGCTTGCCGCGTCAAGGCCGTGGCCGGCGCCGCCAGGCTGGGCATGCAGGGATTTCTGTCGATCAACTTCCTGCCCAACGCCGTCTACCGTCCTGAAGTGTGCATCCGCAGCACCCTGGAAGCGGCCAAGCTCCATCACTTCCCTACCGACAAAATCATCTTTGAGGTGACGGAAGGCGAACGGGTGCAAGACCGTCCGCACCTGGTCGAGATTTTCCGCGCCTATCGGCGTTTCGGTTTCCAGACGGCCATCGATGATTTCGGCGCCGGCTATGCGGGCTTGAACTTGCTGGCCGAATACCAGCCCGACATCATCAAGATCGACATGGACCTGGTGCGCGGCATCGATACGCAGGCGCCGCGCCAGGCCATCGTGCGCGCCATCGCCAGCCTGTGCCGTGAGCTCGGTATCCGCGTGCTGGCCGAAGGCATCGAGACCCGCGCCGAACGCGATTTTCTTTCCGGCTGCGGCATTTCCCTGATGCAGGGCTACTGGTTTTCCAAGCCCGTCTTCCAGGGGCTGGGCCACATCGCCGAGTCGGCCTGGGAGTAAAAACGGCCACGTGAAACGTGGCCGCAAGTTTCACAAGCGATACAGCCTAGTTGGGAATATCCACCTGCGTCCCCGTCACACTGATGACATTACCGGGCGCCGGCGCCGTGGCGATCGCTGGCACGTTGACATTCGTGATCAGGGTCGACGCATCGGCGCGCGTCACCGTGCGCACCACCTGCGATGGCGGCAGAGCTTGCTTGGCATTCAAGTGTGCATACATGGCGTCCAGCGCCCGGTTCAGGTACACATGTAGCGGCACGATCAAGGTCGGCAAGGCGCTGCTGAAAGAATCGAAATGGTTGGCGTTGGTTACCTCGATATAGCGCAACTGGCTGTTCGCCCCTTCCACGGCGGCGTTCAGGCCCAGATAGGCGCGCGAGGCGTGATTGACGGGAATCAAGGTGTCGCTGCGCCCGTGCACGATGATGGCCGGCTTGCCGTTCAGTTTGCCGCTGGCCGCGACCTCGGCCATGCCGGCCCGCACGCGCACGCTTTGCCCGGCCAATGCCCCTTGCAAGTTGGCGCCGCTGACGGCGTCGCGCCCCGTCGCCAGGCTGCGCAGGCACAGGAAGCCGTCGAGCGACTGGTCCGCCAGGCTGCTCGATGGCGACACGCCGGCCGTGTAGACCTTGGCGCCGCCCACGCTGTTCTCGTACACGACATTGCCGAGGATACCGTTTTGCGCGGCAAAGCTGGCCGCCTTTTGCACCGACGTGAACGCGATCGGATTGCCGCTGCCGTCCGTCTGCGCAAACGTGAAACCGCACACTTTATCGGTCACGGAGAATTTTCCATAGGCATACGCATACGTGACGGCCACGAGGATGTTCGTGCCCGCGTGCGCGGCCTGCAGCGGATCGGAGTCGGACAACCAGCCATACGCGCGCAAGCGCTGCTTGGCGTCCGCCTGCTGCGCCGCCAGGTCGGCGCCGTTCAATAGCCCCTTGGCGACGAGCGCCGTGCAGCGTCCCGCATTGCCGGCCACGGAAGCGATGCATGGCTGATACAGGGCCGCATACGTGGCGTAGTCGAACAGCGCACGGCCGGGATTGGCCACCGCCGCCCCACCCTGGCGCACAGTGTAGGCGCTCGATGCCGCCGGCTGGACTTGCGGCTCGCTGGCCGCCACGCCGCTGATCAAGCCTCTGGTATCCTGCTCCGCCGCCAGCAAGGCCGAGCCGGCGCCGTTGGAAATGCTCGAGGCGATCGTGATGGTATTCTTCGGCGTCAGGCGCACGATGCGCGAACTGCCGTCGCGGGCCAGCACGCCATAGCGCTCGTTCAACACATAATACGCCATCTCGACGGCCTGCAAGGTCACCTTGCCCCAGTCCTTCTCGGGGTTCTGCTGCGAGTGCGCATGCTTGAAGGCGATGCGGTTCGGATTGGTGCCAGCCCAGGCCAGCCGCTCGGCGTCGCTCAGGTCCGGCGCGAAGAGCGCGTTCTTGCCGGCGGCCACCCTGCCCGCGCGCAGGCCGTTCTGCAGGTTGACGCTGTCGTCTTCGAACACATACAAGCCCGTGCCGGAACCCTTGTCCGCATACGCCACGGCGCAGCCTTTTTTCAAGCCCCATTCACCGGAACTGCCGATGGCGCCGTAGATGCCGCGCGAGCCGCTCGACGTGCCCGTGACGATGCAGGCATGGTCGGGATCGAAGCTGGCCGGCACCTGCACCATCAAGGTGACGTTCTTCTTGCCCGTGCCATCGTCGGCATAGGCGATGTATTCACTGCCCGCGACCAGGCCCTCGTCCATACCCGCGTTCCCGGACGCATCCACGTTCGGTCCGTACAAGGTGCCGTAGCCGCTGTTGGCGGCAATGTCGAGCACGGCACGGTAATTGGCGTAGATGGCATTGCGGCGCAGTTCAAGCGGCGTCGGCTGTTCCACGTTCGCATACGCGGGAGTTGCTCCCGCCAGCCCCGTCTTGCCAAGGCCAGCCGTCAGCAGATCGTTCGTCTTGCCGTCGTAGTCGGCGCGCGTGATGGTACCCAGGTAGCCGGGCATCTGGTTCAGTTCTTCCGGCGCATGGTTGCTGCCGCAGGCTGCCAACACCAGCACGGTGCACAGACTGCTCCCCGCGCGCGTGATCGTCATTTGCATGGTGGTACTCTCCGTTGAAGTAACAGTGGACGCACAATGAAAAACGCCGGACGATCCGTCCGGCGTTGCTTGAAAATCAGACCGCGGCTTTGGCAGCCCTGCCGCCGAAACGGGCGATGGCTTCGCCGACGATGCCGCGCCGGAACATCAGCACGCAGATGACGAAGATCACGCCCGTCACCATGCCCACCGATTCGCCCAAGGTGCCGAACCACTCGATGCCCGTGTGCGTGGCCAGGTAAGTACCAACATCGCCCAGCTTGTTTTCCAGCGCAATGATCAGCACGGCGCCGAGGATGGGGCCGGACAAGGTACCCATGCCCCCCACCAAGGTCATCAGCACGACCAGGCCCGACATGCCCCAATAGACATCGGTGAGGGTTTCAAAGCCCAGCACCAGGGTCTTGGTGGCGCCGGCCAAGGCGGCGAGCGAAGCGGACAGGACGATGGCCATCAGCTTGTACTTGTTGACGTCGTAACCGAGCGAGATGGCGCGCGGCTCGTTTTCCTTGATCGCCTTGAGGACCTGACCGAAAGGCGAGTGGATGGTGCGAACGATCAGGGCGAAGCCGGCGACAAAAATGGCCAGCACGACGTAGTACAACACCGTGTCATTGCCCAGGTCTATCGTGCCCAGCAAGGTTCCACGTGGAACACCCTGCAAGCCATCCTCGCCGCCCGTGAACGGCAGGCGCAAGGCCAGGAAGTACACCATCTGCGCCAGCGCCAGGGTGATCATCGTAAAGTAGATGCCCTGGCGGCGGATCGCCAGGCCGCCGATCACCAGGCCCAGCAAGGCGCCCGTGGCGACGCCGGCCAGCAAGCCCAGTTCCGTCGGCCAGCCCCAGGTGCGCAGCGCATAGCCGGTGACATAGCCGGCGCCGCCGAAGAAGGCCGCGTGGCCGAACGACAGCAAGCCCGTGTAGCCGATCAGCAAGTTGAACGCGCAGGCAAACAGGGCAAAGCACAGCAACTTCATCAGGAAGACGGGATAGCCGTAAAACGGGGCCGCCAACGCCAGCAGCAGGGCAATGGCGTAGCCTACATTCTTATTCATCGTGGTAGCTCCAATACATGACTGATGAGGATTACTTTTCTTTGCCGAACAGGCCGGCGGGACGCAGCAGCAGCACGATGACCATCACCACGAACACCACGGTGGCCGAGCCTTCCGGGTAGAACACGCGGGTCAGGCCCTCGATGACGCCCAGGCCGAGGCCCGTCAGGATGGAGCCCATGATGGAACCCATGCCGCCGATCACCACCACGGCAAACACGACGATGATCAGGTTCGAGCCCATCAGCGGCGAGACCTGGATGATCGGCGCCGCCAGCACGCCTGCGAACCCGGCCAGCGCCACGCCGAAGCCGAACGTCAGCGTCACCATCAGCGGCACGTTGATGCCGAACGCTTCCACCAGTTTCGGGTTTTCCGTGCCGGCCCGCAGGTAGGCGCCTAATTTGGTTTTCTCGATGACGAACCAGGTGGCCAGGCACACGGAGAGCGAGGCGATCACCACCCAGGCGCGGTAGTTCGGCAAGATCATGAAGCCGAGATCCGTCGCGCCGGCCAGCGCTTCGGGGACGGCATACGGCTGGCCCGAGACGCCATAGAACGAGCGGAACACGCCTTCCATGATCAGGGTGATGCCGAAGGTCAGCAGCAAGCCATACAGGTGGTCGAGTTTATACAGCCAGCGCAGCATGGTCTTTTCGATCAGGATGCCGACCAGGCCGACAAGGATCGGGGCGATGACGAGCATGGCCCAGTAATTGATGTCGAAATAGCTGAGGCCCATCCAGGCCAGGAAGGCGCCCATCATGTACATGGCGCCGTGCGAGAAATTAATAACGTTAAGCAAGCCGAAGATGACGGCCAGACCGAGGGACAACATGGCATAGAACGAGCCGTTGACAAGACCCAGCAGCAGCTGGCTCATCATCGCTTGTATTGGAACGCCGAAAATTTCCATGGCATCACAGTATAAAAAGCACCGCCGGATAGCGGTGTGGTATCAAGGGAAACGCGCCATCGCAAACGGGTGCGGCGGCGCAAGGCGAACCCTGCGGGCGAAGCATGCAGGACAGAGCGCCCGCGCGCAGGCGGGCACTCTGTGGAGGTTGCTACAGCGTTACTTCCACAGCGAACACTTCGACTCGGCCTTGGTCACATATGCTTGCGCGCCGGGCACGGTGGCGACCACCTTGTAGTAATCCCATGGGTATTTCGACTCGGACGGTTTCTTGACTTCCATCAAATACATATCGTGCACCATGCGGCCATCGGGACGCACTTCGCCATTCTGGGTGAACATGTCGTTGATCTTGGTCTTTTTCAGGTAGGCCATGACCTTCTCGGTGTCATCCGTACCGATCGCCTTGACGGCTTTCAGGTAGTTGGCCGCCGCCGAATAGTCGGCCGCCTGCAGCATCGATGGCTCTTTCTTCATCTTGGCGAAATAGCGTTTCGACCAGGCGCGCGTGTCCGCATTCAAGTCCCAATACCAGCCATCCGTCAGGTACATGCCTTGCGTCAGGTTCAGGCCCAGCGAATGGATGTCATTGATGAAGATCAGCAAGCCGGCCAGTTTCATCGATTTGGTCAAGCCGAACTCGTTCGCCGCCTTGATGCTGTTGATGGCGTCGCCACCGGCATTGGCCAGGCCGAGGATTTGCGGTTTTGCCGATTGCGCCTGCAGCAGGAAGGACGAGAAATCCGAAGCGCCCAGCGGATGCTTGACGCTGCCCAGCACCTTGCCGCCGGCCGCCTTGACGACCTCGGCCGTGTCTTTTTCCAGCGAGTGGCCGAACGCATAATCTGCCGTCATAAAATACCAGTTCTTGCCGCCCTGCTTGACGATGGTGCCGCCCGTACCGCGCGCCAGCGCCACCGTGTCGTAGGCGTAGTGCACGGTGTACGGCGTGCACTCTTCATTCGTCAGGCGCGAGGAGCCGGCGCCGATGGCGATGAAGATTTTTTTCTTTTCCGCCGCCACCTTGGCCATGGCCAGGCTGGCGCCGGAATTGGTGCCGCCGATCAGCATGTCGACGCCCTGCTGGTCGAACCATTCGCGCGCTTTCGAAGCGGCGATGTCGGCCTTGTTTTGATGGTCGGCGGAAATGAATTCCACCTTCTTGCCGGCCAGTACCACGCCGGCATCGGCGATCGCCATCTTGATGGCTTCCGCGCCGCCGAGGCCGTCGACGTCGGAATACACGCCCGACATGTCGGAAATAAAACCGATCTTGATGGTGTCGCCCGATACCTGGGCGTACGCGCCGGCGGAAAAGCCCAATGCGCAAAGAGTGGCGGTGGCAATGGCGATAGCGTTACGTTTCATAGTGTCTCCGTTGGGATTATTGTTTGCTATTCAGACGATTGCTGGTCGATGACGAGTAAAACGCACTACATGGGGACTACACGCCAAGCAGCTCGGTCAATACCGGCATCTTGGCCTCCAGTTCGGATGCAGCAAAAGTCTCGACGATCTGACCGTGCTCCATCACATAAAACCGGTCCGCCAGCGGCGCGGCAAACCGGAAATTCTGTTCCACCATGACAATGGTGTAGCCCTTCGCTTTCAGGGTCGTGATCATGCGCGCCAGCCCTTGCACGATGACGGGCGCCAGGCCTTCGGATATTTCATCGAGCAGCAGCAGGCGCGCGCCCGTGCGCAGGATGCGCGCCACGGCCAGCATCTGCTGTTCCCCGCCCGACAGGCGCGTGCCCTGGCTATGCCGGCGTTCCTGCAAGTTCGGGAACATGGCGTAGATTTCCTCCACCGACATGCCCTTCTCGCCGCTGGCCAGGGTCGGCGGCAGCAGCAGGTTTTCCTCGGTCGACAGCGAGGAAAAAATACCGCGCTCTTCGGGACAATACCCGATGCCCAGGTGGGCGATTTTGTGCGTGGCCAAACCTATCGCTTCGACGCCGTTGACTTTGATGGAGCCCGTGCGGGCGCCCGTCAGCCCCATGATGGCGCGCAAGGTGGTCGTGCGGCCGGCGCCGTTGCGGCCCAGCAAAGTGACCACTTCGCCCTGCGCCACTTTCAGGTTCACGTCATGCAGGATGTGCGATTCGCCATACCAGGTGTGCAGTTGCGTAATTTCCAGCGCGGGTGCGCCGCCATTCACTTGTGTCGCCATCAATGCGCCCCTTCCAGTTCCGCGTGGGTGGTGCCCATGTACGCTTCCATCACTTGCGGATTGCGCGACACTTCCGCATAACTGCCTTCGGCCAGCATGGCGCCGCGCTGCAGGACGGAAATCTTGTCGCAGATGCCAGAGACCACGCTCATATTGTGTTCCACCATCAAAATCGTGCGGCCGGCCGACACTTTTTTGATCAGTTCCGTCACGCGGTGCACGTCTTCATGGCCCATGCCCTGCGTCGGTTCGTCGAGCAGCATCATTTCCGGCTCCATCGCCAGGGTGGTGGCGATTTCCAGCGCCCGCTTGCGCCCGTACGGCATGTCGACCGTGATGGTGTCGGCAAACTCCGTCAGGTCGACTTCGGCCAGCAAGGCCATGGCGCGGTCGTTGAGCTGGTTCAATGCGCGTTCGCTTTGCCAGAAGTGGAACGAGGTACCGAGCTGGCGCTGCAAGCCGATGCGCACATTTTGCAGCACGGATAAATGCGGAAAGACGGCGGAAATCTGAAAGGAACGGATCACGCCCATGCGCGCGATCTGGGCCGGTTTGGCGGCCGTGATATCTTTCCCATTGAACAGGATCTGTCCGGAAGTGGGGACCAGGAATTTGGTGAGCAAGTTAAAGCACGTGGTCTTGCCGGCGCCGTTCGGACCGATCAAGGCGTGGATATGGCCGCGCTCTACCTTCAGGTTCACGTCGCTCACAGCGGTGAAACCCTTGAATTCCTTGGTCAAATTTCTTGTTTCCAAGATTACGTTTGACATCGTGTCTCCTAGTTGTACTTTTTGTACTACTTAGTCATTTTTATAATACACAACTTAAATTTAACGCACAATACAGTATAACTACGGGGATTTTTCGCCGGCCCGAATGGCGCAAACTCGCACGCTTGCCCCGCTATTTCCAGGCCGCATGTATCATTTGCGCCGCTTTTTCCGCGATCATCACCGTGGGCGAGTTCGTGTTACCAGAAGTAATGTACGGCATGATCGAGGCATCGACGACACGCAAGCCGGCCACGCCGATCACGCGCAAGGAGCTGTCGACCACGCTCGAGGCCTCGCTGGCCAGACCCATGCGGCAGGTGCCCACCGGGTGGAAGATGGTGGTGCCGATCTGGCTGGCCGCCTGCGCCAGTTCTTCCTGGCTCTGGAATTGCACGCCAGGTTTGTATTCTTCCGGCGCAAATTTTTTCAGGGCCGGCGCGGCGGCGATGGTCCGTGTCAGGCGCAAGGCGTCGGCCGCCACGGCGCGGTCCTGCTCCGTACTGAGGTAATTGGGCATAATCTTTGGCGCCGCATAGCTGTCGGCCGATGCGATCTGCACGTGACCACGCGACGTGGGACGCAGATTGCAGACGCTGGCCGTAAACGCGGGGAACGCGTGCAAAGGTTCGCCGAATTTGTCGAGCGACAAGGGCTGCACGTGGTATTGCAGGTTCGGCGTGGCTTGCTGCGGATCGGACTTGGCGAACGCCCCCAGCTGCGACGGCGCCATCGACATGGGCCCGCTCTGGAACAGCGCATATTGCAAGCCGATCTGCATCTTGCCCAGCATATTGCCCGCCATGATGTTCAGCGTTTTCACGCCCTGCACTTTGAATACCATGCGCAACTGCAGGTGGTCCTGCAAATTGCCGCCCACGCCGGCGGCATCGACCACGGGAACAATCCCATGCTGCTGCAGCAAGGCGGCCGGGCCGATGCCGGACAATTGCAGCAATTGCGGCGAACCGATGGCGCCCGCCGTCAGCAAGGTTTCCCGCCGGGCCGTCGCCTGCCACTGCGTGCCGCCGCCCGTAAACACGATGCCCGTGCAACGGGGCCCCGACTCCGAAGCTTCAATCAATAGACGTTCCACGTGGCAGCCCGTCATGATGGTCAGGTTCGGGCGGCGCGATGCCGGTTTCAAGAACGCTTTCGAGGTATTCCAGCGGATGCCGCGGCGCTGGTTAACGTCGAAATACGCGCTGCCGCTATTGTCGCCACCATTGAAATCGCTGGTTTTCGGGATGCCAACTTGCTGCGCCGCATCGCGGAACGCATTCAGGATATCCCATGACAGCCGCTGTTTTTCCACGCGCCACTCGCCGCCCACGCCATGGTTTTCCGAGGCACCGCCGTAATAATCCTCGCTTTGCTTAAATAGCGGCAAGACCTTGTCCCAGCGCCAGGAAGCGTCGTCCGTCAGGTCGGCCCAGTGATCGTAATCGCCGGCCTGGCCCCGCATATAGATCATGCCGTTGATGGAAGAACTGCCACCGAGCACCTTTCCGCGCGGATAGATCAGGCTGCGCCCGCCCAGTCCCGCGTCCGCCTGCGTGGAATACAGCCAGTCCGTGCGGGGATTGCCGATGCAATGCAGATAGCCGACGGGGATATGGATCCACACATAGTCATCCTTGCCGCCCGCTTCCACGAGCAAAACATTGGCGTCCTTGTCGCGTGTGAGCCGGTTGGCCAGCACGCAACCTGCCGTGCCGCCGCCCACGATGATGTAATCGTATTCGCCTGCCGATTCCAATGAAGCTCCTTTCGGTATGCCATCAAGCTGTCGCGCGGCGTGTCTCCCCGTCGCGTTCCACTACCAGAGTCTGTCTTTCTTCATGCATGCATGGCTGCTGAGCCGCCTTGAGATTACCACCAGTGCTGAACCAGGGCGACATTAATCGTTGCCTGGGATACGAACAAGCGTCACGGCAAGGTAAAAAAGCATCAAAGCAGGGGCTACAAGCTGTGGATAACCGTATGGATATCCACAGGGACGATATGTGTGTAAACGAAAAATTTTTTCAGCGGCTTTTTTTTGTCCAGAAACCGTCCCAGGCAGATACACCCCTTACTCAGCGCTTATCCGCACGCCAAGCGATTGTTTACAAGGATAAATCGGGACTTATCCACAGAAGATGCGCCCGTTAACTACTATTACTATTCTTGTATACGAACTTGTTAAGGTAAACCCGACAACGCACGCTTTGCCTGCCCTACCCCTGAGCGAACCTCCACAAGCCTGTCTTCAAAAAAAGCCGGGCAGCAGCGTTGGCTGACAAAAAAAATCGAGCCAACAACTGAGCGACGAAAACCGGCACGGCCAGCATCACGCACGCAGCACTGCCAAACCGTTTTGCAAAATGGAAACGTCAACAGACCTGAGCAGGCACAGTGCCAGCAGGCGGTGCGATGTCGAAGAAAGGGGAATGTGAGACGATTGTGGATAAATCACTTGATATCCACAGGATGACTTGTGCGTAAACACGAACTTTTGCACAGGCCCGCATTTTATACAATTTTGCTCCTCGCGTGATACAGCGATTATGCACGCTTTATTTTGCGCGTAAACGATTGATCCTGTTGAAAAAAAGCGACTTACCCACAGAAAAAAACGCGTTTACTATTACTACTATTTTTATATATGGATCTATTGTAAACCGACAAAAAAAGCGGAAGTCCGGGGATATTTTCAAAAGGCACGCAAAGTCGTCAAAAAAAAAAAGCCAACGGCGACATCGCGACCCACTGCCAAACCGTCTTCCAATAATCAACTGGACGCTCACGTCAGTGAAAGAACAACGTTCGTAATCACCACTGTTGATTGGCAAACATGGGCCTATGCAAACGAAGCACGTCAAACATGCCACTACAGCAAGAAAAACCGCGATTTTTGCGTGCTGGTGTGGATAAGTGCCTGTATATCCACAGGATGAGATGTGGGAAAAGTCTATCTTTGTCCACAAGCCAATTTTTATCCCAAACAAGTCCTTCGTAGATACAATGCTTGTGCGCCTACTTTTTTGTGCGCTAAGTCGATGATTTTTCGATGGTATACCGACTTATCCACAAAAAAATGGCCGTTTACTATCACTACTATTTTTATGTATACATCTTTATTTAAAACACAGAGACAAACGCGAACGGTGGGAAAGTCGCCGAAACGGCTGTTTTCACCATGTAAACCGTTTTGCAATCCCAAAAACCTGTAAAAACAGCATGCATACACATCAAAAAATGCGTTTAGGCATCATCAGTGCCTTGCACGAAGAACAGCAGGGGCTGGTAGAAGCCATGCAAGGCCCCCAGAGGCATTCGCACGGCATGCGCGACTACACCCTGGGAACCCTGTGGAATATCGACGCTGTGTGCGTCCTGTCGCGTCTGGGCAAGGTTGCCGCCGCCACGACAGCTTCTATCCTTGTGGAAAAGTACGGAGTTACCCACATCGTTTTCACGGGCGTGGCCGGCAGTGGGGATAAACGCGTGAAAGTCGGCGATATCGTCGTGGCCGAAGCGCTGTTGCAGCACGATATGGATGCCCGTCCACTGTTTCCCCGCTTCGAAGTGCCATTGACTGGCCTGCAGCGTTTTGCCACGGATCTGGAACTGAGCACGCAACTGGCTGGCGCTGCGGAAGATTTCCTGCGTGACGATGTATCCAGCGTGCTCAAGGCGGCCGATATCGCGGCATTTGGCTTGCAGCACGCCAAAGTGCACCGTGGCTTGATCGCCAGCGGCGACCAGTTCATCAGCAGCGCCGCGCATCTGAACCAGCTCAAAGTAGATATCCCCGACCTGCTGGCCGTCGAAATGGAAGGCGCCGCCGTGGCGCAAGTGTGTTTTGAGCTGGGCGTGCCGTTTACGGTCATGCGCACCATTTCCGACAACGCCAACGAAGAGGCGGCCGTCGACTTCATGCGTTTCGTGCAAACCGTCGCGTCGCCGTACGCGTATACGGTGATCCAGCAATTGTGCCAGCGCCTGGCTGGCTGATTTTTCATCCAGCGTGCATAAAAAAAGGGCAGAACCACTGGTTCTGCCCTTTTGCGTTGACTGCCTGCTTAAATGTTAGACACTAAGCATCATTAAACTCGCGTTACCACCGGCCGCCGTCGTATTCACGCACAGCGCCCGCTCAGCGACCAGGCGCCACAGGGGGATGGCACCGTCCTGCGTGGTGGCGATGGTGCCCACCAGGGCCCCTTCCCGTGCCGCCAGCAGCGGTTTGAGCTGGCCATCGAGGCTCGGCTCGATCATGGCGATCTGGAAATCATGCTTGACCGATTCCAGGCTGGTGACGATCTGGATGCGGTCTTTCAGTGCCGCCGGCAAGTCGCCCGGGATCAGATCCGGCGCTTGCGCCAGCACCAGGGCCTGGTTACCAGTGGCCAGGACGGCGGCCAGCTGGTTCATCAGCGTGCCGGACGTCGCCGCCGCACACAGAATCGTGCCGCGCGCGGCAAAGCTCAGGGTATTGCGCTCGCCTGTCGGGCCTGGCAAGACGGTGGTGCTGCCCAGCAAGGTGGTACGCGCGTATTCCTGCGCCAGCTGCTCGACCTTGTCGTGGCCATGCATCTTCGCCCACACGGTCAGCGCGTCGAGCGCCGGCGGCGCCTGGCGCTGGTGCTGCGCGCCGGCTGGCGCATTGCGCTGCAGGCGTTTCAGGTACAGGGGGCCGCCCGCCTTGGGGCCGGTGCCTGATTTGCCTTCGCCGCCGAACGGCTGCACGCCGACGACGGCGCCGACGATGTTGCGGTTCACATAAATATTGCCCACATGTGCGCGCTTGGTGATGAAATCGATCGTTTCATCGATGCGCGTATGGATGCCCAGGGTCAGGCCGTAACCGCTGTCATTGATCGACTGCACCAGTTGCGGCAGCTCGGAGCGCTTGTAGCGGATCACGTGCAGCACGGGGCCGAAGACTTCCTGCGTCAATTGCGCCAGCGACTTGATTTCCAACACGGTCGGGGCGACGAACGTGCCTTTGACGGTCGGCAAATCGAGCGAATAATGGTCGATGGCCATGGTTTTCATCTTGTTGATGTGCGCCAGCAAGTTACCTTGCGCTTCCGCATCGATGACGGGACCGATATCGGTCGCCAGGCGGTCAGGATTACCAACGCGCAATTCCTGCATGGCGCCCTTGAGCATGTGGATGGTCTTGTCGGCGATTTCCGTTTGCAGGAACAGCACGCGCAAGGCCGAGCAGCGCTGGCCGGCGCTGTCGAAAGCGGACGACATCACGTCCTGCACCACTTGCTCCGGCAAGGCGGACGAATCGACGATCAGCGCATTCTGGCCACCCGTTTCGGCGATCAGGGGAATGTCGATGCCTTCGGCCACGGCGCGCGCGGCCAGGTTGCGGTTGATCAATTGCGCCACTTCCGTCGAGCCCGTGAAAATCACGCCTTTCACACGCACGTCATTGCACAGGCCGGCGCCGACGACTTCGCCGCTACCGGGCAAGAATTGCAGTGCGCCGCGCGGTACGCCTGCCGCGTGCAGCAATTGCACGGCGCGGTGGGCGATCAGCGGCGTTTGCTCGGCCGGTTTGGCCAGCACCACGTTGCCTGCGGCCAGGGCGGCGGCCAGCTGGCCCGTAAAGATGGCCAGCGGGAAGTTCCACGGGCTGATGCAGGTGACGGGACCGAGCGCCAGGGTATTTGGCGCGTGTTCGACCTGCGCCGCGTAATAGCGCAGGAAGTCGACGGCTTCGCGGATTTCCGCGATCGCGTTCGGCAGCGACTTGCCCGCTTCGCGCACGGCCAGGGCCATCAGCTCGATGTGGTGTTCTTCGAACAGGTCGGCCGCGCGCAGCAACGCTTGCGCGCGGATCGACGGTTCTGTTGTTTGCCAATCCATGGCGTAGGCGCTGGCGCTGACCAGGGCCGTTTCCACGTCGGCCGGACCGGCTTCCATGACCTTGCCCACGACATCGTCGTGCTGGGCCGGATTGTGCAGCATGTGCGTGGGGCCATTCAGGCTGACGGCGCCATCGATCAGCGGCGCTGCCTGCCATGTCTGCTGCTGCGCCAGGCCCGTGGCCAGCGTGCGTAAAGTATCTTCATTCGACAGGTCCAGGCCGGCCGAGTTCCTGCGTTCGCTGCCAAACATGTCCAGCGGCAGCGGAATCGACGGATGCGGCAAGCCGCCCTGCAGGCGCGCCTGCTCGAGCGGATCGCGGATCAGGCTATCGATGGCCACGCTTTCGTCGACGATCTGGTTGACGAACGAGGAGTTGGCGCCGTTTTCCAGCAGGCGGCGCACCAGGTAGGCCAGCAGGGTTTCATGCGAGCCGACGGGTGCGTAGATGCGGCACGGCTTGTCGAGATTCTCGGGGCCGACGACCTGGTCGTACAGGGTTTCGCCCATGCCGTGCAGGCACTGGAATTCGTAGTCGGTGATGCCGTCGCGTTTCGCCCAGGTATAAATGGTCGACAGGGTTTGCGCGTTGTGCGTGGCAAACTGCGGATAGATCAGGCTGCTGGCGGCCAGCAGTTTTTGCGCGCACACGAGGTAAGAGACGTCCGTGTAGACCTTGCGCGTGTAGACGGGATAGCCTTCCTGGCCATCGACTTGCGCGCGTTTGACTTCCGCATCCCAATACGCGCCCTTCACCAGGCGCACCATGAACTTGCGGCCGCTGCGGTGCGCCAGGTCGATCAGGAAATCGATGGCGAACGGGCAGCGTTTTTGATACGCCTGCACCACGTAGCCGATGCCGTCGAAGCCGGCCAGATCCGCATCGAAAGCCAGCGCTTCCATCAGGTCGAGTGACAGTTCCAGGCGGTCCGTTTCTTCCGCATCGATGTTGAAGCCGATGTTGTATTGTTTGGCCAGCAACAGCAGCGCTTTGACTTTCGGCAGCAATTCTTCCATGACGCGGGCGCGCTGGGCGCGGCTGTAGCGCGCATGCAGGGCCGACAGTTTCACGGAAATGCCGGGACCGTTGCGGATGCCGCGGCCGTTCGATGCCTTGCCGATGGCATGGATCGCCGTTTCGTACGAGGCGTAGTAATTGGCCGCGTCCTGTTGCGTCAGGGCCGCCTCGCCCAGCATGTCGTAGGAGTAGCGGTAGCCGCGCGTTTCATTCTCGCGGCTGTTCTTCAGCGCTTCCTCGATGGTTTGGCCCGTCACGAACTGGTTGCCCAGCATGCGCATGGCCAGGTCGACGCCCTTGCGGATCAGCGGTTCACCGCCTTTGGCGATGAGCTTGGTCATGGCCGAACCGAGGCCCGATTCGCTGCTGGTACTGACCAGTTTGCCCGTAATCAGCAAACCCCAGGTGGCGGCGTTGACGAACAGCGATGGCGATTCGCCCAGATGCTTGCGCCAGTCACCCTTGCTGATTTTGTCGGCGATCAAACGGTCGGCCGTTTGACTGTCGGGTATACGCAACAGCGCTTCAGCCAGACACATCAATGCAACACCCTCTTCCGACGATAGCGAGAACTCGTGCATCAGTGCATCGACGCCGGAGGCGCGCGTGCGTTTTTGGCGCACGTTCGAGACCAGGCGGTGCGCCAGCGCTTGTCCTTCGGCCGTCGTTTCGGTGCTGCTGGGGCGCACTTGTTGCAACAGCCACTGCACGGCGGAAACCTCGTCGCGCCTATAGGCGGCGGTGATGGCGGCGCGTTGTGGAGTCGCTTCGGGCAGGATTTCTGCCTGGAACGCAGCAAAAGGAATCGGGGTAAAAGCCGAGGGGCCTGCAGGGTGCATAAGTGCTCTTTACAAGGAAAAAGGGGACGAAAACTGACGTAATTCTTGCTCTTTTTTGGTGCAAAAAAATACAGAAAGTCGGACGTTAAGATGATTCGATTGTAAAGGGGATTCTTATGGATTAATTCTGGTAATACAGGGGACTAGCAATAGATAGTTTTTGATGCGACAATTTAACCAAATAATATTAATTTGGGGGTGATGGGAATGCTGGACAAGATCAGTAAGAAAATCCTGATGGAATTGCAGAGCGATGGACGCATCAGCAATGTGGAGCTGGCCGCGCGCGTGAACCTGTCGCCGGCGGCCTGCCTGGAGCGCGTGCGCAAGCTGCACGAATCCGGTTACATCATGGGCTATACGGCCCAGTTGAACCCGCAGCTGCTCGACGTGTCGCTGCTGGTGTTCATCGAAGTGGTGCTCGATCGCACGACACCGGAAGTGTTCGACGCCTTCAAGCATAGCGTACAAATCATTCCAGAGGTACTGGAATGTCATATGGTCGCCGGCGGTTTCGATTACCTGGTCAAGGCGCGCGTCAAGGACATGGCCGCTTACCGCGAATTCCTGGGCAAGACGCTGTTGCAGAAAGGTGTGCGGGAAACCCACACTTATGCCGTCATGGAAGAGGTCAAAAACACCACCAAATTGCCAATTAAGTGACCCTGGTGTAGCCGTCCTGTTTTTCTGATTGAGCTATCGGAACAAATGTTGTAGAGTAGAACTACAATTCTGCTATCCGGTAGCCGGCCTGAAAACACGCGCAGACGTTGTGTTCAGGGTGCAAGGTGGGCAATCGTGCCCATCCGCATACGGCCACAGCACGTCCCTCCAGGGACGTGACGGGTTCGCGCAGCGGGGGACAAATGAAGCAGTTGCAGCATCAGCTGGTGCGTTTCTTTGTATTCACGATCCTGGCAATGGCCGTGGCCTGTTGCCTGGCCTATCTGCTGCTGTTGTCGGGCGGCGACCATCCTTATTTGATTGCCTGCGTGGCCGCCGCCATCGGCGCCGCGCTGCTGGCGTTTGCCGGCCGTCCGCGCGGCGAACCGGGCTTGCACCAGTTCGCCGATACGGTGGGCAACGCCATCGACGCCATCATGATCGGCGCGGCGGAAACCTCGTATTTTGTCGATTCCGTCAAACAGAAGGTGGAACTCGATGTCCGCACGGCCAGCGACATTGCCGACAGTTCCGTACAAAATGCCGCGATGACGGAAAAGATCGCCGCCAATGCGGAGCGGGCCGCCAAGGTGGCCGCCGGCGTGCGCGTGGAAAGCGTGGCGGCGCGCGCCGAAGTGGACCAGGGCTTGCGCCGCATCAATACGGCACGCGAGGAAGCGCAAGGCGCGTCCAGCACCATGCTGAGTCTGCAGGAAAAATCCAAACGCATCACGGGCTTCACGGAAGCCATTTCCGATATTTCCGCGCGTACCAACTTGCTGGCGCTGAACGCCGCCATCGAAGCGGCCCGTGCCGGCGAACATGGCCGCGGTTTTGCCGTCGTGGCCGGTGAAGTGCGGCAATTGGCGCAGCGCACCAAGGAAGCTTCCGATGAAATCAGCGTGATGGTGCGCGAAATCAATGAACAGTCGGAGAAAGCCGCGCGCGGCATGAGTTCGCTGGCGGCCGGCGTGACGGAAGCGGCGCGCAATGTGGAAAGCGTGCATGCGTCCTTGAGCCATATCGAGCAATCGTCGGGCGAATCGGAAGACGAGATCGGACAAATCGCCCGCGCCTCGCGCGAACACGTCGACACGACGCAAGTGATCGCCGACGCCATCGGGCAAATCCGCGACAGCATGCTGTCGACGAATGCCGAATTGCCGCGCGCCACGCAGTCGGCCATGGCCCTGGCCGAGCGGGCCGAAGTGATCGCCGGCGCCCTCGGTGAATCGAGCGTGGCCACGCCGCACGACGAGATCCGCGAGGCGGCCCAGCGCGCCGCGCGCGAGGTGGGCAAACTGTTCGAGCAAGCGATCGCGTCGGGCCGCATCACGCGCGAAGCCCTGTTTGACCGCCACTACCGCCCGATTCCGAACACCAATCCGCCCAAGCACAACACGAAGTTCGACGCGTTTACGGACAAGGTGCTGCCCGACCTGCAGGAAGGCGTGCTGGCCGCCCTGCCCCATTTGGCGTATGCGGGCGCCGTCGACAACAACGGCTATTTTCCGACGCACAACAAGAAGTTTTCCCAGCCGCTGACGGGCGACTACGCCACCGATATGGTCAATAACCGCACCAAGCGCATCTTCAGCGACCGCACGGGCAAGCGCTGCGGCAGCAATACCAAGGCCTTCCTGTTGCAGACGTATAAGCGCGACACGGGCGAGGTCATGCACGATTTGTCCGTGCCCATCCACGTCGAGGGCAAGCACTGGGGCGGTTTTCGCATCGGTTATCGCTCCAGCAACCACGCATAGCAAAACGCCTGATGAGAGATCATCAGGCGTTTTTTCTTGTGCAGGCGACGCTTACTCGATATGCGGCTTCGGTGCCACGCCGCCGCCGGCCGCTGTGGCCGTGCGCAGGGTGGGCGTGTTCATGCTTTCCAGATGATTACGCAGCCATTTGTGGGCGGGGCTGCGGGCGTCGCGCTCGTGCCACAGCATGTCCAGGTGGACGGCCGGCAAGGTCAATGGCAAATCTTTGTACAGCAGGGACTCCGTCATGCCCGTCGAGGCGATCAAATGGCGCGGCAAGACCGTGATCAGGTCGGAATTGGCGACCACTCTGCCTGCCGTGAAGAACTGGTTGACCGTCAACAGAATGCGCCGTTCGCGGTGGATCTGCGACAAGGCTTCGTCGATCAAGCCATGTGCGCGGCCGGAAAAGCTCACCAATAAATGGTTGGCCGCGCAGTAGTTATCCAGAGTCAATTCCTTGTCGGCCAGCGGATGGCCGCGCCGCATCACGCACACATACTTGCCGGAATACAGGCGCTCGTGGCGGATGGGCGAACCCGTTTCGCTCGACAATTGCGCCGCCACGCCGGGAAAGAAGCCCACGGCCAGATCGATGTCGCCGCGCAGCAGCATCGGGCGCGGTTCACGCGTCGTCAGCGGCATCATGCGCACATTGACGCCCGGTGCTTCCCGTTCGATCGAGCGCATCAGCGAGGGCAGCCAGAACGCCGCCGTCGCATCGGCCATGGCCATGCGGAACGTGGCGTGGGTTTTCGACACGTCGAAAGTTTCCGGCGTGACGGCCGCTTCCAGGCTGGCCAGGGCCGAGCGCACGGATGGCCACAGCGCTTCGGCGCGGGGCGTGGGTTTCACGCCGTAGGCCGTGCGGATCAGCAATTCGTCACCGAGGCTCTCGCGCAGGCGTTTGATGGCGTTTGATACCGCCGGCTGCGTCATCGCCAGGTGGCCGGCTGCGCGCGTCAGGTTTTGTTCCGTCATGACGGCGTCGAAAACACGCAGCAAGTTCAGATCCAGCGTCAGAAAACTCATGGAAAGCCCAAGATAAAAGTTGAATTGAATACTTAAAATTGATTACTTAGGAGTGTAAACCGCGCCGGGCACGAATATTTTCACTCGTTAAAAAATATTACAGTTTTCCATTCACGATTCATATAATTGGTATCAAGAAATGGAATTAGATTTATATGTTGCACTGCACTATAGTACTGGCAAATTCTATAATGCACTGGAACACTATGTCTACCTTCGCCTCCGCCCTGTACGCAGTATCCGCACCCGTGCTGGAGATTTCTCTGCTGAACGCCCTGCAACTCGTGCTGGTGATCGTCGCCGTGGGCGCGTTCGCCCTGCTGTTCAAGCCTTTGCTGGTGGGGATCGCCCGCGCCATGATGCTGGTAGTGCGTCCCAAGCTGAGCCGTGAAGAGCGTTTGGCGCGCCAGCAGATGCGCGAAGCGCAAGCCTTGAAGCGCACCTTGGGCAAGATGGATGGCGTGTCGCCAAGCAACGCCGCCGAATTGCGCGCCCTGTCCACGCGCGCATAGGCTCGCTGTTGCAGAAAGACAAGCCGGCATGCGCCGGCTTTTTTACGCCCCCTTTTTCGTTCAAGCCGCTTTAAGCCATATCGCCCAGCAAATGCGCGCGCAACAAGGTGTCGGCGGGATGGGCGCCGATCCAGATTTTCAGCAGCGCATTGTAAAAGGCCAGGTCCGGCACCATGTCGCCCACCTGCTTGCCGTTCAGTTTGCACAACGTTCCCTCTTCCGGCAGCCAGTCCACGGTGAGAATGTCGCCCTTTTTCAGGCCGGGCACCATTTCGAACATGGCGCCGAACTGCATCGTCTGGCTCAGCAGGCGCGTGCGGTCGGCCTGGTCGGAACTGCGCTTCAAGCCCTGCATGAAGGCTTGCCCCAGTTCGTCGGACGTGATGTCGCGCAGCATGACGATTTCCAGACGGCGCGGTCCGGGCAGCGCCAGGATGTCGGCCAGCTGGGTTTTCTTTTCCGGCAGGTACAGCGCGATCGTGTAGACCTTGAAGATGACCTTGTAGCGCACGCCGGCGCCGTTGAGTTTCAACTCGCGGCTGGCCAGCTGCACCGTGTCGTCCAGCTTGACGCCGCCCACCTCGACGGCCAGCGCTGCTTGTGCCAAGGCGGCGCACAGGCAGGCGGCAGCGAGGGAACGGCCGAAACGGAATGTGCTTATTTGCATCTTCTACCTCCGTGGAAACCATGGGCTGTGGATAAGTCAGCACACAGTGTAGAACAGTTGGCAGAAGCTGGCGCCACGCAGAAGGGGGCGCGGGAGAAATGCTTAAGGCTTGGCAGGCAGTTCCGCCTGCAGGCGTTCGTACTTGGCCATCAATTGCTCCGGGCTTTCGCGCCAGGCGGGATTGAAGGGGATGCAGCTGACGGGGCACACTTGCTGGCATTGCGGCTCGTCAAAGTGGCCCACGCATTCGGTGCACTTGTTGGGATCGATTTCGTAGATTTCCGCGCCCATGTAGATCGCGTCATTCGGGCACTCGGGCTCGCAAATGTCGCAATTGATGCATTCGTCGGTGATCAGTAATGCCATGATTTCACTCTTACTTATTGCGATGAGGCAGCGTTGGCGGCAATCTTGTTTTGCAGCCAGCGGTTCACCGAGGGGAAGACAAACTTGGAGACGTCGCCGCCCAGCGCCGCGATTTCGCGCACGATGGTGCCCGAAATGAACTGGTACTGGTCGGATGGCGTCAGGAACATGGTTTCGACATCGGGCAGCAGGTAGCGGTTCATGCCCGCCATCTGGAATTCGTATTCGAAGTCGGAAACGGCGCGCAAGCCGCGCACGATGACTCTAGCTTCATGCTTGCGCACGAAATCCTTGAGCAAGCCGGAAAAGCTTTCCACTTGCACGTTCGGATAGTGGCCAAGCACTTCGTTGGCGATTTCCAGGCGTTCGTCGAGCGAGAAAAACGGTTGCTTGTTCTTGCTGTCGGCCACACCGACGATCAGCTTGTCAAACAGACCCGATGCGCGGCGCACCAAATCTTCATGACCACGCGTGAGCGGATCGAATGTTCCTGGATAAACGGCTACAACCATTGCGGCTCCCTGACGATGCACCAATATAGACGCGCATTATGCCTGAAATTGGTGACCACCTTGGTGCCGCGCCTCGGGTCAGGGAGCTTTTTTGCCTCATTTATAGGCAGATTCAGGCAGTTGCCGGCACTTTGTTGTAAGTTAGCAAATGATAATAAACGGTGCCCGCCTTGTCGGCGCGGATGACTTCCCACGGCGCCATCCATTCCGGTTTTTCCAGCGCGCTGTTTTCATCGAAGACCAGCGGCAAGCCCGATTCCGCGTAGACGATGCCGCCTTCCTTGAGCAGATTGGCGCACAGCGGCAGTACTTTCGCCAGGAAATCCTGCTGGTAAGGCGGGTCAAGGAAGATCAGATCAAAACGCTGGCCGCGCGCTGCCAGGCCTTGCGCCGTCAGCAGGGCGTCGCCGCGCAGCAGTTGGACATTATCAGCGCGCAATTTCGTCTTGTTCTCTTCCAGCTGACGGATCACGGGCGTGTGCGTGTCGACCATGGTGACGGCGGCGGCGCCGCGGCTGGCCGCTTCGAAACCCAGGGCGCCGCTGCCGGCGAACAGGTCCAGCACCTGGGCATTGGCCCAGTCGCCGTCGCGCAAGTGGTTGATCCAGTTAAATACGGTTTCGCGCACGCGGTCCGGCGTCGGGCGCAAACCGAGTGCCTGCAAAACAGGCAGCACGGAGCGTTTCCACTGGCCGCCGATGATGCGCACCTGGTTCGGTGGCGGCGCGTGGTGGACGGGGACTTTGGCGGGTTTCTTGATCTTTTTTTGCATGTGGATTTCTTCAATTCGATGGCGGCCACTATAGCATATGGCCCCCTCCCCCCTGCTGGCGCTGCCCCGCTATTTGGGTTGCGTGGCCAGGGAATTGAAATCGTCGATCCAGCCCTGCATGCGCTTGACGGCGTGGGCCTTTTGCGCCGGCGTGGCGATCTTGATCACCGTCAATACCATCTGCGCCGTGCTGCTTTCGTAGGCATCGAAGAAGGCCTTGCGCTCCGAATGTTCGAGGCGCTCGAAACTGTCCTTGATCAGGGTCGTGATCAAGCCCACGGTGGCGTCCTTGCCGAGTTTTTCTTGGTGGACTTTCTTGACCAGGTTCAACACATTCTGCTGGCGCCGCATGCGTTCATCGAGCCAGATCTCATTGTTCAGCGGACGCGCGTCGGACGCCTTGCGGATGATGGCTTCCTGCTCGCTGCTGAAGCTGCCGAACCACAGTTCGAATTGCTCCATGGCCTTCTTGTAGCGCAGTTGCTGGCGCTTCTCCTGGTCGCCGCTCAGATATTTCTTGCGGTAATCCTCATTGTTCGACTTGAACTTCTTTTCCATCTGCGCGATCTGCTCGGGTTTGAGCGAACGCGCCAGGTCGGCCAGTTCGGGCGCCGCTTTCAGCAACAGCGCCTGGGTGCGCTGCTTGATCTCGCTGTAATCGGCCATCAGGTTCGCTTGCGTGATATTGCCTTGCAGCTGCTTCTGGCCCGTGCGCAGGATTTCCACGTAATCCTTCAATTGCGTCTTGCGGTGCCAGTCGAACAGCTTGTCGATATCCTCGCGCACCCAGCCCTTCTGGTCGCGGTCCAGGTCGACATACGCGTTCAGCCACCAGTACAGCACGGTATCGCCATTGTTGTAGGCCAGGCGCAAGCCGCTGCAGCCTGCGATGATAATGAAAAGCATGGCCAGCACGGCGTAACGAAAGCGGCTGGAGAATGGGGCCTGCGTGTTAAACTTTTTCATATTCTTAACTTATAAAAATTACGCTCTATGAACGTTGTCATTCTCGCTGCCGGTATGGGCAAACGCATGCAGTCGGCACTGCCCAAGGTATTGCACCCGTTGGCGGGCAAGCCATTGTTGTCGCACGTCATCGACACGGCGCGCGGCCTGGCGCCGTCCCGATTATGCGTGATTTACGGGCATGGGGGCGCAGCGGTGCTGAAGTTGCTCGACGGCTACAAGGTGAACCATGCCGTGCAGATCGATGCCGCTGAGCAGGCGCAGCAGCTGGGCACTGGTCATGCCGTCCAGCAAGCGCTGCCTTTGCTGGACGACAGCGTGCCGACCCTGATCCTGTACGGCGACGTGCCGCTGACCAGCGCCGCTTCCCTGCAGCAACTGGTGGATGCGGCTGGCAACGATAAGCTGGCCATTTTGACCGTGGAACAGGACGATCCTTTCGGCCTGGGCCGCATCGTGCGCGAGAACGGCGCCATCGTGCGCATCGTCGAGGAAAAGGATGCCACGCCAGCAGAGCGCGCCATCCAGGAAATCAACAGCGGCATTATGGTCGCGCCCACCGTGGCCCTGAAGCAATGGTTGTCGGCCTTGTCGAATGACAATGCGCAAGGGGAATACTATTTGACCGATATCGTTGCCCAGGCCGTCGCTGACGGCGTGGCCGTCACCTCGGCGCATCCAAGCGCCGTGTGGGAAGTGGCGGGCGTCAACAGCAAGGTGCAGCTGGCCCAGCTGGAACGCATCCACCAGAACAATATCGCGCAAGCGCTGCTCGAGCGGGGCGTGACCCTGTTTGACCCGGCCCGCATCGACGTGCGCGGCGAACTCATTTGCGGCCGCGATGTCACCATCGACGTCGGCTGCGTGTTCGAAGGCAGAGTCGAACTGGGCGATGGCGTGCGCGTGGGCGCCAACAACGTCTTCATCAACGCCACGGTGGCGGCTGGCGCGCACATCAAGCCCTTCTGCCATATCGAGGACGCCGTCGTCGGCGCCGCCTCCATCATCGGCCCGTACGCGCGCCTGCGCCCGGGCACGGTCCTGGCGGAAGACGTGCACATCGGTAACTTCGTCGAAGTGAAAAACAGCCAGATCGCCGCGCACAGCAAGGCCAATCACCTGGCCTACATCGGCGACGCCACCATCGGCTCGAAGGTCAACATCGGGGCCGGCACGATCACCTGCAACTATGACGGCGTAAACAAGTTCCGCACGGTGATTGAAGACGACGCCTTCATTGGCAGCGACAGCCAGCTGATCGCGCCCGTCACCGTCGGCAAGGGCGCCACCCTGGGCGCCGGCACGACCTTGTCGAAAGATGCCCCGGCGGGCAAGCTGACCGTTTCGCGCGCGCGGCAAGTGACCATCGACGGCTGGACGCGTCCCGTGAAAATCAAGAAGTAAGCGCGCCGCCCTTGGTACGCATGACGCCGTCAGCCTGTCCGGGCTGGCGGCGTTTTTTTACGCCTGTGGATAATCCTGTGGAGCGTTGGCTGGCAACCCGGGATAAGTCCTGCCATTTTTCCCATCCCGTATTTTCTCCGTATTGTTGTGTGTGGATAAACATGTGAACAAGCATGCGGACAAGTGATGGATAAGCCCGGTATAAACCGCGTATAAACGGTAAAAAACCTGTGGAAAAGACGGGATAAGTTTTCTGGCCCAGCTTGCCGTTCCAGCGTACAAGCCAGTTTGAGTAGGCCGAAAAAGTATCGTTGGTTTTTTGCTTGCCTGGACTGTGGATAAGCTTGTGTGCAATCTGCGGATAAGTGATGAATAACTTATAAGTCATTGTATTGTAAGGATATTCAAGAGTTATTCGTCAATACTGGCTGTGGGTAAATCTGTGCAAAAGCCTGTGATTAAAGCGTGGGCAAGCGATGGATAAGCCGGGATAAGTTTTGTCCGGCAGCCGATGTCCATTTATTCAGAGGCCTCCTGCGAGGCCGGATGTGGCAGCCGTGGAAATCCGTGATTTTTATACTGTGGATAAACTTGTGTATAAGCATGCGGAAAAGTAAGGATAAGCAGGGATAACTGTTCTGTCCGCTTGCTTCACACCGCGATGCGCGTCTCGAACTTGCTGCGGAACGTGGAAAAATAGCTTTTCACGTTGCGCACATTCGCGTGCGCGGCAAACAGGCGGTGCGCCAGCGCGTGGTAGGCGGGCATGTCGGCCACCTGCACCATCAGCACGAAGTCGGGCCCGGGCGAAACGCGGTAGCATTGCAGCACGGCCGCCTCCTCGGCCACCAATTGTTCGAATTCCGCCATGCGCTCCGCCGCCTGCACGTCGAGCGTGATTTCCACGATGGCCGTCAGGCGCGCACCCACCAGCTGCGGCGCGACGATGGCCACTTGCCGCTCGATGACGCCGCTTTCCCGTAAATGCTTGACCCGCCGCAAACAGGTGGGCGCCGAGACGTGCACCGCTTGCGCCAGCTCGCTGTTGGTTTGCGATGCATCAATCTGCAAGGCGTTCAGGATGCGACGATCGATTTCGTCGAGGGTAATATTGTGCTCGCTCATGATTTTGATGAATTGGAAAATATATCGAGTATAAATGAAATAATATTTCACCGTAAAATAGTCATGAAATATTCAGTCAAAAATATACGGATTTAGAAAGCATATTTCACGCACTCTGCATTAGCATGCGTGCATTGATTAAATTTTAGACAGAGGTTTCCATGTGCGGCATCGTCGGCGCAGTAGCGCAACGTAATATCACTCCCATCCTGGTCGAAGGCTTGAAGCGCCTGGAATACCGCGGCTACGATTCCTGCGGCATCGCCCTGCATGCGGATGGCCGCTTGCAGCGTTCGCGCTCCACCTCGCGCGTGGCCGAGCTGGAAAAGCAGATCGGCGAAGAAGGCTTGAGCGGTTTTACGGGCATCGCCCACACGCGCTGGGCCACGCATGGCGCCCCTGTCTCCTTCAATGCCCACCCGCACTTTTCCCCAACGGAAGAAAACGCCCGCGTGGCGCTGGTGCATAACGGCATCATCGAAAACCACGACGAACTGCGCGCCGAACTGACGGCCTTGGGTTACGTCTTCCAGAGCCAGACGGACACGGAAGTGATCGCCCACCTGGTCGAGCACATGTACAACGGCGACCTGTTCGAGACCGTGCAGCAAGCCGTGAAACGCCTCGACGGCGCGTATGCAATCGCCGTGTTCTGCCGCGACGAACCGCACCGCGTGGTCGCCGCGCGCCAGGGTTCGCCCCTGATCGTCGGCCTGGGCAATGGTGAAAACTTTGTCGCGTCCGACGCCATGGCGCTGGCCGGCACGACGGACCAGATCATCTACCTGGAAGAAGGCGACGTGGTCGACCTGCAACTGTCGCGCTGCTGGATCGTCGACGTCGATGGCAAGCCCGTCGAGCGCGAAGTGAAAACCGTGCACGCGCACACGGGCGCGGCCGAGCTGGGCCCGTACCGCCACTACATGCAGAAGGAAATCTTCGAGCAGCCGCGCGCCATCGGCGACACCTTGGAAGGCGTGACGGGCATCATGCCGGAACTGTTCGGCGACGACGCCTATAAAATCTTCAAGCAGATCGACCGCGTGCTGATCCTGGCCTGCGGCACCAGCTCGTACGCGGGCATGACGGCCAAGTACTGGATCGAGTCGATCGCCAAGGTGCCCGTCAGCGTGGAAGTGGCCAGCGAATACCGCTACCGCGACAGCGTGCCGCACCCGAACACGCTGGTGGTGACCATTTCGCAAAGCGGCGAGACGGCCGACACCCTGGCCGCGCTGAAACATGCGCGCAGCCTGGGCATGCAGCACACCCTGACCATCTGCAACGTGGCCACCAGCGCCATGGTGCGCGAATGCGCCTTGGCCTACATCACGCGCGCCGGCGTGGAAGTGGGCGTGGCGTCGACCAAGGCGTTTACCACACAGCTGGCCGGCCTGTTCCTGCTGACCCTGTGCCTGGCGCAAGTCAACGGCCACCTGTCCGAAGAACAGGAAGCGGCGCACCTGAAAGCCATGCGCCACTTGCCTGTCGCCATCGCGTCCGTGCTGGCGCTGGAACCGCAGATCATCGCCTGGTCCGAAGAATTCGCGCGCAAGGAAAACGCCCTCTTCCTCGGTCGCGGCATGCACTACCCGATCGCCCTGGAAGGCGCCTTGAAACTGAAGGAAATCTCGTACATCCACGCCGAAGCGTATCCGGCCGGCGAACTGAAACATGGCCCGCTGGCCCTGGTGACGAATGAAATGCCGGTCGTCACCATCGCGCCGAACGACGCCCTGATCGAGAAACTGAAATCGAACATGCAGGAAGTGCGCGCCCGCGGCGGCCAGTTGTACGTCTTCGCCGACGTCGATTCGCGCATCAGCTCCGGCGAGGGCCTGCACGTCATCCGCCTGCCCGAGCACTACGGCGATTTGTCGCCGATCCTGCACGTGGTCGCGCTGCAATTGCTGGCCTACCACACGGCGCTGGCGCGCGGCACGGATGTGGACAAGCCACGCAATCTGGCCAAGTCGGTGACGGTGGAATAAGCAGGGCGGATTGTGTATTTCTCTGGTGGCGCGACGCTGCCAGAGAGGCGGTCGTCGCCCAGGATGCTCAAGGGCCTGGGCCGGTGCGGGAACGGTACTGCTCTATCCACTTCACCGACTGTGCGATGCCGCCAAATGGAAAGAAATGCAGGCTGACCTTGCCATGTGCTGCTGTCAGGCCGGCGGCCAGGCGCTCGACAAACAGATCGGGCCCTGCCGTGCCGAACAGCTTGCCGATCGAGACGCCATATTTGGACCACATCGATGCGCAGGCGCCCACGCCGCACACTGCGGCATAGCGCGCCAGCACCGCGATGCTTGCGGGGCCCGGCACGCCCACGCGCACGGGATGGGTTATGCCACGCTCGCGCAGCGCTTCCAGCCATGTCAACACGATGTCGGCATCAAAGGCGAATTGCGTGACGATCAAGGGCGTCATGCCGCGCATCTCGATGCTGTGGCACTTGCGTTCAAGCACCTCCCACTGTTCAGCCTTGCTCATCACCGGATGGCCTTCCGGGTGGCCACCCACGCCGATCACCTTCATGCCCGCGCGCTCGAAAACGCCTGTGTCGATCAGCACGGCACTGTCGGCAAACGGCCCCACCGGGGTCGATGGATCGCCAGCGATCACGAAGCAGCGCTCGACGCCGGCTTCAGCGGCCGCGCGCTGGACGAAGGACTCGAATCCGGCGAGCGAGGCGATACGGCGCGCGGACAAGTGCGGCATGGGCTCAAAGCCGAGTCTGCGCACGGCCCGCGCCGCGGCCAGCCGCGCGTCGTCGTTCTCGCGTGGCAGGTAGGGAATGGCAATGGTGGACCCGGGCAATATCCGCGGCGCCGCCGTGCTCAGCGCAGCAATGTCCTTCGCACTGACTTCCAGGGAATAGGCGTGCGTGATGTTGCTGGCGGGCTTGCGCATATCGTGATGCATCAACGGTTTTACCTTAGCTTCCTTGTGCCATGGCGATGAAGGCCTTGACGTAGTCGATGGCGGTGTCCGTCTCGCGTGCCCCGAGGAAGATCTGCTTGGCGATGCCGCGCTGACCTAACCGTACAGGCACGACGTCCATCTTGGCCGCGTATTCCTCGACCAGCCAGCGCGGCAGGGCGGCTACGCCGCGGCCGCTGGCGACCATCTGCAGCATGATGTCGGTCGTTTCGATGGCTTTGTGGCGCTTGGGCGTGACGCCGGCGGGCAACAGGAACTGGTTGTAGATGTCCAGACGCTCGATGTCCACGGGGTAACTGATCAGCACTTCCTGCGTCAGTTGCCGGGGCTGCACATACGCCGCCCCAGCTAGCGCATGGCCCTTGGCCACGACGAGCACCTGCTCGTAGTCGAACACGGGTTCGAAGGCCAGCCCCGGCTTGTACAGCGGGTCGGGCGTGACCAGCAGGTCGATCTCGTAGCCGAAGAGCGCGCCGATCCCGCCGAACTGGAACTTCTGCTTGACGTCCACATCCACGTCGGGCCACGCGGCCAGGTAGGGGGACACCACTTTGAGCAGCCACTGGTAGCAAGGGTGGCATTCCATGCCGATGCGCAGCGCGCCGCGCTCACCCTGCGCAAACTGGCCCAGGCGCTCTTCGGCCAGGTCCAGTTGCGGCAGCACCCGGTTCGCCACCGCCAGCAAATACTGGCCGGCCTGCGTCAGGCGCAGGTTGCGCCCTTCGCGCAGCCAGACGTCGGTGCCCAGTTGCTGTTCCAGCTTCTTCATGCTGTGGCTCAAGGCCGACTGGGTCAGGTTCAGCACGCCTGCGGCGGCCGTCAAGGACCCTTGTTTCTCGACTTGCTGGACGATGCTGAGGTGGATGCGTTCAAGCATTGAAATGAGCCATATTCATGGATGTATGAAATAAGACCATTATACTTCATCGATTCCTCCCGCTATCATCCACTTCCCTGTTGCCGGCATTTACTGGCTTCGCGCATCCATCCCTATGAAAGCAATCATGACACGTCCATTGCGTATAGTCGCCGTTTCCGGCGGGCTGCAACGCCCTTCCAAGGCTGCCGTCCTGGCCGAGCACCTGATGGACCTGATCGCCGAGGAAGTGCTGTGCGAACAACGCCTGGTCGAACTGGGGCAGCTCGCGCCGCAGCTGGCCGGCGCGACCTGGCGCTCCCATCTGCCCGAGACGGTGGAGCGGGAACTCGCGGCGGTCGAGCAGGCCGACATCCTGGTGGTGGCGACACCGGTCTTCCGCGGCTCGTACACGGGCCTGTTCAAGCACTTCTTCGACTTCATTGACCAGGATGCCTTGATCGACAAGCCCGTCTTGCTGGCGGCTACCGGCGGCAGCGAGCGCCATGCCCTGATGATCGACCATCAGTTGCGGCCGCTGTTCAGCTTTTTCCAGGCACGCACATTGCCGCTGGGCGTCTACGCGACCGACAAGGACTTTACCGACTACCGCCTGCAGGACGAGGCGCTGCTCCAGCGCGCCACCTTGGCGGTGCAACGGGCCTTGCCCTTGATCGGCTTGACGCGCCATGCGAGATCCGCCACCGCTGAAGAGCTGGTCGCGGCCTGATACGCATCACCACGGTCAATCGACATATTCACCTTTTCGCAGACATCAGGACAGATCACCATGAGCAAAGATTTTGTATTCAGCATCAAGAGCATTGTTTTCGATGAAAACTATCACCCATCGGACAGCACGCGATTGACGACCAACTTTGCCAATCTGGCCCGGGGAGAGCGTCGCCAGGAGAACTTGCGCAACACCTTGAAAATGATCGACAGCCGCTTCAACAACCTGGCGCATTGGGACAACCCGAAGGCAGACCGCTATTCGGTCGAGCTTGAAATCATTTCCGTCGCGTTGAATATCGATGCCGAAGGCGACAATATTCCACTGATCGAGATATTGAAGCCGAACATCATCGATAAAAAAACCAATGAGCGCATCGATGGCATCGCCGGGAATAACTTCTCCTCCTACGTGCGCGATTACGACTTCAGCGTGCTGCTGCCAGAGCACAACAATAATAAATCCACGTTTGGCACGCCGGACAATTTCGGCGATTTCCACGGCAAGCTGTTCAAGCACTTTGTCAGGTCAGACACCTATAAAGCGCACTTCAGCAAGCCGCCCGTTATCTGCATCAGCGCCTCGAGCAGCAAGACCTATCAGCGCACTGAAAACCAGCACCCCATCCTGGGCGTCGAGTACCAACAAAATGAGTTCTCGTCGACGGATGAATATTTCGAGAAAATGGGGATGCAGGTGCGCTATTTCATGCCGCCCAACAGCTCCGCGCCGCTGGCTTTTTACTTTATCGGCGACCTGCTTGGCGACTACAGCAATCTTGAGCTGATCGGCACCATCAGCACGATGGAAACGTTCCAAAAGATCTACCGGCCCGAAATTTACAACGCCAATTCCGCGGCGGGGAAGTTGTATCAGCCCAGCCTGAAGAACCAGGATTACTCATTGACGCAAATTGTCTATGACCGGGAAGAGCGCAGCCAGCTGGCGGTCAAGCAAGGCAAATACACAGAAGAGCACTTCATCAAGCCCTACAAGCATGTTCTTGAACAATGGGCCTCGAATTACGTTCTCTGATCAATCAAAATACACGAAATCACCATCATGAAAAAATTATTGCCTACTTCCACTGCCGGCAGCTTGCCCAAACCTTCCTGGCTGGCGCAGCCTGAAAAACTGTGGTCGCCCTGGAAATTACAGGACGAGGAGTTAATCGAGGGCAAGCAAGATGCGCTGCGTTTGTCGCTGCAGGAACAGCAGCAGGCAGGCATCGATATCGTCAGTGACGGCGAGCAAACCCGTCAGCATTTCGTCACCACGTTTATCGAGCATCTGAGCGGCGTGGATTTTGACAAACGCGAGACCGTCAGGATCCGTGACCGCTACGATGCGAGCGTGCCGACCGTCGTGGGCGCCGTGAGCCGCCCGAAGCCGGTGTTTGTGGAAGACGCCAGGTTTTTACGCCAGCAAACCAGCCAGCCGATCAAATGGGCCCTGCCAGGCCCGATGACGATGATCGATACGCTGTATGACAGCCACTACAAGAGCCGTGAAAAACTGGCCTGGGAATTTGCCAAGATCCTCAATCAGGAAGCGCGGGAACTGGAGGCGGCCGGTGTCGACATCATCCAGTTTGACGAACCCGCATTCAATGTCTTCTTTGATGAGGTCAATGACTGGGGGATTGCCACCCTGGAAAGGGCGATCGAAGGACTCAAGTGCGAAACGGCCGTCCATATTTGCTACGGCTACGGCATCAAGGCCAATACGGACTGGAAAAATACGCTGGGGTCCGAATGGCGCCAATATGAAGAGTCTTTCCCGAAGCTGCAGCAATCGAATATCGACATCATCTCGCTCGAATGCCACAACTCGCGCGTGCCCATCGACCTGATTGAACTCATTCGCGGCAAAAAAGTGATGGTCGGCGCCATCGACGTGGCCAGCAATACCATTGAAACGCCGGAGGAAGTCGCCAACACCCTGCGCAAAGCGCTGCGCTTTGTCGACGCCGACAAGCTCTATCCTTCGACCAACTGCGGTATGGCGCCCCTGGCTCGCCGGGTCGCAAGAGGCAAACTGAATGCGCTCAGCGCAGGCGCGGAAATTATCCGGAGAGAGCTTTCCTAGCCGGCTGGTGAAGTTACGCCCGCGCCTAAGCCAGGCGCAGCAGCATTGTCCGCAAGCGCTCCGCCATCCGTGCCCGCAAGGCCGCGTTCAGCAGCGGCGCCACCTGCGCAAAAGCTTTGTCGATGCGCGCCAGCAGGGCATCGACATAATCTTCCGCCTGCCCGCGTGTGGCGAAGCCGAAACGGGTCACATCAAGCAGCATGGCGTCGCGCGTGATGTCGCGGCGGCCGGCGCTCACTTGCATGACCAGCGCTTGCGGGTCGTCTTCCGTATCCGGTACGACATCGAAAGCGGGCGAGAGGCGCCAGCGTTGTTCGTCCAGGTCGAACAGGACGGCGTGGTTGCGCGGGTGGTCGTCGTTGTTGCCGACGATGCCATTGAAGACCATGCGGCCGAACAGTTCGATGCCGTCTTCCGGCGGCGCACCGATGCGCCGCAGTTCTTCCGCCAGGCGGGGATAGCTGGCGCCGTCGCTGTCGGCCGCTTCCACCGGCGGATATTGCACTTGCAGCAGCGAGGCGGCGCTGGCCGTCATGATGCGCCGCGCGCCGCGCCGGTCGTAGCGCAAGATGCGCACCACGCTGCGCTCGGCCGTCAGTGCATGGTGGCGCGTGTCGGCGAAACGCAGGCCGGCCGCCCTGCCCCATTGCATCGTCGCGTGTTCCAGCAGCGCCAGGTCGACCGTATCGGTCATCAATCCCGGTTTCACCAGCCAATAGTCTTCGCCGTCCCGCACCGTTGCCTTGGGGCGCGCGCCGCCCATGCTGGGGGTGGCGAACAGGCGCTTGCGCAGGGACGCATGAACGGCTGGCCGGCTTTCAGCAATCGCAAGCACTTCCTGCACCAGCGCATCCAGGTGATGCAGTCTGGGGCTGGCCAGTTGCGCTATGTTCGGTTTGGGCGTGTCACCCACGGCCAGCGCACCCCAGCGGTCGCCGTTGCCCGACAGGCGCAGGAACTGGATCGCCGTGGCTTTTTCGCTCAGCTGGTGTTCGCGGCGTATCAGCATCTGCCCCCAGGAATCCGGACTGGCGTCGCGCAGCACGTCATGCAGGCCGCCATAGCGGCGCGCCAGGTGTTCCATGCCGGGAATGAAGGGCAGATTGACGGGATCGATGGCCCAGGACAAGCCTGCATCGGCATAGCTGGGGGCGTACAGAAAGCTGCCGATGCCGGTGCGCGCATCGAGCACATAGCGGCCGGCCACGACCCACTCGCCGTTGTCGGGCCGTTGCAGATAGACAAACAAAGGGCGGCTAGAAATAGCCATCGTCGCCCTCGTTCACGGTGGGGCGGCTGCGGATGTTGGCGCTGTCCATTTGCCATAGCGCCGCGTCGGGCTCCGGCGCCGTGATGGCAAGAATGCCGAGCACGTGGAAGGCGGCCAGGAACAGACCCACGTTGACGGACGCCTCGCCCCGTTCCATGCGCTGCAGGGTGGGGTGCGAAATGTCGAGGCGGGCGCACAGGTCGCGTGCCGTGATGTTTTGCCGCACCCGCTGCTTGCGTACGCATTGGCCCCATATCCTGAGCCGCTCGTTGACGAGCGTCGGCATGGCATCTTCCGGGCGGGCACGTTTTGTCATGATTGGGAAGTGAACATATTCTTTACATTGTAGTCCTTAATTGAAAGGATATGAGGGCAATAGTTAATCTTTAAGGTAAACATAAAATTGAATTTAATGTCGCTAAATTCAATCTTATGTTCATATGATCGGTCGTCGCGCTCTTCTAGAATTCCTCCCACCGAGCCGGTGCGCAGGCGCGTTGCGGCGCAGCTGTCACGGCCACGCGCATTGCCTTGCCGGCCGCTGGCCGCGCGGCAGGTGTTGGCAAGGTCGCCGCTGTCACGCCGCCCAGTTTAAATGCGCTCACCACCTGCGCCAGGGTCGCCGCCTGCTCCTGCATGGCCGCCGCCGCTGCCGCCGATTCTTCCACCAGGGCCGCGTTTTGCTGGGTGACGTTGTCCATCTCGCTGATGGCCTGGTTGATTTGCTCGATGCCGGCCGTCTGCTCCGCGCTGGCGGACGTGATTTCTTCCATGATGTCGGTAACGCGGCGCACGCTGTCAACCATGTCGGTCATGGTGTTGCCGGCTTGATGCACGAGCTCGCTGCCGGCCGCCACGCTTTGGGTCGAGTCGTCGATCAGGGTCTTGATTTCCTTGGCCGCGGCAGCCGAGCGGTGTGCCAGGCTGCGCACTTCCGTGGCCACGACGGCGAAGCCGCGGCCCTGCTCGCCCGCGCGTGCCGCTTCCACGGCCGCGTTCAAGGCCAGAATGTTGGTCTGGAAGGCGATGCCATCGATGACGCCGATGATGTCGGCGATCTTGTTCGACGAGGCGTCGATTTGCCGCATGGTCGCCACCACTTGCGCGATGACGGCGCCGCCGCGCTGTGCCACGCCGGAGGCCGTGTCCGCCAGCACATGCGCCTGGCGCGCATTGTCGGCATTCTGCTTGACGGTTGAAGTCAGCTCTTCCATGGATGACGCCGTCTCTTCCAGCGAGCTGGCTTGCTGCTCCGTGCGCGCAGACAGGTCCAGGCTGCCCGCCGCCACTTCGGACGAGGCCGAGGCGATCGTTTCCGTGCCGGCGCGCACCGTGCCCACCGTTTGCGCCAGGTTGTCGTTCATGCGCTTGAGCGCCTGCAACAGTTGTCCCATTTCATCGCGCGACTGCACCGTGATCTGGCTGCGCAAATCACCGGCGGCCACCGTGTTGGCCACCTGCAGCGCCGTGGCGACGGGGCCGGTGATCGAGCGCGTGATGCCATACGCCAAGGCCGCTGCGATGGCCAAGGCCGCCAGCGACATGCCGATCAGCAAGGTGCGCGTGTTGGCATACGTGGCATTGGCGTTGTCGCCCGCCATGTTGGCCAGGGTGTTTTGCAAGCTGATCTGTTCAGCAATCAATTGCTTGTAGACCAGCAAGACGGGGCGCAGCTGGCCGTACAGATAGGCGCTGCTGTCGTCCGGCGTGCCGCTCCTGATCAGTTCCAGCAAGGCTTCCTGCCCCTGCGCGTAGCGCGTGTTGGCGTCGTTCATCTTGGCCATCAGCGCGCGTTCACGGTCCGAATCGAGCATGTTCGCGAGCTTGCCGAGATTGCCGGCCGCCGCCTGGCGCGCGGCCAGGATGGCGTCCGTTTGCTTGCGCTGGTCGGCCGGATCGGCGCTGAGCATCATGTTGCGCAGGGCAATGGCGATGTCGTTGATGTTGGCCGATACGCTGTTGGCGAGCTCGATCTTCGGCATGCTGTCATGCACGATATGGCCGGTGCCCTGGTTGATCTTGCCCAGCATGGCAATGCCCAGGCAGGAGATGATGATCAGCATGGCGCCGATGGCGCCAAAGCCCACGGCGAGGCGGGTGCCGATGGTCAGGTTGGATAAAAACTTCATGGCGGTCTCAATACGGAGGGAATGGTCAAAAGGTCGGCGGCTGCGGATTGGGGGCCGCGCCGCCAAGCGGAGGACGATCCTAGACCTTTTTATGTGATATTTCCATAGGGCAATATGCCTAGTCGCCCCCTTGGATGCACGCCGGTTCCGCCTGTTCTGCGGCTTGCGCGTGTTTTCAGCTATATTGGCAGGCACTCGCCGGGCGGCAGGCCATGACCGGCGTCGCCGCCGATTCGGCAATTTTTCCCATTTTCAGCCTTAGGTCCGCATGACTTCTTTCTGTCTCCGTTTCTTTCCCTTCCTGCTGGCGTTGTTGCTGGCCTGCTCGCTGGCCCCGCCGCCCGCCTGGTCGCAGCCCGTCGACGATGCGGCCACGGCCGACCAGCGACTCGATGGCTTGCGCAAGCAGATCACCGGTATCCAGAAGGCGCTCGATGGCGAGGCGGAGCTCGATGACGCGACCCTGTCGCAGATGCGCGCCGATGCCTTGGCGGCCAGCGCCGAGGCGGACAAGGTGGCCGATGCGCTCGCGCCTACGCTCTCCAGCGTGCAGGCGCGGCTGGCCGAGCTGGGCAAGCCGGCGGCGGGGATCAAAGATGCCCCCGACGTGGCGGCGCAGCGCAGCCAGCTGGACCGCACCAGCAGCGCGCTCGATGCGCAAGTAAAACTGGCGCGCCTGCTGGCCGTGGAAGCGACGCAGGCGTCGGAGCAGGTGTCGACGGTGCGCCGCGCGCAGTTGCAGGCGCGCCTGGGCGAGCGCACGGCGTCGATACTCGCCGGCTCGTTCTGGAAGCAGTTGCATGCGGAATTGCCGCAGAACCTGCAGCGCTTGCGGGCGCTGGAGCTGGAATTGGCGAACGCGGCAAGCGCCACGCCGTGGTCGGCCTGGGGCGGCTTGCTGGCCGCCATCGTGGCCGTGATCGGCGCCAGCGTCTGGATTTCGCGTTATTTGCTGGTGGTCACGTCCACGCGCGTGCCGCATGGCCGTTTGCGCCGTTCGCTGCATGCGCTGGCCGTGCTGGTGCTGGCGCTGGCCACGCCGGGCCTGGTGGCGGAATTGCTGGCCATGGGCTTGCGCTGGGAGGGCGGCCTGTCCGAAAAAACGTCGACTTTCCTCAGCAGCTTGATCGGCATCATCTGTTTTGCCGGCTTTACGGCAGGACTGGGCCACGCGCTGCTGTCGCCGCGCCGCGTGTCGTGGCGTCTGCTGCCCCTGCCCGATGCGCTGGCGCACCGCATGCGCAATTTTCCATCGATGTTTTCCTTCATCGTCGTGCTCGTGTGGGCGACGGAACGGGTCACCATCGTCATCAATGCGGGCCTGTCGACGGCCGTGGCCGTCAATTGCATCGTCGCCCTCGTGATGAGCACGACCATCGCCTACGGCCTGATGCGGGCCGAGCGCTGCTGGCGCCAGTTGCGCGAGGCCGATCCCGCCACCCTGGTCACGCCCCTGTGGCTGCGCTGCGTCACGGTGCTGCTGTGGCTGGCGCTGGCGTCCAGTGTCATCAGCTTGCTGGTCGGCTATGTGGCGTTCGGCAGTTTTGTCGCCAAGCAAATCGCCTGGGTCATCGTCGTGGTGTGCAGCACGTATTTGCTGACGGTGCTGGTCGATGACATCTGCATGCTGCTGGCGTCCACTCCACCGCCGCCGGACGCGGCCCATCCCGTGCTGGCCACGCCCAAGGCGCGCGACCAGGCGGCCGTGCTGCTGTCGGGCATCGGCCGCGCCATCGTCGTGCTGCTGGCCCTGATGCTGCTCTTGGCGCCGTTTGGCGAAGGTCCGGGCGAGCTGTTCCAGCGCGTCGGCAAGCTGCAGGATGGCCTGGCCATTGGCGAAGTGGCGATCCGCCCGGCCGCCATGATCCAGGCGCTGCTGGTGCTGGTCGTCGGCTTTATCGCGCTGGGCCTGTTCAAGCGCTGGCTGCAAAACAGTTATTTGCCGACCACCAATCTCGATACTGGCATGCAAGTGTCGTTCATCACCCTGTTCGGCTACATCGGCGGCGTGCTGGCCGTGGCGCTGGCCCTGTCGGCGGCCGGCATCGGCCTCGAGCGCATCGCATGGGTGGCGTCGGCCTTGTCGGTGGGTATCGGTTTTGGCTTGCAGGCCGTGGTGCAGAATTTCGTTTCCGGCCTGATCCTGCTGGCTGAGCGTCCCGTCAAAGTGGGCGACTGGGTGTCGCTCGGCGGCGTGGAAGGCGATATTCGCCGCATCAATGTGCGTGCCACGGAAATTCAGCTGGGCGACCGTTCCACGGTGATCGTGCCGAACTCGGAATTCATTACCAAGACGGTGCGCAACGTGACCCTGGCCAATCCGCTGGGCCTGGTGCAGGTCAAGCTGCCGCTGCCGCTGGGCACGGATGCGCAGGCGGCACGCGCACTGATCCTGTCCGTCTTTGTCGATAATCCCGACGTGCTCGACACGCCGGCGCCCAGCGTGCAGCTCGACGGCATCGACAATGGCCTGTTGTTGTTCAACGCCACCGGCTTTGCCTCGTCGCCGCGCCTGACGTCGGGCATCCGCAGCGCGCTGCTGTTCGAATTGCTCAAGCGCCTGGACGAGGCGAACATCGCGATCGCCAAGCCCAGCACGATGGTGCTGAGCACCGTGCCGGCGCAGCCCGAGGCGCCGGCCATGTCAGCCGTTGCGCCGGCGCCCGCACCGGTACCGCCGCTGACGTCTTAACGCACGGTCGACCACAGCAGGGCCGCCAGGTACAGGCCGACGCCGAACGCCGTGTGCGCCATCAGGCTGCGCAGGCGAGCGGCGTTTGGGTGCGGCGTCTTGCTGGCGGCCATGCCGGCGCCCATGCCCGGCTGCAAGATGCAAAACGGCGCGGCCACGCTCACGAGGCCCGCCAGCAGCGCCGGCGCGAACGTCGGCTGCTGCGCCCACTCCTGTCCCACCAGCGCCAGCAGCACGGCCGCAAACAGCACGCCGATCACGTAATGGGCCGTCCAGCCCAGGAGGGCTTCATCGCGCACGGGCGCCGCCTGGGCGATATTGGTGTGCGTCACGGTGCCGCGCGGCAGATGGCCGAGCCAGCGCCCCACCATCGCAAAGTTCAGCGAGGGGATGCACCAGTAGCGTTTCAAGGCCACCGCCCACACATCCATCACCGCCGTCGCGCCCACGCCGATCGCCAGCGCATCGAGCCAGAGTATTTGCATTGCCGCCCCTAATATTCAATGAATTGCTTGAATGTTATAAGGGTGCTAGCATAGTGTCAATGAAAAATGCCGATATCGAATTGCTCACCGGTTCCGCCGGGTTTGCCCATATTTTAGGCAGCGCGCCCCGTTTGCGCCTGCTCGAGCAGATCGCGCATGGCGAGTACGCGGTGGAGCAGCTGGTGGAGCTGACGGGCCTGTCCGTGGCGAACACCTCCCAGCATTTGCAGCAGTTGCGGCGCGCCGGTTTCGTGCAGGCGCGGCGCGACGGCAAGCGCGTGCTGTACCGGCTCGGCAGCGGCCCCATCGTGCAACTGCTGGCTGCGCTGGACGTGTATGCGCAGCACCAGCGCAGCGAGTTGCAGGCGCTGGGCCGGGGCGACCACGTGGAAGCGATCACGGGCGACGAGCTGCTTGAGCGCATGCGCGAAGCCAGCATCACCGTGCTCGACGTGCGGCCCGCGCAGGAGTTTGCCGCCGGCCACTTGCCCGGTGCGGTCAATATTCCTTTTGATGACTTGCAGCGCCGCCTCGACGAATTGCCTGCGAACGCACAGATCGCCGCCTACTGCCGTGGCCCGTATTGCGTGCTGTCCGTGCAGGCCGTGGCGGCCTTGCGCCAGCACGGCCTGCAGGCGCGCCGTCTCGGCAGCGGTTACGACGATTGGCAGGCGGCCGGCCTGCCAGTCGTCAAGGCGGCGTGATGGCGGTCCCCAACAGCAAGCGGGAACTGCTCGACGCCATCAACAGTACGTATGCGAAACTGGCGCAGGAGCTGGCGCGCGTGCCGCCGGCGCTATCGCGGGAGCCCGTGCTGGAAGGACAAGTGGCGGGCACGCGCATGAGCGTGTGCGATCTGCTCGCCTACCTGGTCGGCTGGAATGAGCTGGTTTTGCACTGGCACGCGCAGCTGCGCGACGGCAAACGCATCGAGGATATCGCCTTTCCCGCCGAAGGTTTCACGTGGAACGCTCTGGGAAAACTGGCGCAGCGCTTTTATGCCGACTATGCTGAACTGGGCATGGACGACTTGCTGCAGCGTCTGGAGCAGGCGAAAAACCAGTTGCTGGCGCTGGTCGAAAGCCATGATGACGCGCAATTGTATGGCCAGCCCTGGTACACGCATTACACGATGGGGCGCATGATTCAGTTCAACACGGCGTCGCCATATGCGAACGCGCGCACGCGCTTGCGGGCCTGGCTCAAGACCTTGTAGCGGGAGCGGCAGGCTTGCACGGTTGCATCAGTACGCTCAGGAAATTTTTCAGGCAGGATAGTGGTTTCAAGCGCAACCAACTGAAGGATCGCCATGCTGACCATCGCCCTCGCCCAGATGAATCCCACCGTGGGCGACTTCGACGCCAATTGCGCCGCCATCATCGCGCGCATGCAGCGCGCCAGCGAGGAAGGCGCGGACCTGCTCGTCTGCCCCGAACTGTCGCTGTGCGCGTATTACCCGGGCGACCTGTTCGAGGACGCCGCCTTCCTGCGCGGCATGCAGCAGGCGCTCGACACCGTGCTGCAAGCGTCCACGCGCTGGCCGGCGCTGGTCACCGTCATCGGCACGGCGCGGCCGAACTCCGGCGTCGGCAAGCCCCTGTACAACGCCTTGCTGGCGATGCGCGACGGGCGCATCGTGGCCGAATACTACAAGCAGCTGCTGCCCACTTACGGCATCTTTGACGAAGGCCGCCATTTCGAGCCGGGCCCGCCCGGCGCCTGCACCATGACTATCGCCGGCTGCAAGGTCGGCTTCATGATTTGCGAGGATGGCTGGAACGACGATGGCCGCGCCTACGCCGTCAACCCCTTCGACGCCCTGCACGCGGCGCGGCCCGACCTCGTCGTCAGCATCAACGCCAGCCCTTCCGACATCGGCAAGCGCGCGCAGCGCCACGCCGTGTTTGGCGCCGCCTGCGCGCGCGTGAACTTGCCCCTGCTGTTCGTCAACCAGGTGGGCGGCCAGGACCAGCTCGTGTTCGACGGCGCCTCGTTCGCCATGTCACCGAGCCAGGGCGTGCAATTCGAAGCGGCCCGCTTCGTCGAGGATTTTCCATTGCTGCGCTTTGCCGACGGCCGTTTTGCGCGTACCGATGGCGTGGCGTTTCCTGTGCCCGACCCGGACGGCATCCCCGCCGTGGAATTTGCGCGCCGCCAGATCGTGCTGGGGTTACGCGACTACGCGCGCCGCTGCCGCTTTACGCACGTCGTCGTCGGCTGCTCGGGCGGCATCGATTCGGCGCTGACCCTGGCCCTGGCCGTCGAGGCGCTCGGTGCCGACAACGTCGTGGGCATCACCATGCCGTCCGTGTTTTCCAGCGCCGGCTCCGTCACCGATTCCGTCGCCCTGTGCGCTAACCTCGGCATCGCCCTCTACACGCATCCGATCCGCGACATCGTGGCGCAATATGAAACCGGCTATGCGCAAGCCTTCGACGGCAAGCTGCAGGGACTGCCGCTGGAAAACCTGCAGGCGCGCGTGCGCGGCACGATCCTGATGGAATACTCGAACGCGTTTGGCGCCCTGTTGCTCACCACCGGCAACAAGAGCGAAATCTCGGTGGGCTACTGCACCCTGTACGGCGACACGAACGGGGGACTGGGCTTGATCGGCGACCTGTATAAAACCGAGGTGTTCGCCCTGTCGCGCCATATCAACGCCAGCGCCGGACGCGAACTGATCCCCGTCGCCGTGCTCGATAAACCGCCATCGGCGGAACTGGCGCCGGGCCAGCGCGACACGGACAGCTTGCCGCCGTATCCCGTGCTCGATGAAATTCTCAAATGGCATATCGAAGGACGCCGCCTGCCGGCGCAAGAAAGCGCGCAAGCGCTGACGCTGGTCGACCAGCTGCGCGAGACGGACGAGGGGCGCGCTCTCGTGACGCGCATCCTCGGCATGGTCGCCCGCAATGAATACAAGCGGCGCCAGGCGGCGCCCATCATCCGCGTGCGTTCGCGCGCCTTTGGCAGCGGGCGTCAATTGCCGATCGCCGCCCACTACCCCACCGGAGACGACGCATGACCCCATCCTACCCTGCCGACGCGGCCATCCTGATCGGCCGCTTTCAGCCTTTCCACAATGGCCATGCGGGCTTGCTGCAAAAGGCCCTGACGACGGCCGCGCAGGTGGTGGTGGTGCTCGGCTCGGCCTTCCATGCGCGCAGCCCGAAGAACCCGTTTACGTGGCAAGAGCGGGCCGCCATGATCGCCGCGACCTTGCCCGAGGCGCAGCGCGCGCGCGTGCATTACGTGGCCGTGCGCGACTACTACGATGACGGCCTGTGGGCCGACGCCGTGCGGCACGCCGTGGCGGGCGCCGTGCCGAAGGCGCAGCGCGTGATGCTGGTGGCTTGCTTCAAGGACGCCACCAGTTACTACCTGCGCCACTTCCCCCATTGGCAGCTGCTGAACCTGGAGATCGACCCTGGCGCGCCCATCGGCGCGACGGCCATTCGCAACGTGCTGTTCGAGGCGGAAGACGTGGACGTGTCGCTGAGCGCCGTGGCGCAGCTGCTGCCGGCGGCCATCGGCCAGTATCTGAAGGCGTGGACCTTGTTGCCGTGGTATGCGCCGCTGGTGCAGGAATACCGCGCCATCGAAGCGTATAAAGCGCGCTGGCGCGCGGCGCCTTATCCGCCCATCTTCACCACCGTCGACGCCCTGGTGCAGACGGGCGGCCACGTGCTGCTCGTGCGCCGTGGCGGCTATCCGGGCAAGGACTTGTGGGCCTTGCCCGGCGGCTTCCTGGAGCCGCGCGAACGCCTGCTGCAGGGCGCTCTGCGCGAACTGGCGGAGGAAACCCAGCTGGGCGTGCTGGCGCCCACCCTCGTCGAGGCCTTGGTCGGCGTGGCCGTGTTCGATCACCCGGACCGCAGCCAGCGCGGGCGCACCATCACGCATGCGCATTACTTTGACTTGAAGACGCGCCAGCTGCCGGCCGTGACGGCGGCCGACGATGCGGCGCTGGCGCAGTGGGTGCCCGTGGCCGCGCTGCCGGCCATGGAAGAGCAATTCTTCGAAGACCATTTTCACATCCTGAACCACTTCCTCAAGCTCACGCACGAGGGGCGCTGAGAGGGGGCACTCCCCCTCCCCGCGCGTCAGGACGTCACGCGTTCCCAGCCATGCTTGACGGCCGCCTTGAACTTGTCCCACGCCGATTGCGGATACGTGTGCTCCCACGTGGAACGCAGGTCCGCTTCCACGTCGTCCCATGGGCGGCCCCGGTAGCTGTCGCTGTTCGCCATCGAATGGCCATAGCGGTAGGCGGGATCGTAGTCCTCGAACCGCGCGCCGGTGGTGACATAGGTGGCGCTCCAGTGACTGCGGTAGTACTGCTCGTCGTCGTAATTGGTGCCGGGCAGGTTGTCGGCGCCGGGATAGCGGCGCACGTTGGCGCCCGCGCTGGACGGCGGCGGGGCCATGTCGGTGGCAAATTGCTGCGACCCTGGCGCCTCGTTCACGTTGCTGGCGGAGGTGCCCTGCCGCGATGGCGTATCCGACTGCATGCTGGCGCCCTGACGCATCGCGCTGGCGTCTTGCGGCGCGCCTTGCCAGCCGCCGGCGCGCCAGTGGTCGGCGTGCGCATCGATGTCGAGCGGCGCGTAGCGTTCGACGATGTCGGTGGCGCGCTGGATATCGGCGTCGCTCGCTCCTTCCAGCGTCAGCACGACATGCCCGCGCCGCACGGCTTCCGCATAGATGTGGCGGTCGGCGTGGCTGCCGAACAGGTCGGTAAAGAAATGCTTGATGCTGTCGAGCAGGCTGTCGTTGTCGTCGCGGCGGAGGTTTTCCGCGGCGGACATGTCGTCACTGCCGGCATCGTGCAGGCGGATGCGGGCGCCGGGGAAGCCAGCCGTGATCAGGTCGTGCCGGGCGCGCTCGGCCATATCGCGCGCGGTGAAAACTGCTGCCAATGTGTGTGCCATGATGGTCTCCAATCGGTGAACAACGTCCTACCAGTGTAGGCCGCGAAAAACGAAAGTGGCGCCCGTTTGCCCCTTGGAAATCGTTGTGTTCAACAAATATTGACGACGTGAAATCTCAGTCCGGCGTGCCCACGAAGGCGCGCAAAAAGTCGATAAAGGCGCGTACTTTTTCCGCGATATGCTGGGTGTTCGGATACACGGCATACACGCCCTGCTCCGGGAAGACGACGTCGGGCAGCAGGCGGCGCAGGCGTCCCGCACGCACTTCCCCCTCCACCTGCCACTGCGGCAGCAGGGCCACGCCGCAGCCGCCCAGTGCAAAGCCCAGCAGGGCCGAGGCGGAGTCGGAATGGATGGCGGCGTCGTCCTGCGCCGTGAAGGCGGCGGGGCCGTCCGGTGTCTGCACGTCCCAGCGCAGCGGCGCGGCCAGGCGGCTGTGCGCCAGCCAGCGCGCGCGCTGCAGCTCGTCCAAGGTGGCGATGTCCTTGGCTGGCAGGCTGGCCAGGTAGGCGGGCGAGGCGACGGGCCAGATCGCATATGGCTCGATCAGCGCGGCGCGGTAGCTCGAATCGTTGAGTGAACCCATGCGGATGGCCAGGTCATAGCCGCCCGAGATCAGGTCTTCGTGCGAGGACGACGACGAATGCTGGATCTGCAGCTGCGGGTGGGCGGCGGCAAAGGCGATCAGCGCGGGGATCACCGTGCGGCTGCCGTATTCGACGGTGGTGGTCAGGCGCAGGGTGCCGCGCAAGCCCTGGTGACCCTGGCGCGCCGTTTCGATGGCGCCCTGCGCTTCGCTGAGCACGCGCTGGCAATCTTCATAAAAGCGCCGTCCCACGTCGGTCAGCGCCAGGCTGCGCGTGCTGCGCGTCAGCAGCGACACGCCCAGCTCCGCCTCCAGCTGTTTCAAATTAAAACTGACGACGGCCTTGCTCTGGCCCAGCACGGCGGCGGCCGCCGTCAGCGAACCGGCATCGACGATGGCGATGAAAATACCCAGGCGGTCAAGACTGATCATGGAGTGAAGTGAGAAGAGATACGGGTTGCAAGGCTTTGTCAAAATGGATTTGACAGTGTAATCGGGGCTGGCCCGTTACGCAAATGGCGGTTGGCGCTTAAGCTGGCCGTTTGCCATTTGGAGCACCATGGACTATCGCAAAAAGGTCGCGGCCATCTATCTGCTGGGCTTTTTCGTTGACCTGATCAACATGTTCATCACCAGCGTCGCCTACCCCGACATCGGCCATGCCTTGCACGCCTCGGTGGCGCAGCTGGCCTGGATCAGCACCGCCTACATCCTCGGCCTGACCATCGTCATCCCTGCCAGCGCCTGGCTGGCTGCCTGTTATGGCAGCAAAACCGTGTTCATGGCATCGTTGCTAACTTTTTTATGCGCGAGCATCGGCGCCGGCCTGGCGCCATCGATCGAAGCGCTGATCGCCTGGCGCTGCGTGCAGGGCCTGGGCGGCGGCTTGCTTATTCCGCTGGGACAAAGCATGACTTATCAGCTGTACCAGCCTGCCGAGCGTCCGGGACTGTCCTCCGTCATCATGCTCGTGGGCTTGCTGGCGCCCGCCCTGTCGCCCGCGCTGGGCGGCGTCATCGTCGACAGCCTGTCGTGGCGGGCGATTTTCTATTTGAACGTGCCGTTTGCCGCGCTGGCGCTGCTGCTGGCCGCCTGCTGGCTGCGTCCCGACCCGCCGCGTGCGGCCGTTCCCCGTCTCGACGTGGGCGGCCTGCTGGCGGGCAGCACCGCGATTTTGCTGCTGTTGCTGGGCTTGACCATGCTGGGCACGCCGGACGAGCTGCTGGCCGGCGCCGGCGTGCTGGCGCTGGGCGCCGCCTGCGCCTGGGGCTATGTGCGCGGCGCGCTGCGCAAGTCGACGCCGCTGCTCAACCTGCGCCTGGCCGCCGAACCGCTGCTGCGCATTGCCATGCTGATGTATCTGCTGGTGCCGGGCGTTTTCATGGGCGTGAGCCTGCTGGCCATGCTGTATCTGCAGGGCGTGCTGGGCATGCCCGCGTCGACGGCCGGTGCGCTGATGCTGCCGTGGGCGCTGGCCTCGTTTGCGGCCATTTCGCTGACCGGCAAAAGCTACCGCCGCGTGGGTCCGCAACCGCTGTTCATCTTTGGTGCGCTGCTGCAGGCGGCGGGCATGCTGATGCTGCTGCGCGTGGATGCGGCCGATCAGCTGTTCTGGCTGGCCGGCGCGTATGCCGTGATGGGTTTTGGCGGCGGCTTGTGCAGCAGCACGGCGCAAAGCACGGCCTTCTTGCGCACGCCGGACGGGCAGCTGAGCCAGGCCAGCGCCGTGTGGAATATCAACCGCCAGCTGGGCTTTTGCCTGGGCGTGGCGCTGCTCAGCGTATTACTGAATGGCTTGCTGGCGGCGCAGGGTATCGCATCGCTCGACGACCCCGCCCAGCATCTGCGCGCGGCGCAGGTGTTCCACTGGTGCTTTGCGCTGGCCGCCGCCTCGTGCCTGCTGCCTTTGGCACTGTGCCTGCGCATCGACAACCGCGCCGTTCTCGACCTTTTACATCACCATGGAGTAGCAAAAAAATGACTGCAACGAACCCCTATTTTGACGACGTTTTATCCACGCATGTGCTGATCCGCGCATGGCTTTCTGGCGAAGCGGCAGCGGAAAACTGCGCGCAATTGCTGGCGCGGTTTTCGCCCGACTTTACGATGGTGGCGCCGGGCGGGATGCGGCTCGATCACGCCGGATTGACCGGATTTTTCCAGGGCGCCGGCGGCAGCCGCCCGGGCCTCGCCATGCGCATCACGGACTTGCAGCTGATCCAGGAAAGCGCCGCCGGCGCCACCGTCTCCTACCGCGAATTCCAGTCGCTGCCGGGCGCGGAAAACACCGAGCGCTGGTCCACCGTCGTGTATGAAAAAACGCCCGATGGCGCTTTGTTGTGGCGCCACCTGCATGAAACGTGGGCCGTGCGGGCGGATTGATCCTACAGCGTGGCGGCGGGCGCGCCGATGGACAATGGCGCTGCGGCGGCTAGGCTGACAAGGTCCCCTCGTTCATCAGGAGCGCCTCATGACCAAGCAAAAATCGCAGGCCGGCCAGAACCGCCAATCGGCCGGCCCCACGGAAGACAAAAGCGGCACCGACAATGACGTTGGCAAGCGCGGCAAGGATGCGGCCAGCCATACGAAGGCCGGTTCCGGCAAGGGCGCCGGCGGCGGCAAGAAGCAGGGCCGCAAACACTGACGCAAAGACGGCGATGCGTGCTCAGGCCGGCTTGGCCGTCATCAGGTAAAACACGACGATGAGGGCGAAGAAGGCGGGCACGCCCAACGCCGTCCAGATGCGCAGGTAGCGCCAGTACAGCGCGGGCAAGGCCAGGCCGTCGCGCGCGCTGGCCTGCGCCATGTCGCGCATGCGCATCTGCAGCCACACGACGGGCAGCCAGCAGGCGCCCGCCACCAGGTACAAGGCCACCGACCAGACGATCCAGCCGCTGCTCAAGGGATAACCGGCCAGGTGCGCCAGGTAAAAGCCGCTCAGGGGCTGGAACACCACCGTGGTGGCCGTAAACAGCCAGTCGGCGCGCACCACGTGGCGGCTGACGACGGCGATGGCGCGCACGTCGCGGCTCAGGCTCGTGAACAGCAGGTAGAAGGCCGAGCCGATGCCGGTGCCGAACAGCAGGGTCGACGAGACGATGTGCAGCCATTTGACGATCAGGTATTCCATGGATGTTCCTCCAGTTGGTACAGCAGCCACAGGGCCGCCAGCATGGGCAGGTTTTTCGTCAGCGGGGCGTAGGGATGCCAGAGGAATTCCGGCAGGAACACGGCGATCCAGACGGTATAGAACACGATGAGCGCGGCTTGCGGCGGCCATAGCCAGCGCCGCCACGGCGGGCGCAGCGCCAGGGTGGCCATGCCGAGCAGCAGGTCGAACAGGCAGGCGCCGGCCAGCAGCGGCGGCGCCCAGGCGGGCGGCACGCCGCTGCGCGCGAGCAGGCGATAGCTGTCTTCCACGGGATAGACGCCTGCCGAGACGATGGCCGTGGCGATCCATACGATGGCAATCGACAGGCGCAGCACGGGCAGCAGCCAGTCCAGCTGGGCGCGCACGGCCGCGCCGCGCGCGTCGCTGATGAACTGCGCCACGGGCCGCGGCGCGCGCCCCAGTAAACGCCGCGTGAGCCCCGCATCGGCGGTATTGCCCCGTTCGAGCATGCCCAGGGTGGCGCGGTCCGGCATGGCAAAGCCCAGCAGCCTGGCCAGCAGCAGCACGGGCGGCATCAGCCACCGGGGCAGCGACACGACGCGCAGGCGTCCCAGCCCCATGGCCGCGCGCAGGGCCGCCAGGTAGGCAGTAAACGGCAGCGCCTGCGGCCCCACGACGGGCACGCGGCGCGTCTTCTGTCCGCCCAGCGCGCCCGCGCCGCGCACCAGCGCGACGATCAGGTCGCTTAAGTCGTCCACATGCACGGGTTGCACCGGCTGCGGCGCGCGGCCGAAGCGGGGATACACGGGCAGGCTGGCCAGCATGCGGAACAGGCGCGCGCTCTCGCCGTCGTCGCCATACACGAGCGAAGGCTGGACGATGACGGCGCGCAGCGGCAGGCCGGCGAGAAAATCGTCGGCCGCCTTCTTGCTCAGGTGGTAGGGCGAGACGGCGCCTTCGTCGGCGCCCAGGGCAGACAGTTGTATCACCAGCTGCACCTCGCTCTCGGCGCAGGCGGCGAACAGGGCGCGCGGCGCCCGCGTGTGCAGGGCCGCAAACGTCTGCGCGCCATGCTCGGCGATGATGCCGACGCAGTTGATGACGACATCGATACCGTCCAGGCGCGGCAGCCACACGGCCTTGGCCGTGTCGCGCGCAAAATCGGCCTCGATCAGGCGCACGCGCTGCTCCTCGCCGATGCGGGCGCGGGGTGGCGCGCGGCGTGTCGTGCACGCGAGCTGGAAACCTTCGGCCAGCAGCGCGGTCGAAACATGCGTTCCGATGAAACCGCTCGCCCCCGTCAGCAGTATGCGCATCGATGCCCTTTCCTGATGGGAGTTGGATTCGCCTTTTGCGTTTCAGTTCATTGCCGCATTCACCATAGGAGACCACCATGCCATCCTTGCCTGCCACCCTGCGTCATGGCGCCCTGTCGGGCAGCCTTGCCTCCCTCCTGTCCGCCGCCGCCCTGGCCTTGTGCGGGCGGCGCGAAACGGGCAGCGTATTCGCCGCCGTGAACGCCGTCAGCCACTGGCTGTGGGGCGACGAGGCGGCGCGCCGCGACGATGCCTCGCTCAGGCACACCCTGGTCGGCTACGTCATCCACCATTGCAGCGCCATGTTCTGGGGCGTGCTGTTCGAGCGCTATGCGGCGCGCATCCTCGACCGGCGCCGCGTGGCGTCCACCGTCGCGGCGGCGGCCGGCGCCACGGCCGTGGCCTGTTTCACGGATTACCAGCTGACGCCGCACCGTTTGCAGCCCGGCTACGAGATGCGCCTGTCGCGCCCCTCGCTGCTGCTCGTGTACGGCGCCTTCGGCATCGGCCTGGCCGCGGGCGCGCTGTGGCTGCGGCGGCGCTGAGGCGCCGCGCGAGTCACTTTCCTACACGCCGGCCCGCCGCGCGCCTATCTTGCCGGCCGCTGCGCGCCAGTAGCATGGAACTTCATCCACCAACCGAGGAGAAGCGCATGCAGGACGAACACGGCAATACCCCGCAGCATCCCGCCGATCAGGGGCGCAACACGCGCATGGACAAGACCGATGCCGATAAGGCCAAGGGCGATGCGTATGCGAACCAGGGCGGCGGCAAGCTGGCCAGCGGCAATGCCAACAACGGCCACTGGGCCAACGACGTCATCACGCCGCAGGGCGGGCCCGACCCGGTGGAGCAGGAAAACCTGCCCACGCTGACGCAGCCCGATGGCAATGCCCACGTCAAGGGCGCGGCGCAGCGGCCGCAAAGCGAAGCGGGCAAGCTGGCCGATGACCGGCCGGGCCGCAACGAGTCGAAGGACATCCACAGATCACTGAATCAGCACGAGTAGGCCGGCGTGCTGCAAACGAGGAGAAGCCCATGTTTGCACACAACAAGCGACTGCAATACACGGTCAGGGTGGAGCAGCCCAATCCCGGGCTGGCCAACCTGATGCTGGAACAATTCGGCGGCCCGCAGGGCGAGCTGGCCGCCGCCTGCCGCTACTTCACGCAAGCCTTGTCGGAGGACGATCCGGGCCGCAAGGACATGCTGTTCGATATCGCCACGGAAGAACTGAGCCATCTGGAAGTGATCGGCAATATCGTCGTCATGCTCAACAAGGGCGCCAAGGGCCGCCTGGCCGAGGGCGTCGACCAGGCGGCGGAGCTGTACCGCAACATCACGGGCGCGGGCAACGACAGCCATGTGACCCAGGTGCTGTACGGCGGCGGTGCGCCCCTGGTCAACTCGGCCGGCGTGCCGTGGTCGGCCGCCTACATCGACACCATCGGCGAACCGACGGCCGACCTGCGCTCGAATATCGCCGCCGAGGCGCGCGCCAAGATCGTCTACGAGCGCCTGATCAACCTGACGGACGACCCGGGCGTGAAGGAAGCGCTGGGTTTCCTGATGACGCGCGAAGTGGCGCACCAGAAGTCGTTTGAAAAAGCCCTGTATTCGATCGAGCCCAATTTCCCTCCCGGCAAGCTGCCGGGCGACCCGCAGTACGCGGACGTGTATTTCAATATGTCGCAGGGGCCGGGCGAGGAACGGGGACCGTGGAACCAGGGCGGCAAGTGGCAGTACATTTCCGACCCGCGCCAGCAGATGGCCGTCGATGGCGGCACCGGCGAGGCGGAAGTGAAATTGCCGAAGGACGAACTGGCCACCGTGCAGCAGATGGCGGCGCGCACGGCGTCGAATCCCGATGCCGACCCGCTGACGGGCGCCGAACTGGGGATGCGCCCCAACGGCCGCGATGGCAGCACCTCGTCCATGCCCTTGTAGCGCGGCAGGCCGGGTACCGTCAGCGTGAACACGCCGCGCGCGCTGCGAGCCCTGGCCAGACATTGGTCCTGGCCCCATGCACTGGGCTTTGCCGTGTGCGGCGGTGGCGCGCTGTGGTTGCTGTTCGCGCTGGCGGCCCAGCTGACGCTGCGCCATGCCCATCTGGCGCCGGCCCTGATCGGCGGCGCCATGGCGGCCGGTGCCACGGCACTCGGTACCGTGCCCGTGCTGCTGTCGCACAAATTTTCGCAACGCAGCTACGACTGCTTCCTCGGTTTTGGCGCCGGCGTGATGCTGGCGGCCACCGCATTTTCTCTGGTGCTGCCGGCGCTGGCGGCGGCCAGGCAGCGCGTGGCAACGCCCATGGACGCCAGCCTGCTGGTGGCCTTTGCCATGGGATTGGGCATGCTGCTGATCGTGGCGCTCAACCTGGTGGTGCGCGAACGCGTGCAGCATGGCGCGCCCGTCGCCGCCAGCAGCCTGAAAAGAGTGTGGATTTTTGTGTTTGCCGTCACCTTGCACAACCTGCCCGAGGGACTGGCGATCGGCGTCGGCTATGCGGGCATCGACCTGGACAAGGCCAATGCGCTGGCGGCCGGCATCGCCATCCAGGATGTGCCCGAAGGCCTGGTGGTGGCGCTGGCGCTGCGCAGCGTGGGCTACGGCCGGCGTCTGTCGGTGGCCATGGGCGCCGCCTCGGGCCTGGTCGAACCGCTGGCGGCGCTGGCGGGCCTGGCACTGATCGGCCTCTCGTCGGCCCTGCTGCCGTGGGGCCTGGCGGCGGCCGCCGGCGCCATGCTGTTCGTCATCGTGCACGACGCCATTCCCGAGGCGCACCGCAGCGGCAATGGCGGTTTTTCCAGTATCGCGCTGGTGTTCGGTTTTCTGCTGATGATGGTGCTCGATACGGCCTTGAGCTGATGGCACTGTGTGTGCGCTGTCTGAAGGACGATGTGCGTATCATGCGTTTCTTGCATTCGGAGAAAACAAAGATGCGCATAGACACGACATCGGACTCGCCAAGCTGGACCAAGGTCTTTGACATTGGTCATGAGCTGCGGCAGCTTGGTCCCTTGATGGAAGAAAAATATCCTGAGCTCGACTGGGAATTGTTTGTGTGCCTGCGCTGCCTGCCGAAAGGCTTGCAGAGAAAAACCTTTTGCCGCTACTACGCCAGCGACAAAATGTTCGGCCTCGATATCGCCATGGACGAGGAAGACTTCGTGCCGGTGAAAAAAAACACGCCGGCACAACGCAAATTGATCGGCGCCGCTTTCTTCACTTTTTTTGCAGCCAGCATTCAAAAATACAAGAAAAAACTCCCGGGACTCCAGCCTGTTTCAGCACAACTGACCGCCGACGTGCGGCAATGGTGCGCCGAGAATCAGTGGCTCGATTCCGCCGCCTGATCCACCATGCACGCACGGCCACTCAACTGAGGTCGTGCAAGTCCTTTTGCAGCGCCGGGCCGGTGGAAAACTGCGAAAACACGACTTCGAGCCCCGCGCGTTCCGGGGTGCAGCACATGGGGCCGACGAGGTAGCGCGATGCCACGGGAAACGGCGCCAGGCGCAGCAGCGGCCACAGCTTGCCATCGGTCGAATACTGCACGCGAATGGCGCCCTGCTCCACCGTCACGCGCAGCCAGAAACCGTCCGGCATGGCGGGCGCCAGACTGACGGCCCAATCGGATGTATCGACCGTCAGCACGGTGCTCAATAAGAGCTGGCCGTCGGAAAATTCGACGCCGCACTTGATCCAGTTTTCCGCATCGATGCGCACCATCAGGCCCGCCTGGTCGTACAGCGCTGCGTACTGCGCCGACACATGCAGCTGCGCCGTGAAATCTCCCTCGATGCCGGTGCCGAAAAAGTGGCCGCTGTCGCGGATAAAACCGTACGAGGTCTTGCGCCAGAAATCCGTGCTGGCGTCCGTCGTCACGCGCAATTGCGCGCCATCGGCGGACCAGTTTTCCGGTGCATTGAGCCAGCTGCCTTGGTTGAACATCGTGTGCCTTTCCGAGCTAAAAAGATCACATAGTTTGCCCCCATCCCAGCGCCTTGTACAGGGCAATCGCATCGATGTAGGACGCCGTTTCCGCCAGCAGCGCTTCGCGCCGGATATCGTACAAGGCGCGCTGGTTTTCCAGCACGGCCTGGTAGCTGCCGGAACCACCGTGATAGCGCGTGCTGGCGATGCCGAGGGCCGCGTTGCCATGGCGCGCCGACTGCAGCAGGGACGCCAATCGCGTCTGGTTTTCCGCCAGTTGCGTGACGGCGTTTTCCACGTCTTCCTGCGCCAATAACATCGTCTGCTCATAACGCGCCAGCGCGCCCTGCGCTTCGGCCTGCGTGCCGCGCAAGCGTGCCTTGACGCTGCCCAGACGGAAGGCCGGATAGCTGACCGATGGCGCCACCTCGAAGGCGCGCGCGCCGCCGTCGAACACGCCGCTGCCGCGCAGCGCGAAGAAGCCGAGAAAACCGCCGAGGCTCAGGCGCGGATACAGGTCGGCCGTGGCGGCCCCCACGTCTTCGCTGGAGGCGGCCAGCAGGCGCTCGGCGCGCACCACGTCGGGACGCTGCTTGATCAGGCGGTTCACGTCGCCGAGCGGCAGCTGGCCCGCCAGCGGCGCCTGTTGCCGGGGCTTGGTGGCCAGCGCGATGGCGCCAGGCGCTTGCCCGCTCAGCACATCGAGCCGGTACTGCGCCTGGCGCAAGCCCGCCTGCAAGGGCGGCAGCATCGCCTCGCTGCGCGCCAGGTTGGCCAGCGCGTTATGGCGCTCTTCCGGCAAGCCGCTGCCGGCGCGGATGCGGGCATCGGTCAATGCCACCGTATCGCGCCAGCTTTGCACCTGCGCCTGCGTCAGCGCCAGGTTTTGCTGGTAGCCCAGCGCCTCGTAGTAATTGCGCGCCACCTCGGCGGCGATCGTCAGCCGCACCTGCCGCAAGTCCGCTTGCGCCGCGTCGGCGCGCGCCTGCGCCGAGCGGCTCATGTGCGCGAGGCGGCCGAACAGGTCGATCTCCCATTGCGCGTCGAAGCCCACGCGCGTGCTGGCGCTGGCGGCGCGGCTGTCGGGCGTGTCTTGCCTGACTGCGCGCTGCCAGCCCGCCTGGCCCGTGACGGTGGGCAGTTCATCGAGCCGGCGCTCGTCGAAGTGGGCGCGCGCGGCCAGCAGGTTGGCCTGCGCCTGGGCGATATCGAGGTTGTGTTCGAGCGCGCCGGCGATCAGCCGCGACAGGCGCGCATCGTCGAAAAACGTCCACCACGCGGCCTCGCTGACGGCGCCCGCGCCGGGTGCGAATAGCGCTTGCTGCGGGCTGGCCAGGGCGATGGCGGGCATGCCCGGCGTAACGTAGGCGGGACTGACGGCGCAGCCGGCCAGCACGGGGAAAAGGGCGACGAGATAGCGGTACTTTTTCATACGGATTCCTTCAGCGCCTGCGACAGGTCGCGGGCGCGCGGCGTGGCATGGTCGGCCGTGTGGCGGCGGGCCAGAAAGGTGTACACGGTGGGCAGCACGAACAAGGTAAAGAAGGTGCCGATCAACATGCCCGAGACGATCACCACGCCCAGGCCGAAGCGGCTGTTGGCGCCCGCGCCGGAAGCGAACAGCAGCGGCACCAGGCCCACCACCATGGCCGCCGTCGTCATCAAAATCGGTCGCAGGCGGATCTGCGCCGCCTTGCGGATGGCCGTGATGCGGTCGAGCTGTTCATGCACCTGCAATTCGTTGGCAAATTCCACCATCAGGATGCCGTGTTTGCTGATCAAGCCGATCAGGGTCACGAGACCGATCTGCGTATAGATGTTGACGGTGGCGTAACCCAGGGCCAGCGGAATCAGCGCGCCGCAGATCGACAGCGGCACCGTGATCAGGATGATCAGCGGATCCGTCAGGCTTTCATACTGCGCCGCCAGCACCAGGTAGATGACGACGACGGCCGCGAGGAAGGCCAGCAGCAGCGCATTGCCTTCCGTGGCGAACTGGCGCGCGTCCGATTGCCAGTCGTAGCTGAAGCCCGGCGGCAGGGTCTTGGCCACGCCATCGAGGAAGGCGACGGCGTCACCGAGGGTCACGCCCGGCGCCGGCACGCCCTGGAAGGTGGCCGCGTTTTGCTGGTTGAACTGCGTCAGCATGTTCGGCTCGATCTGTTCCGTCACCGAGACAACGGCGGACAGCGGCAGCAGGCTGCCATCGTCGGCGCGCACGTACTGCTGCGTCAGGGCTTGCGCCGTGAGCCGCTGTTCGCGCGGGCTTTGCGCGATGACGTCGTAGGCGCGGCCATCCATGCCGAAACGGTTCAGATAATTTTCGCCCACCAGCACGGCCAGCGACTCGCCGATGTCCTGCATGCGGATGCCCAGGCTGTTGGCCTTGGAGCGGTCCACGCGCACTTTGACCACCGGGTTGTTGTAATCGAGGTCGCTGTCGACGACGGCAAACAGGCCGCTATCGCGCGCACGCTGCTTGACGTCTTCCATGGTGCGAAACAGGGTGGCGTAATCCTGCGCGCTGCGCAGTACCATCTGCACGGGCAAGCCACCGCTCGATCCCGGCAAGGGCGCCAGCTGGAAGGCGAAGATGCTGGTGCCTTCCACGTCGCCCACCGCATGCTGGAGTTCGGCCTGGATGACGGCCGCGTTGCGCGCGCGTTCGGCCCACGGCGTCAGGTTGATGCCGCCGATGCTCGATGCCGGCCCTTCGCCGCCGTTGATGATCCAGCGCGAGTGCGTTTCGGGGATATTTTTGTAGATGGCATCGAGCTTGTACGAAAAGCGCTCGACGTAATCGAGGTTGGCGTGCTGCGGCGCCTTGATCGCCGTCAGCACGCTGGCCTGGTCTTCCGCCGGCGCCAGTTCGCGCTGCGGCAGCAGGTATAAAAACGGCAAACTGACCATCACCAGCGCGGCGAAACCGGCACTGAGCCAGCGGTGGTGCAGGGAGCGGTCCAGCAGGCGCGCATAGCGGCTGGTCAGTCCCTCGAAGAAATGCTCGGCGGCGCGCGCCATGCGCCCTTCCGATTGTTTCGGCTGCAGCAGCAAGGAGCTCATCACGGGTGACAAGGTCAAGGCCACCACGCCCGACACCACCACGGCGCCGGCCAGGGTCAGTGCGAATTCCTTGAACAGCGCGCCCGTGAGTCCCCCCATCATGCCGATCGGCGCATACACGGCGGCCAGGGTGATCGTCATGGCGATCACGGGGCCGGCCACTTCGCGCGCGCCCACAAGGGCGGCCGCCACGGGCGTCTTGCCCTCCTCGATATGCCGGTGCACGTTTTCCACCACGACGATGGCGTCGTCGACCACCAGGCCCACGGCCAGCACCATCGCCAGCAAGGTCAATAAATTGATGCTGAAGCCGAAGGCCAGCATCAGCGCCGCCGCGCCCAGCATCGACAACGGGATCGTCACGACGGGTATCAGCACGGAGCGCAAGGAGCCCATGCACAGGTAGATGACGATGACGACGATCAGCAGCGCTTCGAGCAGGGTGTGCGCCACCTCGTCGATGGACGACTGGATGAAGCGCGCCGTCTCGAACGCCAGTTCGACTTTCACGCCCGGTGGCAGGGTTTTCTGGATTTCGGGCAGCAGCTTCCTGATGCCGTCGACGATCACCAGCGGGTTGCCGCCCGGGGTGGGCGACAGGCCCAGGTACACGGCCGGCACGCCGTCCATGATGCCGCTCGTCTCCGTGGCGGCCGCGCCCAGTTCCACCGTGCCCACGTCCTTCAGGCGCACGAGCGACGCGCTGTCATCGCCGCCCTTGCGAATGACCATGTCGCGGAACTCCGCCACGCTGGTCAGATCCGTGTTGACGCTGATGTTCGAGACGACGAATTGTCCCTTCACTTTGCCGGGCGCCGCCTGGTAGTTATTGCGCCGCACGGCGTCGGCCACGTCGGCCGCCGTCAAGCCCCGCGCCGCCAGCTTGGCCGGGTCGATCCACAAGCGCATGGCCAGCTGCTGGCCGCCATACACGTCGACTTTGGCCACGCCGTCGATGGTGGCGAACATCGGCTGCACGACGCGCGCCAGGTAGTCCGTCAGCGCGGGCGCGGACACGCTCTCGCTGGCAAAGCCGACATAGGCGACGGCCGAGGAGTCGCCGGCCGAGCGCTCGATGACGGGGTCGAAAGCGCCTTCGGGCAGCTTGTAGCGTACCTGGTTGACCTTGGCCATCACTTCCGTCAGCGCCTGCGTGGAATCGCGGTTCAGTTCCATGCGCACGGTGACCGTGCTGCTGCCCTGCACCGACGACGAGGTCAGGTAATCGATGCCTTCCACCGACGATACGGCTTGCGCGATCGGCTGCGTGACAAAACCCTGCATCAGTTCCGCCGAAGCGCCCGGATACGTGGTTTTCACCGTGATGGTGGACGATTCGAGCATCGGGTATTGACGGATCGGCAGCTGCAGGATGGCGACCACGCCCAGCATCAGTATCAAGGTGCTGATCACCAGCGCCAGCACGGGGCGGCGCACGAATAGATCGGTAAATTTCATGGTGATGTCTTTCCTTTACGAGCCGGCCTTGGGCGCGGCGCGCTTGGCCTCGTCCAGGGTGTTGGCGACGGCTTGCACGGCCATGCCGTCGGCCAGTTTCAGCTGGCCCGAAGCGACCACGCGCTGGCCTTCGCGCAAGCCGTCGAGGATGGCGACCCTGCCCCCTGCCCGCTCGCCCAGTTTCACGCCCACGCGCTTGACGGTGAGCGGCTGTTTCCCTTCCTGCTGCGCCACAAATACCGTGTCGCCATACGCGCTGTAGGTCACGGCCGTTTCCGGCACCGTCAGTTGCTGGCCCGCCTCGCGCGCCACGCGCACGTTCGCGTACATTCCCGCTTTGAGCGCGCCGCGCGGATTGGCGAGCGCCGCTTGCACCTGCACCATGCGCGAACGGGCGATCAGCGGATCGATGGCATTGATTTTGGCCGTGAAGATGTCATCGGGATAGGCATCCACCAGCACTTGCACGGCCTGGCCTGGCGCCAGTTTCGCGCTGCTCTGTTCATCGAGGGCGAAGTTCACCATCAGCGACTGCGTGTCGATCAGGCTGGCCACCGTATCGGCCGCATTCAGGTACTGCCCCGCGTGCACCTTGCGGATGCCCAGCTGCCCGGCGAACGGCGCGCGGATGGTCTTTTGCGCGATCAGCGCTTCCGTCTGGCGCACGTCGCCCAGGGCCGCATCGCGCGCGGCCAGCGCGCTATCGAGCTGCTCCTGCGTGGCCGCCTTTTCCTTCACCATCTGCGCGGTGCGCGCATGGCTGCTTTCCGCGTTTTTCAGCTGCGCGCGCTGGCGCAGCAGGGCCGCCTGTTCTTGGGCGTCATTGAGCTGCACCAGCACGGCGCCGGCCGCCACGCTCTGCCCCGATGCGAAGCGGATCCGCGTGATGCGCCCGCCCGTTTCGGCCGCCACTTGCACCTGGCGCGCCGCTTCCAGTTCGCCTACGCCAGCGAAGTAGCGCTCCTGCGTGCCCAGCACGACGGGCACGAGCGCCACCTTGGTGGCGGGGGAGGCGGCGGCATCGGCCGCATGCGCGGCGGCTTGTGATTCAGCGCGCGGATACAGTACGGCACCGGCGACGGCCAGGGTGATGGCCAGCGCGGAGGCGCCGACGAGTTTCGTATTCATGATGAAGTCCTTTACAACTGGGAAGAAGAGGCGCAGCGGAGGCTGATCAGGTCCGCTGCGCGTTGAAAAGAAAGAACAGGCCGATGGTCCACAGCAGCAGCACCAGGTGCGTCGTCTGCAAGCCTTCCTGCGCGATCCAGTAGCCGAACCACAGGCCGCCCAGGTGCATCAGCAGCAAAAAGGCGGCCATGGCGCACAAGGCCAGGTTCAGCCAGGGCAGCGCCTGCGTCAGCGAGGCGCCGAAGAACAGCGCCACGCCCGTCCAGGCGGCGATGGCGGCCAGCAGTTGCAAGGTCAGCACCACGCCCAGCGACAGCCGGTGCAGGGTCAAGGACGTGAGCGCGCGGCGCAACAGCGGCGTCTGGATGGTCGGGTCCTGGCGCAATGGGTCCATGCGCATGGTGTTGCCGATGGCCCAGACGGAGCCGTGGAAGGCGTGCAGGTTGTTGATGGCGGCCAGGGTCAGCCAGGTGGCCAGGCCGGTAGCGAGGATGGCGTGAAACAGCCAGATCGAGTGCTGCAGCTGCATGGGATTCCCGTCCAAAGAATGTCTTGCCGGCATGCGGACGTGGAAACTCCTCGACAGCGGGGAGCTACCGGCCTATTATGCAAGCAATTAGTTGGTTAACTGGCCCCATGATAGTTGAGCGAAATGAATTACACAAGTAAACGTTTGGATAATGGCGAGGCACCGCAAACGACGGAGCGCATCCTGTATTTCATCAAGACCAAGGGACCCGTCTCCACGGCGACCCTGGCCAAGACCCTGGACATGACGGGCGAGGCGGCGCGCCAGCAAGTGCAAAAGCTGGTGGCGGCCGGCTTGATTGAAGGACGGCAGGAAGCGCAGGCGGGCGCCGGCCGGCCGCGCCAGAACTGGGTCTTGACGGAAGCGGGCCATGCGCGCTTTCCCGACACGCATGCGCAGCTGACGATCAAGCTGATCGGCTCGGTGCGCCAGCTGTTCGGCGAGGCGGGGCTGGATAAACTCATCACGCAGCGCGAAGAGGAAAGCCGCGGCGCGTATGCGCTGGCGTGCTCGGCGCCGGACTTGCCCACGCGGCTGCGGCAGCTGGCGGCCGTGCGCGACGAAGAGGGTTATATGGCGCGCGTGGAAGCGGACGGCGACGACTGGCTGCTGATCGAAGACCACTGCCCCATCTGCGCCGCCGCGCGCACCTGCCAGGGCTTTTGCCGCTCCGAATTGCAGCTGTTCCAGGAAGTGGTGGGACCGCACGCCAGCATCGTGCGCGAGCAGCACGTGCTGGCCAATGCGATGCGCTGCGTGTACCGGATCCGGGCGCTGCCCTAAGCTTTCGGAAACAGCGGGCGGGCCAGCAGCGCCACGAGCCCCGCCAGCCACCACACGATGGGCCAGTTGCTGGCCGCCAGCAAATGCGGGATGGCGATCGGCGTGAGGAACAAGCCCACGTAGACGGCCGTGTTCGCCATGCCCAGCGCCGTGCCCGCGTTGGCGCCGCCCGCTTCCGTGGCCAGCTCCGTGTAGGCCACGCCATGCCAGGCGGACACGGCGATGCCGGCCAGCACCACGGCGGCCATCAACAGCCAGCCCGGCGCCTCCAGCCAGGCGATGCATCCCAGAAAAATGAAGGAAGCCAGCGCCACCAGGGCCGCGCCGCGCAGGAAAGCGGGCCGGTTTGCGTGGCGGTCCGTGTGGCGTCCGCTCCAGATGCGCATCACCATGGCGCCCACCTGCAGGGCCACCATCACGGCCGTGATTCCCGCCAGGCCCAGGTGGCCGTCATCGTGCAGGAACACGGTGGCAAAGCTGAGCACGGCAAACTGCGGCACGCACAGCAAGCCGATGGCGGCCACCATGCGCCAGACCTTGCGGTTTTTCAGGGGCGATGTTGCCTGGACTTTCATCAGGCCCGTGGGCGCGTTGTGCGGCCCCGTGGCGGCCTCGGCGGAGAAATCGGGCTCATGCATCCAGCGCCACGTAAAAAACGCCGACAGGCCGCATACGAGGGCCAGGGCGCCAAAGACGGGCATGAAGCCATAGCGTGAAGCCAGGCTGGGCAGGACGAGGGCGCCGAGGCCGCCGCCGAACGGCACGGCCGTCTGGCGGATGCTCATGGCGAAACCCCGTTCGCCGGGGCCGAACCAGCGCATCACGGCGCGGCCGCTGGCGCCATTCACGCTGCCGCCCAGCACGCCGACCAGGGCCAGTCCGGCCGCCAGCGCCCACAGGGGCGGCACGGCGCCGTCAGCCGGCGTGATCCACAGCAGCAAGGTCAACAGCGCCAGCATGGTGCCCAGCAAGCCGGTCAGCAGCACGGGGCGGTCGCCCCAGCGGTCGGTGGCCATGCCCCACGGCAATTCGGTCAGGGCCACGCCCAGACCCATGGCGCCCAGCGCCACCCCCAGTTCCGTATTGCTCAGGTGATAGCCGCTGCGCAGCCAGATGGCCGTGGTGGGCATGCCGTTGGCGGCGGCGGAAAAGCTGGCATTGGCCGCCACGCCGACGGCCAGTACTTTCCAGCGGTGGGCGTCGCCCGGCGCCGGCGTGGTGGCGGGAACAGGAACAGGAATAGCTTGGCAATTGGTGCTCATGGCAGGGACAGGAAAGTGGTTGACCCTGACAGTGTCGCGCAGTACGATCGTTCTGAATATCAGATAATTTAATATAAACCATCCCATAAAACAGGACAATTTTGTGCGCCATGAGCTTGCTTAATTTTGACATCGCCTTCTTGCGCAGCTATGTGGCTGGCATCGAGCTGGGCAGCTTTGCCCGCGCGGCGGACAAGGTGGGGCGTTCCACCTCGGCCGTCAGCGCGCAGCTGAAAAAACTCGAGGAGCAGGCGGGCATGCCCCTGTTCCGCAAGGATGGACGGGGGCTGGCGCTGACGCCGGCCGGCGAAGTCTTGCTCGGCTATGCGCGCCGCCTGCTGGAACTCAACGACGAGGCGGCCGTCGCCTTGCGCGGCGCGGAACTGGAAGGCTGGATCAGGCTGGGTTTGCAGGAGGATTTTGGCGAAGCCTTGCTGCCCGACGTGCTGGGACGTTTTGCCCGCGCGCATCCGAAAGTGCGCATCGAGGCGCACGTGGCGCGCAACACGGCCTTGATGGAAGGCCTGGCCATGGGGCAGCTGGACCTGGCCCTGCTGTGGGGTGGCGCGTGCATCGCCGACGTGGCCGAGTATCCGCGGCAGCAGCGCCAGCATATTGCCGAACCGGCCATGCGCTGGATCGCCTCGTCCAGCCTGGCCTGGCGGCCCGAGTCGGGCGAACCGTTGCCGCTCATCGCGTTTGACCGCGAATGCCTGTTCCAGCGCTGCGCCACGCAGGCGCTGGACCGGGCCGGCATCGCCTGGCGCACGGCGTTTACCAGTCCCAGCCTGGCCGGCCTGTGGGCGGCGGCCGCAGCCGGGCTGGGCGTGACGGTGCGCACGGGCCTGGGCTTGCCCTCAACCGTGCGCGCGCTCGATCACGTGGCGGCAGGGCTGCCCGCCCTGCCCCCGCTGTCGCTGGAACTGCTGCGTGCTTCACCCGTGTCCAGGCCGCCCGTCGAGCGCCTGGCCAGCCTGATCATCGAGTCGCTGCAGCAAGATGCGGCTTAGAACGCCTGCGCCGTCGGGCGCAGCACGATTTCATTGATGCCCACGTCGTCCGGCTGCCCGATCGCATACGCGATGGCGCGCGCCACGGCATCGGCGGGAATGGCAATTTCGTAGAACTCCTTGACGGCCTTGGCGCTCTCGGCGTGGCTGCTGCCCTCGCTCAATGGCGTGTCCACGGCGCCCGGCAAGATGGTGGTGGTACGGATGGTGCCGCCGCTGGCCGCCAGCTCATGGCGCAAGCCTTCCGAAATGGCGCTGACGGCAAACTTGGTGCCGCTGTAGACGGTGCCGCCCGGGCTGAAGACTTTTTGTCCGGCCACCGACGAGATATTGATGAAGTGGCCGCTGTTTTGCGCCTGGAAATGCGGCAGGACGGCGGCGATGCCGTTCAACACGCCTTTGATGTTGATATCGATCATGTTGTTCCACTCGTCGACTTGCAAGGCGCTCATCGGGGCGATGGCCATCAGCCCCGCATTGTTGATCAGCACGTCGACTTTGCCGAACACGGCCAGGGCCGTGTCGATCAGATTCTTGACGTCGGCAGGCACCGTGACGTCGGTCTGGGCGATGGCGGCCTGGCCACCGGCCGCCGTGATTTCCTCGGCGATGGTATTGAGCAAATCCATGCGCCGTGCACCGAGCACGACGCTGGCACCCAGTGCGGCCAGATGGCGCGCCGTGGCTTCGCCCAGGCCGCTGCTGGCGCCGGTGATGACAACGACTTTCCCTGCGATATGTAGACTCATGATGGATTCCCTGTGGAGGCAGCGGAGTGCTGCGGATGACATCGATCAATGCTGGCACAGCTTAGCGCATTTGTATCCCTTTTTGCTATAAAAAAGATAATTACTAAATGGTAATTGTTAGGCACGAGCAATCAGCACTTGCACGGGCGCCATGGGAAAATCGCTGGCGCCGTATTGCTCCACTTGCTTCCAGTCTGTGTCGCGCAGCAGCTGCGCCAATTCACCGTGCCGTGTCACCGTGCGGCCCAGCATACGCATCGGCAAGTAGTACGGCAGCACGCGCGCCGCCTCGCCCGGTGCCGGGGCGATTTCCGCCTGCACGCAGACGAGCACGCCACCGGGTTTTAATGCCGCCTGCATCTTGCGCAAGGCGCCCGCCATGTCGGGCACGAAATGCAGCACGGACGAGCACCAGATCAGGTCGTAGCCGCTGCCGATATCGTCGCAGCCCAGGTCGCCGCCCACCGTTTCCAGGCGGTCGGATAGTTGCGCATGGGCGATATTCGCGGCCGCCACGGCCACCGTTTCCGGCCAGTCGAAAACGCAGCCGTGCAAGCCCGCATGGGCTTGCGCCAGCGCAATGGCAACCCAGCCCGGCCCGCCGCCCAGGTCGAGCAGGCGCAAGGGCGTGTTGCCGTCCGCAAACGGGGTGATGCGCTGCATCACGGACAGGGCCGCGCGCATGGTGACGGCGCGTTGTTCCTGGCCAATTTGCTGCTGCGCGGCGGCGGCCCAGTTGATGCCATTGGCCGTGTTGTACGGCGCCGCCTTGCCGCCGTCGCGCACCAGCGTACTGAGCTGCGTCGCAAAGTGGCGCAGCGCATGCAGCCGGTACAGCCAGGCGTCGCCGCAAAAGGCCACGGAGTTGCCGCAGAAATACTGCAAGGTGGCGGCCGTGCAGCGGTAGCGCTGGGCATCTGCGTCGGCCCCGTCGCGCTCCAGCAGCTGCATGCTCCAGAGCAGTTCCAGCAGCAGCGCCGTGTGCGGCGCATGCAGCGACAGGGTGTCGGCCAGCTGCGCCGGCGTGTGCGGTGTGGCCAGCACATCGAAAATGCCCAGTTCCAGGGCGGCGGCCAGCCCGTCCGCCTGCACGGGCGCGACGGCCAGGTCCCAGTACGGTTGCAAAGTGTGTTGCGACGTGAACGGCATGGTGCTTCCTTTCGGCGAGATGGGCATGGAAGCTATTTTATGCAACAATGAGAATAATTATCATTTGCATTTGTATGCGGCACGGCGCATTTCGTATGCGCGACGGCGCGCAAGGACAGGGAGGAGCGATGATGGAACAGGACAGGGAAGCGGCAGGCTGGACGCGGCGCCAGCTGGACCCGGGGTTGAAAGAGTGCCGCGCCGACCAGCGCCAGGTCGACCAGGGCTTGCTGCTCGTGCATTCCGATTACCGCCCGCGGCTGGCGCTCGTCGAGCAATCGAAGCATGAGGACGCGGGCGGCATGGTGATCACCATCGGCCTGGAAGGCGCGTCCGGCTACGTCACGCGCGATGGCGAACAATTGCGTTTCCGGGGCGGCCATACGACGGTGACGGCGTTTCGCCACACGAGCGGCGAGCGCCGTTTCGAGGCGAATCAGCGGGCGGCGCAATTGCGCGTGCTGGTGGGTGAAGAAGCGCTGGCGCGCTACTGGCCGGAAGGTTTGGCGTCCCTGCTGCCCGACGGCGGCGCGCGCCAGCTGGCGCATGCGGCCACCACGGCGGCCTGCGCCCAGCACGCCCGCTCGCTGCTGCGCGCGACGGACCCGCTGGCCGTGCATATCGGCGTGCTCAGCCTGCTGGCGGAACAGCTGCGGGCACTGCGGCCGGCGCCCTCTGCCGTGCCGCGCTGGTCCGAGACCGATATCGCCAGACTGGAACGCGTCCACGCGCTGATGCAGGAGCAGATGGCGCAGGAACTCACGCTCGATTACCTGTGCGCGCAATCGGGGCTGAGCTTGTTCAAGCTCAAGCAGGGGTGGCGCTACCGCTACAACGACAGCCCGCAGCGCACCCTGCTGGCGCTGCGCATGCAGCGGGCAAAGTTACTGCTGGAAAATGGTTGCCAGGTGGCGCAGGCGGGCTGGCAAACCGGCTATCGCCACCCGGCCAATTTCAGCGCCGCGTTCAGCCGCTATTTCGGCTACGCGCCGAAGACCGTGGGCCGCGCGGGCGCGTAAAAAGCCGGTGTAGAATCGGCGGGCAGCAACTACTCATACGACCCACAAGGAGACATGATGGCCCGCAAAATCTTTGTCAATCTGCCCGTCCAGTCGCTGGAACGCTCCATCGCGTTTTTCACGGCGCTGGGCTTCAGTTTCAATGCCCATTTCACGGATGAAACGGCGACGTGCATGATCGTCGCCGACGACATTTTCGTCATGCTGTTGACGCACGACAAATTCAAGCAATTTACGCCCAAGCAGCTGTGCGACACCAAGGTGGCGACGGAAGTGCTCGTGTGTTTGTCGGCCGAGAGCCGCGGCGAAGTCGATGAGCTGGTGGCGAAGGCCGTCCAGGCGGGCGGCAGCATCTACAAGGAGCCGATGGATTTCGGCTTCATGTATGGCCACAGTTTCCAGGACCTTGATGGGCATCAATGGGAATTGATGTATATGGAAGCAGGCGCCGTACCTGGCTGATCGGTGGTGGTGTCGGATTACGCGGCGTGCCGCCGCTAATCCGACCTACGCTACGGCTCAGGCAGATCGCGTAATCCGACGTCTCCGGCCAGCTTAGGAAGCCAGCGCCAGCAGATCGACCACGTCCAGGCCCGCCAGGTCTTGCGTCGTATTGCCCGCAAACGCGGCCCGGCTCGGCTGGCCGTTTTTCAGCCAGGTGCGCGTGACGGCCTTGATCTGCTCCAGGGTGCAATTGAGCACGCCGGTGCGGAATTGCTGGCGCACGGCTTCCGTCGTGCCACGCTGCTGCATGTTCCACGCCGTCAGCGCTTCCGCGTACGGCGAATGCGGCTTGTCGAGGCCCTTGATGACGCAGATGATGGCTTCTTCCACTTGTTCTTGCGAGAAATCGCCGTCGAGGATCTGATCGAGGGTCGTACCGAAGTCGGCGAACGTGCCGGCCAGGCGCGGATCGCGGTAGGAGCTCAATGTAAACGTGCCGGCGCCGGCCGCATAGCTGGCGCTGCCGCCATAGGCGCCGCCTTTTTCGCGCAGGGCCGTATGCAGCACCTGGTTGGTCATCAGTTCGGCGGCGACGGCCAGGGCCGAAGCGTCCGGACTGTGCACGCCCGGCACGGCCCAGGAAACGAAGCAATGGTTGATCTGGCTTGTCGCATGCAGGGCCGTGTTGGCCAGCGGCAAAGCTGCGGGAGCGACGGTTTCCGCCGGTGCGGCGGCATCCGTGCTGGCGGCAGGCAATTCCAGCAAGCGGGCCAGGGTGATGCCATCCTGCTCCAGGCCGGCGCACAGCACGGTCGGCTGCTGGGCGATGATGTGCGCGTGCAAGGTGTCGAGCTCGCGCGCGATTTCCTGCAAGCCTGCCGACGTCTTGCTCAGCTGCTGCAAACGGCGGTAGAACGGCAAGGCTGCCGGGCCGCCGACGATGTCGTCGAAGCGGCGCGTGGGCGACAGCGGTGCTGCCGAGGCCAGCATGGCGTAGCGGTTGCCCGATTCGGCCAGGCTGGAGAGTTTGTCTTGCACCAGGCTTTCGATCAGGAAAGCCAGGCGCTCTTCTTCATCGAAGCGGGGCTTGGCGATCCAGGCCGACAGCACGGCGGCGATGGCCGCGTGTTCTTCGCGCAAGCCGCTGGCCGAGAACGACAGTTCCACGCGCATCGCTTGTTGCGGGCGGGGAATGGCTTCCAGGCCGATGTGGAACGAGGGCACCATGCTCTGGCGCCAGGCGCTGGCGTCGTCGAACGACATGTCGCCCACGCCCAGTTCCGGCGCCAGGTCCGTGTACAAACGCAGCCATGGCCACGACGCTTCCGGCAGGTTCGACACGTCGTACAGCACGTTGGCATAGCTGATGCCGTTCGAGGCGATACTGAACGCCACGGCGCCGTCGACGGCGGCTGGAATCGGCAAGGCCGGACGCGGCAAGGCGCTGACGTCGCCAGGGCGGATGCGCGGCAAGACTTCGGAATTCGATGGCAGTTGCTGATGCGCTTCCAGCGCCGCGGACTCGGCCACGATGTGCTCGCGCTCGGCATCCGTCAGCGTCGCTTGCAGGGCCGCCAGCTTGGCGTCTTCCTGCGCGGCGCGGGCCGTGAAGTAGGCGCTGTCGGGCACCACGTGCGTCGTCAGGCGGGTCGGGTTGGCGATCAGCTCGCGCACCAGCTGCTTGAAGAAGGCCGGGTCGTCGATCTGCTGTTCCAGCGTTTCCAGGATGGCCGCATTGTCGAAAGCGTCCATCACGTCGCCGCCATACATGGCCAGCGGCAAGGCGTGCAGCAAGCGGCCCAGGCCGTAAGGCATGCGGCCGCTGCTGATTTCGCGCTGGCTGTACTTGATGTCGCGTAAGGCCGCGTGCAGCACGGCGGCGGGAATGCCCTCTTCCGCCGTCTCTTCCAGTGCCGTCCAGATGCGCTGGTGCGCATCGGCGATCTGTTCTTTGGTTAAACCTTCCATGCCGATGTGGAACACCATCTGGCGGATGCCCGCGTCGCGGCCATTCATGTCCGATGGACGGCCGTAGCCGGCCGATTCCATGGCGCGCATGACGGGCGCCGACGATTCACCGAGCAAGCCGTGCGACAGCAGATGCGCGTGGTAGTAGGCGATGGGGTCGCTCGACTCGCCCATCAGCCAGGCGAATTGCAGGCCGAATTCATCGTCGCGCGCTTCTTGCGACGGAATTTTGACGATGTTTTCCTGCGGCGCGGCCCATGCGGGCGCCAGCTGCGGCAGGCGGCGTTCGGAGAAACCGCTGAGCTTGGACAACACGCGCTCGGCGACTTGCTCCTGCACGGCCGACGCTTCGATATTGCCGGCGGTCATGATCACGGCTTGCGAAGGATGATAATGGCTGGCGTGGAATGCTTTCAGCATGTCATGCGTCAGCTCGGGGATGTCGAGCGGATCGCCGCCCGATTCCACTTCATACGTCGTGCCTTTGAGCAAGGCGCTGGCGATGCCGCTGTCGAGCGCGCGCATGGGGCTGTTGAAAGCGCCCTTCATTTCATTGAAGACGATGCCCTGGTACACGAGCTTGTCGCCTTCGAACGCATGGCGCCAGCCTTCCTGGCGGAAATTCAGGTAATCGAGGTTCGGGAAGAAGGCCGCGTCCAGGTAGACGTCGAGCAGGTTGAAGAAATCCTTGCGGTCGGTGCTGGCGAACGGGTACACGGTGCGGTCCGCATAGGTCATCGCATTCATGAACGTGGCCGTCGAGCGGCGCAGCATCGAGAAGAACGGGTCGCGCACCGGGTAGCGCGACGAGCCGCACAAGGCCAGGTGTTCGAGAATGTGGGCGCGCCCGTCGCTTACTTCCGGCACAGTGGGAAAGGCCACCAGGAACACCATCTCAGCCTGCTCGGTATGCATGTGGATATGGCGCATGCCCGTTGCTGGCTCGACATATTGCTCGATGGTTGCCTGCAAGACTGGAATGAAGTTGCTGCTGACTTTTTCAAATGTGCTCATGCGGTATGGGATCTCTGCGGTAGGTGATTCGGATAGTCGGTGGGGCTGCATCACATGTGGGGGCAAAGTGGCGCAATGCCAGGGCTGGGGGCCACTTTGATGCCTGTATGAAGTTTTTTCCTATTGTACTAGGAGTATCTGCGCGCCGCCGCCGACGCTTGCTTGTCGGGCGCAAAAGCAACAAGGTTGCCAAATCAGCTATTTTTGACAGCTGGCGCCCCGCGATGGAGGCTTAGCGTACCATGCGCCTTTTGCATTCCAGACTGAACCGAAGGCGCCTACCTTGTCCCGACTTTCCTTTCGCCAACTGTTATTTGCCGCCTTCATTTTGACGACGGGTATTTTGACGGCCACCTCCGTGCAAGCCCTGCTGACCCTCGAGCACCTGGCGCGGCTGGGGCGCGAGACGGCGGCGCAGGCGATTGCCCTGACGGAACAGTCGCAGCGCCTGTCCGAGCGCACCCTGGCCATGGAACGCAGCGCGCGCCAGTTCCTCGTGCTGGACGACCCCGTGTTCCGCGAGCGCTTCGCGGCGGCCCGCGACGAAGCGACGGCGGCGCTGCAAGTGCTGAACCGTGCCACGCCCGAGTTCGCTCCCCAGCTGGCCGACGAATGGACGGTGCAGGCGCAATCGGCCTGGGAAGTGTTACAGGCAGGCAAGCGCCGCAAGCGCGATGGCCACGCCGTCGTGTACCGCGCGTTTGCCCGCATGACGCAGATCAATGACAGCCTGGCGCGCGAAAGCAAGACGGAAATCGGCAGCCGCAACGACGCCCTGCTGGCCGAGCTGGAACGCCAGCGCCGCCTGCTGGGCGTGCTGGTGGGCGGCGCCGTGCTGCTGGCGGCCGTGCTGGCCACCTGCTTCGGCTTCCTGCTGTCGCGTCCGCTGCGCCGCATCGAGACGGCCATCGAGCGCCTCGGTGACAAGCGCTACGACCAGCCCATCGTCGTCGGCGGTCCGGCCGACACGCGCCGCCTTGGCCAGCAGCTGGACTGGCTGCGCCAGCGCCTGGCCGACCTCGATGCCGACAAGGAACGTTTTCTGCGCCATATTTCGCATGAACTGAAGACCCCGCTGGCGGCCCTGCGCGAAGGCGTGGCCTTGCTGGAAGACGAGGTGGCAGGCAAGCTCAGCGATAGCCAGCGCGAAATCGCCGGCATCCTGCAGCAAAACACGGCGTCCCTGCAAACGCAAATCGAGGACTTGCTGCGCTACAATACCGCCGCTTTTGACGCCCAGCACTTGGCGCACAGCAAGGTCGATTTGCTGGTCTTGCTGCAAGATGTGGTGGCCGGGCAGCGCCTGCAATGGCTGGCGCGCCGGTTGACGGTCGAGGTGCAGGGCGAATCCCTGAGCGTGCAAGCCGACCGCGACAAGCTGGCGACGGCCCTGGCCAATTTGCTGTCGAATGCCGTACGTTTCAGCCCGGAAGGCGGCACCGTGCGGTTTGCCCTGTCTGGCGCAGGCGGCCGTGTGCGCATCGATTGCATCGACGAGGGCGCCGGCGTGGCGCCCGAGGATGCCGCGCGTATTTTTGAACCGTTTTACCAGGGAGTGCGCCAGGCGGCCGGCGCGCGTAACGGCAATGGCATCGGCCTGTCCATCGTGCGCGAATATATCGCCGCCCACGATGGCAGCGTCACTCTTTTACCGCGCCCCGCCGGCGCGCATTTTCGGATAGAACTGCCCTTATGATGACGAGAATTTCCCTGGCCGCCATGGCCGCTTGCGCATTGCTGTTGGGCGCTTGCGCCGCCAAGCCCCCCGTCCAGACGCCCGTGCTCGTGCAAACGCCGCCGCGCGTCGTGGTGGTGGCCGATCCCCAGCTGACCGAACTGCTCGCGTATCAAAGCGCCTTGCGCCTGATGACGCCGTCGGAACTGGCGAAAGCGCAGCTGGACCTGGCGAAAGCCGACCATGCGCCGCACAACACGCTGCGCCGCGCCATGTTGCAGGCGGCCTTGCGCGGTCCGGGCGACCTGGCCCGCGCGCAAGCCTCGCTGGAACCGCTGGCCACGGCCACGGGCAAGGATGCGCAACTGCTGGCGCCGCTGGCGCAATTGCTGGGCAGCCAGTATGCGGAACTGCGCCGCCAGGAAGACAGCATCGACAAGCTCAACACGCAGTTGCGCGACGCCCAGCGCCGCAACGACTTGCTCAATGAAAAACTCGAAGCGTTAAAGAATATCGAGCGCAGCCTGTCCGTGCGCCCTGCCGCGGGAGCGCCGAAATGAGCGAGCACGCCCACATTTTATTGGTCGACGACGATCCCGACCTGCTGCGCCTGCTGACCATCCGCCTGAAGGCGGGCAATTATCGGGTCACGGCCGTGGGCAGCGCGGAAGCGGCGCTGGCGCGTCTGGCCGTGGAATTGCCGGCCCTGGTCATTACCGACGTGCAATTACCGGGCCGCGACGGCCTGGCCCTGTTCGATGAAATCCGCCGCCAGCATGCTGCCCTGCCCGTTATCCTGCTGACGGCGCACGGCACCATCCCGGACGCCGTCGACGCGACGGCGCGCGGCGCGTTTGCCTACCTGACGAAACCATTCGACGGCAAGCTGCTGATGGAAAAAGTGGCGTATGCCATCAACTTGTCCACCGTCATGCCGGCGCAAGCGTCCGGCGACGAGAGCTGGCGTGCCGAGCTGATCAGCCGCAGTGCGCAGATGGCCGAGCTGCTGGCCGAAGCCAAGCTGGTGGCGGGCTCCGACGCCAGCATCCTGATACGAGGCCCCAGCGGCACAGGCAAGGAATTGCTGGCGCGCGCCCTGCACAACGCCAGCCGCCGCGCCAAGGCGCCGTTCATCGCCGTCAACTGCGGCGCTATTCCCGAGCAGCTGCTGGAATCGGAACTGTTCGGCCACGTGAAGGGCTCGTTTACGGGCGCCGTCGGCAACCGCGAAGGCTTGTTCCAGGCAGCCGATGGCGGCACCCTGTTTTTGGATGAGATCGGCGACATGCCGCTGCCGCTGCAAGTCAAATTGCTGCGCGTGCTGCAGGAGCGGGCCGTGCGCCCCGTTGGCGCCGACCAGACGCGTCCGGTGGACGTGCGGCTCTTGTCGGCCACGCACCGCGACCTCGACGTGGCGATGGCGGAAGGGCAATTCCGCGAAGACTTGTATTACCGGCTCAATGTCGTGACCTTGACCCTGCCGCCGCTGGCCGAGCGCCGCGAAGACATCGCCCTGCTGGCGAACCATTTCCTGCAGAAACTGGCGGCCAAGTATCAAAAACCGTTGAACGGCTTCGCGCCCGATGCCTTGACGGCCCTGGTGGCGGCGCCATGGCCCGGCAACGTGCGCCAGCTGGTCAATGTCGTCGAGCAAGTGTGCGCGCTGGCCACGGCGCCGCTGGTGCCCTTGTCCCTGGTGCAGCGTGCCCTGCGCGTGCCGTCCCTGGAAGCGCTCAGCTATAACGAAGCCAAGCAGCGTTTCGAGCGCGACTACCTGATTCAGCTGCTGCGCCTGACGGATGGCAACGTGGCCGACGCGGCCCGCCTGGCCGACCGCAACCGCACGGAGTTCTACCGCTTATTGCAGAAATACGAGCTGACGCCGGCCCTGTTCCGGGCCGATGGCGACCCTGTCGCTGAATAGCGACAAAAATAAAGCGTTAAAAATCAGGGGCTTGGCGTAAAACATTAACGTTCTTGCCACAAGCTGTCGCTGCCAGGCGACAAAAAGTCCTGTTTTCCGGGCCAGATCGCCGCGAAACGGGCCGGAAAAATCGAGTTTGAATATAAGCAATTGATTTTAAAGGAAATTTAAAAGCTGGCACGGCGCTTGCTGTATGGGTAGATGTGACGCTTCAAAGTGTTGCTTTATCCAAGTAAGAAGCTTTTAACTTCATTGAGAGGAACTACCATGCAAACATCGAAACTGTTCAATACCCTGGTTGCCGCTATCGTACTGTCGGGCGCCTCGATCACCGCTTCGCATGCCGCTGACTCCGCACCAAAAGCACAAGCTCCTGCTGACACCGTCGTGGCCGCCAACGCTGCCGCAGCCGTCCCTGATGAAACCATCACTTCCTCGGCCAAGGCCGCCCTGAGCGCCGATGCGCAAGCCGCCGCCCTGCCAGTCAAGGTAGCAACCCAGCAAGGTGTTGTCGTCCTGTCGGGCGACGTACCGAGCGCCGAAGCGGGTGACCGCGTCGTGCAGATCGTCGCTTCCGTGAGCGGCGTGAAAGAAATCAAGAACGAGCTGAAAGTCAAAGCCGCCGGTTAATCCCCTCGCGCTGTACTTTACTCCGGGTTGCCCTGTCTGCGGACAGGGCATTTTTTTGTGCCATTGTGTCCACAAGCCACGCTTGCTTCCAGGCAGGTAGCTCGGCAATAGGGTTAGAATAGCCAGCACTGGCGCCGATTCCGGCGCTTTTTGTCATCCACGGCACAGCGTGCAAGGCTGCGCCGTTACCAGGCTACCGCATGTCTTCTTTTTCTCCCGCTGCCCTGCTGCGCAATCTGAAACCCGATAATTTCACCATCGCCCTGCTCGTCACCGTGGCGCTGGCCACCTTCCTGCCCTGCACGGGCCAGACGGCCGTGGTTTTCGGCAACATCACCACGGTCGCCATCGGCGCCCTGTTCTTCCTGCACGGCGCCAAGCTGTCGCGCGAAGCCGTGGTGGCAGGCGCCATGCACTGGCGTTTGCACTTGCTGGTGCTGGCCAGCACCTTTGTCCTGTTTCCGCTCTTGGGCCTGGCGCTGCGCCCGCTGGCGCTGACCTTCCTCACGCCCGACCTGTACATGGGCATCTTGTTCCTGTGCGCGCTGCCGTCCACCGTGCAGTCCTCGATCGCCATGACGGCCATGGCGCGCGGCAACGTGCCGGCCGCCATCTGCAGCGCCTCGGCCTCGAACTTCATCGGCATCTTCCTCGCCCCCATCCTGGTGGGCTTGCTGGTGGCCAAGGGCGCGGAAAGCAAGTCGTCCGTGGACGCCGTGCTGTCCATCGTCATGCAGCTGCTGCTGCCCTTCCTGGCTGGCCAGTTCCTGCGCCGCTGGATCGGCCGCTGGGTCGACCGCCACAAAGCCACCCTGAAATACGTCGACCAAGGTTCGATCTTGCTGGTGGTCTACACGGCCTTCAGCGAAGCCGTCAGCGAAGGCCTGTGGCATACGATCTCGGTGGAAACCCTGGTCGCCCTGGGCCTGATCAGCACCTTGCTGCTGGTGCTGGTGCTGGGCATCTCCACCTTCGTCAGCCGCCGCCTGGGCTTCAACAAGGAAGACGAAATCGCCATCGTCTTTTGCGCCTCGAAGAAAAGCCTGGCCAGCGGCGTGCCGATGGCCAAGGTGCTGTTTTCCACGCGTTCGCTGGGCATGGTGATCTTGCCGCTGATGCTGTTCCACCAGATTCAGCTGATGATTTGCGCCGTGATCGCGCAACGCTATGCGCGGCGCGATGAGGGGCGGGATGTGCCGGCCACGACGCTGTGATGGCGATCCTGCTCTAGCCGCAGCGCCTGCCGCAGCCCCGCCACTATGACCGCGTAAGCCTGCCGCCGGCTGGGCTCATCGGGCGCGCGCAGCACATACGCCGGGTGATATACGGTCACCACCGGGCGTCCCGCATGCTCGATAGTCGTGCCGATCAGCGGTGCCATGCTCGCCGCGCCATCCCTCAGGATGGACTTCAAGGCCGTGCTGCCCAGCGCCACGATCACCTGCGGCTGGACGCGCTCGATCTCTTCTTCCAGCCAGCCATGACAGGCGAGGATCTCGCGCTGCGCGGGCGTCTTGTGCAGGCGGCGCTTGCCGCGTGGCTCCCACTTGAAATGTTTGACGGCGTTGGTCAGGTAGACGCTGTCGCGCGCCATGCCCGCTTCCTGCATGGCTTGCTCGAGCAGCACCCCGGCCGGGCCCACAAACGGCAGTCCCGCCAGGTCTTCCTGGTCGCCCGGCTGCTCGCCCACAAGCATGATGCGCGCCTGTGCTGGGCCAATGCCGGGCACGGCTTGCGTGGCGTGCTGCCACAGTTCGCAGCGGCGGCACTGGTCCAGGCTTGTCGCTACTTCGCGCGCCGGCTGGACGCGTTCGGCGGCAATCGGGATCATGGCCGCGCCGCTGCGCTGGCCCACGCTGGCCGTCTGGCCCGTGCGGCGTTCGCCGTTGGTGGCGCCGCTGAGCATGGCGGGCACGATGGCGCCTTCCGGCAGGTTTTTCCAGAAACGCGAGGGGATATGGCTGTGCAGCAAATCCGCATTCACGCGCGCGGGATTGAAGATGCTGCGGTAGTAGGTCAGCCACAGGGCTTCGCCGGCATCGTCGATATCGGCCGCGTCCCGCATCAGTGCGGGTCCAGCGTGCAAGATTGTGCCATCCCATAGCATGCTGGCGGCGGGCGTGGCGATCATCCAGCTGGTCGATCCCATGCGGCGGGCGAAGTGGCGCGCCACTTGCGGCAGCACTTCGTGCACGGGTTCGAACCAGGCCACAAAACGCGGTGCCTCTTCCGCTTCGCTGCGTTCGCGGAAGCGTACATACGCATGCATGTCGTGCTCCTCGCGGTGCACGGCCTTGACCATGGCGTGCAGGCGCGCGCCGTCCGCATCGGCCGGCGACATCACGTCGTACTGGCCCAGCTGCCAGCGCCACAGCACCTGGTACAGGAAGGCCCAGCGGTCAGGCACGCTGAAACAGGCGGCGGTCCGCAGCAGTTCCACCAGCTGGCGCGGCAGGCGCAGCTGCGGCGCGCCGGTATCGGTCGCATCCGGCGTGGCGGAAAACAGGTCGCCATCGCCGGGACGCGACTGCCAGGCAACGTCGGCAGGCGGCACGCCAAGCGCGATCAGTTCGCGTGCCGCCGCGCGCCACTCGTCGAACGATTGCGCCAGCCTCACCACCGTGCTCATGCGGCCTGCAGCTCCGGCCACAGATACATTTGCTGCGGCGCCTCCGCCATGGCGCGCCGCAGGTGTTCGGAGGCGGTCGTGTCGCGCGCGGGAAAGTAGTCGGCCGTGATGATGAAGGGAGCGATTTTCTTCATGCTGCAGCGCAGGCGCGACAGGTCGGCGTAGCGCACCTGTCGCAGCCGCCGCAGGTCGACGATGCGCTGCGCGTTGCGCAGGCCGATGCCGGGTACGCGGGCGATCATGTGCTGCGCCGCGCGGTTCAAGTCCAGCGGAAAATGTTCGCGGTGCGCCAGCGCCCACGCCAGTTTCGGGTCGATATCGAGCGCCAGGTTGCCGCCCGTGGCGGGCAGCAGTTCGCTGGCCTGGAAACCATAGCTGCGCAGCAGGAAATCGGCCTGGTACAGCCGGTGTTCGCGCAGCATCGGTGGCGGCGCCAGCGGCACGCTTTTCGGGCTGTCGGGGATCGGGCTGAAAGCCGAGTAATACACGCGCTTGAGTTTGTAGCTGCCGTACAAGGTCTCGGCCGTGGCGAGGATTTGCTGGTCGTCGCTGGCGTCGGCGCCGACGATCATCTGCGTGCTTTGCCCGGCCGGCGCGAAGCGCGGCGCGCGTGGTTCCTCGGCCTTTTCATCGAGCTTGCGGCGTATCGACCCCATCGCCAGCTTGATCGTGTGCACGCTCTTTTCCGGCGCCAGCTTTTGCACGCTGTCCTGGGTCGGCAGTTCGATGTTGACGCTGAGCCGGTCGGCATAGCGGCCCGCCTGCGCGATCAGCGCCGGATCGGCGTCGGGAATGGTTTTCAGATGGATGTAGCCGCGGAACTGGTGCACTTCGCGCAACTCGCGCGCCACCTGCACCAGTTGTTCCATCGTGTAGTCGGCCGACTGGATGATGCCGGAACTGAGGAACAGGCCGTCGATGTAGTTGCGCAGGTAAAAGTCGCTCGTCAGTTTCACCACTTCGGCCACGGTAAAGCGCGCACGCGGCACGTTTGACGTGCGGCGGTTGACGCAGTACTGGCAGTCGTACAGGCAGTAATTCGTCAGCAGCACTTTCAGCAGCGAGACGCAGCGCCCATCCGGCGTGTAGCTGTGGCAAATGCCCATGCCCGAGGTGGCGCCAAAGCCGTCCTTGCCGATGGAATCGCGCTTGGGCGCGCCGCTGCTGGCGCAGGACGCATCGTACTTGGCCGCGTCGGCCAGGATTTCCAGCTTGTCCGTCAATTCCATGATGCACCTCGATATACTGTGTTTATATACAGTATATCAGGGAATGGGACTTGCGCTGACTTGACCTGTGCGATGGCAGAGCGCTATATATCGGTGTATATTACGGGCCTGGTTCTCTTCTCATCAAGGATACGATCATGCGCCTTACCTCCCTCGCCACACTGCTCGGCGCCGCCCTCTTCGCCACCGCCACCGCCGCCTCGTCCGCCCTTGCCGGCGAAGTGGTCGTGTCGGCCGCGGCCAGCCTGACGAATGCGTTCAAGGAGGCGGCGCAAGGCTACGAGGCGCAGTATCCGGGCAGCAAGGTGTCCTTGAACTTTGCCGCCTCGGGCGTGCTGCTGCAGCAGATCGTCAAGGGCGCGCCCGTGGACGTGTTTGCCTCGGCCGACCAGGAAACCATGGATGCGGCGCAAAAGCAGGGCCTTGTCTTGCCGGCCGAGCGCATGGACTTCGTCGGCAACAGCCTGGTGCTGATCGTGCCGCACGATAGCAAGCTGGGCATCAAGAGCTTGAGCGACCTGACGCGCAAGGACGTGACCCGCGTGGCCATCGCCAATCCGGCCAGCGTGCCCGTCGGCCGTTACTCGGAAGGCGCGCTGAAGAAGGCGAAGCTGTGGGACGCCGTGCAATCTAAAGCCATCGGCACGCAGAACGTGCGCCAGTCGCTCGACTACGTGGCGCGCGGCGAAGTCGATGCGGGCTTTGTCTACTCCACCGACGCGGCCATCATGAAAGACAAGGTCAACGTGGTGTTGGAAGTGCCGCTGGACGCACCCGTGCTGTACCCGATCGCCACCATCAAGGGCAGCGGCAATGCGGCCGAAGCGAAGCGCTTCGTCAGCTATCTGCAGACGGTGCCGGCGCAAGCCATCCTCGCCAAATACGGGTTTAAAAAGCCATAAAGTAGAACGACTGCACATGGATATCGCCTGGACCGCGCTGGCCCTGTCGCTCAAAGTGGCGGCATGGGCCACGGCGCTTAACTTGTTGCTCGGCATCGGCACGGGCTATCTGCTGGCACGCACGCGTTTTCCCGGGCGCGAGCTGCTCGACGCCCTGTTGACCCTGCCGATGGTGATGCCGCCGACCGTGCTCGGCTATTACCTGCTGGTGCTGCTGGGCCGGCGCGGCACCCTGGGCATCTGGCTGCAGGACAACTTCGGCATCAACCTGATTTTTACATGGCAGGGCGCCGTGATCGCTTCCACCGTGGTCGCCTTTCCCCTCGTCTTCAAGCCCGCGCGCGCCGCCTTCGAGGCCGTCGACGGCCAGCTCGAGCAGGCTGCCCGCGTGCTGGGCATTTCCGAGCCGGCGATTTTCTTTCGCGTCACCTTGCCGCTGGCCTGGCGCGGCATCCTGGCCGGCGTGCTGCTGGGATTCGTGCGCGCGCTCGGCGAATTCGGCGCCACCTTGATGGTGGCCGGCAGCATTCCCGGCAAGACGCAGACCCTGTCGGTGGCCGTGTATGAAGCCGTGCAGGCGGGCCAGGACGACGTGGCCAATACGCTGGTCGTGATCATCTCGGTGGTCTGCATCGTGGTGCTGCTGTCGGCTGGCCGCCTGGCGCCCGGGCGCGTCGCGCACAAAGGACGCTGAGGATGACGCCCATGCAACTCGACCTCGACATCCGCGCCACCTTGCGCTCCGGCAAACGCCGCTTCGACCTGCAGGTGCAATGCACGTCCGGCAGCCAGCGCATCGCCATGTATGGCCCGTCCGGCGCCGGCAAGAGCATGACCCTGAAAGCCATTGCCGGACTGTTTACACCGGACGCAGGCCATATCCGCCTGAACGGGCGCACCCTGTTCGATTCGGCCGCCGGCATCAACTTGCCGCCGCAGCAGCGCAACGTCGCCTACCTGTTCCAGGATTACGCGCTGTTCCCGCACCTGACGGTGCGCCAGAACGTGGGCTTTGGCCTGAGCCGCGGCTGGTTCAATCCGCGCGCGCGCGAAAAGTTGGCCAAGGTCGAGCATTGGCTCGACGCGTTTCACTTGCAGGAACTGGCGCACCAGTTCCCCGACGAGTTGTCCGGAGGCCAGCGCCAGCGGGTGGCGCTGGCGAGGGCGCTCGTGGCCGAGCCGTCCGCGCTGCTGCTCGACGAGCCGTTTGCCGCCCTCGATCCGGCCCTGCGTGTCAAAATGCGGCTGGAACTGAGCCAGTGGCAGCAGCGCCTGGACGTGCCCATGATCCTGATCACACACGATCCGGAAGATGCGCGCATCCTGGGCGAACACGTGCTGTATTTGCGCGACGGACAGATCGATAACAGGGAAGACCACATGGCATTGGGTGAACGCATTGGATAAATCGGCGGCAGCGGAAATCGGCCTAGAAGGTTCGGTATGGATGACGGTGGGTGGCGAGCACCTGGGCGGCGCCGGCAGGGTGGAATTGCTGGGCGCCATCGCCGAGTGCGGTTCCATCACGCAGGCGGCCAAGCTTGTGAAGATGAGCTACAAGGCGGCCTGGGACGCCATCGACGCGATGAACAATCTGGCCGGCGAGCCGCTGGTCGAGCGCCTGACGGGCGGCAAGGGCGGCGGCGGCACGCGGCTCACGCAACGGGGACGCCAGCTGGTCGACAATTTCCGCATCATCGAGCGCGAGCATGCCCGCTACCTGCGCCAGCTGGGCAGCCAGGCCGAAGGCATCGCCGACGATCTTTTACTCATACGGAGAATGGCCATGAAAACCACGGCACGCAATCAATTCCTCGGCAAGGTGGCCGAACTGAAACAGGGTGCCGTCAACGATGAAGTCACCCTGGAATTGCCGGGCGGCCAGCATATCGTTGCCATCGTCACGCAGGGCAGCAGCGCAAGCCTGGGCCTGGTGCCTGGCGCGGAAGCGTTTGCGCTGATCAAGGCTTCGTCCATCATCCTCGTGGCCGACAGCGAAGGCGCGCGCTTTTCCGCGCGCAACCAGCTGGCCGGCACGGTCACGCGCGTGCAGACGGGCGCCGTCAACACGGAAGTGGTGCTGGACCTGCCACGCGGCGGCACGATCGCCGCCATCATCACCAACCAGAGCTGTACCGACCTGGGGATCGCCATCGGCGGCAGCGTGACGGCGATGTTCAAGGCGTCCAGCGTGATCCTCGGTGTACCCGCGTAAATTGCGTAGGTCGGATTAGCGCAGCGTAATCCGACAACATTGTTGCCGCGTCCTGTCGGATTACGCGCGTGGCGCTAATCCGACCTACCCTTTTAATCCTTCAGCCTGGACAACCAGTCGGCGGCCGCCGCCAGCGCCTGTTCCAGCTCCTGCGCCGTGTGCGCCAGCAGGCTTGGGACTTCGTCCAGGCGACCGGCGTCGATGGCTTCCTCGGTGGCGAACGCGGCGCGGATCAGGCGTTTCGTGCCCAGGGTGCCGACGGAGCCGCGCACGCTGTGCAGGATGCGCGCCACGTCGCTGTGGCGGCCCGCCTGCAACGCGGTTTCGGCATCGCGCACGGGCGTCATGCCCTTGTTCAGCGCGTCTTCGACCATGCGCCGCAGCACGCCGCGCCCCTTCGCGTCGCGTCCCATCACGCGCATCAGCGGCGCCATGGAAAACACTTCCTCGTCGGCGACGCGCACCGGCTCGGCCGTTTGCACTTGCGGGCGCTTGGGCAGGTGGCGCAGGATGACTTCCATCATCTCTTCCACCACGACAGGCTTGGCGATGAAGTCGCTGATGCCGGCCGTCATGCAGCGCTCGCGCTCGGACGCCAGCACGCCGGCCGTCATGGCGATCACGGGCAGGCTCAGGCGCAGTTCCGTGCGGATGATGTGGGTGGCGCTGAAACCGTCCATGACGGGCATCTGCATGTCCATCAGCACGATGTCGTAGCGCAGCGCTTCCGTGCGCAGCCGTTCCACGGCCTGCAAGCCGTCGCCGACGACGTCGAGGGTGGCGCCCATGTGTTCGAGGATGCCGCGCGCCACGGCCTGGTTCAAATGATTGTCTTCCACCAGCAGGAAATGCACGCCGGCCAGTTGCGTGCCCAGCGGCTGGTGCAGGATGCGCTGCTCGCCGCCGTCGTTCTTCGTGATCAGGGCCTGATGCAGGGCATCGAACAGGCTCGAACCCGTGATCGGCTTCATCAGCACGACGTCGGCCTCGGCCGCGCTGGAGATTTCCTCGAGGTGGTTGCGGGCGAAGGCGTTGACCATCACCACGATGGGCTGCCGCTGGCCGCTGGCCGCCTGGCGGATGGCCTTCGCCGTGGCCAGGCCGTCCATGACGGGCATGTGCCAGTCGGCCAGCACCACGTCGTACGGCTGCTGCTGCGCCAGGCGTTCGCGGTACAGTTCGATGGCGGCAAAGCCGGAGTCGACTTCATCGGCCAGCCACCCCCACGCCTCGATCAGCTTGACGATCAGTTCGCGCGTGGTGCGGTTATCGTCCGCCACCAGCAGGCGCAGCTGGCCCAGCGTGGGCGTGCGCCGCGTTTCGGCCGGCTGCGCCAGCATCTCGAACGGCACGCTGAACCAGAAGCGGCTGCCCTTGCCTTCGCTGCTGGCGACGGCGATGTCGCCGCCCATCATGTGGATCAGCTGCTTGCTGATGGCCAGGCCCAGGCCCGTGCCGCCGAAGCGCCGCGTGATGCTCTGGTCGCCCTGTGAAAACGCGGCAAACAGTTGTTGTTGCTGCAGTTCCGTCATGCCGATGCCCGTGTCGCGCACTTCGAAGCGCAGCCAGGCGCGGCCGTTCTCGCTCTCGGCCAGGCTGACGGCCACCACCACTTCGCCGCTCTCGGTAAATTTGATGGCGTTGCCGGCCAGGTTGACGAGGATTTGCTGCAGGCGCTGGGTGTCGCCCACGAGGCGCCGCGGCACGTCGGGCTCGACGGAGATGGCCAGTTCCAGTTCCTTTTCGCCCGCATTCATCGTCATCGTCGTGGCCAGGGTATTCATGACTTCGTCGAGGTCGAATTCGACGGGCGACAGTTCCATGCGGCGTGCCTCGATCTTCGAATAATCGAGCACGTCGTTGAGGATGCCCAGCAGCGACTGGCCCGCCACGCGCACCATGGTCAGATACTTGCGCTGTTCCGTATCGAGCTTGGTATTGCCCAGCAAATACACCATGCCCAGCACGGCATTGAGGGGCGTGCGGATTTCATGGCTCATGTTGGCCACGAAATCGCTCTTCGCGCGGTTGGCGGCCTCGGCCCGGTCGCGTTCCTGCTCCAGTTCCGCCGCGCGCGATTCAAGTTCCTGCTGCAGGCGGTCGCGCTCGCTCATCAGGCCGTTGAACGCTTCCGTCAGTTCGCCGATCTCGTCGCGCTGCTGCACCGGCACGGGGGTGAAACGGCTGCCGCTGGTACGCAGGGCCAGCAGGGTGTCGCGCAGGCGCACCAGCGGCGACAGCAGGCGCACGGTGACCCAGCCCAGCACGGCTGCGGCCAGCAGCGAAGCGAGGATGCTCCACAGCACCAGCCGGTACAGCACGCCATCGAACGGTTCGAAGGCATCCGCCAAGGGCAGCGAGGTGGCCAGCAGCCAGTTCACCGATTTCAGGCGCTTGAAGCTGTTGACGGCCGTGATGCCGCGGCTGTTGGTGCTGACCATGCTGCCTTCGCCATCTTCCTTCAGCAGCTGGGTCGTCGTCAGGTTGGCGTTCGGCTGGCGCGGCTGCAGCAAACGGCTGGTATCGGGATGCAGCACATAGCGCGGCACGGCGCCGCGCGTGAGGATGAAGTAATAGCCGCTCTTGCCGATCTTTTCCGAGCGCAGACGCCCCAGCAGATTGTCCTTGTACAGGCGCAGCACGCCGATCACCACGCCGGCCACCTGGCCATCGGCGGCCAGCACGGGCGCCACCATCTGCACGATGGGCATGCCGCTCGATTTGCCGAGCATCGGTTCGGTGATCATGGGCTGGCGCGTGCGCAGCACGGTCTGGAAATACTCGCGCTCGGCGACGTTGATGCCCGTGCGCCCCGCCACTTCCGGCATGTCGGCCACGACGGCGCCATGCGCGTCGAGCACCAGCACGTCGTCGAACAGCACCAGCATCGAGCGGCGCGAATAGTATTCGCGCAATTGGGCTGGCTGGGCCATCAGTTCCGGCGGCTGCTGCCTGGCCGTCAGGGTGACGATCTGCAGCAGCATGCCCAGCTTGTCGTCGAGCTCGGCAGCGGTGCGGCTGATCAGGGACGACTGCTGGCTCAGCAGTACTCGGGTGAAGTCGTCGCGCATGTGCTGCACCTGTATCATGGTGACCAGCGCGATCATGGCGATCGAGGTCAGGCTGGTGGCCAGCGCGACTTTTGCTTTGATGCCGAGAGGCTTCATGATTTCCTTTTCAGTACCGGGCGGCACAGGCGGCAGATAATGCTGTCAGGAATTTTCCTATCAATACCCCAGCTTGGCAAGCGCCGCCGCACAAATGCCCCTCTCCGCATGGGCTTTTGACGATGTTGCCATATAATTAAAGTCGGAACGTCGTTTATTCAGCGAAATTGCGGTGAAATTGGCACACGGCAACCCGGTATGCAGTAAACTTGTTGTTGCATTTTCTAAAAGGTACCGACATGACTGAAGCGCTAATCACTCCAACCTTGCCCACAGTGACCGTGGAAGCGTTGCGTGCGCGATGCTCGACCTGCAGCATGCATCAATTGTGTCTGCCGATGGGCCTCGATATGGGCGACATGGACAGGCTGGACCAGATCATCGGCCGCCGCCGCAAGATCGTGCGCGGCGCCTCGCTGTTCCGCATCGGCGACTCGTTCCAGAACCTGTACGCGATCCGCCTGGGGCACTTCAAGACGTACCAGATCAATCCGGGCGGCGAGGAGCAGGTGACGGGTTTCCAGATGGCCGGCGAACTGCTGGGCATGGACGCCATCAGCGCCGACCGCCACCACTGTAATGCGGTGGCGCTCGAAGACAGCGAAGTGTGTGAAATCCCGTTTTCCAGCCTGGAACAATTGCTGGGCAATATGCCGACCCTGCTGCGGCATTTCCACCGCATGATGAGCCAGGAAATCACGCGCGAGCAAAGCGTCATGCTGTTGCTGGGCAATATGCAGGCGACGCAGCGCTTTGCCGCCTTCATCGTCAACCTGGCGTCGCGTTACGAAGCGCGCGGCTATTCGAGCAGCAAATTCCAGCTGCGCATGTCGCGCGAGGAAATCGGCAACTACCTGGGCCTGACCATCGAGAGCGTCAGCCGTTTATTGTCAAAATTCAAGAAGGAAGGCTGGCTGCGCGTCTCGAACCGCGAGATCGAGATCCTGCAGCCTGCCAAGCTGAAAGCCATTACGGCCGGTACCGACGTCTGCAAGTAAGGCTTATAACTCTTCATCCGCATGCAGCGCGATGCTGCGCTGCACGGGCCAGGTCCAGATGCCGGACAGGCGCCACTCGCGTTTGTCGTTTTCCACCAGCACTTGCCAGCGGCTGCGCTCGAGCATCGGCAGGGGCACCGAGAAATTGCCGGCCGCATCGGGCCGCACCAGCAGCTTGATATCTTTTTCAGGCAGGGTCGCATGCGCCAGGTGCAGCTGCAGCGGACCCTGATAGGCCTTGCCGAAGCTGTGCACGGAACCGGTCAGGCGCGCTGCGGCGACGTCGTACGCCAGGCTCGTATCCATGGCCAGGTCGCTGGCGATCGTGTCGCGCTTCAAATCCTGGTTGATCGCCTTGCCCTGCTTGTAATAGTCGCCCACCACCAGCGCGTCGGGCTGCGTAAACGCGATATAGCCCATGAAGCTGCCGACGACCACGGACAGGCCGGGACCGATCATCAGCAGCCATGGCCAGCGGTGCTTGTACCACGGTGCAACGGGAGGCTGCAGTTTCAGACTGTCGGACATGGTATTTCTCCTGTGTAAACGGCCAGCCCCCATGCGGGGACCGGCCTTCCTGCAACTTCGTGGCGGCGGCGAGGGCACCCGGTCCCCGTCCGCCTTTCCTTGTTAACGCGGCACGATGAAGACCGCGCTTTCACGCACATGCAGCGATGGATTGTCCAGCGATTGCAATTCGATCGCAATCTTGTTCGACCCCTTCTCGCCCACGCCGTGCGGTACGCGCAGGCGGATCGGCCAGCCCAGCGTTTCGGTCGGCTGCAAGGTCACTTCTTCGCGCGTCAGCAAGGTCAGGCCCGGCAAGCCGGAAGCGCTGATTTTAAAGTGCTGGCTTTGCTCGGACGTGTTCATGATCTGCAGGCGGTAGACGTTTTCGATCATGCCGTCTTCCACCTCGCGCCCCATCGAACCGCGGTCGCGGATCACGTCCATTTTCAGGGGGGTGCGCAGGGCCAGCGAGGTACATACGGCGATGATGATCAGGGCCAGGATGGAAGTGTAGATCAAGACGCGCGGGCGCATGGCGCGCTGGCGTATCTGCTTCGAATTGAAGTTGTTTTCCATCGCATGGTCGGTGCTGTAGCGTATCAGGCCACGCGGCCGCTCGACCTTGTCCATCACGCTGTTGCAGGCATCGACGCAGGCGGCGCAGCCGATGCATTCATACTGCAGGCCGTTGCGGATATCGATACCGGTCGGACACACCTGCACGCACAGTGTACAGTCGATGCAATCGCCCAGCTTGTCGTTGTTGCCGGCCTTCTTGCTCATGGCGCCGCGTGGTTCGCCGCGCTTGGCATCGTAGGTGATGATCAGGGTGTCCTGGTCGAACATGGCGCTCTGGAAGCGCGCGTAGGGGCACATGTATTTGCACACCTGCTCGCGCAGCCAGCCCGCGTTGCCGTAGGTTGCCAGGCTGTAGAACAAGACCCAGAACCATTCCCAGGGACCGAAATTCAAGGTGGTCACCTCGCGCGCCAGTTCCTTGATCGGCGTGAAGTAGCCGACAAAGGTAAAGCCCGTCCACAGGGCGATGGCGCCCCACACCAGGTGCTTGGCCGTCTTCTTGAATGCCTTGCGCACGGAAGGGCCCTGCTTGTCGAGGGCCATGCGCGCGCTGCGCGTGCCCTCGATGCGGCGTTCGACCCACAGGAAGATTTCCGTGTATACCGTTTGCGGGCAAGAGAACCCGCACCACACCCGCCCGGCAATGGCCGTGACGAGGAACAACAAATACGCACAGATGATCAGCAGGGCCGCCAGATAGATGAAATCCTGGGGCCACAGCACGACGCCGAAAATGTAGAACTTGCGCGTGGTCAAATCGAACAGCAGGGCTTGCCTGCCATTCCAGGTCAACCACGGCAAGCCGTAGAACGCGAGCTGGGTAAGCCATACGCATACCCATCGCCAGGTAGCGTAGCGTCCTTTGGCCTCGCGAGGGTAGATCTGCTCGCGGGCCGCATACATCTTGATGACTTGAGGTTCCATTACATCATTTCACGGGCGTCTGGGGATTCGACAGGCTCCAGACATACGCCGACAGCACGTGTACCTTGGATTCGCCGAGGAAATCGCTGAAGGCCGGCATGGTGTTGCTGCGTCCCTTGCGCACGGTTTCCATGATGGTGTCGGCGCTGCCGCCATACAGCCAGACCTTGTCCGTCAGGTTAGGCGCACCGAGCATCTGGTTGCCCTTCGCATCGGCGCCGTGACAGGCCATGCAGGCGCCAAACTTGGCCTTGCCCAGCACGGACTTGACGGGGTCCGAGGTGGAGCCGGACAGGCTCAGCACGTAATGGGCCACGTTCTCGACATCCTTTTCGGAACCCAGCGCGGCGCCCATCGGCGGCATCTGCCCATTGCGGCCGTGCAGGATGGTGGTCTTGATGATGTCGGGTTCGCCGCCATACAGCCAGTCCTTGTCCGTCAGGTTGGGGAAGCCCTTGTTGCCGCGCGCATCCGAACCGTGGCATTGCGCGCAGTAGGTCAGGAACAGGCGCTGGCCGATGGCTTGCGCCTGCGGATCGGCCGCCACCGTCTTCAAGTCCTGGCTCAGGTACTTGTTGAACAGGGGGCCGTAGTCGGCTTCCGCCTTCTTCAGCTCTTCCTCGTACTGGCCCGTGGATTTCCAGCCCAGGCTGCCGGCATAGTTGCCCAGGCCCGGATACAGGAACAGGTAGGCCAGCGCGAAGACGATGGTGATGTAGAACAGCCACATCCACCAGCGCGGCATCGGCGTGTTGAGTTCCTTCAAGTCCTCGTCCCACACGTGGCCCGTGGTGCCGTCGGCGGGGGCGCCGGCGGCCACTTTCACTTTCGACTGCGAGTACAGCAGCACGCCGCAGCCGATGATGCCCAGCAGGGACAGCACGATGATGTAGATGTTCCAGAAGCCATTGGTAAAGTCAGCCATGGTTATGCTCCTTCGCCAGGTTCATCTCGGCCTCGGCCGGATAGTCGAGCGCCTCGTCGGCGAACGGCAGGCGCGCCGCCGCGTCGAAGTCGCTATTGCTGCGGCTGAACGTCCACCACAGGATGCCCACGAACGTCGTAAAGGAAACCACCGTCATGACGCTGCTGGCGCTGTCAAACAGGTTTTCGATTGCCATGCTAATTCCTTGTTTTGATTAATGTACCGAGGCCTTGCAGATAGGCGACCAGGGCGTCTTCTTCCGTCTTGTCCTGCAGCTGCGCGGGGCCGGCGGCGATTTCCGCGTCGCTGTACGGCTGGCCCAGGCGTTGCAGGGCGCGCATCTTCGGCATGATGTCGTCGGGCACCAGCTTGGTCTTCGCCAGCCATGGGTAGGCCGGCATGTTCGACTCGGGCACCACGTCGCGCGGGTTGTTCAAGTGCGTGCGGTGCCATTCGTCGCTGTAGCGGGCGCCCACGCGGGCCAGGTCGGGCCCCGTGCGCTTGGAACCCCACTGGAACGGACGGTCGTAGACGAACTCGCCGGCGACCGAATAGTGGCCATAGCGTTCCGTTTCCGCGCGCAGCGGACGCACCATCTGCGAATGGCAGTTGTAGCAGCCTTCGCGCACGTAGATGTCGCGGCCGGCCAGGCGCAGCGGCGAGTACGGCTTCAGGCCGGCGACGGGCTCCGTCGTGCTCTTCTGGAAGAACAGGGGGACGATCTCGACGGCGCCGCCGATGCTGATCACCACCGTGACCAGGGCGATCAGCAGCCAGGGGTTTTTCTCAATCCATGCATGTGAAAATTTCATTTGCTTTTGCTCCTATCAGGCGTGCGCCGCGTTCAGTTCCGGAATGCGGGCGACGGGGAGTTTGCTGCCGCGCAGAGTCATCCAGGTGTTGTAGCCCATGATGCACATACCCGACAGGTACAGCAGGCCACCGGCCACGCGCACCACGTAGTACGGATACGTTGCTTTCACGCTTTCGACAAAGGTGTAGGTCAGGGTGCCGTCCGGATTGACCGCGCGCCACATCAGGCCCTGCATCACGCCGGCGATCCACATTGCGGCGATGTACAGCACGATGCCGATGGTGGCCACCCAGAAGTGCACGTCGACCAGGCGCGTGCTGTGCATCTGCGTGCGGCCCGCCAGGCGCGGCAGCAGGTAGTAGATCGAACCCATGGTGATGAAGCCCACCCAGCCCAGGGCGCCCGCATGCACGTGGGCAACGGTCCAGTCGGTGTAGTGCGACAGCGAGTTGATGGTCTTGATCGACATCATCGGACCTTCGAAGGTGGCGATGCCGTAGAACGACAGCGAGACGATCATGAACTTCAGGATCGGGTCGGTGCGCAGCTTGTGCCAGGCGCCCGACAGGGTCATGATGCCGTTGATCATGCCGCCCCAGCTTGGCGCCAGCAGGACCAGCGAGAAGACCATGCCGATCGATTGCGTCCAGTCAGGCAATGCCGTGTAGTGCAGGTGATGCGGGCCCGCCCACATGTAGGTGAAGATCAGCGCCCAGAAGTGGACGATGGACAGACGGTACGAGTACACGGGGCGCTCGGCCTGTTTCGGGATGAAGTAGTAGACCATGCCCAGGTAGCCGGCGGTCAGGATGAAACCCACCGCGTTATGGCCGTACCACCACTGGATCATGGCGTCCTGCACGCCCGCATAGGCGGAATACGATTTCGTGAACGAGGCTGGCATGACGGCGCCATTGACCACGTGCAAAATCGTCACGGCCAGGATGTAGGCGCCGAAGAACCAGTTGGCCACGTAGATGTGCTTGACCTTGCGCTTGATCAGCGTGCCGAAGAAGACGATGGCGTAGGCGATCCAGACGACGGCGATGAGGATGGCGATAGGCCATTCCAGTTCCGCGTATTCCTTGCCGCGGGTCAGGCCCATGGGCAGGCTGACGACCGCGCACAGGATTACCGCTTGCCAGCCCCAGAAGGTAAAGGCGGCCAGCTTGTCGGAAAACAGGCGCACCTGGCAGGTGCGTTGCACGACGTAGTACGAGGTGGCGAACAGGCCGCAGATGCCGAAGGCGAAAATCACCGCATTCGTGTGCAGCGGACGCAAGCGTCCGTATGTCAGCCATGGTATGTCGAGGTTCAGGGCAGGCCAGGCCAGCTGAGCGGCGATGATAACGCCAACCAGCATGCCGATGATGCCCCATACCACAGTAGCGACCGCGAATTGCTTCACGATCTTGTAGTTATAGTTCAGCGATTGATCCACAAAGACTCTCCCTGGAATTACTATTTATGATGGTGGCCAGAGAGTAAGTGTTTGACCGCGAAAAAACTTTGATGTGGATCAAAATTCCCCGGATGAAATAAGCGTAGCGAACTGGCATCGAAATAAAGTGATATTTCGGTCAAATTCAGCTCAAAAAAGCCATACAAGATCCCTGCAATCAGGGCGGGGCAGACGCGCCGGCCATGGCGTGCGGGATTTCGGCCGGGCTGGTGCGGTCAGGGATGCGGTTCGCCGGGCGCCGGCTGGGGCGGCGTGTCGTCGTCCTGCAGCACGCGCAGGCCCGGTCCGACGAGGTCGTCGAACTGGCCGCCGTCCGAGGCCGTGAAATACACCCATAGGGCGATGAAGACGACCACGACGCTCAGGGGGATGAGGAGATACAGTGCTTCCATGTTCAGGCTTTCCGCAGGCGCAGGGCGTTGGCGATGACAACGGCCGAGCTGGCAGCCATGCCGACGCCGGACAGCCAGGGGTTCAAGAAACCCAGCGCGGCGGCCGGGATGGCCGTCAGATTGTACAGGGTGGCCCAGCCCAGGTTCTCGCGGATGATGCGCATGCTGCGCGCCGCCGTCTTCGCCGTGTCGAGCACGGACACCAATTGGCTCGACAGCAGCACCGTGTCCGCATGCGCCTGCGCCAGCGCGGCGCCGGAGCCCATGGCGAAGGACACGTCGGCGCCGCTCAGCACGGCCGCGTCGTTGATGCCGTCGCCCACCATCGCCACGACGGCGCCCGTCGCCTGCAACTGCTGCACGAAATCGAGCTTTTCGTCGGGCAGGCATTCGCCGCACGCCGTGTTGATGCCCAGTTCCGTCGCCACGCTTTGCGTCAGCGCTTCCTGGTCGCCGCTGAGCAGCACGACCTGCTTGCCGTGCCGGTGGAAATACGCGACCACGTCGCGCGCTTCCGGGCGCAGCGCGTCGCTGAGTAAAAAGCGCGTCAGCCAGCGCCCCTGCGTGCCCAGGTACAGCGGCGTCATGCCCTGCATGCCGACGGCCGTGTCGCCCAGCGGCGGTCCGGCGATGGCGGCGACAAAGGCCGCATTGCCCAGGCGGTAGCGCACGCCGTCGACGACGCCCTCGAGGCCCTGGCCTTGCACTTCCTGCAACTGTTCCGCATGCGTGCGCGGCGTTTCTCCCGCTGCTGCCACGATCGCCTGCGCCAGCGGATGGGCGCTGCCCGCTTCCAGCGCGGCGGCCACCTGCAGGCAATCGTCCTCGCTCAGGCTGCCGAGTCCCTCGATTTGCCGCAGCACGGGCCGGCCCAGGGTCAAGGTGCCCGTCTTGTCGAAGACGATGTGGGTGGCGCGGTGCAAGGTTTCCAAGACATGCGGCTGGACGATCAGCACGCCGCGCCGCAGCAGGCTGTCGGTGGCGGCCGCCAGCGCCGTCGGCGTGGCAAGCGACAGCGCGCACGGGCACGAGACAACCAGCACGGCAATGGCCACGGGCCAGGCCTGTGCCGGGTCATGCCAGCTCCAGAAGGCGAACACGGCGACGGCGAACAGCAGCAGGCCCAGCACGAACCAGGCCGCCACTTTATCGGCCCACTGCGCGATCTGCGGCTTGCCGCTGCCGGCCCGCTCGATCAGTTTCAGCAGGTCCGACAGGGTGCTTTCGCGCGCCGGTTTCAGTACGCGCACAATGAGCGCGGCGCTGGCGTTGATGGCCCCGCCCGGCACCTGTTCGCCTGTCTTGCGTCGCTGGGCCGCGCTTTCGCCCGTCAGCAGCGATAAATCGAGCGCGCTCGTGCCTTCGACGATGACGCTGTCGGCGGCGATCGCTTCGCCCGGCTTGACCAGGATGATGTCGCCCACGGCCAGGCTGCCGGCCGGCACCAGGGTGGTGGCGCGGTTGTCGGGAAAGCCCGGCATCAAGGACGCGGAGGCAGGCAAGGCGTGCTGCAGGCGCTCGAGCGCGGAAGCGGCCTTGCGGCGCGCCTGCAGCTCGAAATAGCGGCTGCACAGCAAGAGGAAAATGAACATCGTGGCCGAGTCGTAATACACCTCGCCGCGGCCCGTGAAGGTCGCCACCACGCTGCCGAAGAAGGCGGCCAGGATGCCCAGCGCGACGGGCACGTCCATGCCCAGGGTGCGCGCGCGCAGGCTGGCCCAGGCGCCCTGGAAGAACGGCATGGCCGAGTAGCAGATGGCGGGCAGGGTCAGCAGCAAACTTGCCCAGCGCATCAGGCTGGCCATATTCTCGTCCAGGGTGCCATCCTCGGCGGCCAGGTAGGCGGGCGCCACGTACATCATCACCTGCATCATCGACAGGCCGGCGACGAACAGCTGGCGGCCCAGGGTCTTGCTGGCTTTTTGCAGGCGTTCGCCATGGCGCACGGCGTCATACGGATAGGCCGTGTAGCCCACTTGCCGCACGGCTTGCAGGATGTCGCCCGGTTCGCACTGGGCGCGGCTCCAGCGCACGTACAGGCGCTCCGTGGCGACGTTCAGGCTGGCCGCCTGCACGCCGGGCAGGCGCGTCAGCTGGCGCTCGATCAGCCAGACGCAGGCGGCGCAGCGGATGCCTTCGACGGACAGGGTCGCTTCGCAGCTGCTGGCGTCGCGCGCGAATTGCGCGTCGTCATTGCTGTACAGGCGCAGCTCGGGCGGCACCATGGCCGCATCGGCCGCATTGACGGCATATTCGTCGCGGTCGCGGTAATACGCGCTCTGGCCGATGTCGACGATGGTTTGCGCCACCGCTTCGCAGCCGGGGCAGCACATGGCGCGCGGCACGTCGTCGATGGTCACGTTCCAGTTGGAGCCTGCGGGGACAGGCAAGCCGCAATGGAAGCAGGCGGAGGGTTGTAAAACAGCATTCATAGGTTTGTTTTCATGCGTCTTTTCATGGATGGCCCGTGACGCACAGGGCGTCGAGCCAGCCCAGCGAGACGCCATTCGTGGCGCGCAGCAGGCCCAGCAGGCCAAAGCCCAGCACCAGCAAGCCGCTGGCGATGCGCACGGGACGGCGCTGCATCTGCGTGCGCAAGCGCGTGCCCAGCAAACCCATGCCCAGCAGCGTGGGCAGGGTGCCCAGGCCGAAGGCGGCCATCGTGGCCGCGCCGTTCAGGGCCGAGCCCTGCATCATGGCCGTCAGCAGCGCGCTGTAGACCATGCCGCACGGCACCCAGCCCCACAGCCCGCCCACGGCCAGCGCTTTTAACGGCGTATCCATGGGCATCAATGGTTTCAGCAGGGGGCGCACGCGGCGCCAGACGACGTTGCCGGCCGCTTCCAGATGGGCCAGGCCGCGCCAGGCATCCATCAGGTACAGGCCCAAAGCGACGAGCATCAGGTTGGCCAGCCAGTAGCCGGCCACTTGCAGTGACGCCAGGTGCAGCATGCCCGCGCCGGCCAGGCTGCCGGCCAGGGCGCCGGCCAGCATGTAGCTGCCGATGCGCCCGCCGTTGTAGGCCAGCACGCGCAAGACGCCCTGCAACTGCGTCGATTGCAGCGCGGGGCGCGCCACGGCGATGGCGATCACGGGCCGGGCCGGCGCCGGCGCACCGCCGCCGATCGACAGGGCGCCGACGATGCCGCCGCACATGCCGATGCAGTGCACGCTGCCGGCCAGGCCGACGAGGAACATGGGCACGAGGCTGAGGGCGTTCATCGGGCGGCGCTAGACCGTTTTCGAGTAGCGCAGCGGCTGCACCGCGTCGGGCGCCGTATTCGCGCGCGCCATGGTCAGGTAGCGGTCGAAGACCATGCAGATATTGCGGATCAGCAAGCGCCCTTTCGGCGTCACCGTCAGCCAGTCTTCCTCGATGACGAGCAAGCCGTCGCGCGCCAGTTCGCGCAGCTTTTCCAGCTCGGCGGCGAAATAGCTGCGGAATTTCACGGGATGCGCCTGCTCGATGGTGGCGATCGACAATTCAAAATTGCACATCAACATCTGGATGATGATACGGCGCAACAAATCGTCCGTGTCGAGCTTGATGCCGCGCGCGATCGGCAGCACGCCTTCGTCGAGCTTTTCGTAGTAGGCGTCCAGCGTCTTTTCATTCTGGCTGTAGACGGCGCCGACGGAGCTGATGGCCGACACGCCGCAGGCGATCAGGTCCGCTTCCGCGCGCGTCGAATAGCCCTGGAAATTGCGGTGCAGGCGGCCCTGGCGCTGCGCCACGGCCAGGTCGTCCGTGGGCTTGGCGAAATGGTCCATGCCGATGTAGACATAGCCGGCGGCCGTCAGGCGCGCGATGCACAGGCCCAGCATGGCCAGCTTGGTGGCGCTGTCGGGCATGTCGGCGTCGAGGATGCGGCGCTGCGGCTTGAACAGATGCGGCATGTGCGCGTAGTGGTACAGGGCGATGCGGTCGGGGCTGGCGTTGATCACCTTGCGCAGCGTTTCCGTCATCGTTTCCAGGTTTTGTTTCGGCAGGCCGTAGATCAGGTCGATGCTGATCGAGCGGAAACCGGCGTCGCGCGCTGCCTGCATGATGGCCACCGTTTCCGCTTCCGGCTGGATGCGGTTGACGGCCTTCTGCACGTCGGCGTCGAAATCCTGCACGCCCAGGCTGATGCGGTTGAAACCTTGCGCGCGCAGCGAGAACACGCGCTCGCGCGAGACGGTGCGCGGGTCGATCTCGATCGAATACTCGCCGTCCTCATCGGAGGCGAACTCGAAATGCTGGCGCAAATGTGCCATCAGCTCGTCCATCTGTTTTTCGCTCAGGTAGGTGGGCGTGCCGCCGCCGAAGTGCAATTGCTCGATCTGGTTCATGCCGGCAAACAGCTTGCCCTGCATGGCGATTTCCTGCTTTAAATAGCTGAGATAGGTGGCGGCCTTGCTGCGGTCTTTCGTGATGATCTTGTTGCAGGCGCAGTAGTAGCACAGGGTGTCGCAGAACGGCACGTGCACGTACAGCGACAGCGGACGGCGGCCGCCGCGCATGCGCAGCGCGGCCAGCGCTTCGAGGAAGTTGCCATAGCCAAAGTCGGCATTGAAACGGTCGGCGGTCGGGTAGGACGTGTAGCGGGGGCCGGACTGGCTCATCTTGCCGATGATGACCGGGTCGAATTCGACGACCGCGTCCAGGTCGGCGGAAGCACTGCTGAGTAGTGTAGGCATGATGTGTATGAAGTCTTGAAAGGTTTAGGCGGCCAGGCGTTTCATGGCGGGCTTGCCGGCGTTCGCGGCACCCGCAGCGCCCGACTTGCCGCCGGGCGTGGCGACGCGGCGCGGTGGCGGCATCTTGCCGAAATTGAACAGGCTCACGGCTTGAGACAGGCTGGCCGCTTCTTCCGCCAGGCGCGTGGCGGCCGCGGCGGCTTCTTCCACGAGGGCCGCGTTCTGCTGCGTCACCTGGTCCATGTGGGCGATGGCCTGGTTGACCTGGTCGACGCCGATGCTCTGTTCGCGCGAGGCGATCGAGATTTCCTGCATGATGGCCGTCACCTGCTTGACGGAGCTGACCACCTGTTCCATGGTGGCGCCGGCGCGGTTCACCTGCAGCATGCCGGCGCCCACCTTGCCGACGGAAATTTCAATCAGCTGCTTGATGTCCTTGGCCGCCACGGACGAGCGCTGCGCCAGGTTGCGCACTTCGCCCGCCACGACGGCAAAGCCCCTGCCCTGCTCGCCGGCGCGCGCCGCTTCCACGGCCGCGTTCAGGGCCAGGATGTTGGTCTGGAAGGCGATGCCTTCGATCAGGCCGATGATGTCGACGATCTTCTTCGACGAGGTATTGATGTCGTCCATGGTGGTGATGACTTCGGAAACGATCTCGCCGCCCTGCACGGCCACTTTCGAGGCGGCCACGGCCAACTCGTTCGCCTGCACCGAGTTGTCCGCGTTCTGTTTCACCGTCGACGAGAATTCCTCGATGCTCGATGCCGTCTCTTCCAGGCTGGCCGCCTGCGATTCCGTGCGGCCCGACAGGTCCATATTGCCGACGGCGATTTGCTTGGTGGCCACGGCCATGGTTTCCACGTTGATGCGCACGTCGCGGATGGTGGCGATCAGGTTGCTGTTCATCTGTTGCAGCGCGCGCAGCAGCTGGCCCATTTCATCCGTGCTGTCCGTTTCGAAACTGCCCGACAGGTCGCCGGCGGCAATCGCCCGCGCGCCGTTCAGGGCCTTGCCCAGCGGCTTGAGCACGGACATGCGCAAGGTGTACCAGAGGAAGACGTTGATCAGGAAGCCGAACAGGGTGGCGCCGAAGATGGCGTAATTGGTGATCTTGCCGCCGCTGGCGAACAGGCTGATGACGCACACCAGCAGTTGCAAACAGTTGACGATGGAGGTGGCGGCCCAGATGCGCAGGTTGAGCGACATGTGCGTCAGGTTGTGCAGCAGGTGCGCCAGGCCCGGGCGCACGATCTGGCCATGCTTGATGACGATGTTGCCGCCTTCCTTGTTGCGGATGGCCGCATAGGCTTCCTCGGCCGCCTTCACCTGCTCCCGGTCGGGCTTGACGCGCACGGACATGTAGCCGATGGTCTTGCCCGCTTCGCGGATGGGCGTGACGTTGGCGCGCACCCAGTAAAAATCGCCGTTCTTGCAGCGGTTCTTGACCAGGCCCGTCCACGGCGTGCCGGCCTGGATCGAGGCCCACAGGTCGGCAAACGCCTCGGCCGGCATGTCCGGGTGGCGCACGATGTTCTGGGGCGAACCGAGCAGCTCTGCCTCTGTGAAGCCGCTGACCTGGCTGAAGTACGGGTTCACATACACGATATTGCCGTTCATATCCGTTTTCGACACGATGGCCTGATCGTCCAAGACGAGGACTTCACGGTTAGTCACTGGCAAATTTTGGCGCATGGTCGCGGCTTCCTGATCAGTTGAATAGCTAATTGGTGAGTAAGACTTGCACGATTGCAAGAATGGAGATCAGTGTAAGGAGTCGCCTGCGCAAATTTATTGATGTAGATCAAAATCCTCCAGATTGGTCGTGCTTGCACGTATTTAGCGATAGCAATGCGGCATTGTTTTAATGGTACTGGTTGCCGGCGGCGGCTAATCCACGCCCGCCGTCAGCGGCCGCAGGCTGCCCACGGCGTAGCCTTGCGCATAGTCGATGCCCAGTTCGCGGATGACGGCCAGGGTGGCCTCGTCTTCCACGTATTCGGCCACCGTTTGCAGGCCCATCACGTGGCCTACTTCATTGATGGCCTTGACCATGGCGCGGTTGATGGCGTTGCTGGCGATGTCGCGCACGAAGACGCCGTCGATCTTCAGGTAATCGACGGGCAGGGCCTTCAGGTAGCCGAACGAGGAAAAGCCGCTGCCGAAATCGTCGAGCGAGAAGCGGCAGCCCATGGCCTTGAGCTGGCGCATGAATATTTGCGCCTTGGGCAGGTTGGCGATGACGGCCGTTTCCGTGATTTCAAAACAGATTTGCTCGGGCGCGATCGCAAATTGCACGAACTGCTCGGTGATGTAGTCGTGCAAGCCGGCATCGGCCAGCGACATGCCCGACAGGTTGACGGAATACAGGGCCGGTGCGCGGCGCCGGCTTTCCGCCAGCGCCTCGAGCGGCGGCAGGCTGTCGCGCACGCTTTCGATGTGCGCGCAGACGGCGCGGATGACCCAGCGGTCGATGGGCAGCATCATGTCGTAGCGTTCGGCGGCGGGGATGAAGGCGCCGGGCAGTATCAGGTCGCCCTTGCTGTTGCGGATGCGGATCAGCACTTCGTCGTGGTGTTCCTCGCTGTCGTGCAGGTGCACGATGGGCATGGCGTACAGGCGGAAGTAATCGTGTGCGAACGCTTCGTTCAGACGCGAAATCCACAGCATTTCGCCGTGCCGCTGCGCCAGCATGACGTCCGATTCCTGGTAGACATGGATGCGGTTGCGGCCCTGTTCCTTGGCCAGGTAGCAAGCCTGGTCGGCGGCGCTCAGCAGCTCGCTCATGGACTTGCTGTCCTGGTTGATTTCCACGATGCCGATGCTCACGCCCAGTTCGAAGCTGCGGTTATCCCAGGCGAAGCGGAATTCGCGGATCGACTGGCGCAGCTGTTCGCCGATCTGGCGCGCGTGGTCGAGCGGACAGTGGGGCAGCAGCACGCCCAGTTCGTCGCCGCCCAGGCGCGCCAGGATGTCGCTGTCGCGCATGCGCCCCTGCAGCATCTTGGCCAGCAGCTGCAGCAGCACGTCGCCGGCGCCGTGGCCGCAGGTGTCGTTGATGACCTTGAACTGGTCCAGGTCCAGGTACAGCAGCGCATGCGCGTGGCCGTCCTGCTTGGCCGTGTGCAGGGCGCCGGCCACCAGGTGTTCGAATTCGCGCCGGTTGATCAGACCCGTCAGGGCGTCGTGCGTGGCTTGCCACGACAGTTGCTGGCTCAGCTTGCGTTCGTGGCTGACGTCGCGAAACACGACGACGGCGCCGAGGATCTCGCCGTCGCGCGACCAGATCGGCGCGGCCGACTCCTCGACGGCGATGCGCCGGCCGTCGCGCGTGATCAGTTGCGAGCGGGGGGAAATGCCGATGGCCTGGCGCTGTTGCAGGCAGCGCATGGCCACGTGCTCGAGCGTTTCGCCCGTGCGTTCGTCGACCAGCGGCATGGTCAGGCCGATGTCCAGGCCCCGCGCCATGTCGTTGCTCCAGCCCGTCAATTGCTCGGCCACCCGGTTCATATAGCGCGTCTTGCCCTGCGGATCGGTGGTGATGACGCCGTCGCCGATGGAGCTGAGCGTCACTTCGGCCAGTTCCTTGCGCTCGGCGATCATCAGCTCGCGCTCCATGTGCCCGGTGATATCCCAGATGATGCCCAGGGTGCGTTCGGGCTGGCCGGCGGCATCCAGGAAAATTTGCGCCTTGGCCGCCAGCCAGTGTTCGCTGCCGTCGGGCCAGACGACGCGGTATTCCAGGGCATAGCCTTCGCGCCGGCGCACACCCTCCTGCAGCACGGTCATGACCTTGTCGCGGTCGCCGGCGTGCACGCAGTCGAGAAAGGCGCGGAACGGCTGCGTCAGCGCACGTTCCTCCAGGCCCAGCAAGGTAGCGCCCTTGGCCGACCAGCTGACCGTGCCGTCGATGACCTGGCCATCGACGATGCGCGAATCCCAGATGGCCATGTGCGCCGCCTCCAGTGCCATCTGCAAACGTTTCTGCTGGTCGCCCATCATCCTCTCCCGACATGGATACGGGGATAGACGCGGCGGTGGCGTTTAAGTTCCCGGCACGTCCAGCGGCGCGAGCGGCGTGGCGCGCGCCACGTCGCGCACGTTCTTTTGCACGGCCACGGCGGCGAACAGGCTCAGTAAAAACGCCATGGCATAGAAACCCTTTTCGCTGTTTTGCAGGGTGGCGTTCCACAGGCCCACAGTCAGCAGCAGCAAGGCCAGCAGCACGGAAATCCAGCACAGGCCAAAGTAAATGCCCGTCACGGCGATGCCCTCGGCGCGGTCGCGCACGGACTTTTGCAGCGAGATGGCGGCGAACAGGCCGTACATGAGGATCGTGAAGTAATAGCCCTTCTCGTTGAGGGCCATGCTGGCGTTCCACAGGCCGGACAGGTAAGTGACGATGCCGATCAGCAATGCCGCCCAGGAGGCGCCGATAAAGGCGCTGCTGGGGCGTGGGGCGGGGGATGTCTGCATAGGGTCTCCATGGGCAGCAGGCGCCGCCGGCATGGCCGGGGCGGCAGGCACGGATGCGCCTGCCGCCCCATCAGACCAGAAAGTTTATTTGCCTGATTTGACCATGCGCAATAAAGCCGACACGGCGGTGACACCGGCCAGCACCAGGCCGCCGGCGATGAGGCCGGCCACCGCATTGATCAGGCTGGGCGTGACGGCGGCCAGCACGGGGCCGATGCCGGCCACGCTGGCCACCGCTTCTTCCGCATGGTGCAGCATGGCGCTGGCCCACGGCCAGCCGTGCGTCAGGATGCCGCCGCCGACCATGAACATGGCCAGGGTGCCCACGATGGACAGGAATTTCATCAGTTTCGGCGCCGCCGACACGAGCATGCGGCCAAAGCCGCGCACGCCATTCATCAGCGCGCCGGCGCCCTTGCGCGCCGCCAGGTAAAAGCCCGCGTCGTCGAGCTTGACGATGCCGGCCACCAGGCCATAGACGCCCACCGTCATGAGGAGGGCGATGCCGACGACGACGGCCACCTGCTCGGCGAAGGTGGCCGCGGCCACCGTGCCCAGCGCGATGACGATGATTTCCGCCGACAAAATGAAGTCGGTGCGGATGGCGCCCTTGATCTTGTCCTTTTCCAGCGCCACGAGGTCCACCTGCGGGTCGCGCAGCGCCTGCGCCAGCTCGGCCTTGTGGCTGTCGTCCGGGTGCAGGTATTTGTGGGCGATCTTTTCGAAGCCCTCGAAGCACAGGTAGGCGCCGCCCACCATCAAGAGCGGCGTGATGGCCCACGGCGCAAACGCGCTGATGGCCAGCGCGGCGGGCACGAGGATGGCCTTGTTCTTCAGCGAACCGACGGCGACGGCCCAGACGACGGGCAACTCGCGCTCGGCGCGCACGCCGGCCACTTGCTGCGCGTTCAGCGCCAGGTCGTCGCCGAGCACGCCGGCCGTCTTCTTGGCGGCCACCTTGGTCATCAGGGAAACGTCATCGAGGATGCTGGCGATGTCGTCGAGCAGGGCCAACAGGCTGGAGCCGGCCATCTCAGCGCGCTCCCATGGCGGTGGCAGGGAATCGTGGAGCGAGGAAAGTGTTGTTTTTCATGATGTTATTCTTGGTTGTACGGCAAGGGATGGCCCAGGTAAGGCGTGACTGCGATCTTACCTCAGGGCGGGCCGGCAAGGCCGCACTGACCGGGTTAAAATTGTTGATCGCCACCATTTTTTGGAAACCGCATGCCCTTCGCCACCTGGATCACCTTTGTCATCGCCGCCTCCATCATCGCCGTCTCGCCCGGCTCGGGCGCCGTGCTGTCGATGTCGCACGGCCTGTCGTACGGGGTGAAAAAGGCCAGCGCGACGATTCTCGGCCTGCAACTGGGGCTGCTGGTGGTGCTCGGTATCGCCGGCGCCGGCGTGGGCTCGCTGCTGCTGGCCTCGGAAGTGGGGTTCAATATCGTCAAGACGGTGGGCGCCTTGTACCTGATCTACCTGGGCCTGTCGCAGTGGCGCGCCAAGGTGGCCGTCACGGGCGACCTGCATGCCGACGCCGTGGTGCCATCCATGGGCCGGCGCGTGCTGACGGGCTTTCTGACCAATGTGACGAATCCGAAAGGCATCATTTTCATGGTGGCGGTATTGCCGCAATTTATCAGCCCGGCAGCGCCGCTGCTGCCGCAGCTGCTGATCCTGGCCGTCACCATGTGCACGATCGATCAGATCGTCATGCACAGCTACGCCTTCCTGGCTTCCTCGATGCAGCGCTTTTTCCGCGACGCGCGCGCCGTGAAAAAGCAGAACCGTTTCTTTGGCGGCTTGCTGATGGCCGTGGGCGCCGCCCTGTTCTTCGTCAAGCGCGGCAGCCAGGCGGCATCCTGAACCAGATCAACATGCAAACATTTGTAAGCCCGCTTGCGATGCCCGCACTATGGGGATGTAATCGGTACATGTCCTTGTAAGTCCTGCCTGGAGCGCTGCCATGCGTCCGACCCTGTCTTTCCCCTTCCTCAACACCGTGTGCGCCGTGCTGCTGTCGTCGGCGTGCTCGCTGGCCTTGGCCGAGGATCCGCCCGCGCGCGTGGGGCGCATTTCCACCGTCGAAGGGCAGGTGCTGGTGCGCGCCGGCGATGGCGACGCGCAAAACGCCCTGTTGAACTGGCCCGTCACGACGGATAACCGCTTGACCACCCTGCGCGGCGCGCTGGCCGAATTTCGCGTGGGCGCCGCCGCCGTGCGCCTTGATGGCGATTCCGAGCTGGAAGTGAGCGAACTCGATGACGACAGTTTCAAGCTGCACCTATTCCATGGCACGGTCAGCGTGCGCGTGCGCAACCCCGATGCGTTGCGCGGCTTCGAACTGAGCACGGCCCAGGCCCGCGTGATCCTGACCCAGCCGGGCTGGGTGCGCATCGAGGCGGGGCGCCAGCCCGGTGCCAGCGTCGTCAGCGTGCTTGACGGCGAGGCCGACGTGGATGGCGCGACGGGCGGCGTGACCTTGCGTGCCGGCAAGCGCGCCGAGCTGACGGACGAGGAGCTGCGCACGGGCGCCTTGCAGCGGATCGCCTTCGACGACTGGCCCGAAGCCTTGCCCGCCGCCGCGCCGGCCTTGCGCTATGTCACCGACGATACCACCGGCTATGAAGAGCTGGACCGCTACGGCGCCTGGCAGGACAACGAGGAATACGGCCCCCTGTGGCTGCCGAGCAGCGTGCCGGCCGGCTGGGTGCCGTACAGCGACGGGCGCTGGACGTGGATCGCGCCGTGGGGCTGGACCTGGGTCGACAATGCGCCGTGGGGTTATGCGCCCTCGCACTACGGCCGCTGGGTGCTGCTGGGCCACCGCTGGGGCTGGGCCCCGGGCCGCGAACGTGGCCGCGTGCCCTGGGCGCCGGCGCTGGTGGGCTGGGTCGGCGGCACGCATGGACCACATAACGGGCCACATCGTGGCCAGCGCCCCGGCGTCGGCTGGTTTCCTTTGTCGCCGCACGAGCGCTACGTGCCCGGCTACCGCGCCAGCGCCGAGTATGAACGCCGCATCAACCGGATGGCCGAAGGGCGCCGCCCCGTGGCGGGCGAGCGCGAACGGCGCGAAGGCATGACGATGCTGCCGGGCGAGCGTTTTGGCGGCTCGCGCACGGTCGACGTGCCGCGCCGCAACCGCACGACCATGCCGCCGCCCGTCATGCAAAGCTTGCCGTTGAGCACGGCGCCCGCGCCGGCCGGCAACTGGCAGCGTCCCGTCGAGCCGAGGGAGCCCCGGCGCGACGGGGTCAACCGTCCCGGCCGCTTGCAGACGGACGATGGCCTGACGCACATGGCGCCGCGTCCCATGCAGCCGAACCGGCCGCCCGTGCCGGCCCAGCCGCCGGTGCCGCAACAGCCCCTGATGCCGGCGATGCCGGCCTTGCCGCCCGTGCAAGATCATGTGGCCCGCCCCGGGTGGCGCGGCGAGGAGCGGCCCCGCGCCGACTGGCACCGCGCCGAGCGTGGCCCCCGCCGCGAAGCGTTGCAGACGGCGCCGCCTGTCTTGCCTGCCCCGCCTCCCGTGGCCCAGCCGCGGCCCGCGCCGCCGATGCCGGCCCCAGCCGCCCGTCCGTCCCAGGAAGCGCGCGGTGCCGAGCGCGCCAATCCGCCGCGTGAGCGCAACCATGAGCGTAACAACGAGCGCGGCGGTCCCGGCCGCAATGGCCGGATGCAGGAAGTGGAGCGCTGACGGCCGTGCCGTCTGTCGCGCCGTATCGACGTTCAAGCCGCGAAATGCGCAGTTCGTCACATACCGGAGGTAAAGCCGCCGTCGTTTGTCTACAGTACGACCACTGCTTATCCTCCAAGTGACAGCATCGACTTTTCCGGCTATTTTGTCCAAACGAAATAGTTTTCGCCAGCTTACAAAGCTGGCTTTTTTTTTGCCTTGCCGTCTGCGCCATGGCGGCCGGCGCAGCCGCCCGCAAAGTTGGCTACAATACGCTTTTATGCAGCCGCCGCGCGATAAGCGCTGCCTGTTCTGACCGGCACTGATTGGATTTCCCATGCAAACGACCCCACCGACCGAAGTGACGATTCCTCCCAGCGAATCGCTGATCGAATACCCGAGCGACTTTCCCATCAAGATCATGGGCCCGACGCATGTCGACTTCGCGCCGACCATGCTCGAGCTGGTCATCAGCCACGATCCGACTTTCCACGCAGGCCGCATGGAAGAGCGCCCATCGGGCAAGGGCAATTACACGGGCCTGACCGTCACCGTGCGCGCCATCAGCCGCGAGCAGCTCGACGCCCTGTACACGGCGCTGTCGGGCCACCCAATGGTCAAGATCGTCATGTAAGCAAGGTCGGCGCTTCGCGTGCCTGGAAGGCGGCGATTTCTTCGCCCAGCCAGGTACGGAAGGCGCGCACCGGCTCGCGCCGCGCCGCAGCGGGCGGGCTGACCAGGTAATACGCGTCGGCGCAGGGCACGGCCATGTCGAACAGGCGCACCAGCCGCCCCGCCGCCACCTCCTGCAACGCCACCACATGGCGCACCAGCGCCACGCCGTCGCCATCGATGGCTGAGCGTATCAGCATCGACAAATCCTCGTACAGCACGCCGCCCACGGGCTCGGCCAATGGCAAGCCGGCCTCCGCCAGCCATGGCCGCCACGGTTCGAGCGAGCGCAGCAAGGTTGCGTGCGCCAGTTCGCCCGGCGTGGCCGGCAAATTGCCGCCCCGGTACCGGGGACTGCAGACGGGGTAATACACGTCGCCCATCAGCGGCTGCACCAGCAAGCCCGGATAATGGCCGCGGCCGAAGCGGATGCCCACGTCGATGCCTTCGCTTTCCAGATCCTGCAAGGCGCCGCTCGTTTGCAGCACCACTTCGATGCCGGGATGGCGTTCGATGAAATGCCCGAGGCGCGGCGCCAGCCAGCGCGCCGCGAATGAGGGAATCGCCGTAATCGTCAGCCGCGTATTGGCGGGCGCGGGCCGCAGCGCTTGCGCCGCCGTGGCGATCTCCGTAAAAGCCTTGCCCAGCACCAGCGCAAATTGCCGCCCCTGCGGCGTGACCGTCACGTGGCGGCCGTTGCGCAGGAATAGCAGCAAGCCCAGTTCCTCTTCCAGCTTGCGCACCTGGTGACTGATGGCGCCGTGCGTCAGGTGCAGTTCCTCGGCCGCGCGCGAAAAATTGCCATGGCGGGCGGCCGCCTCGAAGGCGCGCAATGCTGAAAAATTGGGCAGTCTGGACATGGAGTTTGATGTGAATAAAAGTAACCAGAATGTCGAATATAACTCGTTTTGTCCGCCACGTGCCGCGCTTTATGATGAATCCTGTTCACTTATCCACAGGAAGGCCCGCCATGTCCCTCATTCTGTATGTCGACCGCAACCGCATCAGCCCGTATGCCCTGTCCGCCTTTGTCGCCCTGAGCGAAAAGCGGCTTCCCTTCACCGTGCGGGACGTCGACCTGGACGCGGGCGCGGCGCGCCAGCCGCCGTTCAGCAACTTCAGCCTGACGCAGCGCGTGCCGGCCATCGAGCATGACGGGTTTATTCTGACGGAATCGAACGCCATCGCCGACTACCTCGACGACGTCTTTGCCGCGCCCGACTATCCATCCGTGCTGCCGCGCGACGTGCGCCAGCGGGCGCGGGCGCGGCAGGTGCAGGCGTGGCTGCGCAGCGACCTGCTGGCGCTGCGCAACGAGTGCGATTCCACCGTCGTGTTCCACCCGCCCCGTTCCGACCATGCGCCGCTGTCGCCGGCGGCGCAAGCCGCCGCCGCCAAGCTGCTGCAGATCGCGGGCGAACTCGTGCACGGTGACTACCTGGCTGGCGCCTGGAGCATCGCCGACACGGACCTGGCCCTGATGCTGCTGCGTTTGATCAAGAGCGGCGAGCCGGTGCCGCCTGCGCTGCACGGCTATGCGCTGGCCCAGTGGCAGCGCGCTAGCGTGCAGCAGTGGCTGGCGCAGGTGCCGTTGCCGCAACTGGCTTAGTCAGCCGCCACACGAGGGCAAAGGCCGCGCTGGCCGCCGCCGTCACCCACAGCAGCGGCTTTTCGCTGCCGTCCGTGATGGCGGCGATGACGGCGCCGCAAACGGCCGTGATGAGCATCTGCACGAAGAAGAACAGGCCCGAGGCGCTGCCCGCCTGGTCGCCATACGGCTGCAGCACGGCCAGCTGGCAGGCGGGAATCGCCATGCCCACCGACACCATCACCAGCAGCATGGGCGCCACCAGCGATGCCACGTGCCGCGGTGCCAACGTACCCGCCAGCAAGAGGCTGGCCGCGCCCGCCACATTGATCAGCACCGCCACGCCCAGCATGTAATCGGCGCCCAGGCGCGGTCCCAGCGCGCGAAACAGGCTCGATCCGGCGATATAGCCGCTGACCGTCAGCGCGAACACCAGCGCATATGCGTGCGGCGACAGATGCATGCCCCTTTGCAACAGCACGGACGATTCCGCGATGAACGGGAAATACGTGCAATACACGCAGCCGATGGCCAGCGCATAGCGCAGGAAATACGCATCGCCCAGCAGGCGGCGGTACAGGGCCAGGGTATTACCCTGTGGCGCGACGCTGGCCGGCCTGGTTTCCGGCACATACGCGGCGATCAGCCCCAGCGACAGCGCCCCCAGCAGGCACAGCACGCCAAACACGGCGCGCCAGCCGAATGCCGCGTCGAGCACGCTGCCGGCCAGCGGCGCGAGGATAGGCGACAAACCCATCACCATCGAAATTTTCCCCAGCATGCGCGCCTGCGTGACGGGATCGAAGCGGTCGCGCACCATGACCCGGCCGATGATGGTGCCGCTGCAGCCGCCGAACGCCTGCAGCACGCGCGCGGCGATCAGCACGTGGACGTCGCTGGTCACGGTGCAGACGATGCTGGCGAGCACAAAAATGCCCGTGCCGGCCAGCAGCACGGGACGGCGTCCGTAACGGTCGGCCAGCGGCCCGCAAGCGAGCATCGAGGCGGCCGAGCCGGCCATGAACAGGCTCAAGGTCAGTTGCAACTGCGCATCGCTGGCATGCAGGGCGTCGGCCATGGCCGGCAGCGAAGGCAAATAGATGTCGATGCTGATGCGCGACAGGCAGACCAGGAGCAGCACGATGCCGCCCCAGGCCCATACAGCGATGTGTTTCTGCATTGTTGTACTCGATCCATACAAGCGTGCACCCCGCTGGCGCACCGGAACGGTGAGAGTAGGATGGTTGTGGTGTAATGCGAAGTGCCACTCATCAGAAAACTCATTGGACCACTTGGACGATTATCATGCCGCGAGGAAAATCACCGCACGCCCTGGACTTGCCTCGCCCGACCAGCTGGCTCGACAAGGAAGGCGTCAACAAGCAGGATGGCGCGTATGAAGCGCTGCGCTCGGCCATCCTGACGAAGATGCTGCCGGCGGGCAGCCGTTTGCCGTCCAGCCGTACCCTGGCCGAACGGTGGGAGTTGTCGCGCGGCACCATCGAAACCGTGTTCGACCGCCTGCACGCGGAAGCGTATGTGACGCGCGTGCCCGGCTCCGGCACGCGCGTGTGCGCCGTCGTGCCGGAGCGCTTCTTGATGGCAGGCTTTGGCGATGCCGCTCCGGCCACGCTGGCTGTGGCGCCGGCGCCCGCATCGGACACGGGCGTGCGCGACGGCTTGCCGTTTGTTGCGCGGCGCGCCGACGCCAGCCTGTTTCCCATGGCCGCCTGGTCCAAGTGCGCCACGCGGGCGCTGGCCGCCGTCACGCCGGAGCAGCTGTGCAGCGCCGAGCCGGCCGGCCTGCCCCAGCTGCGCCAGCAGATCGCCGACTTCCTCGCCAAATACCGCGGCATCCGCTGCGACCCGCAGGATATCGTCGTCACGACCGGCATCCGCCACGCGATCGATTTGCTGGCGCGCGGCATCGTGCGCGAGGGCGATAAAGTTTGCCTGGAAGAACCGGGCTACCCGGCCGCGCGCGCCCTGTTCGCGCTCGCGGGCGCCGTGCCGGTGGATATTGCCGTCGATACCGAGGGCATCGATTGCGCCGCCCTGGCCGCGCACGCGGACGCCTGCCTCGCGTATGTGACGCCGGCGCACCAGTCGCCGCTGGGCGTGACCATGTCCGTCACGCGCCGCCTGGCCTTGCTGGAATGGGCGAACGACCACGGCGCCTGGGTGGTGGAAGACGATTACGACAGCGAATTCAATTACCACAGCGCGCCGTTGGCGGCCCTGAAGGCGCTGGACCAGTACCAGCGCGTGATTTACTGTGGCAGTTTTAATAAAACCCTGTTTGCCGGCCTGCGCGTGGGCTTCATGGTGCTGCCGCCCGCTCTGCGCCCGCAGTTGCTGCGCATCGTGCAGTTGACGGGCCGTTCCGTGGGCGTGACGGAACAGCTGGCGCTGGCCGCCTGGATCGAGGAAGGCGCTTTCGTGCGCCATTTGCGCCAGGCGCGGCTGGCCTACAAGGAGCGGCGCGACCTGTTGCTGGCCTGCCTCGAGCAGATTGCCCCCGGCCGCTACACGGTCACGGGACAGCAGGCGGGTTTCCATTGCGTGCTGTGGCTGCCGCCAGACAGCGATGAACGGGTGTTTTGCGCGCGCGCCGCGCAGGAAGGGCTGGCGCTGCAGCCGCTTGGTGATTTTTGCCACAGCGCCAGGATGGCGCCGGCCGTGCTGCTCGGTTATACGGCCTTGAGCCTGGCCCAGGTGCGCCATGCTGCACAAAAATTGGGCAGGTTGCTGCTGCCGCCTGCGCCTGCGGCTGAATGAAACGGCGGCCTGGCTTATAATCACGGCTTTGCCGCAGCGTCCGCAGGGCGCCGGCAGCTGATTACAGAACCCGTCATGACCACCACCCGCACCGAAACGGCGCTGATCCGCGAACTGGGCCGCGTCGATTACGAGCCCACCTTTGCCGCCATGCGCGCCTTTACCGACGCGCGCACGACGGACACGCGCGACGAACTGTGGATCGTCGAGCATCCGCCCGTATTTACGTTGGGCCTGGCGGCCGACCGCGGCCATCTGCTGGCTGGCGCGGACGCGATTCCCGTGGTGCAGACGGACCGGGGCGGCGAAGTGACGTTCCACGGTCCCGGCCAGGTGGTGATTTACCTGCTGATGGACTTGCGCCGCAACAAGCCGGGCGGCAAGCTGTATGCGCGCCAGTTCGTGCATAAAATCGAGCAAGCCATCATCAACGTGCTGGCGGCGTATAATCTCGCTGGCGAGCGCATCGATGGCGCGCCTGGCATCTATATTGCCGGCGGACCAGACAAGGGTGCGAAGATCGCCGCGCTGGGCTTGAAAGTGCGCGGCAACGGCTGCACCTACCATGGCGTATCGCTCAACGTGGCGATGGACCTGGCGCCGTTTTCCTGGATTAACCCTTGCGGCTATTCCGGTCTGAAGACGGTGGACATGCGCAGCATGGGCGTGGTGGCGCCGCTGGCCGAAGTGCAGCGGGCCCTGGCCCATGAATTGACCGTATTACTCGATGTAAGCGAAGCAAACAGCGCCGCAGGCGCGCCTCAGGCAGCGGATGCCTGAGCAAACAAACCAACATTGCCCGTCAAGGGCTTGCAGCCATGACTTCTGAGACCATTTCCAGCACCGCCCCCGCCGCTCCCGCCTACAACCCGAGCGAAAAGCAAAAAGGCGCCAGCAAGACGTCGCGCATCCCGATCAAGATCATTCCGATCGAGCAAGTCGAGCGCCTGAAAAAGCCGGACTGGATCCGCGTCAAGGCCGCCTCGGCATCGACCCGTTTCTATGAAATCAAGGACATCCTGCGCGAAAACAAGCTGGTGACCGTGTGCGAAGAAGCCAGCTGCCCGAACATCGGCGAGTGCTTCGGCAAGGGCACGGCCACCTTCATGATCATGGGCGACAAGTGCACGCGCCGCTGCCCGTTCTGCGACGTCGGCCACGGCCGTCCTGATCCGCTGGACAAGGAAGAGCCGGCCAACCTGTCGAAAACCATCGCCAAGCTGCGCCTGAACTACGTCGTCATCACCTCCGTCGACCGCGATGACTTGCGCGACGGCGGCGCCGGCCATTTCGTCGAGTGCATCCAGCAAACGCGCGCCCTGTCGCCGAACACCCGCATCGAAGTGCTGGTACCGGACTTCCGCGGCCGCCTGGAAAAAGCGTTGTTGTTGTTCAAGGATGGCTTGCCTGACGTCATGAACCACAACCTGGAAACGGCGCCGCGCCTGTACAAGGAAGCGCGTCCCGGTTCCGACTACATGCACTCGCTGAAACTGCTGAAGGACTTCAAGGCCATGTACCCGGACGTGAAGACCAAGTCCGGCATCATGGTGGGCCTGGGCGAGACGGACGAGGAAATCCTGCAAGTGATGCGCGACATGCGCGAGCACGACATCGACATGCTGACCATCGGCCAGTACCTGGCGCCATCGAACAGCCACCTGCCCGTGCGCCGCTACGTGCACCCGGACGTGTTTAAAATGTTCGAAGAGGAAGCGTACAAGATGGGCTTCACCCACGCGGCCGTGGGCGCCATGGTGCGCAGCTCGTACCATGCGGATGAACAGGCGCACAGCGCCGGCGTGGAATCGGCGCTGAATTTCTAAGCACCTTGCGCCGTATCAAAAACCGTCCGCTTTAGCCGGGCGGTTTTTTTTGCCTGATTGAAGCGATGTACAACATCCTGTACAATTATTGGCAAGTACTTTCCATGGAGCGGTGGCACGGCATGAATATCCTGACTTTCAGCGAGGCGCGCGCGGGCCTGAAAAGCGTGATGGACGACGTTTGCAACGACCATACGCCCACCGTGATCACGCGCGTGAATGGCGAACACGTGGTGATGCTGTCCTTGTCGGACTACAACAGCATCGAGGAAACCCTGTATTTGCTGGGCACGGCCAAGAATGCCAGCCGCCTGATGGCGTCCGTGGCGCAGATCAAGGCGGGCAAGGCGCAGCCACGAGCATTGGCGCGGCATGAAAAACCGGAAGACTGAAAACAAACGGCAGGCGCGCGCCGCCGTGCTGGCCTGGACCGATCATGCCTGGGAGGATTATTTGTTCTGGCAAGAGAACGACTTGAAAATCCTGCAAAAAATCAACGACTTGCTCGATGAGTGCCTGGTCGACCCGTTCAAGGGCACGGGCAAGCCGGAACCGCTGAAAGGCGACCTGACGGGTTTCTGGTCGCGCCGCATCGACCGCCAGCACCGGCTCGTGTATCTGCCCGACGCGGGCGGCATCTACGTGGCCGCCTGCCGTTATCGCTATGACGACAAATAGCCATTGCCCAGCCGTACCGTAACGCGGTAGCGGACGTGACGCGGCTATACTGATCAATGATGTTTTAAAAACATGATTGACGGGGGAGCCATGGACGTACGCATCGACGCATCGTGGAAGGCGCGGCTGGAGGAGGAGTTTGCCCAGCCCTACTGGGAACGCCTGGCCGCCTTCGTGAAGGAAGAGTACGCGGCGGGGCCGTGTTTTCCTCCCGGTAAATACATTTTTCGCGCCTTCGACCTGACGCCGTTCGAGCAAGTCAAAGTCGTGATCCTGGGGCAAGACCCGTATCACACGCCGGGCGCCGCCATGGGGCTGTGCTTTTCGATTCCCGAAGGCACGCCGCCGCAGCCTAGCCTGCAGAATATCTTCAAGGAATTACTGAGCGACGTGGGCGTGGTGCGCACGCGCACGGATTTGTCCGATTGGGCCGAGCAAGGCGTGTTCTTGCTCAACAGCGTGCTGACGGTGCGCGCCGGCGCGGCCGGTTCGCATGCGGCCAAGGGATGGGAAAAGCTGACGGACAGCGCCATCCGCCACCTGTCCGCCGAGCGCGAGCACCTCGTGTTCATCCTGTGGGGCGGCTATGCGCAAGCCAAGCGCACCCTGATCGATCCCGGCAAGCACCTGGTGCTGACGGCGCCGCACCCATCTCCCTTGTCGGCCAGCAAAGGTTTCTTTGGCAGCAAGCCGTTCAGCCAGGCCAACGCGTATTTGCAGGCGCATGGGCAGGCACCCATCACCTGGGGATAAGTCATGACACAGTACGGCAACCGACAGCGGCAGGCGTTGCTCCCTGCCGCTGTCTTCGCGCGTAACTTTTAGAAGCTTGTCGACAGGCCTGCGTAGAAACTGCGGCGGGCGCCGTATTGCGGCGCTCCCACGCCCACGCCGGAACCGTCGCGCAGCAGGTACGACTTGTCGAACAGGTTGATCAGGGCCAGCCGTCCTTCCACCTTGCCCACGGGCGTGTTCTTCCACGTGTGCGTGAGCGCCGTGTTGACGGTGAAGTAACTGGGCAGATGGCCGGAATTCGGTGCGCCGCCGTCCGGTGTCATGCGCAGGCCGCTGCCGTACAGGAAGTCAGCGCTCACTTGCGAGTCGCCAAAGTGATAGTGGCCGCCGCCCGACAGCGTGTATTTCTGGTCATGATCGAGGTAGACATAGTGGCTACTGATGTAGTTCAACTCATCGGCGCCAAACAGGGCTTGCCCCGAATTGATGTTGCGGCCCTGGGCCTTTTGCGTGCTGGCGTTGAGGAACAGGCCCCAGTTTTTCTCGCTGTAGATGGCCGACAGCTCCAGGCCCTTGGCGTAGCCGTCCGCATAGTTGAACGGCGTCAAGATCAATGCCTGGCCGAACTGGCCTTCGTCGAGCAAGTTGTTGATCTTTTTATAGTACACATCGGCCGTCACAGTCAGTTTTGCATTGACCTGGTGGCTGATGCCGATATCGTAGTAATGCGTGCGCTCGGCCTTGACGTTGTCGGACCGGCCGATTTCCGGCGCATTCGTCGTGTTCGCATACAGGTCGATGCTGGCCTGCGCCGCCAGTTCCTGCGGCGGCGGCGTGAAGTAGCGCGAATAGCCGGCGTGCAGGGCCGTGCCCGGCGCGATCTGGTAAGCGAGGTTGACGCGCGGGCTCCATTGCTGCTCGCTCGTGTAGGCCGAGACCTTGTCGAAGCGGGCGCCATAGTTCAGGGTCAAAGGCTTGCTGATATGCCATTCATCCTGCAGGTAAAAGCTGGCCAGGGTGCCCGTCTTGCCGCTGTTGTCCAGCACCGTAATGGGCGTGGTGGACGTTTGCGCGCCATCGATCGCCGGGAAGACGGCCACCGTGTTGTCGCTCGTCGTCTTCTGGCGCGTGTAGGCCAGGCCCGCGCGCACGGTGTGGTCCTGGTGCAACTTGTAGCTGATGTCGAACTGGGCACCGGAAGCGCTGTTCGCGCGGCGCGAGTCCGAGGCCACGCCGTTGTAGATCAGGTCGCCAATGGCATCGGGCGTGAAGTGCAGTTCCGAATACTGGTGGAAGGCCGACACCTGGTAATTGACGTCGCCCAGGCTCTTTTGCAGCGACAGCACGAGAAAACGGTTCACTTCGCGCTGGTTTTCATTGAGCTGCGATGAAGGGATGCTGGACGTGCCCGCCTGCGCATCGCTGTGGCCGGCCAGCGAGAAGCCCGGCGCCTGGTCCGGGTTGTTCGGAATCTGGAAGCGGCCGTTATACGTGCCGAACATGGCGCCCAGGCGCGTGTTGTCATCAAGGAAATACGACAGGCTGCCGAACGATTTGTTCTGGCGCGTCTTGTCGTGCAGGGCGCTGCGCGTGGCTTGCGGGTTTTCCACGCCCAGCGCATTGCCCAGGTAGCTGCCGGACAGGTAGTAATTGAACTTGCCGACGCTGCCGAAAAATTCGGCACTTGGCTCCACGTGGTCGTGGCTGCCGACCATGATGCCGATGCGCCCGCCCGGCATCATGCCGCCCTCCTTCGTTTCAATATCGACAATGCCCGCCGTGCGCAGGCCGAACTGGGCCGGCAAGGCGCCCGTCATGAAATCCGTTTTGTCGATCAAGCGCGTGTCGATCGACTGGCCGAAGCCGGTGATGCTTTCCGGCAGTTGCACGCCATTGATGCGGTATTGCACGTTGGCATGGTCGTCGCGCACGTGCAAGGCGCCCGAGCCCTTCGAGTCCTGCGACACGCCCGGCAGGCGCAGCAGTACTTCATTGAACGGCGTGTTGTCGCCCTGGCCCAGCATGTCGACCATGTGGCTGTCGATGCTGTAGATGGTGGTGCCCACTTTCGGCGACAGCTCGATGCGCGCGCTTTTCAGGTGGGCGGACGTGACTTCGACCTTTTGCATGTCTTGCGGTGCGGTATCGGCACTGGCTTCGGCAGGCTCGGCGGCATGGGCGGAAACGGTAAACAGGCTGGCAAGGGCGAGCGACAGCGCGCTCAGGCGTGGTGTGTGTTGCATGATGAACCTCAAAATAGTCAACGCCAGGCGGCCCGGCGCGCATGATCGCGCGACAAGGGGCAGCCTGAAAAAGGAAAAACAGCGTGGGAACTACAGTGAGGCGGCAGGCGGGCCGCGCACGGGCGGCAGGATCAGGGCGGCGACGGGCGCCAGGGTGGCGGGCGCGATGGCCAGCAGGCGGTACGGCAATAACTGGGCGGGCGGCTCGCTGATGGCCGGCGGCACGGCGAGATCGGCCACCTTGTCGATGGCCGTGGCGCACAGCGCGCACTCTTCCGCGTCGAGCGACGTCTTGTGCAGGTGCGAGGCGGCCGTCGACAGCAGGAACACGAGGGCCAGCGCACTGAACAGCGCCACGCACAGCCGCCATGGCGTGCGCGCGAGGGCGGCGGCACCATGATGAGCAAGCTTGCGGGCGGGCTGGCGGGAAGACATGGGCGCATAGTAGCAAGAAAATCGTCCCGTTGTCAGCGCTTGTTGCAATTGATTTGCGCTGCGCGGGCACGACAGCATGCCAGCTGATAATGATTTTCACTCCGGGCCTTTCATGCTATCGTTTCGCAGCCCAAAATTCCCCGAGTCGCCTTCCCATGTCCAAACGCCCGATCAAGTGGTTGTTCGCCAAGCTGCACCTGTATGCGGGCCTGTGGTTCGGTGCCCTGTTCGTCCTGCTGGGCTTGACGGGCTCCGCCATCGCCTGGATGCCGGAGCTCGACGCGTATCTGAATCCGAATTTGTTGCAGGCGAGCACGCCCGCGCCCGGCCAGGTGTTCCAGGTGACGCCGCGCACGCTGCAAGCGGTGGTCGATGGACTCACGGCCGATCCCGCCTACGGCAAGCCGGCCCAGCTCAATCCGCCCGCCGATGCGCTCGACGTGTACGTGGCCTCGTACCGGCAAGCCGGCAAACCGTCGCCTTTCAGCCAGGCCATCGTGCGCCAGGTGATGGTCGACCCCTACACCCTGCAAGTCAAAGGCGAGCGCGACTGGGGGCGTTTCGGCCTCACGCGCCCGTTGCTGATGTCGGGCATGTTTCATCTGCACCGCTATTTATTGTCGGGCGAAGTGGGCAAGACCATCACGGGCATCTCGGGCGTGATGCTGCTGCTGATGGCCTTGAGCGGCATCTATCTGTGGTGGCCGCGCCTGCAGTGGACGGCCATCAAGCGCGCGCTGACGGTGTCGCATGGCGGTTCCTGGCCCCGCTTCAACTACACGTTTCACAAGGCGGCCGGCTTCTTTGCCGCGCCCGTGCTGGCCGTACTCGCCTTTTCCGGCATTTATTTCAATTTGCCGCAATTGGTCGTGCCGCTGGTGGAGCTCGTCTCGACGGCGCCGGACAAGGCCAAACTGAAAAATCTGCGGCAGGACGGCGACTTGCTCGATGCGGGCCAGGCCATGGCCGCGGCGCAACAGCTGTATCCGCAGGCGCGCGTGTCGCGCATCGTGCTGCCGGCCAGCAAGGACCAGCCGTATGACGTGCGCGTGCGCCAGCCCGGCGAGATCGCCGAGGGCGACGGCGCCACGCGCATCACCCTGGATGCGCGCAGTGGCTTGCCCCTGCGCATACGCGATCCCTTGCGGGCGCCGGCCGGAGACGTCTTCCTGGGCTGGCAATTCCCCCTGCACTCGGGCCAGGCGTTTGGCGTGGCCGGGCGCAGTTTTATTACCGCCTTCGGCCTGATGCCGCTGCTGTTCCTGCTGACGGGGACGCTGGTGTGGTGGAAACGGCGGCGCGGCCGGAAATAAGCGGTCGCCAGACCGTTGCCGGGAAAATTGCTATCATCATAGTATTTTCCGGCGTATCCCCGACTCACCCGCACAAGGACCAGCATGAGCAATCCCGAGATCACCGTAGCAATGTTGAATGAACGCGGCACCGGCCGCCTGCCCGGCCACCTGGGCATCGTCATCACGGAAGTGGGCGACGGCCAGCTGACGGCGGAATTGCCCGTGCTGGCGCATTTGCTGGCGCCGAACGGCTACCTGCATGCGGGCAGCGTGGTGACCCTGGCCGACACGGCTTCCGGCTACGGCTGCATCGTCAACCTGCCCGAAGGCGCCAGCAATTTCACGACCATCGAACTGAAATCGAACCACCTGGGCACGGCCCGCGAAGGCACGCTCACCTGCACGGCCAAGGTCGAGCACAAGGGCCGCAACACGCAAGTGTGGGATGCCGTAGTGAAAAGCAAGGAAACGGGCAAGACCATCGCCCTGTTCCGCTGCACGCAGATGATTTTGTATCCGAAATAGGCCGGTAGGTCGGGTTAGCAGCAGCGCTGCGTAACCCGACATTTCCTTATAGCCTGACCCAGTTACCTTTATACAAGATCGGCCCCGTCGGTCCGTCCGGATTCGGCGAACCGCCCTTCGGCTCCAGCGTGACGGCCAGCAAGGCCACGTCGTTGCCGATGGCACGTTCGGACAAGGCCAGTTTCACGTTGCCCTTGTCGGCCAATAAACCCAGGGAGCGCGGGTTGCCGCTCTTCGGCACGGCCCACAGTTCCAGATCCTTGTCGCTCGGCACGGGTGCGTTGCCCACCATGCGCACCTCGAGCGCGCCGTGGCGGCTGTCGGCCGTCAGCAGCAGGGCCGTTTGCGCTTTCTCGTCCGTCAGGCTGGCCACATAGCTGATCTGCGGCGCGTCCATCATGCGCGTGGCCACGACGATCACCAGCAGCGCGGCGATGGCGCTCGAGGCCATGCCCAGCGAACGCCAGAACGACAGCGAATCGCGGAACCACGACCAGCCGCCCTGCGGCGCCAGGTGCAAGCGCTGCTCGATCTGCTGCCACACGCGCTTGGGCGGCGCCACGGGCGTGGCAAATTCGGCCATCGGTTCCAGGCGCTGGCGCCATTCGGCCGTGATATTGCGCAAGTCGGCGTCGTTGTGCAGCCAGCCTTCGAAACGCCGGCGCGCGCCCCCTTTCAGCGTGCCCAGCACGTATTCGGACGCCAGTTTCTGGCGCAGGGTGTCATTGCCGCGGATATTCATGATGCCTCCCGTTTCGCCAGACACGTGCGCAGCCGTTCCAGGCTGCGGCGTATCCAGGTCTTCACGGTGCCGATCGGCAGCGACATCTGCTGCGCCACTTCGCTGTGCGACAGGTCGTGATAGAACGCCAGGGCGACCACCTGCCGGTGCAGCCCTTCCAGGGCCGACATGCAAAACGCCAGCGCCTTGGCGTCACCGCTCAGTTGCAGCGATTCGATCGGCGTGGCCTGGGGGTCTCGGAGTGCATTCATGACTTCGCTATCAAACTGTTCGGCATCGATTTCCACGGTATCGTCGCTGCGCCGCAGCACATCGAACGCCTTGTTGCGCACGATGGTGGCCATCCAGGTCATCGGCGCCGCCAGATGGCTTTGATACGTGGCGGCGTTGTTCCAGATGGCGACGAAACCCTCTTGCAAGGCTTCTTCAGCGAGCTCTTGCTTATGCAATATACGCAGCGCGAAGCCAAACAGTTTCGATGAGGTGGAGTTATATAACTGGCGGAACGCGGTGGCGTCCTTGTTGCCGGTGGCAAGCAGCCAGGTTTTCAGTTGCTGCGGGTCGAGCGATTGAGCGGCTAGGGGCACGGCTGGCCTTCACAAGGTGAGTGGGATCACGCCTGGGAAGGTTATAACGGTTTGGCAACACTTGGCAACAAGGTTTTGTGCGGTGTTATCCCGCGATGGCCGTCTCGAGCAGCTTGTGCAGTTCCGCGAATTCCGGCTTGCCCACGTAGCGCTTGAGGATCTTGCCCTGCTTGTCGAGCACGAAGGTGGTGGGCGTGAGGGCCACGTCGCCGTAGGCCTTGGCCGCTTCGCCCGTGACGTCGAGCGCCACCTTGAACGGCAGCTGGCGCGTTTCGGCGAAGTTCAGCACGTAGTTGGCCGGATCGTATTTCATGGCCACGGCCACGAATTCCAGTCCCTGCCCCTTGTACTTGTTGTAGGTGTCGACCATGTCCGGCATTTCCGCCACGCAGGTGGTGCACGAGGTGGCCCAGAAATTGACCATCACGACCTTGCCGCGCAGGCTGGCCGACGTGATTTTCTCGCCATGGATGCCGTGGAAGGTCACGTCCGGCGCGCTTTGCTTGTCATTGAGCGACAGATAAGCGGCGGCGGCCACGCCCGCCACGAAGACGGCGATCAGGGCTGGCTTGACCCAGGACTTGCTTGCGGATGGCGAAGTTGACATGGTTTTTACTTGAAAAGCGCGGCGATGCGGCCATTATAGCCATATCGCCGCATCAAAGCCGTAGGTCAAACGGAGGAGGCGTTTATTGCTGCGCCGTGTCGCCAGTGCTGGTGGTGCGTGCTGGCGCCGGATCGGGCTGCAACTGCTTCAGTTCCGATTCCGAAATGTAGTCGAACAGCTTGACCACTTTCTGCACGCCGCCCACGCCGCGCGCCACGTCGGCCGCGACCGTGCCTTCGCGCTGGGTGACCCGGCCCATCAGGAAGACGGTGGCGTTTTCCGTGACGACCTTGAACGAGGCGGCCGAGATGGTTTTCATGTCGACCAGGCTGGCCTTGACCTTGGTGGTGATCAGCGCGTCGTTCGAGCGCGAGGTGTAGCTGGCCGGACCGGCGATGATCAATTCATTGGCCACCGATTCCACGCCTTCGATATTGCGCACTTCGCGCTCGACGGCATTTTTCATCGCCTCGTCGCGCACTTCGCCCGTCAGCAGGACGCGGCGGTTGAAGCTGGTGACGTTCACATGGCCCATGTCGCCGGTGATGGAGGGGATGCGCGACTCGCCTTTGACGGCGATCGACTTGTCTTCGGTCTGGGCGCCCAGGGTGCGGCGGTCCGCTGCGGCAACGCCGCCCATCACCGCGCCGCCGACCATCAGTTCGATGCAGCCGGTGAGCGAGGTGAGCATGGCGCCGCACAGCAGTGCGGTGGCCAGCGGGCGTTGTACGCGTTTCCAGCCTGGGCCAGTACCGAATTTAGTCATTCACGTCTCCTCCGAATAGCGCGACGTCGATGCCGTCGCAGATGCAATGTATGGTGGTCAGGTGGACTTCCTGGATGCGCGCCGTGCGCTCGGCCGGCACGCAGATATGCACGTCGGCGTCCGTCAGCATCTTGCCGATGGCGCCGCCGTCCTTGCCCGTCAGCGCCACGACGCGCATTTCGCGCTCGAGCGCCGCTTCCACGGCGGCCATCACGTTGGCCGAATTGCCCGACGTGGAGATGGCCAGCAAGATGTCGCCGGCCTGGCCGAAGGCCTGCACCTGCTTCGAGAAAATCTCGCGGTAGCTGTAGTCGTTGGCCACGGCCGTCAGGATCGACGTATCCGTCGTCAGCGCCAGGGCCGGCAGCGGAAAGCGTTCGCGTTCGAAGCGCCCCACCAGCTCGGCTGCGAAATGCTGGCAGTCGGCGGCGGAACCGCCGTTGCCGCAGGCGAGAATCTTGTTGCCGTTGGACAATGCATAAAACATCAGGTCGATCGCCTGCGCAATCGGTTGCGCCAGTACGGTGGCTGCCTGGATCTTGAGTTCGGCACTTTCGTGGAAGTGCGAGAGGATGCGTTGATTATTCATAGTCTGCCGATTATAGTGCAGGCGCGCGGCGTGGCGGACAAGCACTGTTAAAAATGCTTACATATCGAGGATGTTCTTCAGCCAGCTGATGCGCCCGCCATCGATGGCCAGCGCGTCGAAACGGCAGGGCGGCACGGTTTTTTGCCCCAGCAGCCAGGTTTGCGCGGCCACGACCATGCGCCGCTGCTTGGCTGGCGTGATGCTGGCCAGGGCGCCGCCGAAGGCTGCACTGCTGCGTAGCCGCACTTCGACGAAGACGACCGACGCGCCATCGCGCATGATCAGGTCCAGCTCGCCGCCCTTGCACAGATAGTTACGTTCTAGCAGCACCAGGCCTTGCAGCAGCAGATACGCGAGCGCATCGTCTTCCCCTTGCCGTCCCCGTGCCTGTTTATTCTGGAAAGGCAGGGGTGGCATGGCGTGTCTTTATTGGGCCGGCGGCACGGCGACAGGCGCCGGCGTGGCCGGTGGCCAGGTGCCCAGCACGCCTTGCTGGTAGGTGGCGGCCTGTTCCGTGCGTTCGAATACGCTTTGTTCATTCTCGAAGCGCACGGCCAGGCGGCCCGTTACGCCATCAAGGGTAAATGGCGCGTTCGGCCGCAGCGCCACTTCGCGCGCCACGCGGAAGGCGTCGATGCCCAGCGCGTACAGCCGTTCCATGTCGGCCGTCAGGCGGGCGTCGGCCGGTTGTGGCGGCTGCGGATACACCATCACGTGCGGATGCTCGCGCTGGACTTGCCATGGCAAGTCCAGCAGGCGCGCACCGTCGAGCTCGGGGCCGCTGGCGCCGCGTCCGGCGCCGGGATTCAAGGACGAGGTGCCATACAGGGGCAGATCGCTGCCGATGGCCACGCGCAGCTGGCGCGCCTGGTCGGCGTCGAGCGCGGCAAACAGCAGGCCCGGCGGCGTGGCGGCCAGGCGCGCGCGCAGCTGTACCAGCTCGGCATCGCTCAGGTAGCCATTCGTGGCCGTCAAGTCCATCGTCTCGACCTTGCCGCCCTGGCGCAGCCATTCCTGCTTGAAGGCGGCGCTGATGCGGCGCTGCGAGGGCGAGCCGGCCGACAGGATCAGCGCGCTGGCGCCCGGCTGTTCGCTGGCGGCCCAGGCGGCGACCTGGCGCGCTTCCGCCTCGATCGACAGGCCCATCACCAGCAGCTTGGCCGGCAGGCGCGCCTCGCCGCGGTTGTCCGGGTGGTTCAGGGCGATCGTCGGCTTGCGTACCAGGTCGCTATTCGCCACGGCCGTGACGGCCGAGCGCGACAACGGCCCCACGACGATATCCTGTTCCTCTTGCGCCTGCGCGAACTTGTTCAGCACGTCGGTGCTGCCGTCGCCCGTGTCGATCACCGTCACTTCGAAGCCGCTGCGGTCGCGCTCGTACGCGGCCATGAAGCCGGCGCGCAGCAGTTCGGCGGCCGGGCCCAGGGAAGCGGAGCGCAGCGGCAGCAGCAGGCCGATGTGGTGGACCTTGCCGTCGGCCGGCGCCGGCGCCGTGGCGGCCGGCATGTCTTGCGGCGTGCCGGTCGCCGGCTTGGTATTGATGGGCGCCAATGGGGCGCCGTTGCCGTCGTAGGCGGTAATATCTGGTACGGCCACGGCAAACGTCACCGGTTCGGGCGCGGGCGGCTTGGGCGGCACGGGCGGCGGCAACGGCTTCGGTGGCGGCAGCGCCCTTGTGTTAGATTCAATAGGCGCGCACAATTGCCCGGGCGCGTCGCAAGGCGTGCTGCAAGCGCTCAGCATGCCGGTCGCGGCACAAACAAGCAGTAACTTCACACTATTAGCAAGCATTTAACCTCCAAAATGACCGTACAAGAAATCAGTTCCATCGCCAGCCTGCCCATCATGACAGAGGCGGCGCACCAGGTCTATCCTATCGCAACATTGTATATAGTGGCCACGCCGATCGGCAATGTGACCGATATCAGCCTGCGCGCGCTGCATTTGCTGAGCCTTGCCGATGCCGTCGCCTGTGAAGATACGCGCAACACGGCGCACCTGCTGACGCGCTTTGGCTTGAACAAGCCCCTGATTGCGGCGCATCAACATAACGAGCGCGAAGTGGCGCAAACCCTGATCGCCCGCCTGCAGGCCGGCGAGCGCATCGCCCTCGTTTCCGACGCCGGCACGCCCGCCGTGTCCGACCCCGGTGCGCGCATCGTCGACGCCGTGCGCGCGGCCGGCCTGCGCGTGCTGCCTCTGCCCGGCCCGTCGGCGGCGATCACCGCCATTTCCGCCAGCGGCCTGTTGAACGACCAGTTTTACTTTGTCGGCTTCCTGCCCGCGAAAGCCAAGCAGCGCGAAAACATGCTGCACAGCCTGCGCGGCGTGACGGCCACCATGGTGTTTTATGAGGCGCCGCACCGCATCCTCGATTGCGCCACGGCCCTGGTGGAAGCGTTCGAACCGACGCGCCAGGTGGTGTTCGCGCGCGAACTGACGAAACTGTTCGAGGAAATCCACCGCTGCCCCCTGTCCGAAGCGGAAAGCTGGATCCGCGCCGATGCGCACCGCGAAAAGGGAGAATTCGTCGTCCTGCTCGAAGGCGCGACGGAAGCGCAGGACGCGGAAGACATGGAAGCGGAGCGCATCCTGCACATCCTGCTGGCCGAATGCAGCGTCAAGCAGGCAGCGAATTTGACGGCGCAGATCACGGGCCGCAAGAAGAATGCGCTGTATGAGCGGGCCTTGCAGTTGAAGGGGCAGGAATAATTTGATTGCGATCTACCCAAAATGGGTGGGTTGTTAAACTATTACCACTTGCAGCCGCTATCCTTCTTGTCGAGCAACATCAGCACGGGCGCCAGCAAGCCTGCGCCTGAGTAGGCGGTGCGGCAATCGCCGCGCTTGCCCTGCGCGATGTCGCGCGCCAGCTGGGTTTCCGTTTGCAGCGGCTTGTCGGGGATTTGCCCCACGGCCGTGCCCACCTTGGATGGATCGCGCTCGCCGGCCATCTTGCGTGCCGTTTTCCTGGCCGCTTCCATGTCGAACTTTGGCGTCTCCGGGGTTTCTTGCCTGAGGGTATCGGGACTGGCCGCCGGTGTGGCCGGTGATGCCGGTACGACCGTGATGGCTTGCGGGCTCGATGCTGGCGCCGTGGGCGCCGCCGGCGTTTCCCGGGCCGTGGCGAGTTTCGGCTTGCTGATGGGTTTTGGTTCGCGCTTCGGCTTGACGACTTCGACCGGCGGCGGGGGCGGCTTGGCCGCCAGCGGACGTATCCACACGGCGATCGATTCCACGCGCGGGGCCGTGTCTGGTGGAACAGATGGTTGCACGTGGCGCCACAGAGTGATCAATGCGCCATGCAGCAGCAAGGACACGGCGATGCCCAGCACGATGCCGCGGCGGTTCGGCACGGGCTGGCCGCCGCCGCTTCTTTCTATCCTGAACTCCATTGCCGTCGTCGCCTTCATGTCTGATCGGGAAAACTTGCCAAGCCAGTGTCGCATATTTCCGGCATGTTGAAAAATACATGCATCTCAGTGTCGTCCGTAAATAATTTACACAGAGTTTCACCTGCCCCTTGACCGAAGTCGATACGGCCTGTATTATCTTGGTCTTCGGAGTGTGGCGCAGCCCGGTAGCGCACCTGGTTTGGGACCAGGGGGTCCAAGGTTCGAATCCTTGTACTCCGACCAAATTTGTAGAAAAAAACCCAAGAGTTTCGGCTCTTGGGTTTTTTTTTCGCCTGTACGGGTCGCATTGGTCGGGTAGGTCGGGTTAGCGCAAAGCGCGTAACCCGACAACAGTGTAGGCCATGGCGCTGGTGGCGTCGGATTACGCGTGGCTCCGCCACGCTAATCCGACCTACGCCGCGGCCCGTTTCGCCGCCAGTGCATTGCCGGCGCGGCTCGATCCCTTGCGCCCCAGCTGCTGCGAGATGAACTGCCCCGCGTCCACCACCAGGTCCAGATCGATGCCGGTGGCGATGCCCAGTCCCTGCATCATGTACAGCACGTCCTCGGTGGCCACGTTGCCCGTGGCGCCCTTGGCGTACGGGCAGCCGCCCAGGCCCGAGACGGACGAGTGATAAATCGCGATGCCCGTTTCCAGGCTGGCGTAAATATTCGCCAGCGCCTGGCCATAGGTGTCGTGGAAGTGGCCGGACAGCCCGCCCACGTGGAAGGCGGCAATCGCGCGCGCCATCACCGCCTGCGTCTTGCGCGGCGTGGCCACGCCGATGGTGTCGGCGATGTCGATCTCGTCGCAACCGAGGTCGCGCATGCGGCCCACCACGTCGGCCACGGCGTCCAGCGGCACGTCTCCCTGGTAGGGACAGCCGAAGGCGCAGCTGATGCTGCCGCGCAGGCGCAGGCCGTGTTCCTTGGCCGCCTTCGCCACGCCTTCGAAGCGGGCGATCGATTCGGCGATCGAGCAGTTGATGTTCTTTTGCGAGAACGCTTCCGACGCGGAACCGAAGATCACCACTTCATCGGCCTTCGCCGCCAGTGCAGCCTCAAAACCCTGCATGTTCGGCGTCAGCGCCGAGTAAATCGTGCCGGGGCGGCGCGCGATCTTTTCCATCACTTCCGCGCTGGTGGCCATCTGCGGCACCCATTTCGGCGAGACGAAGGACGCCGCCTCGATGTTGACAAAACCGGCCTGGGTCAGGCGGTCGACCAGCTCGATCTTGACGGCGGCACTGATGGTTTCCTTCTCGTTTTGCAGGCCGTCGCGCGGCCCCACTTCGACGATCTTGACCTGCTTGGGCAAACTGGTAGTAGGGTTCATCTCAATATCCTTGCAAACGGTTGACGATGCCGGCGACCACGTCTCCGGCTTGCAGGCGGCGCATCTTGGCGGCGATCTGCGCCACGCTTTCGCGGCGCAGGGTGGCGGCCGAAATATGCGGCGTGATGGTGATGCGCGGTTCTTGCCAGAACGGGTGCTGCTGCGGCAGCGGCTCGTTGCGGAACACGTCCAGGGTCGCCCCCGCGATATGCCCGGAGCGGATTAGCGTCAGCAAATCCGGTTCGGCGATATGCGCGCCGCGCGCCACGTTGATGACATAGGCGCCCGGCAGCAGCATCGACAGGCGTGCGCGGTCGAGCAGGTTGTGCGTCTCTGGCGTGAGCGGCAGCATGCACACGAGCACGCGCGTGCCGCGCAAAAATGCTTCGAGCCCCTCTTCGCCTGCATAGCATTGCATGCCATCGGCATGTTTTGGGCTGCGGCTCCATCCGCGCAGCGGGAATTCGAACTGCGCCAGCGCTTGCAGCACGCGGGTACCCAGCACGCCCATGCCCAGCACACCGACGGGAAAGTCCGCCTTGTCGAACGCGGGCAGCGGCTGCCAGATGCCCGCGCGGCCCTGCGCCTCGTAATCGTCGAAACGACGGAAGTGGCGCAGCACGGCATGGCTCACATATTCGGCCATCTGTACGCCCATGCCCGCGTCATCGAGGCGGACCAGCGGCACGTGGGCCGGCAGCGCGTCACCAAACTTCAACAGCGCGTCGACGCCGGCGCCCGTGTTGAAAATGGCTTTGACCTTGGCCAGTTCGGGCAGCATGGCGGCGGGCGGCTGCCACACGACGGCGTAGTCGCATGGTTCAACCGCTTCGCCTTCGCGCCAGAAGACAATGTCGGCCTCGGGCAGCAAGTCGCGGAAGTCGCTGATCCACGCCGCTTCCTTGCCGTCCGAACGTTGTAACAGGATGCGCATGTGCTTACCTTTATGCGGCAGCCTTGAAGGCCAGCAGCGGCGCGCCATCGGCCACCTGGTCGCCGACCGCATACAGCACGTCTTCCACCAGGCCGTCGTGCGGCGCGGCGATCGTGTGCTCCATCTTCATCGCTTCCATGATGACCAGAGGCTCGCCCTTCTTGACGTCCTGGCCCTTGTTCACCAGTACGGCGACGACCTTGCCCGGCATCGGCGCCGTCAGGCGGCCGCCCTCCGCTTCCACTTCGCCCGCATGCGCCATCGGATCGTTGTAATGCAAGGTATGGTGCAAGCCGCCGGTAAACACGTGGAACTGTTCGCCATCGCGGCGCACGGTGCCGTGAACGGCCCGCTCACCGAGCTTGATATGCAGCTCGTCGCCTGTGCGCGCCGTCAAGGTCAGGGGCTGGCCGTTGAACAGCCAGCCATCCGTCTTGTAGGCAACGCGCGCTGCGTAGGCCTTGCTGTCGCCCGCCTGCGTGAATTCATCGGCGAACGACAGGCTGCGGCCCAGGGTGCCGTTCAGGCGCCAGCCCAGGGCATTGCCCCACGGGTCGGCGCGGTTGGCCGATTGCGTTTCGGCCGCCGCTTTTTCTTCCAGCAGCAGGGCGACGGACGCCAGCGCCAGGGCCGTGTCGGGCGCCGCTTGCAAGGCGGGGAACAGCGACGCTTGATTGCGCTCGATGAGGCCCGTATCGAGATCGGCAGAGCTGAATGCCTCGCCTTCGACCAGGCGTTTCAAAAAGGCGATATTGCTGGCCAGGCCGACGATCTGGTAGTCGGACAGCGCCTGCGCCATGCGCGCCAGCGCTTCGCGGCGGTCCGCGCCCCAGACGATCAGCTTGGCGATCATCGGGTCGTAGAATGGCGAGATCGCATCGCCCTCGCGCACGCCCGAATCGATGCGCACGGACGCCGGCACCATCGTGCCACCGAGTTCGAACGTGACGGCCGATGGCGATCGCATGTGGCGCAGGGTGCCGATCGATGGCAAAAAGCCCTTCTCCGGATTTTCCGCATAGATGCGCGCTTCGATGGCGTGGCCGTGGATGGCCAGTTCGCTCTGTTTTTTCGGCAGCGGTTCGCCAAAGGCGACGCGCAGCTGCCATTCCACCAGGTCCGTGCCGGTGATCATTTCCGTCACCGGATGCTCGACCTGCAGGCGCGTGTTCATCTCCATGAAGTAGAACGAGCCATCCTGGTTGGCGATGAATTCCACCGTGCCCGCACCGACATAGCCGACGGCCTTGGCGGCGGCGACGGCTGCTTCGCCCATGGCGGCGCGGCGCTCGGCAGGCATGCCCGGCGCCGGTGCTTCTTCCAGCACCTTTTGATGACGGCGCTGTACCGAACAATCGCGCTCGAACAGGTAGATGCAGTTGCCGAGCGTGTCGGCAAACACCTGGATTTCGATATGCCGCGGACGCGACAGGTATTTTTCGGCCAGCACCTTGTCGTCGCCGAAAGAGCTGATCGCTTCGCGCTTGCACGACGCCAGCGCGGCCTTGAAGTCGGCGCTGTTGTCGATGACGCGCATGCCCTTGCCGCCGCCACCGGCCGAGGCTTTCAGCAGCACGGGGTAGCCGATCTTGTCGGCCTGCCCATGCAGGAAGTCCGCATCCTGTTCGTCGCCGTGGTAGCCGGGCACCAGCGGCACATTGGCTTTTTCCATCAGCGACTTGGCGGCCGACTTCGAGCCCATGGCGCGCATGGCCGATGCCGGCGGGCCGATGAAGACCAGGCCCGCAGCGTGGCAGGCGTCGGCAAAGTCGGCGTTCTCGGACAGGAAACCATAGCCGGGGTGGATCGCCTGCGCACCAGTGGCCAGCGCCACGGCGATGATCTTGTCGCCGCACAGATAGCTTTCCTTGGCCGGCGCGGGGCCGATCAACACGGCTTCGTCGCACACGGCGACGTGCTTGGCATTGGCGTCCGCTTCCGAATACACGGCGACGGTCTGGATGCCCATGCGGCGCGCGGTAGCGGCGACACGGCAAGCGATTTCGCCGCGGTTGGCGATCAGGATTTTAGTGAACATGGTCTCTCTCTATTCTCTCAAAAAGGGGCAGCTGTCTCTTGGCGGACCTTGTCTGCTGGTGTGTCGGTTTACGCGCTACGCGCCAAACCGATCTACGCATGGTGAGGCGGTATTCGTAGGTCGGGTTAGCCGGCACGGCGTAACCCGACAAGGCTGTCATCAGCAGCCGCACTTCTCTTTCTGTACCGATTCGAGCATGGCGCCGCGTGTCTGCAAGCCCAGTTTGCCCAGCAAGACGCGGTCGTCTTCCGCTTCCGGATTGTCGGTGGTGAGCAGCTTGTCGCCGTAGAAAATCGAGTTGGCGCCAGCCAGGAAGCACATCGCCTGCACGGCTTCGCCCATCTGGCGGCGGCCGGCCGACAAACGCACGCGCGCTTTCGGCATGGTGATGCGGGCCACGGCGATCGTGCGCACGAATTCGAACGGGTCCAGCGCTTCCAGGCCAAACAACGGCGTGCCTTCCACCTGCACCAGGTGGTTGACGGGCACCGATTCCGGATACGGATTCAGATTGGCCAGCTGGGCGATCAGGCCCGCGCGTTGCAGACGCGTCTCGCCCATGCCGACGATCCCGCCGCAGCATACTTTCAAGCCCGCTTCGCGTACGCGGCCCAAGGTATCCAGGCGGTCCTGGTATTCGCGCGTCGAGATGACGTTGTCGTAGAACTCGGGCGCCGTATCGAGGTTGTGGTTATAGAAGTCCAGGCCCGCGTTTTTCAGGCGGTCCGCCTGTCCTTCTTCCAGCATGCCCAGGGTGGCGCACGTTTCCAGGCCCAGCGCTTTGACTTTGCTGACCATCTCTTCGACTTTGTCCATGTCGCGGTCTTTCGGGCCACGCCAGGCGGCGCCCATGCAGAAGCGCGTGGCGCCATTGGCTTTCGCCTGGCGGGCCGCGTCGAGCACCGTGTCGATGTCGAGGATTTTTTTCGCTTCCACGCCCGTGTCGTAGCGGGCCGCCTGCGGGCAGTAGCCGCAGTCTTCCTCGCAGCCGCCCGTCTTGATCGACAACAGGGTCGCCAGTTCCACGTCGCCATCGGGGAAGTTGGCGCGGTGGGTTTGCTGGGCCTTGAACATCAGGTCATTGAATGGCAGGTCGAACAGGGCCAGCACATCATCGATGGGCCAAGTGGCCGCTTCGGGCAGGGTGATGCGCGCCGCAGGGCGGTGCAGTTCGACGGTTTTTGCTGCTTCTTGGACTAAAGACATGGTGATTCCTTCGCTTCTATTTTTTAGCTACGTTAAGTGTTCGGTGTAATTCTATGACTGCTGCGCCGGCCAGTTGGGCAAGCCGGTGAAATTGAGATACGCCGCCGCCGCTTCCGCGCTCGGGTGCGCCAGGCGCGGTACCCTGCCCAGCAGCGGCGCCGGGATGCGCTCGATCAGCGCATCGATATTTTCGTCGAGGAAGCGCATTTCCACTTCCAGGGTGTTGGCGACCCAGCCGATCACCGTCAAGCCGCGCGCCTCGACGGCTTCCACCGTCAGCAAGGCCTGGCTGATGCAGCCCAAACGCATGCCGACCACGAGGATCACGGGCAGATCGAGCTGCTGCGCCAGGTCGGCCGAATCGAAATCGCTGGAGAGCGGCACGCGGAAGCCACCCACGCCTTCGACCACGACGGCGTCCGAGGCGGCGGCGATTTCCAGGTAGGCGGCCAGGATCGGCACGGACTCGATGCTGACGCCTTCGAGCGCGGCGGCGATATGCGGCGCGGCCGGTTCCTTCAGCATGTAGGGCGTCGTCAGGCTGCGCAGCATGGTGACGTTGCCGGCGGCGATCAGGCTGTCGGCGTCTTCATTATGCAGTTCGCCGTCGCGCATTTCGGCGCCGGCAGCCACCGGCTTCATGCCGCAGGCGCGCACGCCGCGCGCGACCAGCGCGTGCAGCAGGGCCGACGAGGTCAGGGTCTTGCCGATTTCCGTGTCGGTGCCGGTGACGAAACAGGCAAAGCGCGATGGCAGGCCGGTGGCCGCCGGCGCCGGTTGCACGGCCGGCGCCAGGTCCGCCAGCACGTCCGCCACGATAGGGTCATCAAGGCTCATGGCGAGTCCTTTCCAGGGTGTTGACTGCATTGATCAATTGCGCCACTTCCTGCGCCGTATGGCCGGCCGACAGGGTCACGCGCAGGCGCGCCGATCCCGCCGGCACGGTGGGCGGGCGGATGGCGCCGACCCACAGTCCCTGCTGGTACAGTTGGGCGGCGACGGCCAGCATGTCCGCATTTTCGCCGATGATGACGGGCTGGATGGCGGTTACCGATGGCAAGGCTTGCCAGTGCCGCAGCTGCAAGCCGTCGTTCCATTGCGCCACCAGCGCCGCCAGGTGAGCCCGGCGTTGTTTTCCTTCTTCCCCGGCGATGATGTCCAGGCTGGCCAGTAGCGCATGCGCGAGCGCCGGCGCGGCCGCCGTGGTGAAGATGTAGGGGCGCGCCTTCTGGATCAGGGTGTCGATCACGGCTTCGTGCGCGCACACAAAGGCGCCGCCCACGCCGGCCGATTTGCCCAGGGTGCCCACATACACGAGGTAGGGCGAACGCAGATTGAAATGTTCGAGCGCGCCACGGCCATCGGCTCCCAGCGCGCCGAAGCCGTGCGCGTCGTCGACCACCAGCCAGGCGCCATAGCGCTCGCACAAGGCCAGCAGCGCGGGCAGCGGCGCCAGGTCGCCGTCCATGCTGAAGACGCTGTCGGTGACGACGATTTTCGTCTGTGCCGTGCTGGCCGCCAGCAGGGCCGTCAGGGCATCGAGGTCGGCGTGCGGATACACGCGCGTCTTGACGCGGGCCAGGCGCGTGCCGTCGATCAGCGAAGCGTGGTTCAGCGCTTCCGAAAAAATCTCGGTTTCTGCATCGCCGGCCGCCAGGGCCGTGAGTACAGCCAGATTAGCCATGTAGCCGGTGCAGAAATACAGGGCGCGCGCCTGTTCCAGGTTGGCGCCCACGAAAGCGGCCAGCCGCTCTTCCAGCTGCGCGTGGGCGCGGCTGTGGCCGCTGATCAGGTGCGAAGCGCCGCTGCCGGCGCCATACAGGTCGGCGCCCTCTTTCAGCGCTTCCACGATGCGCGGATGCGCGGCCAGGCCCAGGTAGTCATTGCTGCAAAAGGCCAGCATGGCGCGCCCATCGACCGTCAGGCGCGGCGCGCAAGGCGTGTCGACGGTGCGGCGGCGGCGGATCAGGCTACGCTCTTCCAGCCCTTGCAGCTGCTGTTGCAATCGCGCGATCAGTTCCATCTCAGGCCCCGATCACATGATTGAAGACGGTCAGGGTCTGCTGGCCCAGGCCCGCGATTTCCTCGTCGTCGAGGATGTACGGCGGCATCAGGTAGACGGTGGAACCGATGGGGCGCATCAACAGTTCGTGTTCCAGCGCCGTGCTGAAGAAGCGGCGCGAAAAATCCGGGGCAGCGTCCACCGCATCGAAGGCCCAGATCATGCCTTGCTGGCGGAAGTGTTTTACGCGCTCGTGCTGCGCCAGCGGCGCCAGGGCGCGCGTGATTTTTTCGGCGCGCACGCGGTTGGCCGCCAGCACATCGTCTTCCTCGAAAATCGACAGGGTCGCCAGCGCCGCGCGGCAGGCCAGCGGGTTGCCCGTGTACGAGTGCGAATGCAGGAAGCCGCGGCGCACGTCGGTGCTGTAGAACGCCTGGTAGATGTCTTCGCGCGTCATCACCAGCGATAAAGGCAGATAGCCGCCGCTGATGCCCTTGGAGAGACAGACGAAATCGGGCCAGATGCCGGCCTGCTCGCACGCAAAGAAGGTGCCCGTGCGGCCGCAGCCGACGGCGATTTCATCGAGGATCAAATGGACTTGATAGCGGTCGCACAGGGCGCGCACCAGCGACAAATACAGCGGGTCGTGCATGGCCATGCCGGTCGCGCATTGCACCAGCGGCTCGATGATGATGGCGGCGATCTTGTCCGCTTTTTGCTGGAACAGCTGCTCGACTTCGGCGGCCGCGCGGCGCGCTACATCTTCAGCTGTTTCGCCTTCCCGCGCCTGGCGGAAGTCGGGCGACATCACCGTCTGCGTGGCGCGCAGCAGGGGGCCGTAGGCATCCTTGAACAGGGCGACGTCCGTGACGGCGAGGGCGCCGATGGTTTCGCCGTGGTAGCTGCCTTTCAGACAGACGAATTCCTGTTTCTCGCTTTTGCCGCTGTTGCGCCATGCGTGAAAACTCATTTTCAGGGCGATTTCCACGGCCGATGCACCGTCGGATGCGTAAAAGCTGTGGCCAAGCACGCCGCCGGTTAATGCGGAGAGTTTTTCCGACAGTTCGATCACCGGTTCATGCGTGAAACCGGCCAGCATCGCGTGTTCCAGGCGGTCCAGCTGGTCCTTGAGTTCCGCATTGATGCGCGGATTCGCATGGCCGAACAGGTTCACCCACCAGGAGCTGATGGCGTCCAGGTAGCGTCGGCCTTCGTGGTCGTACAGCCAGGCGCCGCGGCCATGGCTGACGGGGATGAGCGGTACAGTCTCGTGGTGCTGCATTTGCGTGCAAGGATGCCACACGCTGCGCAGACTGCGTTCGACCCAGCCCGATTGGTTTTCTGCTTTCAAAACTGCTCCAATGATATTCCTAGACCATGGGCTTTAGCCCATGAGCCAACTCGGCTTGCGCTTGTCGAGGAACGATTGCACGCCTTCGCGTCCCTGCTCCGAAGCGCGGATTTGCGCGATGCGCTCGGCCGTGTCGGCCAGCAGCGCGTCATCGACCGGCTGGCCAACGATCTCGCGCACCAGCGTTTTCGCTTGCGCCACGGCGTGCGGGCTGTTGCCCGTCAGCGCCTTGAGCACCTCGGCCGTTTTCGCGTCCAGCGCGCTTGCCTCGACTACCTCGTGGGCAAAGCCGATGCGCAGCGCTTCCTGGGCGGAGAATCGCTCCGCGGTCAGGAAATAGCGGCGTGCCGCGTTTTCGCCCATGGCCTTGATGACATACGGTGAAATAGTGGCCGGGATCAGTCCCAGGCGCACCTCGCTCAGGCAGAAATGCACGTCTTCCGCAGCCAGAATGATATCGCATGCGGCGACGAGGCCCATGCCGCCCGCATAACAGTCGCCCTGGATCTTCGCCACGACGGGCTTGGGGCACAGGTAAATCGTGCGCAGCATCTGCGCCAGCTGCAGCGCGTCGGCCTGGTTTTCGGCATGCGTGTAGCCGGCCATCTTCTTCATCCAGTTCAGGTCCGCACCGGCGCAGAAGGCCGCGCCATTCGCCGCCAGCACGATGGCGCGCACCATGTCGCTGCGTCCCAGGCCCTCGAAGGCGCGCGCCAGTTCGGCGATCGTCGTCTCGTTGAAGGCATTGCGCACGTCGGGACGGTTCAGGGTCACGGTGGCGACATTGCCCTCGATGACCAGCTTTAAGGTTTCAAATTCCATGGTCTTCTCCCCTTACATGCGGAATACGCCGAACTTCGTGTCCGGGATCTCGGCGTTGAGCGCGGCCGACAGGCCCAGGCCCAGCACCATGCGGGTGTCGGCCGGGTCGATCACGCCGTCGTCCCACAGGCGCGCGGTGGCATAGTACGGGTGGCCCTGGTGCTCGTACTGATCCTTGATCGGCTGCTTGAAGGCCGCTTCCTCGTCCGCGCTCCATTGCCCGCCCTTGCCCTCGATGCCGTCGCGCTTGACGGTCGCCAGCACGGAAGCGGCCTGGTCGCCGCCCATGACGGAAATGCGCGCATTGGGCCACATCCACATGAAACGTGGCGAAAACGCGCGGCCGCACATGCCGTAATTGCCGGCGCCGAAGCTGCCGCCGATGATGACCGTGAACTTCGGCACGCTAGCCGTCGCGACAGCGGTCACCATCTTGGCGCCATTGCGGGCGATGCCTTCGTTTTCGTACTTGCGGCCCACCATGAAGCCCGTGATATTTTGCAGGAACACGAGCGGGATCTTGCGCTGGCAGCACAATTCGATGAAATGCGTGCCTTTCAGCGCCGATTCCGAGAACAAGATGCCGTTGTTGGCGATGATGCCAACTTTGACGCCATAGATGTGCGCAAAGCCGCAGATCAGCGTGGTGCCGTAGCGGGCCTTGAATTCATCGAAATCGCTGCCGTCGACGATGCGCGCAATGACTTCGCGCACGTCGAACGGCTTGCGCGTATCGACGGGGATCACGCCATACAGTTCCTGCGTCGGGTATTTCGGTTCGACGGACTCGCGCAGCGCCATCTGCTGCGGCTTGGTGCGGTTCAGGTTCGAGACGATGGTGCGCGCCAGCGACAGCGCATGCAGATCGTTCTGCGCCAGGTGGTCGACCACGCCGGACAAGCGCGTGTGCACGTCGCCGCCGCCCAGGTCTTCGGCCGTCACGACTTCACCGGTGGCCGCTTTCACCAGCGGCGGGCCGCCGAGGAAAATCGTGCCCTGCTCCTTGACGATGATCGACTCGTCGCTCATGGCCGGCACGTAGGCGCCGCCGGCCGTGCAAGAACCCATCACGACGGCGATTTGCGGAATGCCCTTGGCCGACAGATTCGCCTGGTTGTAGAAGATGCGGCCGAAATGGTCGCGGTCGGGGAAGACGTCGTCCTGGTTCGGCAGGTTGGCGCCGCCCGAATCGACCAGGTAAATGCAGGGCAGGTTGTTCTGGTCGGCGATTTCCTGGGCGCGCAAGTGTTTTTTCACCGTCATCGGATAATACGTGCCGCCCTTGACGGTGGCGTCGTTGCAGACGATGACGCATTCCTGGCCCGAGACCCGGCCGATGCCGGTGATGATGCCGGCGGAAGGGGCCGCATCGACGCCCTTGGCGTCCTGGTACATGGCGTAAGCCGCCATCTGGGAAAACTCGAGGAAGGGCGTGCCGGGATCGAGCAGCATCTGGACTCTGTCGCGCGGCAGCAGTTTGCCGCGCGCCAGGTGCTTGGCGGCAGCCGCTTCGCCGCCGCCGGCCGCGATCTTTTCCACCTTGTCGCGCAGATCGTCGACGATGGCTTGCATGGCCGCGGCATTGGCCTTGAAATCTTCACTGCGCGGATTGAGTTTGCTTTCGATGTGCGGCATTGCGGTTCCTTTTTATTATCGCCCGGTCTCTCGGGTCGCGCTATTCGGGAAAACTGCCGTCGAGATAAAACCAGCGCATGCCACCGTCACCAGCTTCACGCACGAAGCGGCTCACTTCATGCAGGCGGTGCGCGCGGCCGTTGACCTTGTAGCGGGCCACGAATTCGACGCTGTCGCGGTGTATCTCTTCGGCTTGATCGTCTGATTCTGCTTTACGTTGACGTAAACGTAAAGCAGATTTTACCTCAAGTCCCAGCCAGTGGACTTTTTCTTCTTCGGCAAATAAAGCGTCGGTGGGACGGGTGCTGGCATGCCAGGTGGCAAGCAGATACGGCTCGTCGCGCAAGGTAAACGCCGTGTAGCGCGAACGCATCAGGGTTTCGGCCGTGGGCGGCAAGGCGTCGCCCGCGATATACGGGCCACAGCAGCTGGCGTAGGAGGCGCCGCCACAGGGGCAGGCGGCAGATGTCGAGGGTGTGGGCATGCGCTGGCAAATAGGGGAGCTGAAAAGTTCCGCAATTATCCGCCATAACGGCGGCGCCGGTCGCCGCTGCCGCCGGTCCGCCTATTTTTTAGGCGCGAGGAAGTCCAGCGCGAACGGCGGCGCCTTGCCGGCCATCAGGTCGGCCAGGATGCGCGCCGTGCCGGCCGCAAAGGTAAAGCCCAGCGGGCCATGGCCCACGTTGAGCCACAAGTTCGCCACTTTGCTGGCGCCCACCAGCGGCGCGCTGTTCGGCGTGGCGGGGCGCAGGCCGGCCCAGGCCGTGGCCTGGTCGTAGTCGGCGCCGTGCGGCATGGCTTCGCGCGCCAGCCGCGTCAGGCCGGCGATGCGGCCCCAGTCGATGCTGTTGTCGGCGCCCACCATGTCGACCATGGCGGCCACGCGCAAGTCGCCACCGATGCGCGCATACAGCACCTTGCGCTCGAAATCCGTGATGCTGATCTCGGGCGCGCGGTGCTGGGCGCGGATGGGCGCCGTCAGGCTGTAGCCCTTCAACGGATACAGGGGCAGGTAGATGTCTGCCGTGGCGGCCAGGTCGCGGCTCTGGATGCCGGCCGCCAGCACATAGTGATCCGCTTGCAACAGGCCCAGGCTGGTGTCGACGCCCGTGATCCTGCCCTTGTGCGTGACGAGGCGGCGCGCCTCGCCTTTTAACAAGAGCGAACAATGCGGGTGCTGCAGCAGGCGCGCTTCCAGCGCCAGGCAAAAGGCGTGGCAATCGGCCACCGCTTCGCCCTGCGTAAAGATGCCGCCCGCCAGGGAACCCTGCAAGGCGGCCAGCGCCGGTTCGCGCTGCACGGCTTCCGGCGGCGACAAGACGACACGCGCCTCTTCCGATTCGGGCCGCGCCACGGCACGCTGGAAGATGGCGGGCGAGCGGTAGACGATGAGCTTGCCCGCCTCGCGCCGGGCATACGCTTCCGGCGGCACGGTCAACTCCAGTTGCGCCATGCCGGCGCGGCTCCATTCTCCCAGTTGCAGCAGCTTGGCCGTCGTGCGGGCATTGCTGGCGCTGTTGCAATTGCGCAGGAAACTGGCCATCCAGCGCCATTGGCGCCAGTCGGCCTCGGGGCGGAAGCGCAGCGGACCGTCTTTCTGCAGCAGCCATTGCAGGGCCTTGAAAGGTACGCCCGCGTCCGCCAGCGGCGCCACATAGCGATAGCTGAGCTGGCCGCCGTTGCGGTAGCTGGCGGCGATCGCCACTTGTTCATTGCGTTCCAGTAAAGTGACCTTGTAGCCGGCCTCGGCCAGCCACCAGGCCGATGTCAGACCGACGACGCCGCCGCCGATGATGATGACTTGTTGCTGCATGTTGCCTCGCTGCGTTGCGCTCCCATGGTGCGGGAGCATTCGGGAAGAGCTTAGAGGCTGGCCGCCAACGCAGCCAATGAAACATCATGGTGCAGCCATAACTTCCAGGAATGCACCATTTCAATGCAATGGCTGATTGTTGTCCATCGCACCACGGTATAGTGCGGTGAGTATCCGTTCCTCGCTGCGCCCCATGGCGGAATACGTGCCCGGATACTGCTCGGGATCGCTGCCCGTGCCGCCCACCAGCATCACCATGCCGTTCCTGTTTTTGAAATCGAGCACGAAGGCGGAGACGAGGCCATACGCGTCGCCCAGATGGCCCACGGCCGTGAAGCTGGCGCCTTCGACGAGGCCGTTGCCCTGCTCCGCCACCGCATCGAACTGCTGGTTGCCCAGGCCCCAGGCGCGGTACAGGCCCCGCTCGCTGTCGCCATTGCTGGCATCGGGCGCCAGCTGCCATTGGCGGCCAAACATCAGGGCGATGCTGGCCGGCTGCAACAGTTGCTGATGTTGGTAGCGGCCGCCGTCGAGCAGCATCTGCATGACCTTGCCCAATCCCGCAGCGGAAATGCGCAAGCCGCCCGTGGGGCTGAAGACGGTGGCGTTGCTGCCAATCACATAGTTGGCAAGGCCGGTGGGCGGACGCTGGTAAAAATCGTCGGCTTGCGCGATCCACGGTCCTTGCGGCTGCCAGGTTTCCGTGTCCAAGGTGCGCTTGCGGTACAGGGTGGCCGTGTTCGCCACGTCTTCCGTAGAAAATGCCGCCGGATGATAGCCGCCGCGCACGTCGAGGGGATCGAGCAGCAAGCGCCGCATCAGCAAGTCGAAGCGCTCGCCCGTGACTTTTTCCATCACCGTGCCGATCACGCCCCAGTTCAGGTTGGCGTACGTAAAATAGCGGCCCGGCGCCGTTTGCTTGTCCCACATGCTGTCGCCGCCGGCCGTAAACACGTCGCGCAGGCTGCGTTCCGGCCCCCAGGAATAGCCGCCCGCGTCGCGCAGCGAGGAAGTGTGGCTGAGCAGGCTGCGCAAGGTCAACGGTTGCTGGGGGAAACGCGGGTTGCGCAGGGAAAAGCCCAGATAGATGCCCACGTCCTGGTCCAGGCTCAGCTTGCCCTGCTCGACCAGCCGCATCAACCCCAGTGTGGTCATCATCTTCGAAACCGAGGCGATGCGGAACAGGGTGGCCGGCGTCACGGGCAAGCTGTCCGCCGGCGTGGCGCCGATGTGCCGGTAGCCAAATTGTTGCTGATACGACACCTTGCCGTGGCGTATGGCCAGCACGGACAGGCTGGCCAGCGGGTGGAGCGGATCATCAACGATGGTCGATAGCGTGGCATCGAGCGCGCGCTGCTGGTCCTTGCCGCCACCGGGCGGGGCGGCAAGTGCGCTCCAGGTCGTGCCCAACAGCAGCAAGCCCAGCAAACCCGTCATTGTATTGTGCATGTTTCCCTGTTCACGGCGTAGTGGAGGCATCGCCAGCATAGGGCGGGATGCTTCACGACGCCAATGAAAATTGCTTATTTATCTATAATGCAAAGCTATACGTACGGTAAAACATTGTTTTTTTAAGTGTATAACCGTTATTTATGGCCATTTTCCATTTATTCATGGGTGGACGGGCTACGCACAAGCGCCATCGCTATTACACTAGGAGGACAAGGAGAACTGTATGAGCCAGACCAGCGTAGAACTCAAGGTCGATTTAAATGACAATTCGCCTTTATATATGCAGATCGCCCGCAAGCTGAGCGATGACGTACGCAACGGCCGCTACCAGGTAGACCAGGCCCTGCCATCCGAACGTACCCTGTCCGAACTGCTCGACGTATCGCGCGTGACTGCCCGCAAGGCCATCGACCAGCTCGTCGAGCAAGGTCTCGTCGTGCGCCGCCGCGGTTCGGGTAACTATATTGCCCCGCGCATCGAGCAGCCGCTGTCGAACCTGTCGAGCTTTTCCGAGCAGCTGCAGCAGCGCGGCTACCGCCCCGGCTCGCGCTGGCTCAAGCGTGAAGTCGTCATCGCCAGCAGCGATGAGCAGCTGAGCCTGGGCCTGGCCCAGAACACGAAAGTGGCGCGCCTTGAGCGCTTGCGCCTGGCCGACGACGTGGTGATGGCGTATGAAGTGAGCGTGCTGCCGTTCAGCGTGGTGCCGGACCCGGACGCCATGGGCGACTCGCTGTATGAATACTTGAGCAGCATCAAGAAGGCCCCCGTGCGCGCCTTGCAGCACATCCGCGCCATGAATGCGACGGACGTGCTGGCCAAGCAACTGGGTATCCCCGATGGCCAGGCCGTGCTGTTCATCACGCGCATCGCCTATCTGGAGACGGGCGAAGCGGTGGAACTCACGCATTCGTATTGCCGCAGCGACCATTACGACTTTGTGGCGGAAATGCGCCGCGCGCCATAAACTTACTGCTGGATCAGGCGGATCATGGATTCCGCTACGCCGACGGACGACTCCCAGCTCATGCCGGTCACCAGCCGGCCATCGACCTCGACGTGGCTCTTTCCGCTGGCACCGTGCCTGAAAATGCCGCCCTGACGCTTGATGCTGCCTTCCGCCGAAAAGGGATAGGCTTTGTATACCGGCGATTCCTTGTTGAGAAACGCATCGGGGAACGAGGTGAGCACCTTGCCCTGGATGAGGAAAGTACCGTCGCTGAGCTTCAGGTTCTTGATGCCCTCGGTGCCATGGCAGATGGCCGCGATCACCCCGCCTTGCTGTTCATAGATACGCAAGGCGATGTCCTGCAGCGGCTTGTTGTCCGGAATGCCGACGATGGCCGCGCCGCCGCCGACGAAAGCCATGCCCGCATACTCGTCTGCCTTGACCTCGGCGACGGGTTTGGTATGGGCCAGTGCCCACATGAAATCACTGTCGTACAGATACTTCTTGAGCAACTCGTCCGACGTGACGATCATTTCCAACGGAACGGCGCCACCCTCGGGACTGACGAAGTCGACCGCGTACCCTGCTTTGCGAAATGCATCATAGGTATAGGCAAGCTCGGGAAAATTATTGCCTGCGTTAACTTTTGTGCCGGGATATTGATGCACATTCGACACGACCAGCAACACCTTGCGTGCGTGGCGCGCCGCTTGCTCGCGATGGGCCGACTTGCTGACGATCTTCCAGTTGCCGGCGATCTTTTTCAAAAGGAAGACATCCACATAGCGGACTCCTTGTCGGGGAATATGGATCTCGGCCTTGGCGGTGGCCACCTTGCCGTTCACCTCCACCTTGATCAGCCGCCCGTGGCGTCCATTGAATTGCCCTTTTTTCTCGTCGCTAAAGAGTTTGGCGTATTCGGGACCGCTCAACTCCCATTCCGCATCGTCTTTGCCGTCCAGGTAAAGGCGGGCGTTGGCATGGAAGGCCTGGTTGATCTCGCCCTGCACGTTGAAGCTGGTGCCATGCAGATACAAGCGTACGGTGTCCTGGATGGCATGTTCGTCCTGGTCCGCGGTTGCGGCGGTGCCGACGGCGGTGATGCCAAGCAAGTAACAGGCGAGTACGGTTCGCACTAAAAACTGGATCATGGTTTTACCCTGCATAAAGAATTTCGTTTATCGGAGCAACGACTATTTCAGGTCGCTGGTGGTCGATAATTTAGCGAAGCGCAGGGGAATTGATGTCGCCAATCAGGATGTCAGACTCCGGAATGGCGATTCCGGAGCGGTTTTACGCGGAAACGGCCCTGACGGCCTGGCCGGATTGGGCGCGGAAGCTGGCGGGAGTCTGCCCAGCCACTTTTTTGAAGGTCGAGTAAAAGGTGGAACTGGAATTGAACCCGCAGCGCTCGGCAACGGTATCCATGTTCAGTTGCGGCTCGCCCGTCAACACCTGTTTCGCCTCGGCGATGCGGTATTCGTTGACGTAGGTGTTGAAACTCTTGCTCAGCTTGTCATTGAGTACCTGCGACACCTGCGCCTGCGTGCATCCCGCCCGTTTGGCCAGTTGGGCCAGGGTCAGATTCGGATTCAGATAGGATTTCTGCCCGGTCATCTGTTGTTCCAGCGCAGCGAGCACGGCAAGCGCATCGGCGTGCGTCAGGCGGCTATGTTGGTACTTCTGTTTTGGCTCGGCAGGCGTAGAGGTTTCTTTTCTCAGCAGAAAAACCATGACCGCGACATGCAGCGAGAAGGTGAACGACAAGGCACCGACGATATAGGACGTGAACGGCGTGCTCGCGTACGCCGCCAGCATGACACAGCTGCCTGCAAAGACGCTCAGCAGGAGCACGTTGCTGGTCGCCATCCGCTGTCCGTCGTTCAACCATGCACGGCGGCTTTGCCAGAGCAGCCTGGCGGCCGCCAGCAGGTAGCATAGCCAGAACACATGAATGGCATGACTCGACAGGTTCCACACAGAACGATACGCGGCATACGGAAAGGCAACGCCTATGCCTATCAGTAGGAAGGACAAGCCGAGATGCCAACGCCATTGTTGCCCGGCAGGCAATTGTCCGAGCCCGGCCAGAAAAGAGCGTACATAGAGATAGGTCAAGGGACCGATCAGCAGGCAGGCCGACAGACCCAGCTGGCGGAATTCGAGTGCGATCGCCGGGTTGAAGAAGAGGAAGGCGGATTTGGCGGTGCGCACCCCGACGGCCAGCAGCAATGCGCCGAGCATGCAGTCGGCGAGGCAGCGAGGCCGGCGGCTGAAAAAATAGACGGCCAGGAAAATGCCGTTGATGGCGCCAAGGGCGCTAAACAGGAACAGCAATTGGCGAGCGATCATGGGAATGTCGTTGATGTTGGCGTCGAACCCAAGTATAGACACAAACGGGAACGTATCGAAGTACATGTAGTACACCACGTTCCTGCACCAGCCATAAACTCCCGTTATGCCCGCCCGCCAACCTTTCATGGCTGATATTGCTCGTTGGTATTAAACTGGTTTCACCTTCAACCATGTTCTGAAATCATGTTGAAAACTGAAACTCCGAGCCGGCGGCATCCGGATCTGGACCTGTATCCGGTGGAGCAGCTGGTGGCGGCGCTGGTCGATGACCAGTTCTGGGCCGTCGAGGCCGTGCGGCTGGCGTCGCCCGACATCGCCGCCGCCATCACGGCCGCCCTGCCCCGCATCGCGGCCGGGGGGCGGCTGCTGTATGTGGGTGCGGGCACGTCGGGACGCCTGGGCGTGCTCGACAGCGTTGAACTCAATCCCACGTTTTCCTGGCCGCCCGAGCGGGCCGTCGCCATCCTGGCCGGCGGCGCGGGCGCCATGTTTACGGCCGTCGAAGGGGCGGAAGACGATTTGCAGCAAGGCGAGGCGGATTTACTGGCCTTGCAGCCGCAAGCAAATGATGTCGTGATCCTGCTGGCCGCCTCCGGCGCCACGCCGTATGTGCTGGGCGCCTTGCTGGCCGCGCGCCAGGCGGGCGCCTTGACGATAGGCATCGCCAACAATGTGGATGCCCCCGTGGCGCACGAGGCGCAATGCGGTATCGTGCTCGACACGGGTACGGAAGTCATATCCGGCAGCACGCGCCTGAAAGCGGGCACGGCGCAAAAAATCACCCTGAACACGATTTCCAGCGCGCTGATGGTGGGTTTGCATAAAACTTACGGAAACTTGATGGTAGACTTGAAGCCGACCAACGCCAAACTGATCTGGCGGGCGGTGCGTCTGACCATGCACGCCACGGGCGCCAGCGAAGTGCAGGCCAGGACCGTGCTGGAGCAATGCCACTATCACGTCAAGGTGGCGATTGTTGCCTTGATAAAAAAAATCAACACAAACCAGGCACAGGCATTGTTGGCCGGCGCGAACGGCAGTGTGCGGGCGGCACTGGCGGCGTGATCCGATGGCGCGGCATTCTTCTGTCTGGGAGACAAAGAAGGATGTATGGAGCTAGTGAAACAAACCGCCGCGGCGCGCGCAAATAAGCCGTCAAATAAGCCGTGGCTGTGGATCCCTTCCCTGTATTTCGGCCAGGGTATCCCCTATGTAGTGGTCATGACCTTGTCCGTGATCATGTACAAGAACTACGGTTTCAGTAATACCGATATCGCGCTGTACACGAGCTGGTTGTACTTGCCATGGGTCATCAAACCGCTGTGGTCGCCTTTCATCGATATGTACCGCACCAAGCGTTTCTGGATCGTCGGCTTGCAGCTGGTGATCGGCGCCGCGCTGGCGCTGGTGGCCCTGACGACGTCCTTGCCGCACTTTTTCCAGATCAGCCTGGCCATCTTCTGGCTGATGGCTTTCAGTTCCGCCACGCATGACATTGCCGCCGACGGCTTTTATATGCTGGGCCTGGAAGAGCACCAGCAGGCGGCCTTTGTCGGCGTGCGCAGCACTTTCTATCGCCTGGCGATGATCGCCGGCCAGGGCGGCCTTGTGTATCTGGCCGGCTACCTGACGCATGCGACGGGCAATGTGCAGCTGGCCTGGTCCGTCGTGTTCGCGATTTTGGCGGGCCTGTTCATCGCCCTCTTCCTGTACCACTATTTTGTCTTGCCGAAACCGAAGGACGACCGCCCCAGCATCCAGGGCGCCGGCATTTCTCCGCTGCAAGAATTCGTCGCCACCTTTGCTTCCTTCTTCAAAAAGAAGGATATTTTCGTCATCCTGGGCTTTCTGCTGCTGTTCCGCCTCGGCGAAGCGCAACTGCTCAAATTGGCCGCGCCATTCCTGCTCGACCCTGTTGCCAAGGGCGGCCTGGGCCTCAGCACGGAACAGGTGGGACTCGTCTATGGCACCATCGGCGTGATCGCCCTGACCCTGGGCGGCTTGCTGGGAGGATTCATCATTTCCCGCTTCGGTTTGAAACGCTGTTTGTGGATCATGGTGCTGTCCGTCCACCTGCCCGACCTGGTCTTTGTTTACCTGGCCACCGCCTTGCCCAGCAGCATTTATGTGATCGCCGGTGGCATTGCGTTGGAGCAATTTGGCTATGGCTTCGGTTTCGCGTCCTATATGTTGTACATGATCATGGTCTCCGATGGCGCGCATAAAACGGCCCATTACGCCATTTGCACGGGTTTCATGGCCCTGGGCATGATGTTGCCGGGCATGGCCAGCGGCTGGATCCAGCAAATGCTCGGCTACCAGCACTTCTTTATCTGGGTCTGCATCGCCACCATTCCTGCTTTCATCATGGCCGCGCTGGTCAAGATCGATCCCGAATTCGGCAAGAAGGCCGAGGCCTGATTCTTTTGAACCGTGCGCCCGCATGGATGGCGGGCGCACAGTAAAATGCCCGCACCGATAGACCTGCGCTTCATCACTGCAAGGAATTGTTTTGTTGTCTACTTTTAAAAAACGCCTGAGCGCCAGCGCCGGCGTATTGGCCGCGCTGGCCACCGCCACATTGCTCAGCAGCTGTACCAGCACCAGGATCCCCTCCGCAGTGACGCCGGGCGCAGCAGGTTTGCCAGCCGTGCCGCCCGTGCAGCACATCACGGGCGAAGTGCCGCCGCCGGCGCCGCGCGAATTCCGCGCCGCCTGGGTCTCGACGGTGGCCAATATCGACTGGCCCAGCCGCAGCAATTTACCGGTCGCCAAGCAGCAAGCGGAAGCGCTGGCCATTCTCGACCGTGCCAAGTCCCTGAATCTGAACGCGATTGTGCTGCAAGTGCGCCCTAGCGCCGACACGATTTACCCGTCGCAGTTGGAGCCGTGGTCGGAATACCTGACGGGCAAGCAAGGCCAGCCGCCATTGCCCCTGTATGACCCGCTGGCCTTCTGGGTGGCCCAGGCGCATGCGCGCGGCCTGGAATTGCATGCCTGGTTCAACCCGTATCGGGCCCGTCACGCGACGGCCAAGTCGCCGCTGGCGCGCGACAGTTTCGCGTCCACCAACCCGGCATCCGTCAAGCAATACGGCCGCTACCTGTGGATGGACCCGGGCGACGCCGCCGCCTCCAAGCACACGACGGACGTGGTGCTCGACGTGGTGCGCCGCTACGATATCGACGGCGTGCACATCGACGATTACTTTTACCCGTACCCGATCGACGCGCCTGGCGCCGGCGCCGGTGCGGAAACAGCCGCGCTGGACGCGGGCAATGGCGGCGCCAAGCGCGAACTGCCGTTTCCCGATGAGCCTTCCTGGCAGCAATATCTGCTGGCCGGCGGCCAGCTGGACCGCGCTTCCTGGCGCCGCCAGAACGTCAACCAGCTGATCGAGGCCTTGTATACAGGCATCCACCGCGAAAAGAGCTGGGTGCGCTTTGGCATCAGCCCGTTCGGCATCGGCCGTCCGGACCGTCGCCCTGCCGGCATCGTCGGCTTCAGCCAGTACGATAAATTGTATGCGGACGCGGAATTGTGGCTGGCCAAGGGCTGGCTCGATTACCTGTCGCCGCAGCTGTACTGGCCCGTGGCGCAGGCGCCGCAAGCGTTTGGCGTGCTGCTCGACTACTGGCTGGCGCAAAACCCGTATGGCCGCCACGTGTGGCCTGGCCTGTACACGAGCCGTATCGACAATTCCGCCAAGTCCTTCACGCCGCAAGAGATCATCAAGCAGATCGAAGTGACGCGCACGCGCCCCGGCGCGAATGGCCAAGTGCATTTCAGCATGGTACCGCTGATGCAGAACCGCAAGGGTGTCAGCGAGCAACTCAAGGCGACCGTGTATCAAAGCCCTGCCCTGATTCCCGCCACGCCATGGCTGGGCAAGGAAGCACCGGCTACGCCCGTGCTGGCCTTGCGCCGCGATTCCACCAGCCTGAACATCAAATTGACGGCGGGCGGCGGCAAACCCGTGGCGCAGTACGCGGTCTGGGCTCGCTACGGGGAAGACTGGCGCTTTACCGTGGTCACCGGCGTGCAAGGCGAGCTGACCCTGGTCGACGATGCTATTGGTAAAGTCAATGCGGTGGTGGTCAGCGCCGTGGACCGCCTCGGCAATGAAAGCCCCCGCGTCACTGTGCGCGCACCGTTTACGGTTGCCGCCAAGTAATTTGCCGGTTTACCGGCAATCCATAACCTGCAGGCATGAAACATGCGCAAGCTTTCATGCCTGCAAGCCCCGCTTGGCTTTACACTCATGCCATGATTTCCTTCCCCGCAAATAATATTGACACTGCCGTGCTCGGGCTGGGCATCGACGCGGGCGGCACGCAGACGCGCTGGGCTTTGGCCGGCGCGGATGGCGCCATCGTGGCGGACGGCGCCGTGGAAGGTTTGTCTGCCTTGCAAATGAGCAGCGATGTGGGCCGCGCAGCCGTGCACGCCACGTTTGCGAAATTGTCTCAGGCTGTACTGGCCGTTGGCCAGCCGCGCGCCGTGGTGGCGGGCTTGACGGGCTTTGGCGGCGACGATGTGACGCTGGCGCACATGCTGGCGGAGTTGCTGGCGCTGGACGCCGGCGATGTCCGCTTGGGCAACGATATCGACATCGCTTATCGCGACAGTTTTGAACCCGGCGAAGGTTATCTGGTCTACGCTGGCACGGGCTCGATTGCCGCATGGATCGATGCGGATGGCGTGTTTCACCGCGCGGGCGGGCGCGGCGTGCTGCTCGACGATGGCGGCGGCGGCTACTGGATCGCGCGCGAAGCCTTGCGCCACATCTGGCGCCGCGAAGACGAGGCGCCGGGCAGCTGGCAAGCGTCGCCCATGGCCGAGGCCGTGTTTGCGCAACTGGGCGGCAGCGACTGGTCGCTGTCGCGCGCCTTCATGTATGGCCAGGACCGGGGCGCCATCGGCCGGCTGGCGCTGGCCGTGGCCGCCAGTGCGGATGCCGACCCGCTGGCGCTGGACATTTTGCAGCGCGCGGGACAGGAACTGGCGCGCCTGGCCTTGGCACTGGTCTCGCGCCATGGTCCGCGTCCCGTGATGCTGGCGGGCCGTGCGGCGCAGTTGCACCCAGCCATCGCATCAGCCATGCGCGCCGCTTTGCCTGTATCGTTGACGATGGAACAGAAAGTTGCCCATCCACATGAAGCGGCGGCCAGGATAGCCGTCAAGACGGCGGTCAATACACAGGCCAATACTGAACATTTTATTAACCCGAACACGGATCTTTCATGAAAAAAATCGCCCTCGCCCTGCTGGTGGCCCTGCTCTCCGCCTGTACCACGCCCGCGCCGCACCTCGACCACAGCTTGAGCGCGCGCAGCCAGAGCGCGCGCGTGAAATTCATCGTCATCCATTACACGGTCAGCGACCTGCCCCGCTCGATCAAGATCCTGACGGAACAAGTGGTCAGCAGCCATTATTTGCTGACGGACACGGACAAGCCGAAGTTTTACGTGCTGGTCGACGAATCGCGCCAGGCCAATCACGCGGGTGTGAGTAACTGGAAGACTTATACACAGTTGAATGTCAGCTCGATCGGCATCGAGATCGTCAACCCCGGCTACAAGGACACGCCGGAAGGCCGCCTCTGGTATCCGTTTCCCCAGGCACAGATTGATGAGCTGATTCCACTGTTGAAAGATATCCAGGCCCGCTACAACATCGCGCCTGAAAATATCCTGGGCCATAACGAGATCGCCCCGCAGCGCAAGCAGGACCCGGGTCCGTTGTTCCCATGGCGTCAACTGGCCGATGCGGGCCTGATCGTCTGGCCCGATGCGAACCGTGTTGCCGCGCAGCGCCTTATTTTTGAGCAGCAAGTACCGGACGCCGTCTGGTTCCAGAAAAAGCTGGCCCAGCACGGTTATGCGACGCCGAACACGGGCGTTTTCGACGAGGCGACGCGCAATGTGCTGATCGCTTTCCAGATGAAATACCGCAACACCTTGTTTGACGGCACACCCGACGGCGAAACGGCGGCCCTGCTGGAAGTGCTGACGACGCCGGCGCCAGTTGTTGTTGCAAAGTAGCATGGCCGTTCCAGCCCATGACTTTTTCTTATATGCTGAACGTTGACGGCCCAGGCGGCCACGGCAAGGTAAAGGAATAGCTCATGCGGCTGCGTCATATCGAAGTGTTTCACGCCATCATGCAAGTTGGGACCATCAGCGGCGCCGCTCAGGTGCTGCATATCTCGCAACCGGCCGTGACCAAGGTCTTGCAACATTGCGAGTTGCAGCTGGGCATGCCGCTGTTTGAGCGCGTGCGGGGCAAGCTGTACCCGAAACCCGAGGCGCACCGTTTGTTTGTCGAGACGGAAAAGCTCAACCGCGATTTGTTGGGCATCCGCCGCCTGGCGGCCAGCCTGAAGGGCCATGCCGTGGAAACCATCCGCCTGGTGTCCACGCCGACGATCGCCATCAGCGTCTTGCCGTTTGCCATGACGGAGTGGCGGCGCGACTTTCCCCATACACGTTGCCAGCTGGCCACCCACCACACGGGCGAGATCGTCAATACCTTGCGCCTCGGTGAAGCGGACCTGGCCGTGTCGCTGCAAGACCCGCGCCATCCGGGCATCGTGGCCGAACCGATCGCGCAGGGCGTCATGACGGTGATCGCGCCGGCCGGCACCTGGCGCGCGGCCGATTGCGGCACCCCGTTGACGGCGCATGGCCTGAACGGCGAGCTGATCGGCCATACGGACAACGATCCGCTAGGTGAATTGGTGATCGCCGCCTGCGAGGCGCAGGATATCCACCCCGTGTTTTCCACCGTAGTGCAGACCTATCAAATCGCCCGCTCGCTGGTGGAAGCGGGCGCCGGCATGGCCGTGGTCGATCCGTTTACGGCTGCGTCCGGTTCGCCCGAGCGGCTGCAGCGCCGTCCTTGGGCGCCGACGATACCGATCCAACTGTATTTATTGACGGCGAGCCACTCGCCGCTGTCGCATGGCGCGCGGCGCCTGGCCGACAGCATCGGCGTGGCGGCGCGCAATTGCCTGGAAAGAGGAGTCTGATGTCTGTTGCAAGTTTGCAATTGGAAGCGGTCGGCAGCGATCCGCAATTTCGCCACCTGAGCAGCATCGCCGGCATCGCCGTCGACTTGCGCTATGCCACGCCCGACAATTTCGTCGGCCGCGACCTATACAGCCCCATCGATTGCGCCTGGCTGCACTGCAATGCGGCCGCGGCCCTGGAACAGGCCGTGGCGTGGCTGGCCGAGCGGCGGCCCGATCATCATTTACTGGTGCTCGACGCCCTGCGCCCGCAGCGGGTGCAGCAGCAACTATGGGATGCGCTGCAGGGAACGGAGTTGCTCGGCTACATCGCCGAGCCGTCGCGTGGCTCGATTCACTCGTTCGGCATGGCGCTCGACATCACCATCGTCGGGCCCGATGGGCAGGAACTGGACATGGGCACGGGTTTTGATGATCTAAGTGAGCGCTCGCATCCAGCGCTGGAGCTGGTGATGCTGGAAAGGGGAGAAATTACGGAGCAGCAAGTGGACAATCGCCGCCTTTTGCGCGAGGCCATGTTCCAGGCGGGTTTCTTTGGCATCAACAGCGAATGGTGGCATTTCGATTGCGGCGACCGGGTGCTGGTGCGCCAGACCTACACCCGGGTGCTCTGACTAGAAGACGTTCAGGCCCTTCAGCATCACGATCAGGATCAAGACGGGCGAGACAAAGCGCAGCAGGAACAGCAGCACATGTGCCAGTTGTCTGTTCTGCAACTGGCCGTGATTGCTGATCGCATCGATGAAATGCTGCTTGCCCCAGGCCCAGCCGGTAAACAAGGCAATCGCGATGCCGCCCAAGGGCAAGAAGATATTCGATGAGACGAAGTCGAACAGATCAAACATATTCAAATCAAACAGCTTGAAGTCTGCCAGGGTGCTGTTACTGAGCGCGCACACGGAACCGAGCACGGCCAGCAGCAGCATGGTCACGACCGTTGCCTTGGTGCGCGTCCAGCCAAAACGTTCATGGAAAATCACCACGGGCACTTCCATCAGCGACAGCATCGCCCCCGTGGCGGCCACGGCGGCGAGGATAAAGAACACCACCATCAGGACTTGCCCCATGGGGATTTGCGAAAACACGGCGGGAATCGTGATGAACACCAGCGACGGTCCCGCGCTGGGTGCGAAGCCAAATGTGAACACGGCGGGGAAGATGGCGATGCCGGCCAGCATTGATACACCGAGGTCGGCCGCCATCACGCGCAAGGTCGTGACTGGGATATTCTGGTCGTCACGGAAATAGCTGCCGTAGGTCATCATCGTGCCCATGCCGACGGACAATTTGAAGAAGGCCAGACCCATGGCTGTCAGCACGACGGAGGCCGTCAGCTTGGAAAAATCAGGACGGAACAGGAAGGCCAGGCCTTCGCCCGCCTTATCGAGCGACAGGCTGACCGCACAGAGCAGCAGGAGTAACAGGAACAGCAGCGGCATCAGTTTCTTGGCGATCGCCTCTATACCCTTGGTCACGCCCAGCATCAATATGCCGCCGATAAACAGCAGCACGCCCCATTGCCACAACAGCGATTGCAGAGGATTGCTGATCAGGGAGGCGAAGGCCGCTTCCGTCACCAGTTTGTCGCTGCTGAGGATGGAGCCATCGATGGCCTTGGCAATATAGGCAAACACCCAGCCCACCACTTCCGAGTAAAACGCGACGATCAGGAAGGCGGCGATCATGCCGATGAAGCCGACCAGCCACCAGGGTTTGCCCTTCGGTGCCAGCTGCTCCATGGTCGAGATGGGATTGACCTTGGCCCGGCGTCCCAAGGTGATTTCCGCGATCATCACGGGTAGTCCCACTAATAAGGTAGCGAGTAAATAAATGAGCAGGAAGCCGGCGCCGCCATTGGCGCCTGTCAGATAGGGGAACTTCCAGATGTTGCCGAGACCGACTGCGGAACCGAGGGTGGCGGCGAGCACGCCGAAGCCAGTGGTAAAGCCAGCCCGTTTCAGGGTCAGGCCTGATCCTTGAGCTTGTTGTTTCATGGTGAATCTTCTATGGTGGGACGCGAATTTGCGCTGAGGGGGCGAAATTGTAGCAGTTGGCCGCAAATACCCGGGAAAAGCCTTGCTACTCCCGGGGCGCTTTGCTATAGTTCGCCTCCCCAATGAGACGCAGTCAAATGCGGCTTTGAGGATCGCCGGAAACGGCGATGAGCAGGAAAAGAAGGAGTTGACGGATGTAGTGAAATGCTTCATACTCTTCCTTCTTCGCAGCTGACAAACACAACGCTTTGTCGATAGCGCGAAAGCAGTAACCGAATACAGTTCTTTAACAATTAACAGTCGATAAGTGTGGGCATTTGATGTAAGTGCAGCAGTGATCTTCGGATCGCTGTAAAACTTAAAATATCAAATGTTCACAAGAAATAATGAAATAGGCGCTACGCAAGTAGTGGCCTGTCAGTTTTTTGAGTGAGCGACCCGTCAGCAATGACGGTGCCGGTAAAACGGCAAAGTAACAGAGATTAAACTGAAGAGTTTGATCCTGGCTCAGATTGAACGCTGGCGGCATGC